>PBSY01000012.1 GCA_002726915.1 Verrucomicrobiales bacterium | reverse complement strand
TCCAGCGACGGGCTCATTCATATGACCTACACGTGGAATCGCCAAAAGGTGAAACACGTCGTCGCTGATCCCGGAAAACTGGTTCCAGGTAGGGTTCTCTATCTCGAATCCGAGTAGTCGTCGTCATGAAAAGTTGGCTCACCATCTGCTTACTCGCAGTAGCGATCTGCTCCCACGCTAAGCCACCGAACATCCTCTTCATCGTCGCTGACGATCTCAATTGTGCCATCGGTCCCTACGGCGACGAAGCGGCTGTAACCCCCAATCTCAACCACCTTGCCGCAAGGGGCCTCGTTTTCAACAAAGCATACTGCCAGCAGGCCGTCTGCAATCCCTCCCGCTCATCATTCCTCACCGGTCTGCGCCCTACCACCGTAAAAATCGACGATCTTCGCAAGGGATTCCGAGATGTCGCACCGGGAGGATCGACGCTCATCACCTTTCCGGAGCACTTCAAGAATCACGGCTACTTCTGTCAGAACATCGGCAAGGTGTTCCACAATATGGGAGAAACACAAGACCGTCGCTCCTGGTCAATCGATGAAGTGCTTTTCAAGGGCACTCATGCCGCAGACACCGTTCACACCAACACTCCCGAAGCACTCCGGGAATTAAACATCAAGAAGGCGCCAACGACAGAAGCCCCCGACGGACCGGACACGCTCTACCGCGATGGCCAAATCGCGAACCTTTCCGCCGCGATGCTTCGCGAGCACCCGGCCGACGGACAGCCCTTCTTTCTTGCTGTCGGCTTCTGGCGCCCTCACCTCCCTTTCGTAGCTCCAAAGAAATACTGGGATCTCGTCGATCCAATGAAAATCCCGATGCCGTCTCCGGCAACAGCGCCATCAGGAGTTCCCGACATCGCCATGCATGAATCCCGGGAGATCAGGAGCTATGGCACCACGCCGCAGGATCGTCCCTTCACCGAGAAAGAGATCCGTCATTTCCGCCATGGTTACTATGCCTCGATTACCTTTATGGACGCACAGATTGGAAAGGTCCTCGACGGGTTGGAGGCAGGTGGTCATGCCGATGATACCATCGTCGTCTTTACCTCCGATCACGGTTTCCACATTGGTGAGCAATCGCTCTGGGGAAAGACGAGTAACTTCGAGCTCGATGCCCGCGTTCCCCTCATTATTGCGGATCCACGAGTATCCAACAGCCAGGGAGCAGTGACCGATTCGCTGGCAGAACTGCTAGACCTCTACCCCACTCTCGCGGAGATGGCGGGAATCGGCGATAACCTGAGTCAGCGGCTTGAAGGCGTCAGCCTTGCTCCGGTAATTCAGGATCCGACCACCTCCGTCCAAGACGCTGCCTTCACCCAGCATCAGCAGCCCTTCTACGGTGCTCCGTCGAATTGGAAAGGCTGGGGCTACTCGATTCGAACCGCCGATCGACGCTACACCGAATGGCGTGCGATTGGAGAAGGAAGCACCATAGCCCATGAATTATACGACCATTCCATTGACCCGGGAGAAACGAAGAATCTGGCGAAGGAAAGAGAACTGGAAGTGAAACAGTTGGCGGAAAAGCTGGCCACGCAGTTCCCAAAGACCACCCAAAACTGATGCTCAGGATAGCGCCTTATCTCTAATCTCGTAAAAAGATAAGACCACCCGAATGAAAACTACTGACCTAATCGTTCTCGTTGCCTACCTGTTCTGCGTCGTCGGACTCGGCATCTGGCTGGCGAAACGCTCCAAAACAACGGAGGGGTTTATGGCTGCCGGAGGGGCCCTTCCGGGATGGGCTGTCGGCCTCTCGATCTTCGGAACCTTTGTCAGCAGCATCAGTTTTCTCGCCAATCCGGGGAAGGCTTTCGACGCCAATTGGAACCCTTTCGTTTTCGGCCTTTCACTTCCTCTCGCCGCATGGGTTGCGACACGCTACTTCGTTCCCTTCTTTCGGAAGTCAGGGGCCGTTTCCGCCTATACCCACCTTGAAGAACGCTTCGGTCCATGGGCCCGGGTCTACGCGGTGGTATGCTACCTGCTCACCCAAATGGGACGGGTCGGAACCATTCTCTACCTCGTCGCCCTTGCCCTTGCCCCGCTCACCGGCTGGAGTGTTTTTACGATCATTATCGTCACCGGCGTTCTCGTTACCGTCTACACCCTCATCGGTGGCATCGAAGCCGTGATCTGGACTGACGTGGTGCAAAGCATCGTACTGACCCTGGGAATTTTTCTCTGTCTCGGCGTCATCTTTTCCGGAATGCCGGAAGGAGCCGGGCAGGTATTCTCCATCGCCAGCGAATCGGACAAATTCTCACTCGGCAGTTTTGCTCTATCGCTCAATGAACCCACCTTCTGGGTCATTCTCATATTCGGCCTCTTCATCAACCTGCAGAACTTCGGGATCGATCAAAGCTACGTGCAGCGCTATGCCACAGCGAACAGCGAACCGGAGGCAAAGAAGAGCGTCTGGCTCGGTGCGCTTCTCTACCTTCCCATCTCCGCGTTGCTTTTCCTCGTCGGCACCGGTCTCTTCGCCTTCTACACCGCACAGCCTGAACTGCTTCCTGAATCGATCAGCAAGGGCGATAAAGTCTTTCCCCATTTTATTGCCACCGAACTTCCCACAGGAATCACCGGCATTCTTATTGCAGCCGTCCTCGCCGCCGCGATGAGTTCCGTCGACTCTTCCCTCAATGGCTCAGCGACCCTGACCTGGTGTGACCTCGTAAAACGCTTCTCCAGGAACGAACCGGGCGAAGCGACAGGGATGAAAGTGCTCCACGGAGCGACCATAGCGTTTGGAATCATTGGAACCAGTGCTGCCCTGGCCATGACCCAGGTTCAAAGCGCTCTTGATGCCTGGTGGAAACTCTCATCAATTTTCTCGGGCGGCATCCTCGGACTTTTCCTGCTCGGACTCATCGTGAAGAAGGCTAAGAATGCTACCGCTGCGACCGCCGTTGCCATTGGCGTACTCGTCATATTCTGGATGAGTGCGCCCTGGCTTCCTGAAAACCTTCGCCCCGCTCTTCACGGCAATCTGACTATTGTGGTCGGGACCCTCACCATTTTCCTTGTTGGCCTCACAGTCAGCAAGTTCAGCGCCCGAAACAGCTGACCCCCTATTACTCCAAACTACCAGGGAATCATTCCCCCCATGATCACTCCGCTGAAAAAGCGGGATGAAATCGACTATGAGGGGTTGGAACACCTCTTCGAAAGGCTCATCGATGGAAAAGTCTCCGGCCTGTTTGTTCTCGGCACTACCGGTGAAGCGCCCAGTCTGAATTATGGAGTCCGCCGCGAACTGATTCAGGCGACCTGCCGACTCGTTGATGGAAGGGTGCCAGTGCTTACGGGGATCACCGACACGTCGCTGGTTGAGTCGGCCAATCTAGTTGCCATCGCTGCTGACGCGGATACCTCAGCTGTGGTCACCTCGGCTCCCTACTACTTTCCGGCCGGGCAGCCGGAACTGCGCGACTACCTCAGCGAGCTGATCCCTAATTTGCCACTGCCACTCTTGCTTTACAACATACCCGCTCTCACCAAGACCACCTTTTCCAGTGAAGTGGTGGAATGAGCCATGGATCAACCGTCCGTGAAGGGACTCAAAGACAGCTCGGGAGATCTCACCTATTTCCGACGCATGCGCCTGCTCGCAGCTGACCGCCGACCCGACTGGACTTTCCTGGTTGGGCCCGAGGAACTGCTCGCTGAGTCAGTTCTCTTGGGTGGAAACGGAGGCATCTGCGGTGGCAGCGAACCTGTTCCCGGAAGTTTATGTTTCTCTATACGAGGCCGCTGCCACCGGTGACCTTGAACGCACCACCGAATACAGCAACCGTATCCTCACTCTCTCACAATCGCTCTACACGGTAGGCCAACACCACTCGTCCATCATCAAAGGCATCGAGTATGCCCTTTTCCTCATCGGGGTTTGCGACGATTTCATGGCCGCACCTTTTCACCGCTTCGACACTCCGGGAAGAGACCGAATCAAACTTGCTCTCGACGATTCCGGATTACTCCGTGCTTAAGCAGCCCTTCCCTGACCGCCACGCCTTGAAGCAAGTGATGAAACCCGTCGCAAAATCCTGCGGCCGCTCGTCGATCCACTGATCAATAAACTCGGGCGTAAAGAATCTCCCGCTGTCCACTTCCTTACTGTGGACGCGAATCTTGCCACGAGGGGCCGCGAGGAACACTTCGATAAACTCCTGGTCCGTGGCATCCGAAGCTGCAATGCGAGCGACTTTTTCGATCTCACCTTTGGGTTCCACCCAAACCTCTTCCCATATTTCTCTCTCGGCGCAGGCCAGATAGCTTTCGCCGGGGTCGACATGACCGGATGCGCTGCTGTCCCATTTGCCGGCATGGGTGTCTTTGAGATGAGAACGCAACTGCAGGTAGATCTCGCCTTTCTTGTTTTGCAGGAACACATGAACCGCGCGATGGAGCAACTTTCGCTGATGTATTTCGCCGCGGGGCAATTGCTCGATCACCTCGTCCTTCTGGTTGACGACATTCAGTGATTCAGTAGCTGAGGGAGGCAGATCGGCACAGGGATGAGGGTCGACCAAGTTAGAGAGGGTCACCCATTGCTCGAGGGACAGTTCCTCGGCACGGACGCTTGGCTTAAGGCCCATCGACTCGAACATTTCCACTGCCCGCTCACGGTCCACGGGAAGATTGTTATGTAGCTGTTTGCGACGCTGCGCAAACCCCTGTTTCACCGTGCTGGCGAACACTTCTGGAGAATGCAAAGGCAGCTCTGTTGACGAACGGGGATCAAACCTAACAATGGTGGAATCGACCGCCGGTCTCGGATGAAACGGCGCCGGCCCGATCGTTTTTAAAGTCGTGGCATGCCAACGTTCCCGAAGCATCAAACTGAGAACGCCGTAGTTTTTTGAGCTAGGTTCAGCGACGAAACGGTCCCCAACCTCCTTCTGCACCATGACCACCGCGTCAGTCACCGGACTCGGAGCATCAAGGAAGCGCCGCAAAATTTCGTTGCCGGCAGAATAAGGAAGATTGCCAATCAATTTGACCCCACTCTCCCGAAACAATGGACGCACGTCATACTGGGTCGCGTCGGCATGAACCACTTCAACTCCCATGGGGCCGTAACGCTCCCTTAAGAATTCAGCAAGACGTCCGTCCCGCTCAATTAGAACAAGGCGCCCTACCTTGCCGGCGAGGTGCTCGGTTAACGCCCCAAAACCCGGTCCAACTTCGATCACGGTATCCTCGGGCCCTGCTTGGAGCTGTGCTGCGACCCACCCCGATATATTCTCATCAACGAGAAAGCTCTGCCCCAATTTGCGACTGGGTGTTAAATCGAACCGCTGCAAAAGCGTCTGGAGTTCTGAAAGATTCACTTTATGCACTATCGGAGAGACTATTCAGAAATTCAATCGTTGCGCTGCCAAATCCTTCTCGAGACGGAAGTTAAGAAATTAGCCGGGCTCTCTAGTCTACTGCATAAAGAACATTTCTGACTTCAAGGCAATTCAGTTTCTCTCGAAATTCGGTCTATACCTCCCATTGGCGCCTACACCCCAAGAGACAATACGCTAGCCCCAATCTCTCCAAAATTTTCACCTTTCCTCAAGTATCGCCTGTGCCTATCCTCTGGCATCTCTCGAAACCTTCCTCGTTCAATGTCCGATCAAAATAATATCACGAAAGAACTAGAGGCCGACGATGTTGCGGCTATCGATGGGCTTAGAACGGCATACGGACAGCTCCGCCAAGAACTCTCAAAAATTATCGTCGGGCAAGATGCTGTCATTGAGCAGCTTTCCATCTGCCTTTTCGCACGAGGGCACTCTCTTCTAATGGGAGTTCCAGGTCTTGCCAAAACACTTCTCGTTTCCCGACTCGCCGAGACAATGTCACTCAGTTTTAATCGCATTCAGTTCACACCGGATTTGATGCCAATGGACATTACGGGAACTGAGATCCTGCAAGACGACGGAAGTGGGCGAAGAGGTTTTGAGTTCGCCAAGGGACCGGTCTTCGCCAACATAGTACTCGCTGACGAGATTAATAGGGCCCCTTCAAAAACACAGGCAGCTATGCTTGAGGCAATGCAGGAACATCGCGTCACCGTCGCTGGTCATTCCTTTGAACTAGACCAACCTTTCTTTGTATTAGCGACCCAAAACCCTATCGAACAGGAGGGCACCTACCCCCTTCCCGAAGCTCAGCTAGACCGCTTCATGTTCATGATCGGAGTCGACTATCCAACACGGGAGGAGGAAATCACCATAGCCCGAACGACGACAGGCACCTCTCTTCCCACACTCGAAAACATCCTCTCTGGCGAGAAAGTAATGCTATTCCAAAATCTTGTCCGCCGCATTCCCGTTCCCGATCACATCTATCATTTTGCAGTCGATTTAGTTCGTCGAACTCGCCCCCAGTCAGACGACGCACCTGACTGGATTAGACCCTATGTTGGGTGGGGAGCAGGCCCACGAGCAGTACAATACCTTATCCTCGGAGCGAGGGCCCGTGCCGCGATTAATGGTAGCTACATGGTACGACAGGAAGACATCATCAGCGTAGCGGAGCCCGTACTTCGGCACCGCCTCATCAAAACTTTTACCGCCGAATCCGAGGGAATCACTTGTCGTTCTATTATTTCCCGCCTCGTTGAAGAGCTTTCCAGCGATGCCTAATAACCTAAGAATCACCCTAACTTTAAAATCAACGTCTTTTCTGCGTGTCTGATTCTATCCAGCGCGACTTTCTCGACCCCGCGGTTCTGGGGCGCCTTATGGGGCTGCCCCTAAAATCGCGGCACTCAATGGTTGGAAGTGTATCAGGGAGGCATCGGAGCCCGGTAAAAGGTTCAGCCCTTGAGTTTGCGCAGTACCGCAAATATGTCCCAGGCGATGACACCCGGCGACTCGATTGGCGGACTTGGGGCCGCACAGACCGCTACTATATAAAGGAATTCGAAGCCGATACCAATCTCCGTCTTTGCTTCATAGTTGATACAAGCGGCTCGATGGCTTTTGGAGAAGCAGCCCAAACCAGACTCGACTATGCTAGACGAATCGCGGGAAGCCTCGCCTATATTGCCGCACAGCAGGGCGACGCGGTGGGTCTTTGCAGCGATTCTGGAGGTTTCGATCATGAAATACCAGCGAAACGGGGCGCGCTGCATTTAGGAATCGTTTTTGATCAACTTACCAAGCTTAAAGCGAGCGGTGACTCCAAACTCGTCACCGCAATTCATCAGGCCGCTGAGAAAATCTCACAGCGAGCTCTGATTGTCATAATTTCCGATCTTCTTTTTGACCCCGCGCCACTGCGCGAGGCACTTCAACATCTCAGGTTTCGCAAGCATGACGTTGCATTATTTCACCTGCTTGACCAGCAAGAGGTGGACTTTGATTTCGACCACCCGACTCGCTTTGTCGATATGGAAGGAGGGGCTTCCTTTCTTGCTGACCCCTCTCTTATTGAACGACGTTATCGTGATGCAGTGACCAACTACTTCAAAGAGATTGATGAAATCATGAACCACTCAATCATTGATTACCATCGGGTCCTCATGAACGAACCTTATGAGCAGGCCCTAGCCCGCTTCCTTATGGGTAGAAACCCGAAAACCGCTCGGTCTGCGCGATGAGTTTTCTACAACCTTTGCTTCTCATTGGCCTACCGCTGGCCTTGTTGCCGCTTATCATTCATCTCATCCACCGGCATCGTCATCGCACTGTGGAATGGGCCGCCATGCTGTTTCTAATTGATGCCCGCAAAATGAACAAAGGTATGGCGCGGCTCAGACAGATCCTCATCCTAGCAATGCGGGTAGTCGCAGTAGCGATGCTGATCTTTGCGGCAAGCCGTCCTTTATCAGGAGGTGCCCTATCTCTTGCCGGAGGCAAAGCTGAAACGATTATTATTTTATTGGACCGCTCCGCTAGTATGGAGCAGCAGATTCTCGAAACCGGCGAATCAAAGCGTCTTGCCGCTCTCAAGAAGCTGTCTGACCTGATTGAGAAAACAGGGAAAAGCAGCGAAGTCGTCCTTATCGATAGCGCAACTCTTGAACCGCTTATCGTTACAAGTTTGATTGATCTTGGGGCGATTCCTCAGACCGAAGCCACTTCCACCGCAGCCGACATTCCTGCCATGTTGCAAGTTGCCTACGACTACCTCGCTTCAAATCAATCCGGCAGGACGGATATCTGGCTTGCTTCTGACCAGCGCGAATCCGATTGGAATCCCGCCTCCAAGCGCTGGCAGTCGCTGAGAGTCGACCTTGCTGCCAGCAATAATGTCAGGCTGTTTCTACTCAATTTCCCGGAGAGCAGTGCCGCGAATTTTTCAATTCAAATTTCCAATGTCCAGCGCCTGAGTAATCCTCAGGCCTTCGAATTGATGTTTGACCTTAAGATTACCCGGGACGCCGACCAGGTCCTCGGACCCGTCAGCGTACCAGTCGAATTCATTGTCAATGGAACGCGAACTGTTGAAGAGATTACTTTAACCGACCGTGAGACAATTCTACTCGGACACACTATTCCCCTCGGCAACAGTGATCAACGAGGATGGGGCCGGATCTCGCTTCCGGCAGATGATAACCTGCTCGACAATATCGCCTATCTCGTCTTTGACGATCCGGCGCAGCGAAAGACGGTCATTGTCAGTAACGATCCCAGCACAAGCGAAGCAATCACTGCCGCGGCAGGTGCCCCGGTTAAGATAGGCGCTGACTACAACGCTGTTTCCTTCACAGAAGACTCCGTGGCCGAGATTCCTTGGCAAGAAACGGCGCTTCTTTTTTGGCACGCGCCAATCCCCTCCAACAGTTCCATTGAATCTTCACTTCTAAAACAGCATGTGAATTCGGGTCGAACTCTTGTTCTACTTCCACCTGAGGCTTCTAACACCTCTGAGAGTCTTTTTGGATTTTCGTGGAACGCTTGGAAAGAAGGCGATCAATCACCCCTAGGCATCGGATGGTGGCGCACTGAATCAGGGCTTCTCGCTAATACTCGCAGTGGCGATCCTTTACCTATTGGAGACCTCAAACTGTTTAAAGTTCGACTTTTCGAAGGCGAAAGCCAATCGTTACTCACTCTGGAGACCGGAGAGTCGGTCATCTCGAAACTTTTGTTCGATCAATTGAGTAGACCGAGCGGGGAAATCTACGCTTGGGGCACTCTTCCGCGTGATGGCTACTCCACCTTGGCTTCTGATGGCGTCGCCTTTTTCGTCATGCTACATCGCGCACTCGATGCAGGAGCTTTCGCCGCATCGAAAGCTCGGAGCCGAAACGCATCATTCGGCGCGCTCTCGGATGCCATCTCAGTCAATCCCCTCTCAACTTCGCAGGAAATCCAAATCGAACCGGATCTTGGAGCCGGCGCCTACGAAGTCTCTCCGCCCCGCGGCGACGCTCTCTTATTTGCTTTGAACCGTCCTTACACGGAAGATTCGGTCAAAACGGTAACCTCAGAAGGAATCAGCTCACTCCTTAAAGGTGTCGATTACCGCCAGATTTCCGACGAGCTTGGCAGCGGTTCAACGCTTGCGCTGGAAGTTTGGCGAGCCTTCCTTACCGCTATGGCATTAGCGCTAATTGCTGAAGCCATCCTATGCATACCACCCAAGCCTGAATTGGAAGGCTCCCGGATTCTCCAAACCCCTGTCGTCGGCAACTAGCTCCCTACCCCTTCTCAGTGACTCTTACCCACAGCGAACTTACCTTCTTTTGGACACCTACAACGGTGATTCTTGGGATTCTATTCGTTACCGCTTCTCTGATTCTCAGCTCCGTGATCTGGAAGAGAAATCAATTTTCCGTTCCTCAGGGGCTTCTCGAATTCCTACGATGTCTCATTGTTACGCTAGTCGCCCTAACACTCAACCAACCCGAGTGGCGCGAATCATTCGAGCCTGAGGAGTCACCGGTTATCGCTGTCCTGCATGATATTTCCGGCAGTATGGAAACCCGTGATGTCATTGAAAGGGGACGACCAGAAAAAGAAGCAAAAACACGCACCAAATCCGTTTCCAATCTAATTAAAGAATCGGCGTGGACAGAGTTAGGGCAAGAATTCGATATTAAACTTCAGTCGTTTTCATCGGAGGGCGAAGTGACAGAAGCTACTGACATCTCAAGCGCCCTCAGCGAGGCGGCTGACCAATTCCCTAACCTGCGTAGCGTTGTGCTCATATCGGATGGAGACTGGAATACAGGAAATCCACCATCTCGGGCAGCCACGCAGCTCCGTATTCGAAAAGTTCCTATCTTCGCCATTCCTGTCGGTAGCGAAACCCGTCTCCCTGATCTCGAGGTAACCGCCTTCGACCCGCCAAGTTTTGGGCTCGCCAACAAACCGCTTCGACTTCCCTTCACACTCTCAAGCTCACTTAGCCGGGCTCACTCCACCGCCATTGAAATCCGAAGCGATAAAGGTGAGTCAATCACATACAGTGTCGATATTCCAGCCATGGGAAAGATTCAAGATGCCATTCTGTGGACGCCGAAAAGCGAGGGAAACTTCGAACTATCTCTTAGACTACCACCTATTCCTGAGGAGCATTCTGATGCCAACAACCTCCTAACAGCTCCCATAGTGATTCGACGTGAGGAATTGAAAATACTCCTGATCGATTCATTTCCCCGGTGGGAGTATCGCTACATCCGGAATGCTCTAGTACGGGATCCTGGTGTCGAAGTCAGCTGTCTTCTCTTTCATCCCGACTCCGAAAGCCTTGGTGGAGGCACTGGCTATCTGACAGAATTCCCAAGCGAAGCGAAAATCTCCGACTTCGATGTCATCTTTCTTGGTGACGTGGGTATTGCGCCCGATCAACTCAGCATTGAGAACGTCACCGCTCTCAAACAACATATTTCAAACCAAGCGGCCGGATTGGTTCTTATGCCCGGCTTTCGTGGCTTTCAACAAACGCTCTTGGAAACCAGCCTAGAGCCACTCTTCCCGGTTATAATGGATACAACCCAACCCCGCGGCTGGGGCTCTTCCACGCCCGGACAATTCGAGCTTACGGACCTAGGTGCTCGAAGCCTTCTTACACGGCTGGAAGACACCGAAAACGCGAACACCGCATTATGGTCATCTCTTCCGGGCTTTCAATGGTTTGCTGGGGTCAGCCGCGCAAAGGCCGGGGCAGAGGTGCTTGCGACACATAGTTCGGATATGAATCAATATGGCCGCATCCCATTGATCATCACTAAGACCTTCGGGACCGGTAAAATCCTCTTCATGGGAACCGATGGAGCTTGGCGCTGGCGCAAGGGAGTCGAAGACAAGTATCACTATCGCTTCTGGGGCCAGGTTGCACGATGGATGTCCTATCAAAGGAACATGGCGAGTGATAAGTTGATGCGTCTCTTTTATTCACCGGATCGGCCCAAAACAGGAGATACCCTGACCCTAAACGCGAATGTCATGAGCATTGGAGGCGAGCCTCTTAAGTCAGCTACTGTGGTCGTGCAAATTGTCAGCCCATCCGGCAAGGTGGATTCGGTTCGCCTTCAATCTGGCCGTGAAGATCAATGGGGATTATTCACCGGCATATTTGAACCGACCGAACCGGGCGAACATCTTATCACGATGACCTGCAGCGAAAACGAAGGCATGATTGAAACCACCCTTATGGTCCAGGGCACGAATCTCGAAATCGTTGGCAATCCCGCTCGAATTGATGTCATGGAAGAACTCGCAAGGATCACCCGAGGCAAAATAATTCGCGAAGCCGACCTTAATCTTCTTCGATCAAGCCTCTCAACTCTTCCGGAACCGGAACCACTGGAGAAGCGACTGCGTCTTTGGGCTCATCCTTTGTGGATCACTCTCCTTATCTTGTTGATGACAACTTTCTGGATTGGCCGAAAAGTGGTCGGATCCGTTTAGGCATATAAACCGATTTACCTTGCAGCGCCTCCTTATGATCGGTAGTTAGCCTAACCATGTTCACGACCATAAAACCTATGGCTTTTGCACTTCTGCTCTGTATGGCAGCGAGTCTCTCTGCAGCAGCAGAAATCCCTGAAGGTTCGGAGGATACGAATCTCGAAAGCATCGATTACCTCAATGGTGAAAAACGCCTACCCGGCGTTCTTTTGTCAGAGGGGATCTCACAGGTCACGGGTGTTGCTATTTCACCCCTTCTCGGCGTATCCGGAGTCGGTGCGTGGCAATATTTCAGGACTCCCGAAGATCTTCGAGATCAACTTCCATGGTTCTGCCACCCTATCGCCTGGAGTGTTGGAGCCGGAATTTTGTTGCTCTGCTTCTTGAAAGATACTTTTGGAACTGCTCTCCCTGCCTTCCTCAAGAAACCGTTCGATGTTGTCGAAGTATTCGAAGATAAGTTAAGTGCCATTCTTGCCGGTTCCACCGTTGTCCCGTTTACCGCGAAACAGATTGCGAATCAACTCAGTAATCCCGTCCTTGAGCCCACCTCCGCACTCGTTCAAGTCGAAAACGGTACTCTGGCAAGCGCAGTTCCCTCAATTCTTGGACAAACGGGTTATAATTTTGTCGTTATTCCCCTTCTTCTTCTAGGTTTTGGGGTCGTTTGGCTCCTGAGCCACGCTCTCACTGTTCTGATTCTGCTTTCACCGTTTCCAGCCCTCGACGCCCTCCTTAAATCTATTCGACTCGGCTTTCTAGCTTTTCTCACGATTGTTTCTCTGATCAACCCATTAATTGGTGCCATCCTTTGCCTCGGTATTATTGCGATCGCCGCCTGGCTAGCTCCCCGCGCCTTCCGCCTCTGCTTTTTTGGCTCTGTAATGTCGATAGATTTTCTAGGATCACTCGTCGTAAAATCGAAGACAAAAAAAGAGACGAAGGGTTTTCTGGCTCGCCACGATAATGACAAAATTCCCGTCCGAGCCTATGGGAGACTCCGAACCGAGGAAGACGGTAGTGTCACCTTCCACTCTCGACGCTTCTTTTTTGGCCCGACAAGATCAGTTAGCCTACCCTCCCCTCTCGTCATCCAAAAAGGATTACTCTTCCCGTCGATTGTCACCACAAAAGCGGCCGGAACCGGTAACCACGAGGTCGTTCACCTCCTCCCAAAATACCGCCACCATACTGAAAGAGTAGCGACAATACTGGGAGTTTCCGAGGTGCTCGATCCAGTCGCTATACGAGGACTCAAAGCCATGAAGTCGTGGCTTCAATCTCTACGACAAAGCTCCCGCCGAGAACCGACTTCTTCTCCCAGCTAGATAGGCAGCCCTCGCCCGCCGTCATCGCGATTCTGGTAGGCGTCTTTCGTCTCCGTTCCTAACGGTCACACCTTGCTCGTCGAGCCATTCAAGGAGTGGCATGAGAATACGCCGGGTCGTTCCCGTGTGTTGTCTCAAATCGCTGGCGGTCGCCTTGCCTTGTTCACGAAGGTAAATTTCAATCTGTTCACGAAGAATCCCACATCCTCGACGGGAGATCACCGTTTTCGGGTCGAGATCAATTACTTCTCCCGTATGCACGAGAAACCGCATCGCTTTCTCTTCGTCCGAATTGGTCGCTATCTCACCTTTATTCGGAGGGAGGATCGGATCACCCGCAAGGCGCTCGCGAACCAGATCACCTGCCTTCTTGAGTTCAGGTGGTAACTTAGGAGTATGTTCCTTATGACGAATGTTAGGACCAGCCTTCGCAAAGTCGCCCGCCAACAATCCCTCAAGAACCATGTCAAAGAACTTCGGAGCGGGCAGTTCCGGCTCCATTGCAGCCTTAAGTTCCCTTATAGGGAGACCGAGTTGCTCAGGGTGCTCTCGATGAACGGATTGCACCTTATCTGCCGCCAATCCTGAAATACCAGACCACCAGTCAGACTGAAAAATCCAGTCTCCGTCGCGCTTTAATTCTCCAGCCCCGATCTGCCCCGTAACCTCCTCCTCAATCAGGTCAATAGTGAACGAAGACTTCACCAGCAAGCGCGATAAAGGAACCACCATATCACGTTTCAACTGAGACCTAACGAGCACACCGAGATCATAGGGCGCTGCAGCTCTCGNCTCAAGGAACTCTCCCTGAAAGGGTTTCCGGAAAGCTCTCCGATTGGCGTCTTCATCAATCACGGTGCCGCCGGCAAGAGTNAATCCTAACGAGTGGTCTCTNAGAACAAAACCGTCGCCGAGGAACACAAATACTGGCTCGTGAAATCTAAGCTCGGCGATTGCTGATTCCCCNGGCGCTAGCGCTCGTTGNCCTAGAAAATGGATCCGGGCAGGGACTCCCGAGCTTCCGTGATGAAACATGACTTCCCTACCCGTTTTTAAGGCTCGAGTAGACTGCTTCATGCCACGAATAGTTCGATTCGTTTTTGTGACAACGACATCAATTACGGAAACCGCGTCGCCAAACTTTTTCTCAGTAATCACGTCACCCCGGCCAACACCTTCATGGGCAGCCGAACGATTTTCTCGAAGCCCGATCCCTGAAAGATTTAGCGCAGTCCGAGTCCCCGGCGGGACCACGGAGACGTTCTCACCATGTGACTGGGCCGTTCTAACATGAACCTCCTGCCCGGATGGTTGAATGATAAGATCATCTCCCACCGAGACTTCACCTTCAGTCAGCGTTCCTGTTACGACTGTTCCGACCCCTTTAATCGAGAAGGCACGGTCAATCGGAAGTCGAGGCTTTCCAAGATCCCTGACCAAACTTGCCTCATTCAGCACCCGCGATATCGTCGCACTCAGTTCTTCAATTCCCTGCCCTGTACTCGACGATACAGGAACCACAGGCACATTACTCCAGAGACCTCCTTCGAGGTTTTCTTTCACATCCTCGAGAACTAATTCAAGATCTTCGACCAAGTCGGTCTTGGTCAGCGCTACCACCGCGCGCTTCACGCCAAGATAGTTAAGAATCTGATAGTGTTCCTCTGTCTGAGGCATCCAACCGTCATCAGCAGCAACTATGAAAAGTGCCAAGTCAATCGCGCCAACCCCCGCAACCATGTTTTTTACAAAGTCAGCGTGCCCGGGAACGTCAATAACTCCTAGTGCCAATTCATCACCCGAATCGTCAATCGCTGGAAGACTGAGCTGGGCAAACCCTAATTCGATCGTCATTCCGCGCGCCTTTTCCTCGGGAAGGCGATCTGGATTCGTTCCGGTGAGGGCTTTGATCAACGAACTTTTCCCATGATCAATATGACCGGCAGTTCCAACGATATAATGACGAGTTGGCATGAGTCCAAAGTTTTTAGCGAAGCTTTCGGCGAAGGAAAGTAGAAAACAAATCCCCAAGGAGAATCACGGAGGAGCCAAGGAGAATATAGAAGAACATTTTGTCCCAGAAGAACCCCTTAGAAAGCGCGATAAGTTTTCCAAGGGTTAGCAACCCCAACATTCCCAGGACGGTGGCATCTTTTACACAAGTTTCCCAGCGATAAAAGAAGTAGATCAGGAGACGATTAAAGTCGGCAGGAAAAAGGCGAGAAATGAACACAACTGATCGAGACTGGCCGCACCCGAGTCCGTGTATAGGCGGCGCCGTTTCCGAATTTTCCGCCACTTCACCCCACAACCTCCCGAGAATACCAAAGTTGTGAATCGCCAAAGCCAAAACGAGAGGCCAGACTTGAAGTCCCAGCAAAGAGATAAGCAGGAACGCTACAATATATTCCGGAACAGCGCGGGCTAATACGAAAGCAAACCGGATTCCCGCGCCGATCCCTGACCTGAACACCGACTCGATCCACTTCATCCTGCCGGACCAGAGCCCGAACGGATTTGGACGACTCAATTCGCGACTTGCCAGCGTAAGTAGCGGGATCACACAAACCGCCGATAGAATAATCGCCGCTGTCGCGACGCCAAGAGTAGTCCACAAAGCTGCCAAACCTCCCTCGTGAAGAAGCTCACCTACCCAGGGTCCCGCTTCACTCCACTGGCCACTTTTTCGAACTGGTGACGGAATCAATTCTCCAGCAAAGTTTTGAAAGTTCAGCCATCTCCTCTCCGCTGAGAGCCTGCCAAGGAGAGGTTGGCTAGTCAGCCAAGCCCAGAGTATACCGAGCAAAACGAGTAGCGCGCTTACACGAAGAAACCAGTTTTTCTCGCGTGAGCGCCTCAATTCATCAACACGTTCGCTCATGCCTCGCAGCCCCCCTTGAAAGAATTGAGCCGGACCCGGAGTCCGGCTCCCCAGAAATCGACGAGCACTATTAAGGCGAGAAGAAGATAAAAATACGTCCAGACTTCGTTGTAATAGAATTCCTCGTGAGAAAGCTCGATGTAGAGTCCAATCGTCTCAATGCCAACGAACCCAAGAACAGCAGAAGAACGCAAGGCACACTCGAAACGATAAAAACTGTAAGTGATTAGATTCGGGAGAGCCGCGGGCAGCATTGCCACGAAAAAGGTCTGCAAAGGTCGGTGGCCGATCGCTTTTAAAGCCGTCGAGGCGTCGCGAGATTCTTCGTCAATCAGTTCGGAAAACACCTTGCCAAGCGTTCCTGAAAAAGGAAGCGCGAGAGCGACCATACCTGCCAGCGGAGAAAGCCCGAAAGCCGATAAAATCAGAAGCGCCCAAATCAATTCATGGATCGAACGTAAAAGGCTCATCAGAAACCGGAATCCGAAGAAAGCACCACGAAGAAACAAATCGAGAATCCGACCTCTCGGTTCCGGCCACCAAGAGGAGGAACCAAAGAAACCCATAATAAGCGCCAACGGTATGGCAAGACTCATTCCCCCAAAAGCGAACTTCAGCGTCAGCAAAAGCCCATATAACCCTTTAAGCCAAATCGGTGGCGCATCCTCAGGAACATTCTCGTCCTGGTAGTCCATTGCCGGACTTAAGGCGGCCTTGAAGAAAGCACCGGCTCGCTCCCATCGTGTTTCGTCAGGAGGAATGAGACCCGCAGGCGTGAGCCCGAGACTCTTCGCACATAGGAAGAAGAGAATCACGATTCCAAGGACAATCCAACGTCGGCGTCCCCATTTACCACTCGTAGAATTCATCGCTTGTCGCAGCAAAGAGAAAAAGTTTCATGTCGTCCTGTATCTCGAAAAAAAGGGATCTCATTTTTAGAGCTAAAAAAGAAGCGCTCACGCATCGGTCATCATTTCGTCCGCTGTGAGTTCATAGAGGGATTCCAACTGTTGGTCCTTCAGCAAGTCGGGCGCTCCATCGAAAACAACGCGCCCATGACGGAGGCCAATGAGCCGAGGAAAAAACTCTTTCGCCAATTCGAGATGGTGCAGACTAACGCACAATGTAAAACCAAGTTCCCTCGAAAGCTCGGCCAGCAATCGGACGGTGTCTCGTGCGCGAGCAGGGTCTACCGCTGAAACGGGTTCATCCGCCAACAATATCTCAGGCTCCTGAAACAGAGCGCGTGCGATTGCAACCCGCTGTTTCTGACCACCTGAAAGCTTCGACACCGTCGTAAAAAGCTTCTCCTCGATCCCAACCCGTTCGAGCAACTGATGGATCTTTTCGGTATCACCTCGTGACGGAACAAGAAGATCACGGATTGACCGTAGGGTGCTACGTTGCCCACCCCGCCCCAAAATTACGTTTTGGATGGCCGTCAGATTTTCGACGAGGCCCAGGTGTTGAGGCATCGTCCCAACCCGTGAACGCAGCACCCGCAACGACTCAACGCTTTGATCCGCTATAGCATTCCCAAGAACGGATAGGGAACCGTCATTAGGAACAGCTGTTGTGTTGAGAAGCCGGATCAGAGTTGTCTTCCCACTGCCACTAGGACCAATAAAAGCGACTTGTTCTCCCTCCTCGATTGACAAAGAGACCTCGTCAATTGCGACGAGGTCTCCAAATCGACACGTCACTCCGTTGAGTTCAAACGCGGAGGACATATCTTCGCTCTATTCTTCGATCAGGCCCATCTGGATGGCCGTATCCTTGATTCCATCGAAGTCCTCATTCGTAGCACGGATGATGGACTCACGATTAATAGCCTTGAGGGCATCCGATCCAGCTGGAGCAGCAATGAGCGCGTCCTGCGCCTTCTTGACAAAGCCTTCACCGAACGCGTTCTCGACGTCAGGATGAATCGTGAAATTGTAATCGGCATAGAACGGAGTCGTCCAGATTTTTACGGTATTCTGTGCAATCTTAGGATCACTCTCAACCAAACTGTCGTAGGTCTTGTAATTAATGCCGCCAGTTTGGTAGGTGCCGTCGGCAACTGCGTTAGCTGTGGCAACGTGTCCCCCACTCATTTGAAAGCCAGGCTTCTCTGAAAACCACTCGTCAGGGTGAACTCCTCCGTTGTTCTGCATAATGAAGTAGGTCGGCATAAGACGACCAGAAGTCGAACCGGGAGAACCAAACGTAAACGTCATGCCTTTAATCGCTTGTGGAAACTCCTCAGCCAGCTCCAGTCCAGTGGATTTGTTCGCAATGATGTAAGACTTGTATTTCGGGTCAGCTTTACCCTGAGCGATCGCCTGAGATCCCGGAACTGCCATACGAGCCTGAACTCCGGAGAGACCTCCGAACCAGACAAGGTGGACCTCACCGTTCTTGAACTTAGTCACAGAGTCAGCATAGTCCTTCGAGAAGACGAACTCTGTTTCAACTCCCAAGGATTCAGTTAGGTAGGAAGCGAGTTTGTCGAATTTCACCTTTTGATCGGTGATTTTCTCGTCCGGGATCGCCGAAAGGTAGAATGTTTCGGTCTCTGCTTCTGCCGTTCCATCGGCGGAAGCGTTGTCATTTGGGTCGGCCGTGGACGGATCGCCACCGCAGCCGACGAGGGCCAGAGTAGTTACCGCTGCCAGACCGACGCGGAAAAAAGATCTTTTCAGCATCGTTTATAGGTTTGGTTTTGTAGGCAATATTTGATCATTTGTGATCGATTGGTCAGGACAAGACAGGCTTTTTAATAATTCTGCAAGCAACTTAACACTCCCAACGTTCAAAGGTTTCCGAAAATTGCCAGAAGATTTTCTACTACTATTTGATCCTGCTCAGGAAAAACCGTCCTCAAATCGATCCGAAACCGGTCCTCCGCCACATATCCTACTACGGGAAGGTTTTGTTCCCTAAGCAGCCTCGCCATTTGTGGCAACCCCATCGATTTAGGCATCAAATCGAGCGCTAACGAAGGGATTTCAGCCTTAGGCATCGTTCCTCCTCCACAGCGGGCGATCGTATTAACCAGACCTGACTCCAGCTCTTCAATCGCTGAAATCGAATCAAGAATCGCCTCAGCCCGGGGACGAAGGTCCTTATCTACCGAGGCGGACAACATTCGGATCAGGGGCAGTTGAGGTTGGTCGGTGCCATGTTGGTGCAGATATTGCAGCACCGTTTCCTGCATTCCCGTCAGAATTAGCTTATCGCAGCGCAAGGCGCGGAAAAAGGGCTCCTTCTTGATACCCGCAACAAGATCTGCCCGGCCGGCTATAATGCCTGCCTGCGGTCCTCCAAACAGTTTATCGCCACTGACACAGACCAGATCCACACCCCGGTTAAGCACCTCGAGAGCCGTTGGTTCATGGGGAATCGGTGCCACTTCATCCGTCATCACCATAGCGCCGCTGCCGAGATCTTCCACCACCGGAAGATCATGCCTGTTTCCCAGCTCTACAAGCTCCTCAGTGGTTGGCTCATCGGTGAATCCATCCATCCAAAAATTAGACCGGTGGACTTTCAGCAGCATTCCTGTCCTCGGGCTAATCGCGTTTTGATAATCCTCAAGAGAGGTCTTGTTAGTCGCTCCGACCTCAACTAATCGCGCCCCGCTGGCTTCCATGATCTCCGGAACTCGAAAACCACCTCCAATTTCAACCAATTCCCCCCGCGAGATAATTACCTCATTCCGTTCCCCATTGGCGAGATGCTTTAACATGAGAATCAATGCTGCCGCACAATTATTAGTCACTGTAGCAGATTCAGCCTCGCAGAGCGTCGCCAGGCAACTTTCCAAGAAGCCGCCTCGCTTGCCGCGTTCCCCTGAATCGAGATCTAATTCAATGTTATTATAGTGCTGCCCAATCGAGCTCAACGAGCTCACCACCTCAGGATGCAGAGGAGACCGACCCAGATTGGTATGGATACAAATGCCGGTTCCATTAATGACCGGGCGAATCCTCGAGCGGTGAAACGATTCTAACTTCCCCCGAATGTCCGCCACCGTCTCTTCAAACTCCCCCACATTGGCATGACCCTCTTTAACTCCCTCTCTCATGGCTTTGATCTCATCGCGAACCAGATTCGTGATCAGTGGCTGAGGCAAAGGCGGCAGATCATCGAGCTTCTCCAGCGCCAACAATACTTTGTCGACAGCCGGGATTCGGGCGAAGGGATTTTGCGTCTTCTGGCTCATTGAGGAGAAAGGTAACACTGGACGCGACAATAATAATCGAAAGCACTTACTTTCGCCAATTAGGAAAATTCTCCGCGCCGCCTATGCGAGAGTTTCGGATTCTGGGTTTAATACACGCCGTTTCTCTGGAGGAAGCTCTTTCTCAGGAAAGGTCTCGGGCGATAGCGCGGGCGGAAACGGACAAACGATCCCTCATGGGTTCCTCTCTTCGACAACAGAAAGCCGCTGTATCGCGGGATATCCAATAACGCGCCAGCCGTTCAAACCCTTCGCCTGCTGCCGGACCCGGTAGGTGTGGGACTTCCAATCCTCTGCTAAACGACCGTGATAAGTGGTCCAACTTCGTCTGCTGTGAGAATCCGTCCAATCATTGCACGCGACAGGGAAGCGTCGTCATCGAGGATCGCCATCACTTCAGAAACATGCTCCTCAGGGACACAGAGGAGCAATCCACCGCTGGTTTGAGCATCGGACAGAATATATTTCATCGACTGGGGTATGATTTCCGCCCATCCCACATCCTTGTCGGCAGTCTTGAAGTTTTCACGACTACCCCCCGGGACGCAGTCCTCTTCTTCGATAAGACGAGTGACCTCGGGGTCGATGACGGGAATATTTGCCGTATGGAGAATCGCTCTGGTCTTACTGGATTTACAGAGCGAAATGAGGTGTCCCAGTAGACCAAAACCGGTCACGTCGGTCGCACATTTGACCAGACCACGCTCGGCGACTTTCCTCCCGGGAGTATTGAGCCGACTCATTATGTTTATCGCACGGATCACTATTTCGCCGCTCGTGATGCCCCTTTTAACCCCTGTTGTAATGATTCCAGTCCCTAGTGGCTTTGTTAATATCAATACATCTCCTGGCTTTGCGCCGGCGTTGGTAATCATCCGACTGGGGTTCACCAGACCGGTCACCGATAATCCGTAGATTGGCTCAGGATTCTTGATGGAGTGGCCGCCAGCGAGCGCACACTCTGCTTCAAGGACCTTGTCAGCCCCTCCCCTCAGGATCTCGTGGATAACATCTAGCCCAATCACATCCTCTGGCATTCCAACCACATTCATCGCCGTGACCGGCCGCCCGCCCATTGCATAAATGTCAGAAAGCGAGTTAGTCGCCGCGATCTGACCATAGATGTATGGATCATCGACAATAGGCGTGAAGAAATCCACCGTCTGGACCATGGCCAGTTCTTCACTCAACTGATAAACCGCTGCATCGTCCGAGGTGCTGGCCCCGACGAGCAGTCGTTCATCTTCGTACTGAGAAAGCCCACGCAGGACCTGCGTGAGTGCTGATTGGCTCAGCTTTGAGGCTCATCCCGCACAGGACGACAGGGAAGTGAGCTTCACCTGAGCTTCTGGCTTGGCGTTATCTGACATAATATCTTAAAAAGTAACGTTGAACGCACTTGGTTTCGACGCGTATGCTGTCACGAAGCTTTCATTTTTGCCAAGACAAATGCGAATTAACCTCGTTTTCGTCCCGTTCGCGCTCCCATAGATGAGAATCCAGATCGTATCGCCGGGCGGAAATCTTCAGTTCGGCCACACCCGTACAGGCAATCGCAGCACGGCCAGTCAATGGGGCCGATTGCTCCGTGAGCTCGGATACTCTGTTGAGATTACGGGCACATTTATTCCCAGATCCAACGAAATCATGATCGCTTTGCACGGCGATAAGTCCCATGAAGCTATTTTACGGTATCGTAGCTTGCATCCAGCAGGGAAACTCATCCTCGGACTCGCCGGCACGGACATTTACCCCAGCCCTTCGGATAAAACACTCGAATCGATGGCCCTTGCTGATGGCATTATTGCGCTGCAAGAAAAAGCGATAGACCAAGTACCCCCTGAATTGCAAAACCGCGTCGTTAACATCCTGCAATCAGCTACTCCCGTTCTTCCAGCCCCCGAGAAGTCAATTGATACATTCGACGTAAGCATTCTCGGGCATCTCCGAACCGTCAAGAATCCTATGCTGCTTGCGGAAGCCTCAAGGGGCCTTCCCGCTGAATCGCGTATTCGCATCCTCCAAGCTGGAGACATCCTGGAAGAACCGTATCGGGAAGCCGTTGAAGCAGAAACCCAAACCAACCCACGTTTCCGATACCTCGGACAACTCGACCGTCAATCAACAGCCGGTCTGATCGCTTCAAGCCACGTCATGGCGATCACCTCGATAAACGAGGGTGGAGCGAGGGTAGTTAGCGAAGCACTCGTAAATCGCACGCCTGTTCTGTCGACCAAGATGGATGGGTCCGTCGGCATGCTGGGAGAGGACTATCCCGGCTATTTTCCGGTCGGAGATAGCGATGCGCTCACCGAGTTACTCATTCGTTGTGAATCGGATCTCGACTTCCTCAATGAATTGACCGCTGCCGCCACCGAACTGGCGCCTCACTACACTCCTGAAAAGGAGCGCAAGGCACTAGCAAATCTGCTTACTCGTGTATGCGGATCAGCTAAGGGCACCCATCGGTAATCAGCGAAAGATAATCTATTCTGCTCAAAAATTAACGGGCAAAGATGTAACTATTCAAAGAGCCCTTTTCGGTGGGCCGGCCCTTCTAGGATTGAAGGGATGCTGCTCCGCTGGCGTTGGGGGGAGGCTCCCAAGTCTCGCCTTGATTATGGGATTATGATGAGAGGCGGTGCGGGAATACGATGTTTGCTAGGGCGCGGAGCCATTGTATTTTAACTGCCTTACCCAAAATCTAAGCGTTTTTTGACGCGCCTCCCAAAATCATGTAATGCTTCTCTCTTCTGTGTCCGACAATCTGACTTTCCACGACGATGGACCGACTCTCATTTCTTGCCTTCGCCGCCGCGTTTCCGGCAATTCTTTCCGCCCAGAACGTTGTTCCTGACTTCGATCACGCGCCCTTCCATGTGCTGACGATCGAGGAGCACTCCGAGAACGAGAATCTGGAGTTTAAAATCCGCGCCGCCGTTTTCGCCAGAATTCCTGGCCACGATTCGCTCCTCGTCGAAAAAATCGAGTTTGCGAAAGAGTTTCGCGAGCCGATTCAACTGATCAGCCCTTTCGATCCGATCGCCGACTCCTCGGCCATATCGCTGACCAAGGAGGGCGTCGAGGGTAATCTGATCCTCGACACCCGCGACGGTTGGACCAGTTTTTCGCTGCGCACGAAGTCCGACACCGCGGCGGGAGACCTTCTCGGAATGCTGAAGTTCGACGGCAAAACCAGGAACGGAGAAACGTTTTCGTTTCGGCTCATGAATCTTCGCGGCGGCGAAACCCGGCCTGACACCGGCGAGAAAGACCTCGCAAAATCCGCGATGTTCCTCGAACACGGCGCGTTTGAAGCGGCCGGCGATCCCGAAAAAACGATACGATTCTCGCCGAGTGGCAAGGCGCTCGACCTGAACGCCCCTGCCATCTCCGGAGGCTTCAAGCCCGGCTGCGTTGGCTGGAATCTCGTCAAAAACCAGCCGCATCAAATCCGGCTGTCGCGCGAGGGCGGCGGCACGCCATCCCTAATCCAGCTTTTATACACACCTGGCGGCGAAGAGCTTCCGGCGGATTTTCCGGACCGCGACGACTGGACGGAAGCGACGATGATCTACTTCAAACTCGACGGCCTCTGGTTTCACAATTCCGGTTCGATGATGTTTTGATCCCGCATTTTCAACACACATCGAAGCACTCGATACAGGCCGCTTATTCATAACCTGCTAATTATTAGAAAGCGGAGAGGGAAAGAATCGAACCAACCGCGGCAAGGATCACTTACCGACAACGGTTTTGAAGACGGCTCAGCCCCCTAACATACCAAGGTTGTAGGCTACAACCCCCATTCTTTGGTTCCCATTCATATGCCCTCAAATCCTGACATCACCGCTAACATTTGAGCAAAACTCTTGGATGGAAACCAGGTTCAAAGGCCCAGAGGATGAGGATCCAAATCCCAAAAAAATAGAAGAGCAACGAGAACAACTAATTGATAGGAATTTAATTTTTCAAACCTAAACTTACTTAGCTGTCAGCCCGGAGGGTTAGATGGGGTGCAAAACCAAAATAAGATCTAAGAAAATAGGCTGGTGCTTAATGTCTCCACCAGTAGCTTAGGACATAATGAGAAGCGGCAACCCTACTCTATCAGTAAACACATTTCGCGAGCGGAGCCTAGACGGCAACGCAATGACTTTAAATGGAACAGTGCACAAAACTGCACTTCTGCTCATCGGCGTCATCGCGACGGCAGCAATCACTTGGCGTCGCACGATGCTCACAGAGGATTCTTCAAGTCTGATTCCTTATTTAATGGTGGGTGCGATCGGGGGACTGGTAGTCGGATTCGTTACTGTGTTCAAAAAGGAATGGTCGCCCATAACAGCTCCACTCTACTGCGTGCTCCAAGGCCTTTTTCTGGGCAGCATCTCAGCCATCTTCGAACAGAAGTTCCCGGGTATCGTTTTTCAGGCTGTGTCACTCACCTTCGGAACCCTAGCCTCACTACTCTTAGCTTATCAAACTGGACTAATCAAAGCGACCGAGAATTTCAAACTGGGCGTAACGGCGGCTACGGGCGGGATAATGATGATNTACNTNATAAACTTTGNGATGAGTTTCTTCGGTAGCGGCATCCCCTATATTCACGAGAGTGGCACCTTNGGNATNCTTTTCAGTCTCTTCGTNGTAGTGATNGCGGCACTCAATCTTGTCTTAGACTTCGACTTTATTGAAAATGGCGTGGAACAAAAGGCACCAAAATATATGGAATGGTATGCCGCCTTTGGCCTACTCGTGACTCTAATCTGGCTCTACCTTGAGATACTGCGCTTACTAGCGAAAATGCGTAGCCGGTAAATTCTGCCATCGAAGAAACAACCGTGGTCGGGACTAGCAGCGTCCAAAGAGCCAAAATTGCACCATGCCGGCTACAGCCCGCAAATTCCTTGCAATAAGGGCGTCCAGGGTGTCAAAAAATTGACTTGCCACGCAAGTCGAACTCCATAAAATATCGCTAGTATAGTTCGAAATACAATTAAACAGACTGTTAACCGATGAATAAACTCATACAAATCGCCCTATCTCTCGTCACGGTATTAGCCATACCAACGCTACGTGCTGGTGACATGATAATCCCGGCCAAAGCGCCTTTGCAAGAAGCGGCGTCCGAGGCCACCGGCTATGTCTTCGCTTATGGAGGCTCTTCACTAGGACTCAGCACCAGCTCGAGCTTCGTCGATCCGGGAAGCACTACTACCCAGTTCGGAGCAGATCTTGACGATGGCCTCATCGTTGGCTTCGGTGCCGGCTTTTACTCTAATCTTTTTGGGGGTAGTCGCTTCGAAATGGAGGCTCTTTTAAGTTCGGCCGACTACAGTTCGTTCACCGTCGGTGGTTTCGATGTGCCAATCCAAGGCGATATGAAGACGCAAGGACTATTCCTCAACATTCTCAAAGAGTTTCCTCTTGGAAACGCGATGGCTTATGCTGGCGGTGGCCTTGGGATCGGCACCGTTGAGGCCTCTTTCTTGGCAGGGGGATCGACCGCAGTCAACAGTCGGGACACCAGTCTGGCATACCAGTTGAAAGCAGGTATCGACATTCCTGTCTCTGATCGGGTCGCAATTTTTGGGGAATACAAGCTGATCGGTTTGTCTGACCGCTCAAGCACGTTTCAAAATCTCCGGCAAGAAACTGACGGCTTTGTCAGCAACCACTTCGTAGTAGGTGGCAGACTCTCTTTTTAGGCTGAACCAAAAACTTTGATAATTCCCGCACCCTGTTCGCAAGGTGCGGGATTTTTTTGTACACCTCCTCTGTGGGTCAAGGCAGTTTCTCAGGAGTTCGCCTAATATTTATATATATCTGTATATTCGGAACGCCCATCGAAGCACCTACTACGGGAATTTATTCATAACCCGCTAATTATGAATAGGCGGAGAGGGAAGGAATCGAACCAACCACGGCAAGGATCACTTACCGACAACGGTTTTGAAGACCGCGGAGCCCACCAGGTACTCGTCTCTCTCCTTTTTGGGGGAACGTCAAAGTGTTGAGCATATTATGCCATTGGTCAATGGTGATGACGTGGGTTAGCCCGTTTTTGGAAAATACCTCCGCTAAACGCAAATGTTGACCACCTCGACAATCTCATCCACCGCTTCATCCACCTCTTCTTCTGTGCTGAAAATCGAAAGCGACAACCGGAGGCTGCTGAAGGCTCGCTCATCGCTTAAGCCCATCGATTTCTGGACATGACTCGGTTGATTCTTACCCGTCATGCAGGCACTTCCTGCGGAACACTGAATTCCTCGTTCATCGAGCATCGGCAGCATCTCCGCCGCAACACAGCCCGAAAACGACACATGAGCCACGTTTCCCGTGCGGTAGTCCCGCGAACCGTTGAACTGAACAAAGCCAGTCTCTCTGCCCAGCCGCGCAATCAGGCGATCCTCGAGTCGATTTCGGAGCCTTTCGACTCGATCCAGCCCACCGTTGGCAGCCTCTTCGCCCATGATTGCCGCCGCTTCCCCTAAGCCGACGATGTAAGCCACATTTTGAGTGCCACTGCGGCGCCCGCCCTCCTGCCCTCCCCCTCGAATCATCGGTTGGAAAGGGGAATTTTTTCGAATAAAAAGACAGCCTATACCCTTTGGCGCGTGGAACTTATGGCCACTGATTGAAAGAAAGTCCACACCCACCTCATCCACTCTTACCGGCAGCTTTCCCACCGCCTGTATCGCGTCCGTGTGAACCGACCAACCCGCTGATTTCGTGATTTGGCAGACCTCCAGCATCGGTTGGACGACACCCGTTTCGTTGTTAGCCCACATGATAGAAGCAAAACCCGGTTTTTTTGAGGAAACTGCTTCCTCGAAAGCCCCAAGGTCGAGCCGCCCTTCTCCGTCTGTGGTAACTTGTTCCACCTCGTATCCAGCCGCCGCCATCGCCTCAGTTGGACGAAGCACCGCGCTGTGTTCGATCTCACTGACAACAATTTTTGTATTCTGGCGCCCCATGCCCCGAGCCAGCGACTTAAGTGCCATATTGTTCGATTCCGTTCCACAACCGGTGAAAACGATCTCTTCGGGAGAAGCCCCGATCAATGAGGCCACTTGTTCCCGCGCTTTTTCAATCGCTCCTTTGGCGCCTCGACCTGCCCGGTAACCACTCGAAGGATTATACCAGTTGTCGGTGAGATAGGGCATCATAGCCTCGACGACTCGCGGATGAACCTGGGTCGTCGCATTTGAATCGAGATAAATCGACATGCTTCAGTTTAGAATCCGTTACGGGCTGCGCAAGGCGGGGCGTGCAAAAATCAAGACCCTGCCCCCAATCTTTCTCCGGTAGCAATGACTTCAAGGGCACAGGCGGTGACTGCATCAACATCGTGCCGTGACAGCTTCACCGTTTCCTTGGGGATCGCGTAATTCCCATCCCCCGCTACGTGATAGCGCCGGTCGTAGTGCTCCATGAGCAAATCGCCAATGAGCTCTCGCCAATTCTGGTGAGTTACCATTGCCTTCCACGATGTGATTTTCTCTGAGGCATGGAAGTCTTTCAAGCGGTCGAGTGTTTTCAGGATGCGACTCGCATCACCCAACCACTCCTCATAATCATCGGTGAGATAGTCCGCCCGGGAATCGAGCGGCGAGTCAATCTCAATCACGGTCGATTGCTTCATTTTTTGCCACAGGGCGTTCGGCAAATTAAGTCGACCAATTTTCGCACTCTCCGCCTCAATGAAAACCGGCCGGGAAAGATCCATGGATCGGATTTCATCAAAGATAAGAGTCTCAAATCGTTTCTGAGCGGGCTGAGGCTCATGAAGATCTCCTCCGAAGACCGAACCCTTGTGCCTCGCAAGCCCCTCTAGGTCGAGAACCTGTCCTCCTTGACGCCGAATCTCCTTCAGAACAAGAGTCTTCCCCGCTCCGGTATAGCCGTTCAAAACCATGAGGGTGACCGCCTCTGAAAAGCCCTCGATACGCTCAATCACCTCGCGACGATGGGCCCGATAACCCCCCTCAAGTTGACTGATGTCCCAACCGATCTCACTGAGGACCGTTCCGAGACTGCCGGATCGCTGCCCCCCGCGCCAGCAATAGATAAGTGCGCGATAGTCTTTTGGCTTTTCGAAAAAGTGGTTTCTGATGTGCTCAGCGATGTTGCTGGAAACCATGGCTGCCCCGATCTTACGGGCGTCGAACGAAGAAATCTGCTTGTAGATCGTTCCAACTTGAGCCCGCTGTTCATTGTCGAGTACTGGTAGATTAACGGCCCCCGAAATATGGTCCTCGGCGAACTCCTCCGGCGACCGAACATCAATCACCTCGTCGTAGTCTTTGGGGCTATTCGCTACCCTGGCGATCTTAAAACGTCGACTCATCTAATTAAAAGGCGTTCCGCCGGGATGTTGGCTTACACATGAGAGAGAGCCTTTACAGGAAAATTAGCACGAATTTGCGGAAAAATATGTCACGACCTACCCACAATACCCGTATACTGTAATGAAGGTGAAACAATTATTTACGGTTTCACCCACTTACCAATACCATGAAAAAACTAATCGCAACCTTAACGTTGGCAGTTCTCGCCTTCGCCCCTATGGCGATGGCTGCAGAAGTGACCTATGTTGCCGGCATGACCGGCGTAGTGTGAGGCGGATGTAAGCGTGACGTCAGTTCGGCGTTCAGCACATTGCCTGGGTATATCGAAGATTCGATTACTATCAAAAGCGGAGAAGCAGCAGGAACCCAAGTCGTTTCTTTCAAGACCGACGGCTCCAAGGAAATCACTAAAGAGACCGCTATCGAGTCCCTTGGCGACAAAGCCAAGAGATACGTAGTGAAGTCCCTTGAGACTTCCGAAGGTGATACCTGATTTAGTTATCCCTTTTGATAACCCATTTTCAAGCCCCGGTGTTTCGGCACCGGGGTTTTTTTTGGCATCGAAGCCGAAGATTCGCCCTCATTTCGGTGAAAAGGCGGTTGGCGTCGCGAGCTTCGCTATGGTTAAATAGAGGTCATGGCCGACTCGAGCATCCATAGCCGGGCCACGGTCTCCAGCGACGGAGATCTGCCGATTCCTCCTAACCTTAAGCGAAAGCTTGAGGCCTTCCAGAGTCGCCTCTGGTCGATCAAGATTGCCGAGGGAGCTCTAGCCGGTTTGGCCGGACTTGGAATTAGCTACTTACTGATCTTTGTCCTCGATAGGATCTTTGACACTCACTCCTCTGTTCGCGCTTTCATCCTTTTTGCCGGCTTCGCCATCCCGGCTCTGTGGTTACCTCTTCGTTGGCACCACTGGGTTTATCAGCAGAAGTCTCTTGAACAAATTGCTCGCTTGTTACGGCGGAAGTTTCCCCGTCTCGGAGATGAGCTTCTGGGCATCGTAGAATTGTCTCACTCCAGTTCCGAGACTAACAGCCGAGCACTGGTTGAAGCAGCGATGGAACAGGTCGACAAGCGTATCGCCAGCCGCGAACTCGATGACGCTGTTCCAGACAACCACTATCGCACCTGGCTAACTGGTGCCTTTTCAGTAATTTTTCTTTCGGCCGCTCTGACTCTTATCGTATCGGATGCTGCCAAGAACGCCCTCAACCGTTGGGTCTCGCCTTGGAAATCAGTCGACCGCTATACTTTTGCTCAACTTGAGCAGCTTCCTCAAAAGGTGATAGTACCCTACGCAGAAAATTTCAACCTAACCCCTAGCCTCGCGGAATCGACAGTATGGAAGCCAGATCATGCCTCAGCGAAGCTGCCTAGTAAAACGAAACTCCGGGCCTACCGAGAGGACGGAGTCTACCGCTTCGATGTCCCCCCTCAAAAGGAAGAAAGTCTCCTAGGAGTGCGTGTAGGCGACGAATTTCAGAAAGTTCAAGTCACCCCATTACCACGCCCCGAACTGATAAGTATCGAGGCGTCACTTCGCTTACCGGATTACCTGAGATATTCAACGGATCCAATTCTTCCTATCAGGGGTGGCCGCCTTTCGGTGGTGGAAGGCTCGCAAGCTTCGTTTCGCGGAACGACGTCGCGTGAACTGGCTTTTGCCTCAGCCGAAGGGAACTCAGCCAGCATCGAAGGAGCTTCATTCGCCACGGAACCCGTCCCCGTAGAGGAGCCGTTTACTCGCACCTTGAAATGGACAGATATCCACGGCCTGCAATCGAAGTCGCCACTGGTTCTCGAAGTGAATCCGGTCCCTGACGAAGCGCCTAATGTCTTTGCCCAACAAATGATAGACAAGAAAATCGTCCTCCCAGATGAGGTCATTACCTTTGATATCAGTGCCGCTGACGATTTTGGACTGAAATCTCTAGGGCTTCAATGGTGGGGAGTCGCTGACCCTGTAACGAATCCAGATCCTGTGACAGGGGAAAAGCCCGTCGCCGCGGGGGATCCTGAAGTCCGCAGCCTTGAGTCCACGGCTACATTTTCAGCCGCACGAGAAGGGATTGAGCCACAAACACTTCAATTACGGGCCTTCGCCGAGGATTTCCTTCCCAATCGCGAACGCAGCTACTCACCCACCTTCGTCCTTCATATCCTAAGCCATGAAGATCACGCAAGTTGGTTGACTCAAGAGTTTGCGAAGTGGTTTCGCAACGCTCGCGAAGTTTACGAACGAGAGCAGCAACTCCATGAAGCTAACCGGGCACTGCGTAAGCTATCGGCGGATGAACTCGATCAGCCTGACAATCGCCGGCGCCTTAACGAACAGGCGTCGGCCGAGTCCATGAACGGTCGCAGGCTCGACTTGCTTACCAACAACGGCCGCGATCTCGTAAAGGAGGCGGCCAAGAATGATGAATTTGACGCGGAACGACTTGAATCCTGGGCCACCATGATGCGGTCACTCGATGATATCGCCAAACAACGAATGCCGAGCATCTCAAATCTGCTTCAGCAGGCAGCGCAATCCGACGGATCAGGCGCCAGCAAATCCGGCACCGAGAAGGAAGGTTCAAACCAATCGTCTTCACCACACGCTCCGACAGTGTCCAATAAAAATGGAAGCGAGGAGAACAAGTTCGAAGAGCATAACGAATCCCAGCAGACTCTTCGGCGACCAATGCCGGGGATCTCTGATCAGGAAACTAGCCTCGACAAAGCATCAGGAAAACAGAAATCCAAGTCACAAGATTTCGCAAAACCTCCTTCTCCCCTAGCATTACCAAACACCCTGCTAACTCAGAAGGAAGACGGTAATACGCCTGAGAGGCAAGAGTCTTCTGCCCAAGCCAAACTCACCGAAGCAATTCAAGAGCAGAAGGACCTTCTCGCAGAATTTGCGAAGGTTGCCGACGAGTTGCAGGAGATCCTTTCTAGCCTTGAAGCCAGCACCTTCGTTAAACGCCTTAAGGCAGCCTCTCGAAAGCAGTTCGAGATCGCTTCGATCCTCAATGACACGTTGGCTGGCGGCTTCGGCCTGCCTCGCCACCGTATCGAGCAGCAACTCCGTGTCGTTGGAGAGAAGACGTCTCACCAACAGGGCGAACAGAGCTTGAACATCTATCAGATCCAGTCCGATCTTGACGCCTACTTTCGCCGAAAGCAGAACCTCATTTACAAGAATGTTCTCGATCAAATGCGTAACATGTCCGTGGTCTCAGATGTTGAAGCAATCGGCGAGGAACTGTTAGTCAATCTCAGCGGCCGCTCCATTGCGGCTTCCGAATTTTGGGGCGATACACTCGATCGCTGGGCCGAAGAATTAGTAGCAGCGACAGAGTCCCAAACCAGCGAGGGCGGCGAGAAGGACAGCCTCCCCCCTCACCTCGTTCTTAAAATCATGAAAGTCCTACAAGGCGAAATGTATCTCCGTGACGAAACACGGGAAACGCAAGCTACCCGTCCGGCTCTTGCGCCTGATATCTACGAGGCAAAAGTTCGCCCGCTAGAACTCACTCAGGAAGAGCTGCGTAAAAGTGTCGATGACGTCGTTCTGGAAGTCGAAAAACTTCCTAATGCATCGAAGCACTTTGGAAATGAAGTGCACCTCCTCAATCTTGTTTCTGATATAATGCGACAAGCACGGGCTGTTCTCTCCCGCCCTGACACTAGCGCTGAGGTGATCGCCGCCCAAACCGAGGTGATCGAGCTCCTGCTCCAATCAAGCCGTCAGAAAAATGGTAGCGCAGGAGGCGGCGGGTCTTCCCCCGGAAGTGGCGGTCAGGCGGGTTCGAATGGCTCATCGCTGAACGACATATCTCTGGATAGTCGGGAGTCGAACACCTCTGGACAGACAGTTCGAGAAGTCGACCAATCCACCGGCCATTCTGGAAGAAAACTCCCCGAAGAATTTAGACGGGGTCTCGACCACTATTTCAATGCACTCGAATCTAATTGAATGAGTTTCCTTGCCCGTATTTTTATTTTCACCAGCTTGCTTCTCGGGATGATCGTCCAAGGGCAAGCTCAGCGTGCTGTCGTTGACGAAGAGGAGCAGACCATCATGCGCCCGCCTCGCCCGGCTGACACGTTTGCACCGGGGAGAAATCCTACAAGGCTAGATGAAAACAAAGCCGCAAGCAAGGATCCACTCAGCGCCCAAATCTCCGCTCACATCCTTACGTTGGCTCAAGCTGAACGGGAGAAACGTCTCCAATTTATGCAGGTTGTCATCAATGATGTTGTGAGGCTCTGCAAACTCAATGGGGAACAACAGGATCAACTGCTCCTAGCGGCAAAGGGAGCAGCGGAACGCTCGATGAAGAATTGGCATGAACAGTCCGAACGCTATTTCCGAGCCCGACTGAAGGGTGCTGACTCCGATACCGCCAAGGAAATATTAGAGGGCATGGCCAAAGTCAATTTTGGGGGTAATCGCTCCAAGGAGGAGGGAGAATCCCGAGAACTCTGGAAAGACACACTTTCCGTCGTTCTCAGCGAGAAACAGATCGCCCGATATGAAGAAGTTCTTGAACAACGAAACCTCGATCGAATCAACGCGTTCTCCAGCATCTCGATGACCACTTTGGATGGACACCTTCGGCTTACGCCCGATCAGAAGGAAGGGCTTGGTGAACTGGTTTATCAGGCTGCTGTCAACCATCTCGATGATGTGAAGCAATACTGGGGCGATTACTTTGAAAAAGGCATGCTCATGTCACTTGCTAACGCTAACGAAGACGAAGTGCTTCAGGAAATTTTAACCGAAGGTCAATTCGAACGGCTAAAGTCAGCCACTGCTAACTTCGATCACTTCTGGGACGCCAGAAAACTCGATCACCGAAAGGAAAAGGAGGATGCAGAGAACCGTGGACAAAAAGCTAAGGAATCGAGTCCTCCATCCAAACTGCAAGTTAACTAATCTCGCATGATGCGTTCCCTTCTCAAAATAGTTGCCGTAGTCGGATTACACGGTGCCTTTTCTGCTGAGGCACAGAATCTCTCAATCCGCCTCGGCAACGAAATTCCTCCGGAAGTTGATACCATTTACGAGCGCGGCCTTGGCTATCTTAGTGCTAGCCAAGCTGACGAAGGTTCGTGGCGCAGCCGTTCTGAACATGGCATAACTGGACTATGCCTCATGGCTTTTCTTGCAAGTGGTGAGGATCCTAATTTCGGCAGATACCGGCTTAACGTAAAGCGAGCCGTCCGCTCAATCATTCTAGGGCAGGAAAAGAACGGTTTTATTCCCAACAGCATGTATCATCATGGGTTTGCTATGCTTGCTCTTGCCGAAGCTTACGGCGCCATAGACGAAGACACGCTCTGGGAAGCGGGAGATACGGACCAGAAAAAGACGATCGTTAAGGCTCTTGAAGACGCTGTCAAACTGGCGGTCGATTCACAGGCCAAAAATCGCTGGGGGGGATGGCGCTACTCCCCTACCTCCACCGATGCAGATACCTCGGTCACTGGCGCTGTTCTTATGGGGCTTCTTGGATGCCGTAATGCCGGCATCCATGTGCCGGACGAGACGATTGAAAATGCGCTGGTCTATATGCAACAAAATACTGCATCTTCCGGTTTCGTCGCCTACAGCGGCGGCATCGGAGGGGGTGGCGACTCAATGGCACGCTCCTCAGTGGCCTCTCTTGTCTACGCAGTCGGCCACAAGCGTGAATGGGAGGAGTATGCTGGCGCGCTTGAGCACATCACTAACAAGCTTGATCACAAAGAGACCTCACACACCCATTATTTTTACTACTACATGGCCCAAGCCCTTTACCAAGGGGACCCCGAGGCCTGGGAGCAATGGAATCGAAAGACATCTCGAATGCTGGCGGATCAACAATCTTCTGAAGGCAGTTTCTCCGGCAGTTACGGGGAAGCGTACGGAACCGCAATGTCTCTACTTTCTCTCGCTCTCAATTATCGATTTCTGCCAATTTACGAACGTTAATGCGACTTTTCCTCAAGCGTCAGATATTGTCATACTGCCCCATTCTTTTTGCCGTAACGGGAGGTCTAACTCAAGCGGTCGGCGAAGACGTCGCCTGGCTGACGTGGCGCAACGGGGATAGTCTGAAAGGCAGTCTCAACGAAAGCTTTGACCATCGCATCTCCTGGCTCTCACCGGCGTTTCAGGGCCCCATCAATGTCCGGATTGACCAGCTTGCGGGCATTCGTTTCCCATCAACAAGAAGCGAAGGGACCGATCGACAGCCCTCACAATTCCGCATTTATCTCAACAACGGTGACAGGCTTGAGGGTAACCTTCTCTCCCTTAACAACTCCAGCATCACGATAGATTGCCTTGCCTTCGAAGAGCCCGTGACTCTCCAGCGTAAAGTTGTTCGGCGGATCGTGCATAACGGCGCTGAGGAACTGCGACTATCGGGCCCCGGAGAACTAACTTCTTGGACGTCGACAGGACGCGACCGCAGGCCAACTGATTGGTTCACCGAACTGAGCGGCGCATTTACCACTCATCAGTGGTCAGGTAATCTTTTCCGCCCGATCGAGCTACCGGAAAAGGTTGAGATTTCCTTTTCTGCAAAATTTCCACGCGGCAAACCAGATTTAGAAATCGGTTTACTGAAAGACCCGACTCTTGGCCCTATGCTTGAAACGTGGGATAACTATGTCGTCCTAACTTTTAGAACAAAGTTCGTTCCTGTAATGGAGTTAAAGGAAGGTGACAAAAAACTCAGCTTTCGCCTTTTCTGGAACCAATCAAACGGCGAGGTTCGGCTTTGCAGTGAGTCAGGAGAACTGCTAGCCGCTATCGACAATGCGCTGGTTGATCGCAAACCCGTCGATAACAATAGAAAATCTCAGGAGGATCTCAGCCGGGGCTTCTCGATGCTCAACCGGACTCCGGAAATGCATCTTGAGTCATTGACGATTCAACAATGGGATGGCGATCCGGCACCGGTCATTGACCTAAAAAAACCACTTTTGCTGCTGTCAGGTCAGCAGCCAAGCTCCCAAGTGGAGAACATTCAACTCCGCGAAGGTTCGAGTCATCTCTCGATCGGACCAAAATCCGTCCCTCTAAAAGAGTTCCGCGAACTTATCTTCCCCCCTTCCACGGAGTCTAAAACCAGAACTGACGTTACCAGAGTTGCATGGTATTCCGGGACAACGGTGAGTGGAGACTTTCGCAGCGTTGAAAAAGGCTACCTCAATCTTCAACCTGTCTGGTCAGAAAAACCCCTGCCCCTCAAACTCAGCAATACTAAGGAAATACAATTCCCACAGACGAGAGCTCCGCTTGAAGCTGCTGCTGACCACCTCACTGCTGAAAACCTTTCTCTCTTTGGCACTGTGAGGGTCCTGCCACGAACTGTCGGTAACACCCTTCTTGGCTGGCAACCTGCCGGTGCGAGCGCACCAATTCCTCTTGCCGAAGACTCCGCTGCGTCAATGATTCGCGGTGCAAACAGCGCCGCCCCAGCCAATATCCGATCCAGCATCGGTCAGGCCCGCCTGTTCCTAACCAACAACGAACTCCTCTCTGGAGAATTAATTTCAATCAGGGACGGTAAGATTGATTTCACCAGCCGGTCTACTGGACGAATCACCATTTCGTCGGACCTGATACGTGCCATCGATATTGGAAGTGCCGGCCGTGTCCTCACAGGTTTTGGCGATCCTGAATGGGAAGTGTTTGAAGAAAGTGAAGAACAAGTAGATCTCACGAAGCAGGCGGCAACGCTTACGGGTGGAGGCTTTGGAAATTCATCGATTCTTCTTGGCGACGTCCTATGCTTCGATGCAAAGTGGAAGCAGTCCACTGGCTCTTTCACTCTGCGACTTTTCTCTGAAAGTGAGGCCTTGGGGTCTCCATCAATAGATATTGTTGTCGCAGCACAAGGGAGTCGGCTCTATATCGGGAAACTTCGTGAAAGTGGAGCATTTTCTTTTTCTGGGGAGCACATCGAGATTGAGGATAACGAAGCCAGTTTCACAATTGTCGCTGAACCTAAAAAAGTCATTGTTTTCGCTAACGAGAGATCAAAGCCTGTTCTTACAATCCCGCTTTCCCCTGATCAAATTTCCGGCAATGGCGTCTACTTCAATCTTGGAGGCGGATGGCCAGGCTGGAATCAAACACCGACGGAAATCACATTCTCAAATTTTTTGATCGAACGCTCTCCAGGCAGCATTCCGCGAAAAATCATTGATTCTCATTCACGAGAAATGGCACTGACCATACCGCGCATTTATCGGGGAAAGGTTCCAACTCATCTTCTCGTTGCTCCCAATGGAGATATGCTTCGTGGAAAGCTCCTTTCAGGAGTTGGCAACGAACTCAGGTTCGACTCCAAAGGGGAAATACTAACACTGCCCCGCAACCGAGTCTCGACCCTCGTCTGGCTGCGCGAGGACATAGACGGAAAGGGAACGCAATCGCAAGAGGCACATCATTTCAAGATCACCCACCGCTTTGTACTAATGGATGGAAGCCGGCTGAATCTCTCCGGACAACGAGTCGAAGGTTCCGATTTCATCGGTCTTTCCGAGTATCTTGGTGAATGTCGCGTATCGATCGAAAACGTTCATCATATTGAGAAAGGACCTACCTTGCTCGCTGAGAATCGCAGTGACGCTGCGGCCCTATCCTATCAGAACTGGAATATCACCTATGCACCGGAACCAAAGTTGCCGGGCGAATCGGATGGCAGCGATTCCCCCCTAATTGGCAAAGAGGCTCCAAAGATTGAATTAAGAACTCTCAAAGATAATGAGACGTTCAATTTGGCTGAACACAAAGGCAAAGTCGTCGTGCTTGATTTTTGGGCGACGTGGTGTGGCCCGTGCATCAAGGCAATGCCGACCGTCAAGAGTGTGATCGAAAAGATTGACTCTGAAGACATCGTCTTCATCGCGATCAATCAGGCAGAGTCGCATCAGATCGTGGTAGACTTCCTTGCTCAGCGCGGATGGATTTCAACTCCAGTCTCCTTCGACTTTAACGGCAAAGTCAGTGCTTCCTACGAAGTGAAAGGCCTTCCACACACGATAGTAATCGACCGCAAAGGCAAGATTTCTTGGACCCACAGTGGATTCACTGACGAGATGGGAGGAAAACTATTCAAAGCAATCAAAAAGTGCCTCTAGCAGCAGATGCTGTAGAACGGAGTTATTTGAAATCAACCTCAGACCTCAAGCTTCCGGCACTTCCGGATCTTCATTGAACGAAGTCGTGAACAGCGCCCTTGCGGTGTAAATGAGGAAGGAAATCAAGCCGTAGGAAAGTCCCAAAACAACTCCAAAGTCCACAATACCCCTCCAAGGCTGTTCGAGGAACTTTACGAGCGCGATCAGAATGATAACCCCGAAGGTCAACGCGTAAGCAACGATTTTAGTTTTCTTTGACGCATAGAAATAGCCCATGCAGAAAAAAGGAGCTAACACGACTCTGATCCAAGTCGGATTTTGCTTGAGATACCTCACCCGAGCGGCCGTTCTCGGAGAAAATTTCTTCTGAAATCCACGGTATCCCTCGGCAAATAACATAAACGCACCCCATGCGATTACGGCAATCCACTGGAGAATAGAGAGGTCACCTGAGAGCGCTTCCTGGGCGCGAGGGGCCAACCGCAATATTGCGCTTAGTAAAAGGAGGGTAACCCCTGCGGTCCCCCATATAGCTCCGAGCACACTCATGCGAGCCATATTTAGGACCTACTGGCAACCTTGTAAAGCTGAGGCTCAGGCATTAAGCCGCCCTACTCACGCCTTTGTTGCCAGCATCCAAGGTGGCATCATTGTCGTTTCGTCCATCCAGTGAGGACATTCCCGATTCGATGCTAAGGACCAGTTCCTCAAGTGCATCTAATCCGAGATCGATCTTTTCAAAACGATCACCAACCTCGTCCCCGAGAAGAACGCGGATTTCCAACGCAGCAGTCTCCGGCGACGTAATCTTGGGCTCATCGCTTCCGTCGTTGGCGTCTTTGGCTAGATCATCCACTTCTTCAGCACCAAGCTGGGCGGCTTCCCCCTCAATGTCGGGGCCTGGAGCCAGCGGCTCTGACACCATGTTGGCGGCACCGAGATCCTCTGCTTCACTGGTCAGAGAACCCGGATCATCTTCCGGAGCATAAACAACAGGGGTTTTACGGTTCTTTACTGGAGAGGAACGCATCAACACGGCAAGGCCGGCAGCAGCCTCCTGAAGCTCGTCAAAATATTCGCCTTCCCTCTTCTTTTCTCCGCCCTCGTCATCAGCCACAAACTCCGCTGCAACCCGGTTCTCAACCTCTGGCGCGTCGCTGCTAGGCAAAACGTCTTCTACGACAGAGGATGGGATTTCGTTTTCATTGATTGCCTCAGTGCTATCTTCAGCCGATGTTTGGCAAGCCTCATGGTCAAACAAATTCTCTCTGGAACGAGCCGCAAATCTCGCGTAAAGCATCCATGCAGCGAGCACGAGCAGTGCCCCAATGAGAATTATGTAAACGATCTTATCCATATCCAACTCAAGATCATCAAGAATTCTTAGATACTTTCAACCCTAAAATGTTGTTTCTTTTCCCTCTTCACAACGATTTATGAGCATTTATAACCGGGAATACATGAAAGAGAACCCGAGCGGCGCCTCTCCTGGGCATCCTTCCAGTTGGAGCGTGATCACTTGGTTGATCGTGATTAACTGCTCCGCCTATCTACTTTCGCTCCTAATTGATGTTCCTCCCAAGGAACCCATGGCGGATAGTTTGTCTCTCTCCCTAAGCGGAATTGCCTCCTTCAAGGTCTGGACGTTATTCACTTACCAATTCATTCACGGTCATCTTCTCCATGTTGCCGGGAATATGCTGATCCTTTTTTTTATCGGGCGGCTCTTGCTTCAGATGGCCTCTCCAAGGCAATTCATTGAGATCTATTTTGCCGGTGCAATTTTTGGAGGCGTTTCCCAACTGCTTTTCAATCTAGCGACCCGAGAAGATGGACTCATTATGGGTGCCTCAGGAGCCGTCATGGCTGTCTTGCTCGCTCTGGCAACACTGATTCCTAATCAGACCCTTAACTTTCTCCTCTTCTTCATCTTTCCCATTAAAATGAAGATGAAGCAGATCGTGATGATTGTCATCTTCATCGACGTTCTCGGCCTTCTCTTCGGATTCTTTGCATCGAGAGATGCGACAGGCAGCAGATCGGTCGTAGCTCACTTCGCCCATTTCGGAGGAATGTTGGCAGGATGGGCCTACATCAAGCTCTGGTTCACACGCTCCAAAAGAGCGCCAGCGAGCCGCAAGCGCAACCAGACCCTTATGGAGCGCTTCGGAATACGCCGCATCAAAAACGCCCAAATAAGTGACCAGAGCCATAAGCATTCATCCAACCCAGAACCTTTTGTCAGCGCCGATGTCGATGCTATTCTTGATAAGATAAATGACCAAGGTTTTCAGAGTCTTAGCAAGGAAGAGCAAAAGCTTCTCGAAAAATCGAGCAACCGATTGTCGAAGAGACTCGATAAAGATCAGTGAATATGACGCACGACGTAGCCCAATCCCAGGCTCGCAAAAAAGCCGGCAAAGTTATTGATCTGAGATGGCTCGTCTGGATTATCGCCTTTGTATCGATGATCTCATTGATCACTGCCTCCGCAAAACTTGGTGCAGAAATGGCTCGCCAGAGGCTTCCCGAAAAAAACGGGACAACTGATTCAGCAACCCGTCCCGAAATCGTGACTCTGGGTTTGGGCGACTCCCCCATCTTCCTTGCAGACAGTCCTGAAACTGTGAGGCGTTTCTTTTCGGAGCATCCAACGGCAACCTCTCGCTCCGGCGCCGACCTAAACGGGTGGGATATCCGCAGACTTCAGAGTAAAGTTCAGATCGCGATTCTCGGGACAGAGGCCGAAGCAGTTGAGGTGAGAATCTCTTCAGGTGCGATTGCCGGAACGACTTACTGGGTTCATCACAGCCAACTACCTGACACTGGGGTGTTTGATCCCATTATCTCACCCATCCCAGGAGCAGCTTCCCAACTCAAAAAGTAGTTTTAGACATTTTGCGATAATTTTTGTTTGTTTGGAGCCCTTAAATACCTAAGCTGGTCATTATGCTGGAGTTGGCAGTACTGGGCAGTGGAAGCTCAGGAAACAGTGCACTTGTTTGTCTCGGAGAAACCCGGATCCTAATCGATGCCGGACTCTCCGCTCGCCAGCTATGCTTACGACTGGAAAATCTCGGTGTCGCTCCCGACCAACTAAGTGCCATTGTTTTGACCCACGAGCACGGCGATCATACCAGGGGGATTGATGTTTTCTGCCGGAAACGTTCCATCCCTATCTATGGCACGACACATACCTGTGCCATCGTCAGAGAAAACGTAAAATCTGAAGTCCCCTGGCACCATTTCGAGGCTGGAGATGATTTCATGATTGAAGGGGTTAACGTCGAGAGCTTTTCAGTTCCCCATGATGCTGTGGATCCCGTTGGCTTCATCTTTCGCTGCAACAAAAGCAGCGTTGGGGTTGTCAGTGACGTTGGTCACGTTACACGCATGATTATCGATCGCCTCAAAGGCGTTAATACTCTTTTTATTGAGTCTAACTACGATGAAGTGATGCTACAGAATGATACGCATCGCCCGTGGTCGACAAAGCAGCGCATCAGCAACCGCCATGGCCATCTCTCAAATGATCAGGCGGCAGGACTTGTAAGCGCGGTGGCGTCCTCGGATCTTACTCGAGTCATACTGGGTCATCTCAGCAGCGACTGCAACGCTCCCGATCTCGCGCGCCGAGTCATCCTGAAGAAGCTTGAATCCGACGGATATCCTAACGTTCAGGTCGAGTGCGCTATGCGAAAAGATCCTCTGCCACTATGCAAAACAGCCTTAGAATCATCCGATCCTGCCGAAAACGCTTCTGAGCACATTAGCGAAGAAAAACCTGCTAAACCCGATCAGGTGTGCGACTCTACCATTGTCTCAGCTGACACTCCGCAAGTCTCTGTCGAAGAATGGAGCCAGACCGAGTGGGCATTCTAAGCCCCGGCTGAACACTCTTCTGCCAACCCCGGCCATGACTGTGCTGAAACCGTCTTTTGAAGAATTCTCGACACTAACCGCCAGCGGAAATATGATTCCGGTCTGGACGGAGCTTGCTGCCGACTATGAGACTCCGATTTCCGCTTTCCAAAAACTAAGCGAGGGTCATACCGAGCCATGCTTTCTGCTGGAATCGGCAGAGAATAGTGAGCAGATAGGTCGTTTCTCGTTTCTCGGAACCGATCCCCGCCTTGAAATCCGCTCGACCGGACGGGAGATCTCAGTTCGAGATAAGGGGGCTTCAAGCTTCGAAACTCGCCTTCTCCCGGAGTCTGACGGAGATCCTATGCACGAGGTGGAAAGGCTGATGGCACCCTTCAAACCGGTTGAAGTAGAGGGGCTCCCTGTTTTTACCGGAGGTGCGGTGGGATTTCTCGGCTACGACATGGTGCGATTTTTCGAAACCACCGTTCCCGGGCCTCCTGATGACGGCCTCGGCCTACCCGACATGGTCTTTCTGGTTACTGACAGTCTTGTCATCTTTGATCACCGGTTCCGTAAGCTTCAGGTAGTGGCTAATATCTGTACTGACGATTTCGACACCATCGAAGCGGCCTACGAAGCCGGTCGAACTAGAATCAAGACGATAATCACCCGACTATCTAAACCACAATCGGTTGCCCCCTTCTCACTCATGGAAGAGCCTGAAAATGCAGGCGTAATCGATAGCAACACCACGCAGGAGGAGTACGAAGGCATGGTGCGTAAAGCGAAAGATTATATACTGGCTGGAGACATCTTTCAGGTCGTGCCCTCTCAGCGATTTGAAACGGACTATCGAGGCCGTCCAATTGATCTCTACCGCGCGCTTCGACACGTGAATCCCTCTCCCTACATGTTCTGCCTTCAATTTGGCGACGAATTCTCTCTTGTAGGCAGCTCACCAGAGGTCCACGTCCAAACTATCGATGGGAATATTAAAATTCGACCCATCGCAGGCACCCGCTGGAGAGGGAAAACCCCGGAAGAAGATCAGACATTGGCAGAAGACCTGCTCGCTGATCCTAAGGAACGTGCTGAACACGTCATGCTAATCGACCTCGCACGCAACGATGTCGGAAGAGTCGCGGAGTTTGAATCCGTCCAAGTCGATGAAATGATGATCATCGAGCGCTACAGCCACGTCATGCACATCGTTTCAAATGTCGTCGGAAAGCTGAAATCGGACCAAAGCGCTTACGACGTCATGAGGGCGACATTCCCCGCAGGCACGGTCAGCGGCAGTCCCAAAGTCCGAGCGATGCAAATCATTGATGAAATGGAAAAATCGAAACGCGGTCCTTACTCAGGCGCAGTCGGCTACTTCGGTTTTGATGGTAATCATGACAGCTGCATTGCACTGCGCACCGTGGTATTGGCAAACCAAAAAGCCTATGTTCAGGCTGGCGCTGGAGTTGTTGCCGACTCCATTCCTGAAAATGAGTTCCATGAGACCGTCAATAAGGCGAAAGGAATGATGAGAGCGATAGAACGGGCAAAACTCTTGAAGTAATCCGAGTCTTTCCCATCGGCTCTCTAAGGGGACAAAAGACTCAAGGATCACAGGTCCCCGTCCGCTTCCAGCTTCCTTAGTTGAAGTGTATCGATAATTTTGTCGTCTGCCAACGCGTTGGTGATAACTACAAGCCAAGTGCCTACCTCGACCCATTCCTTGCTGCGGAGACAATCCATCGCTGACTGGATCGTTTCTTCCGGATTTTCGGAGAACTCAATCAGGAACGGTTCGACCCCCCATGGAAGCAACAACTGACGAAATATCGATTCGTCATCGGTGAACGCAAAGATCGGTATGCCATGAGGACGCAGCGCCCCAAGAACGTAGGGCAGAAATCCGCTTCGACTGAAGACCACGATACCAGATTCACCAAGCTCCTGGGCAAGGACCGAAGCCGAACGCAGCATCATCGCCTTGGGTTCCTTTAAAACGATCCGTTCATTCAGCGCCTGACTCACCGAAGGTTCAATACTTCCAATGATGTCTTTAAAAACTTGAACCGACTCGAGCGGGTAAGCACCCGTTGTCGTCTCCCCCGATAACATAACAGCATCCGCCTGTTCTCGTATGGCATGAGAAACGTCAGACACCTCCGCGCGCGTTGGCATGGGTGAATGGATCATGGACTCCAGCATGTGGGTCGCGATAATCACCGGCTTACCCTCAGCGTGGCAGGTTTTAATGAGTTGGGACTGAACCAGGGGGAGACGGTGATAGTCTATCTCGATTCCGAGATCTCCTCTGGCGACCATCACGCCGTCAGCTTCTCGAACAATGTGCTCCATGTTGCGTACGCCCGCCTGATCCTCGATCTTGGCAATGATCCGGGCCGGTGAGCCGAGGCTATCGAGATAACCGCGCAGGATCTTGACGTCATCGGATTCGCGAACAAAAGAAAGGGCGACAAAGTCAATCCCGGCTTCCACACCCGCCTGCAAATCTTCTTTGTCTTTTTTGGTCAGCGCTGGAAGCTTAACCTGAATCCCGGGCAGATTAATGTGACGCCTAGAGGTCAATTCTCCCGGGGTCAAAGCCTCAAATCGAATACGGACATCGTCTTTGGCAGTCACCTTGAGTTGGATCAGCCCACTATCAACAAGCACGGTATCACCGATATTCACCTCAGCAGGAAGTCCCTCATAATTAATTGAGACTGAATTCACATCAGAACTCGCCACGACCCCCTCCACGTGAAACTCGATCTCCGAGCCACATTCCAACTGAATAGGTGACTCTACTACTCCAGTACGAATCTCCGGCCCCTTCACATCCATCATTACAGCGACATGCCGACCAACTTCCTCAGAGACCTCTCTCACGAACCACATGGCATCGGCGACCCACTGGTGCGAGGCATGAGCCATATTCAATCTCAGAATATCAACCCCTGAACGAATCAACTTCGCCAGCATTTCCTTTGATTGCGTGGCGGGTCCAAGTGTTGCAATGATTTTGGTGTGTCGGTAGTCTTTCAAAATGAACTTAAGTCCTAACAAAGGAGCAGATTCCGGACCAGAACGCACCACTCACTTTTCGCAATTCTCCACTTAGCCCAACTCAATAGGGAGAGCAAGTGCCTGATCGCCGATCACATATACGTGATCCGATTTTTCGAGACATCCCCTCGTCGGTTTGCTATTGAATCTTTTCATGAAGCATTCCTTTTTGGCATTTGCTATTTCTTTGCTACTCATCGGCAGTTCAATGGCGCGAACTTGGACAAGTTCAGATGGATCTAGAACATTTGAGGGTGAAATTCGTTCCTACGATGAGGGTACGAAAACCGTTTCAGTTCAGTCCTCCGGTCGCGTCCTTACCTTCACCGAAGACAAACTATCCGAGAAGGACCTTGTCTACCTCAAAGAATGGAAGGCATCCAAGGACGCTCCTGATCCATTGGAGACGGTGAGCGCCTCCGTTGTTGGAAAAGAAGTTTTAAAGACAAAGCTGCACCGCCTCGATGGTAAACGCTATCGTAGCGCGGAAATGGAGAAAGCTCCGGAGTTTTACATCCTTTATTACTCGGCATCTTGGTGAGGCCCATGCCGATCTTCAGCTCCACAGTTGGTGGAGAAATATAACTCATCGATAGCCGATAATCCGAAAGTAGAAATGATACACATTTCGCGAGATTCGGATGAGGACGCGGCCGAGCAGTGGGCCGCCGATGCCGGCTTCCCCTGGCTTACCGTAGTTCCCGGAGACGTTGAACGTTCTAAATTAATGAAATACCGAACTTCCAATGCTGTCCCTTTTTATACCATGGTGGACAGCTCCGGAGAGGTCGTAGCGACGGGATCATCCGCCATTTTCAACAAGGTTGACTCCCTTGAGTAGAGTATCGAGACCCGATTAACTTCTAAACAATGGTAAAAGGCCCGGAATTTCCGGGCCTTTCTGTGTCAGTAATTACGGTTGGACCTCGAGCTGGGTTCCCTTCCAAAGGTTAAAATCGTCTCCAAACTGGCCGAGAAAAGTTGGGCCAAGAGCTCTCAAAAATACCAGCATCGGAAGCAGAAGGACAGTCCCTAGATAGGGAATAGCAAGAAGGAGACCGCCGATACAGCATGTGAGAAGAACAAAGGCAAAAATAACAATACTCCATGCGAATCCAAGGAGCATCATCCAAAGAAAGTAAGCGATGAAGCTGCCGACATTCTGAGAGTGTAGGGATAGAAAAACTCGCCAAGCATCAGTGGTTTTAAGGCGGCGCAGATACATCAGCGGAATCACAAAATCCTCCAGCAAGCGCGCGATGTAGGCGAAACCCACTCCCAACAAGAAAACAAAGCCTACGAATCCAGCGCCATAGCCAATCAGTGGCCCAGTCCAGACAAAATCGCTGGCGTCTAACTGAAGATAGATCAACCAACCAAGCCCCCCGATCGCGCCCCCGAAGACAAAAAAAGCAATCAAAGAAAAGACAAGGCTCCAAAGGAATAATGAATTACCCTCACTCCGAAACTCTTTCCAAGGCTGTCCGACAAGCGCACGATTGTTGACCACATTATCTAGGAGCATAAACTTTCCTCGAGACTGAACCCAGGTGAGGACTATCGTGACCACCACAATAATCGAAGCGACGATCACCCCGACACCGACGATCCATTCCAAGTTCTCCATGACCCAGTTCTTGGTTTCCCTAAAAGCCTCCTGAATTTCAGGATCGTCAGTATCCCCCGCTCCACCCGTTCCGCCCGTCCCCTGAGATGCACCTGACACGAGAGTTGCTAGCCAGGCCGTGAATCCAAGAACGAACCACTTCCCGATATCAAAGGGATTAAAAAGTATTTGTTTCATTCGCCACCACGAAATTGAAGTGGGCACCGTGTATCTAATTGAAGGCGATTCCATTATATTAAGCGATAATTTATCTTTAGCGCGTCCCCATTACAAACTGACTTTTAATTTGTAGCAGATTTCCATCCCAAAGTCTGACCCTGCGGTAAAAATTAACGTATCTTGACTTAGGGATGGGAACCGCCAAAATCAGAAACATGTCAAGATACCCCAATTTGATGCTCCGGTGGATTCTCCCTATTTTTGCGGCGCTTTTTTTGATCACCAACACTGACGCCGATGAGGACACAACAGTCTTTTGCCTTGTTTCTCACCAGACTTCCCACGGATTCGGGAAACATGAATACGCTGCCGGCTGCCGACTCATTGGACAATGGCTTACCGAAGCCTACCCGGAACGGACTATCGAGACACGCTACTCAATCGATTGGCCTACTAATCCCGACGCTTTTTTTAAGGACGCCGACTCCGTCGTGTTTTTCTGCAGTGGTAAAACACGGCACGTGGTAAACAATCATGTTCCGGAGTTTGATAAGGTCATGCGAACCGGGGCCGGACTCGCCTGCCTGCATTATGCGGTTCACGTCAACATAGGCCCCTCAGCCAAAGGTATGCTGGCCTGGTTAGGAGGATATTTTGAAGATAACTGGTCAGTAAACCCTCATTGGATTGCAGGCTTCGACACGTTTGAAAATCACCCAACCGCCAGGGGTTTGAAGCCGTTTGAAGTCGATGACGAATGGTATTTTCACATGCGATTTGTCGGAGCCGAGAAGGGCATCATACCCGTCCTTTCAACCGCCCCACCAGAATCTACCATGGCGAGAAAAGATGGTCCTGTTTCCGGAAATCCAACGGTGAGGAAAGCAGTCGCTGCCGGAGAACCCCAGCACGTCGCATGGGCTTACCAGCGAGCAGAGGACTACAACAACGGTCGTGGTTTCGGTTTCACTGGGTTGCACTACCACTGGAACTTTGAAAACGACAACTTTCGTAAGACGGTCCTCAATGGCGTTGCGTGGACAGCCGGTCTAGAAATCCCAGAAACGGGCATAATAACCGAAAAGCCGACCCGCGCTTTCTTGGAATCTAATATCGTGAAATACGGAGGTGAGCAGGACAAGAATGCTCCACCGAAAAAGAAGCGGTGACTCTTTAGAGATTAACAATCCCGGAAGAGAACCTTCCGTGACAACATTTGCTCCCCGTTAAATCGAAACCACGCCCGGAAAGCTTTTCCCTGAAGCATCTCTGGCAGCCAATAGCGGTCATCGGCCCACATGCGATCGTAGGGAATTTCATCAAAGTGAAACCACTCAGGCTTTGCCTCGCGTGTCTCGGTCGGCTCTCCATCAAACCCCTCGCTCTGAAACACCGTGCAATGGAGTTTAAGCCCATCAACGAAGTCAAAATGCAGTTCCCCCATCTCCCGGAGGTTTTTCGGAGTCACGTGTAATTCCTCCTGCACTTCCCGAATAGCGGCCTCCTCGGCCGTCTCACCGTGCTCGAGTTTCCCGCCCGGCCCGTTAATCTTTCCTGCGCCTAGACCCGTTTTCTTGTGGATCAGGAGAACTTCCTTTCCCCGCGTAATAAAAACAAGGTTCGCCACCATATTCGGCTCCCAAGGTTCAGGGAAATCAGTCAGAGACATAGTAGGCTCCATGATCTAGTCGGCTGAACCAGCCCCAGATTGAAAGGCCTCCATTCCCTCACAGGTGCACACAAGGTTGCGATCCCCAAAGACGTTATCAATACGACCCACCGGAGGCCAATACTTCGACTCTCTCACCCAATCCAGCGGGTAAGCCGCGTCTTCCCGCGAATAGGCGTGCTCCCACTCATCGGCCAAGAGAATCGCTGCCGTGTGAGGCGCGTTTTTTAGTACATTGTCACAGGCATCCACGTCACCATTCGCTACAGCAGTAATTTCCCCATGAATTTGAATCATGGCGTCACAGAAGCGATCAAGCTCGGCTTTGGACTCGCTCTCGGTGGGCTCGATCATTAGAGTTCCGGGCACCGGCCAGGACATCGTGGGAGCATGAAATCCGAAATCAATCAAACGCTTGGCCACGTCCTCAACGTCGATTCCTGCGTTTTCCTTGAAGGAGCGTAGGTCGATTATACACTCGTGCGCCACTCGCCCCGTCGCTCCCTTGTAAAGGACGGGAAAGAAATCATCGAGCCGGCCCGCCATGTAATTAGCGTTAAGTATCGCAACTTCAGTCGCATCCTTGAGCCGCTGCCCCATCATTGCGATATACATCCACGAAATCGTAAGAATACTGGCGCTACCGAACGGAGCCGCACTGACCGCATGGGTGGGGTTTTCGGGCCACTCTAGATGCCCCGGGAGATACGGTGACAGATGCTCTCCAACTCCAATAGGTCCGACTCCAGGCCCACCACCTCCATGTGGAATGCAAAAAGTCTTATGCAGATTGAGGTGGCACACATCGGCTCCAATGCGACCCGGAGAACAAAGGCCTACCTGCGCATTCATATTCGCTCCATCCATGTAAACCTGCCCACCATTTCGGTGGATTACTTCACAGATGTTGACGATACCTTCTTCGAAAACTCCATGAGTCGACGGGTAGGTGATCATCAACGCGCCAAGCTCCTTGCCGTGTTCCTCAGCCTTCTGCTTCACATCTGACAGGTCAATGTTGCCATCTTCGTCACAGGCCACCGGCACCACCTTAAAACCAGCCATCACCGCACTGGCTGGGTTTGTCCCGTGGGCGGACATTGGAATTAAGCAAATATCTCTTTCACCTTCGCTACGAGCTTCATGGAATCGTTTGATCGCAATTAGACCTGCATACTCACCCTGTGATCCAGCATTTGGCTGAACGCTTACCGAATGGAAACCAGTGATATCGGCAAGCCATCTCTCCAATTCCCTGATCATTGATCGGTAGCCACCAACTTGCCCAAGTGGTGCAAAGGGGTGCATCCCACCAACCGTGTCCCAACTCATTGGCATCATCTCAGCCGCCGCGTTGAGTTTCATTGTACATGATCCGAGCGGAATCATACTGCGGTTTAGGGCAATATCCTTTTCTTCAAGACGACTGATGTAGCGCATCATGTCCGTCTCAGTGTGAAAGCGATTAAACACAGCTTGATCGAGGAATTCACTCTGCCGCCGAAACACATCTAAATACTTTACCTCCACAGGTGAGCCCGAAGCTTCGAAACCAAACAACTTGAAGACCTGAGTCCACGCCCCGCTCTCGATGAGGACCTCATCGAAGGAGATGCCCAGTTTACCGGGCAAATCCTCACGCAAATTCACGCCCGACTGCCGTGACTTTGAGATCAACTCATTACGAACTCCCTCGTCGACCTGAACAACAACAGTGTCGAATCGAACTTCACCGACCACACTGAAACCTCCAGTTTTAGCAGCATCGGCAAACACTGCTGTCACCGACGCAATTTTCTGAGCGATGCGAATCAGGCCTTCGCGCCCGTGATAAGCAGCGTAGAAACCGGCCATCACCGCCAGTAAAACTTGAGCAGTGCAAATATTCGAAGTCGCTTTTTCCCTGCGAATGTGTTGCTCCCTTGTCTGGAGAGAAAGCCGCAGTCCCGGCTTGCCCGAGGCGTCGACCGAAACACCGACGAGTCGCCCGGGCAACCGCCGTTTCAGTTTGTTTGAACAAGCCATGTAAGCCGCATGAGGACCGCCAAAACCAAGCGGAACGCCAAATCGCTGTGCGCTTCCAACGACCACGTCAGCTCCCCATTCACCGGGCGGCTTCAAGAGACAGAGTGCCAAAAGATCTGCCGCGACGATCACTTGGCCTTTGGCCTTATGGCACCGATCCACCAAAGAAGAATAGTCCTTCACCACACCCTCGTTGCCCGGATACTGCAACAGTAGTCCAATCAACTCCGAACCGGCGGCCTCGAAATCAAAATCATCGGCGTCACCGATAACAAGCTCAACTCCGATCGGTTCAGCTCGGGTTTTCAAAATCTCGATGGTTTGAGAAAAACAATCACTGCTTACGAAAAATATCTTTCCCTTCGGATTCGATGCTGCCGACAACGCCATGGCTTCCGCCGCAGCAGTTCCTTCATCGAGGAGCGAAGCATTCGCGACTGGCATCCCGGTCAATTCACAGATCAGTGTTTGGAAGTTTAACAAAGCTTCGAGCCGTCCTTGCGAAATTTCCGCCTGATACGGAGTGTAAGCGGTATACCAGCCTGGGTTCTCAAGAATATTCCGCTGGATAACGGGTGGAGTGATTGTGCCGTAATACCCTCGGCCAATAAAGCTGTCCACCACCTCATTTTCAGAAAAGATAGACTCTAAACGGTCTAGAGCCTGCCTTTCATTGAGGGCAGGAGGAAGCGGGAGAACCGGCTCATCAGGAAGCGTCTCCGGCACCACTTCAGCCGTGAGCTGGCTGATAGAATCGCAGCCCAGTGAGCCCAGCATTTCAGCCTGCTCTTCCAGAGTTGGCCCGATATGCCGAAAAGCAAAAGATGGGTCGGATTCAGGAAATAGTCTCACGGTATGCAGCAGCGTTCATCAACCCCTCGACTTCGCCAGCGTCGGCCAGTCTTACCTTGATCATCCAGCCTTCTCCGTAGGGATCCTCATTGACTGGTTCCGGACCCTCAGCGAGAGCCCCGTTTACTTCGACGATTTCCCCACTCACAGGAGCATAGATGTCGTTCGCTGCCTTCACAGACTCAACCACCGCGATTGCTTCACCCTTGCTGACAGATGTCCCCACTTCCGGAAGTTCCAAATAGACAACGTCAGTCAACTCCGCTTGAGCGTGGTCACTGATACCAACCACAGCAGCCTCTGGGATGGCAGGGTCAACCCATTCGTGGGATTCCGAAAAATAGAGGTGGTCGGGAACATTCATCTACGGAAAGCAACAATACTAAAATTACGCTTCTGACAACTAAGTTTTCCTAAATAAACGGTTTTTTCACGATTTCAGCGGGAAATGCGCGCTCCCGCACTGTTACAGAAACCCGCGTCCCTGGTCGGCAATCCTCCGCATCGAGGTAAGCTAATCCGATTCCTCTTCCCAGTGAAGGGGACAAAGAACCACTGCAAAGTTTACCCAGGACGATTTTTCCATCAGGATCACGAACTTCGTAACCATGCCGGATCGGCGGAGCTTTCCCAGTCATAGCGATCGCGGCTAAATGCTGCTTGAGTCCCTCTTTTTTCTGAGAAACGATCACGTCCCTTCCTACAAAGTCCGTGTCTTTATCGAGCTTAACAAAAGAACCGAGCCCGGCCTCAAGCGGCGTGTGTTCCGCATCAAGATCAGAACCATTAAGCGGGTAGCACTTCTCCAACCGCAAGGTGTCCCGCGCTCCGAGACCCGCCGGACTGACTCCCTCGTCAACAAATCGGTCAAACCACGGACCGATAGCATCCACAGGAGCGAACAATTCGAAGCCGTCCTCACCGGTATAACCCGTCCGACATACGACGACGCCGTCCTCGTATTCCGAAATACCGTTTCGCTTCGGCAAGGGGCGGTCCAATTCCATTCGATTCCACGCAGCAGTCACCGCCGGCCCCTGCACGGCAACGGCGCCGAAGTCCATGCTTCGATCAACAAAGCCTATCCCAGACACAAGATGACTCTCAAGCCAATCTCGATCTTCTTCAATCTTTGCAGCATTTACGACGAGAAAAAAACGATCTGAACTAATGCGATAAGCAATAAGATCATCAATAACTCCTCCACTTGGGTTCAGCATGAGCGTATATTGCCCTTCCCCATCGCTCAGCGAATTAAGGTCATTGGTCAGCAAGCCATTGAGCCAAGTGACGGCCTCCGCGCCAACGACCTCAAACTCACCCATGTGAGAAATATCAAATATTCCTCCACTCTCTCTAACAGCTTTGTGCTCGGCGACGATACCACAATACTGTATGGGCATGTTCCAACCGGCAAAGGGAGCCATACGGGCCCCGAGTTCCAAGTGGCGAACATGAAGCGGAGAGGAAATCATTTACGAGACGTTCAACGGCCCCGCCCGGAAGTCAACGCCACAGGTGATCCACTTCGCTTCATTTACAATCGTATAAAGATGATATTTGAATTCCTTCAATTCCCCACCACCTTCAAGCATGATCCACGATTTAGGTAATCGTATACTAGACCGATTAGAGCCCTCCTTGGGGCGATTCGCTCTCCCCCAAATCCTTCGCTGGATTGCTGGGTTTCAGGCCATGTCTTGGGGACTCAGCCTCTTTTCCAAGGAATACCTTGAGCTGATTGCTTTCAATCGCAGCGCTATTCTGGAAGGCCAGATTTGGCGACTTTTCTCGTGGGTATTAAGCCCCGTGATCGATGGCAACTCTCCAATCGCAATTTTTATCGTCTTGATCGCGCTCCTCTTCATGTTCTTCATCAGCGACAGCCTTGAAAGTCACTGGGGTGCTTTTCGTCTCAACATTTATGTTATTGCCACGATTCTCCTCCTAGCTTTCGTAGGATTCCTACCCATGGACCCGAGATTGTTTGGCATCCTTAATGGTACATTCTACTCCGTGGTATTTCTCGCTTTTGCCGCCCTCTTTCCTAATCACATTATCCATTTAATGATGGTCATCCCCATCAAAGCGAAATGGCTTGGATGGGCGAACGTCCTTCTTTTATTCTCTTCAGTGCTGAGCAGCCAATCCTTCTGGGTCGCCCTCGCTGTTTTAACTGGAATGGCTCCTTACCTTCTAGCTTTCGTTCCTGCGTTCATCGACGGTGCAAAACAGAACACCGAAGCGGCCGTGCGTCGCCACAAGTTCCAACAATCCTCGACTACTGACGGCGAAGCCTTCCACTTTTGTGAGTCCTGTGAAGCAACGGAGATTACCCACCCCAAGCGAGAATTTCGGGTGACGGCCGATGGCCGAGAACTCTGCTGTGAATGCCGAATTGAAGAGGCACAGCAAGCGAAATCTTAGATGTCTGCGCACTCGGTCTCGTAAACCTCACGATCACGATTCTTTGTCAATCGGTAGATGCCATAAGCGAGGCAGATCAGGCCGAACACGATCAGAGCGAGATAAATATAAGTCCAATCCATGGACGCACTCGTTCCCACTTCTATCACTTCAGAAGCCGCTGAACTTCTACCGTTTTCATCAACCATGAAAACACGGATTGCATAACTGGTAGCAGGGCTAAGATCGAGGATCCTGCCTTTTAAAAGCCGACCAACGCGTTCCATTTCAACAGCCTCGTGAGGCATCCACATCGCCACCGGGCCTACTCCACCCTCTGCAAAAAACATACCTAACACCTCCACTTCGAAAGTGCACTTTTCTGAATCACGCGGTGCTGTCCAGCCGATCGTAATCTCGTTACTTTCCACTGAAAATAACGATAGATCTTCCGGGCGACGCAAACTTTCTTGAACCTTCCTCACCTTCATAGTGGGCGCCGCCAACTCCGAAGGCGCCGTCATCTCAGCAGCAAATTCTTCGCTCAACGGCTCCCCCTTTTGTGAATCCATTTCGGAATCCTCATTCAATTGCTCAATTAATGGCTCCAGTGACACATCCGAAAGCGCTTCCTCTGCGCTTCCGCGCGATGGTGCAGGCTCAACGAGCGAGGGTCTTGGTATGCCGGAGCTTAACCTCAACCCTTTCAGCGGAGAGGTCACAGAAGGCCACTCACTTCCTGAAGTGGTTGCCATCCCTTCCGGTTTGATGACATTGCCAAGCAATCGCGTAGAAATTGACTGACCATTTGCCGACACTTTCATCAAGACATCCACTGGCCCTCGAAACTTTTGTGTTGGATAAAGCCCCAGTGAAAGATCAACTGATGACATCGGCGTCAGGGTCGAACTAGGTTGGTTGAGAAGGCGAAATGGCTCCGGAATATGAAACTCCAGTGGAACCGGCAGCCCTCCAATGTTGGAGACAGTAATTTGCCTCTCCACAGATCTTCCGCCCTGCACCTTTCCAAAATTGATTACCTCAGCTGAGAGGGCATTCTGGACCGTCAGCTCGATTCTTCCGGGCGCTACACTCGATACCACCTTTGCTGTTTGACTATCGCCGGCCTTGGTTAGGAACTGAACAGCCCCGTCAAACGGTGCCAGATCGGGCCTCGGAAGGCTTACTGGGATAAGGGTCTCCTTACCCGGCGCCAGAAGGTAATCTTCTTTAAGGCTCCCTTCCAATCGAGCGCTAGCAGCAGTAATGACCCGGATAGGCTTAGAGCTGCGATTAACAAGAATCAATTCGCCCTCCCGCTGATTAGCTTCCTCATTCAGCACCAGTTCTAACTCCTGATTGACCAACTCAAAAGAGGGCCTGCCGATTCCCTCTAATTTTGTCGAGCCCCGACGACTCCGATTGAATCCCAAGACATAGGAAGTTACCCCGCTCTTCTCTGGGCGAAATGCAACTTTGATCGCTCGACGAGTGCCAGGGCCTATCTCCAACTTGCCGTCCGAAGGGCTCAGTATATGCCACGGCGCGCTAACAATCAGCTGGCGAGAAAAAGTTGCTTCACCGCTGTTCGCGACAACGATCTCTCTCAAAGACTCCTCACCAATCATCACCTCACCAAAATCCAGGCCCCCGGTTACAACGATTTCGGCTTTATGGTTAACAAGATCAATGTCATAGCGCACCGCAGCAGAGTAACGCCCACCGCGGTAGCGAACCGCGAAAGCGAATGTGTCCGATGTCGCACCAGAGCTTGGATCGGCGAAGTAGGTCACCACTGCCTTGTTCCGCTCGCTAGGCTTACTCACCATCGACACAATTTTTCCAGCAGAGGGAAAGGTCCGAATCAGGAACTCAACCGTCGCCCCCGGAGTCTTGGAATCTGCCGCGATTTCGAAGCTGATTTCACGTCCCTTTAATGCCTCAACACGTCCTGCCTTAGGACTGGGCACGCCAATCTGATCCGAGGTCAGACCAGGCTCTCTTTTGTTTCGGTTAAAGAGCCCCCTTTCGCCAAAGACCTGCGCGTCAGCCGGTAGCCAAGATAAAGTCAGCGCCAAAGCCACAATCGCGGGCCAAGGCCTCAGGGAATTTGACTGATCCTGTAACCAAATTAAAACCATCTTCAACTGCCTCGCGAACTCGGGTTGGGGACATCACACCGCTTATACTACACTTGCTTACGATTTTAATCGAGTGCGAACCCGAGCAACCTGCGGCGAATTAGATCCATTGCGAGACGGGTCGTTCTCAACTTAAAACTCTTGCGATCGCTAGGGCTAAAGTAACGCTTCACAAAGGTATCGCCGCCCTGACTTGCAATCCCCAGATAGACGGTCCCGACTGGCTTTTCCTCGGATCCGCCTCCGGGACCAGCGATTCCACTTACGGCGACGGCATAATCGGCACCACTTACCTGTAGACACCCCTCGGCCATTTGCTCAACTACGGGGCCACTTACCGCTCCGTGTTCCCTAATTAATTCTGGGTCCACACCCAGCACGGAGGCTTTAGCTTCATTCGAATAGGTGACAAAACCCGAAAGCAGCACCTTGCTGGATCCGGGCATATTGGTAATCGTGCTTGCGATTTCACCTCCGGTGCAACTTTCTGCCGTTGCAATGGTTTCGCCACGTTCTGTTAGCAAATCGACTAAGACCTTCTCCATTGGCTCTTCCGATTCAGCGACAATGTTTTCGCGGTATCTCCTCCTGACCTGTTCGGCGGCTCTCTCGACGGCACCTGACTCGCCGATCAACCTCACATCGACTTCACCCAGCCGAGCACAATAACCGAGCTCCACGCTGTCATCAGCTTCGAACAGCGGGTCCAATTCGCCTGCTATAGCGGACTCTCCTACACCGTAGATACGAAAATTATGCCACACTCCGGGAGGCTTATCATCCTCTCGCAAATCAGCGATACGAGGAAAAACGAGATCCTTGAACATTGGCTTAAGTTCGCGCGGTGGGCCGGGCAAAAGAAAAAGATGGGGCGAGCCACCATCGGCAGGGAGATACAGTCCTGGGGCAGTCCCATGAGGATTGGTCAGCACCTCCGCCCCCTCAGGAACCATAGCCTGGCGATCGTTTGATTGATTCGGAACCAAGCCCCTAACCTTAAAAAAGGCGTTAACCTGCTCAAGCACCTCTTCTCTCAGATCTAATTTTAGTCCCAACAAACCGGCGACCACATCGCGGGTTACATCGTCACTCGTCGGACCGAGCCCTCCCGTTATCAAAATGACATCCGATCGCGGGAAAGCACTTTTCAGTGCGTCCTTTATGTCTTCCCCGTCTGGGATGGTGAGCTGCCGCTGTATTCGCAGTCCGAGCTTGAATAACTCCTGCCCAAAATAGCTGACATGCGTATTGACCACCTTGCCAAGAAGAAGCTCGGTGCCCGTATTGATGACCTCAATTCTCATGGCTCACTCCGAAGCGCTCTCCGAGGTGAATTTTAACTCCACTCTGGGAGCATCTGACCAAAGATCCTCGAGGGCATAGAAGTCGCGCTTCTCCTCGTGAAAAATGTGGACCACGACGTCCACATAGTCGATCACCAACCATTGGCTGGAGGCCTCACCCTCAGACGAACGCGGGCCTTCCCCAGTTTCCTTTTCAGTGTTGTGCCGGACGTCACGGCTGACAGCCTTGAGGTGAGGCAGAGATGTTGCCGAACAAATGACAAAGAAATCGGCCAATGAAGATATCCCGCGAAGATCAAGAACCTCTATCGCCTCGGCCTGGATTTCGTTCGCATGCTTGGCGCAGGCGGTTGCTAGTGTGAGTGAGTCGGACACAATGGTTTTGAATTGAGATTCATAAGGTGTCGATGATTGCGAAATTCGCAACGCCCAAATTCAGACGAACTTACTCCCTAGATTGAGAGTTCAAAGGCGCCTCACCCTGATATTTCTTACCCAGAAGGGAATTCCGTGATCCTGAATCGTGATGAGACCTTCCTTGGCCAACGCCTTGCTTTCCGGCTTGGCGCCAGCTAGATCAAAGTCTTGGATCATTGCGCCGTTCAATTCAACGGTGAGATGGCTCCCTTCCATGGTCACTTTCATGTGGTTCCATTCCCCTGCAGGCTTTCCAGCGTTCGCCGTCGCTCCCTTGGTTTTAATTACGCCGCCAAGGTCATGCGGCCCCATTTCACCATCATTCAGTTTCTCCGAGTCCTTAATCTGAACCTCAAATCCACTCGAGACAGGATCGCTTTTGTCAGCCACTCGAAAATAGAATCCCGAATTTCCGCCGGGCAGATGTTTGTATTCAAATTCGCAGATGAAATTCTCGTAGCTATCCTTAAGCCATATGTAGTGGTGATAACGCTTCCAGCCCTTTTCACCTTCCCGAGGCTCCAAATAGAGCGAGCCGTCCTTTTGTATGACCCAGTTCCCCTCAGTTTCCAACTTCGAAAGATCCGAGCCATCAAAAATGGTGACGAATTCTGCGGATTTTCTCTCAGGATCCTTCGCGGGGATCGTTTTAACCAAGGATACAAATAACAAGCAAAAGATTAGTGAACTTTTCATGGCGCTAAAGATAAGAGGAAAAATTTCCATCGCAAGCTAGCGATATTGTGTCAGTTTTTCCACAAGGACCCGTCACTTTCGATCAATGAGATTCTTTTACTCGGTAATTCTTTGTCTGGTTTTGACCGCGACATCTGCCCCTGTGCTCAATGCCCTAGGCAGTGAGCAGGCCCAGAAGGGTATTCAGGGGCTCGAGGCCCCTCCTCTCGGCGTCAAAAGCTGGATCCAGCTTCCACAAGGCAAGGAGACTCTAGATATCTTCGACTACCGGGGCAAAACCGTTGTTATGCTGCTCTTTCAGAACACCTGCGAAGCTTGCCACAAGCGGGCGTTCCCGACCTTAAAGATTTTGGCAGATAGGTTTGGCGACAGTGACAAAGTAGCCTTCCTCTCGATTCAAACGCCTTTTGAAGAATTTTCAGACAATACTGAGTCCAAGATCCAATCTGCAGCGGAAAAGTTTGGTCTCAAAATACCCTTCGGTCACCTTGTAAAAACTCCAGGCTTCCATTCCGTAAATACGGCTTACAAGACGGGAGGAACCCCGTGGTGGGTGATTGTTAATCCTGAGGGTAAGGTTGACTACAACGGGTTCTACCTCAATCCAGATGTAGCGGTGGAAAACCTTGAAAAAATTCTCGATGGAGAATCAATCAACTGATTTTGAGCGGCACCTTAGCGAAAGCGTCTAGTAATTCACACTAAGTCCGAAGTGGAACTTTCCGTCGTCTACTAGCGAAGCGCTAACCCCGCAATCAGTGAGCGCCCATCCGTAGGAAGCTCGTGCGAATCCAGAGTCTCCCAATCGGCAGCTGACTCCAAGACCCGCACCTGTTAAAGCTGGACTTGATTCGCCGGGGAGCGGATTGGTGATATCGAAAGCAGCGGTATCGATGAAGGCGAAAAAACGGAACGTGTCGTCAAGCGTATCGCAAAAATCGAGTGGTGGGGAAATCAGTTCTGCTGTTCCCAGAAAACCAGAGTCACCACGGATGATGCTTTCATCGAAGCCCCGAACAGTCGCGTATCCACCCCCCAAAATCTGCTCGGTTGCAGCAAGTCGGTGAGCTGTTGCTTTTCCGGATGCCCGAAGTCTGAATGAGAAATCGCGAGGAAGACTAATGCTCCGCTCAAACTCGCCAAAACCATACCAGTAATCTGATGTAGATCCGGTGCGGGCCACCATAAAGTTGCTGTCAACGTTATCCCCAAACATGCCACCTGGAGAGACGACAACCCCCAGAGTCACCCGGGTAAATCCATGACTATCAGGCACGCCAAACTCATAACTCCCTCGGAATTGCCCTACCTCAAGTTCGCTGGCGAACAGATTATCCCCCCCAAAAATCAAATCGGTATCGGTCGACTTATAGTCGAAAGCAAGTGTGAAGTGATGCTTCCAAGAGCGGTTAAATTTAGGACGTTCCAATGGGATTCGATAAGCTGTTGTCATTTGCTTGCTCAACCCCTTAACCCCCAAATTCCCCTGGTTGCGAGCCTCGCTGCTGACATGCGCTCCGCTAAAACGCAGGGTGTGTCGCCACGGCAGAAACGCTTGGTAAAACAGTGAGTGAGCCTGCAGAAACTTAAAATCTTCATCTGCCCCGAAATTGTAGCCAAAGGCGTGCTCAAGTCCTAACGGATTGCCAATATTAAAACCGAACGAGAACTCACTTTCTCCCGTAGATTTTAATCCGGTATTTGCAAACCCCGCGTAAGATGTGATTTGCTTTCGCTCCTCAATCTCTAAGCCAATGTCGGTCGTCCCATCCTCTTCGCCTTTTTCGTAGACAACTCTAACCTCCCGAATGGGGTTCTCATTTAGCCAATCAAGATCAGCTTCTACCATCCGACTGTTCACCCGATTTCCCGCATTCAACCGAAACTGTTGCAGAACGTAATCTTCCCTAGTGAGAACTGCTCCACTTACGGTCCGATTACCCAAAACCGCCTCGCGAACGACAACCTGGATGCGCCCTTGGGTGATGTTCTGCTCGGGAAAATAAACATCAACAAGCGGATAGTCACTCTTTCTCCACGCCTTCACGATGTTGTTCCCTAATTCTCCGAGCAGCGCCATTGATACCTCCCGGCCAAGGTATGGTTTCACAGCAGCCGTTATTGCCTCGGGGGCCGGCAACCTCGGGTCTATTACCACTCCCTCTCCACTCGGTTTCGCACCCTTCGTCACCTTGTCCTGATGCGAAATCAGCTCAATAGAAACAAAGCTGACTCCCAGCGACGAGCTATCTCCCGTTGGTTCATTCTCCCTCTGATCACTGACTGAACCTTTATTCTGACTCAAAGAGTCATCGCCTAAGATTTCGTTTCGCTCTCTCACAGCTCGCTCTAAAGGGCGATTTTGAGCCAGAAGGTCAACCGCACCAAAGGCCCAGAGGCTCAGAGCAGTCATTGAGACGCACATATTTGGCGGAACTACCATATTTTTAGACAATAGTGCTATTAGCCTCCCAACGCCAACGTCAGCTCGGAGAAGGCATCTTCTCCGAGAATCTCTGTCAGTAAAGCAAGGATTTGCGGCTCAACGGGTATTGGAACTGTCAACATAGAAACAGCACCATCCAATGAGGTTAACGGAATAAACATCGTCAACTCGAGCGCTCCGAGAAGCTCCTCGGCAGCTCCCGTGCGGAGGTTTTCAACAAGAACCGGCAACAAGTCTTCGGGTGGCAAATCCGCGAGATTAAGGCTCGTCACTCCGTCCTGCATAACAATGGCGAGGGAACTGGAAAACTGGATCGAACTAGCCAGTTCGATCCACGCACTTGACTCCAAATTGGTCATCAGTTCATCGATAACAATAACAGGAGGGTATCCGACGGAACCATCAAGCTTAAGCGGTGGAGACCCCTGTCCACCAGCCTGAATCACGGCCGCTTGCCCCAGAATAGTGGCCGTCGTTGTCAAAGCGGCGAAAGCACCCGGATTAGGAGACACCGAGAAATTACTCTCTACCGTCCCCGGGCTGAGATCATTGCTATCACTGGACTCTTGATTGCTCGCTGCTGCCGTCAGCAGTGCACCGACTGCAGCGGTATTTTCGCTGCTGGAAGCAGAGAACTCGAAGTTTGTGGTGGCGATCGTGGAAGAACCGAGAGTGATAGGAGTCCCAACTTGAAGGGGTCCTCCGAGGGTATTTAAGGTGTCGATTCCAGCGCCACCGTCGAAATAATTGGTCTTTCCGTTGTCGATCACATTAACCGTGTCGTTACCTGGCCCAAGAAGGAGCTGGACCACCTCGATCCCAGTGAAGTCGTAGGTCATATTGCGAGTGACGCTGTTGCTCGCAACATTGTATGTCTGGATTCCCTCAAGACCACTATCGTCCAGGATAAATGAATCAGAACCTGAATCACCGTTAATGCCGTCAACAGAACCTCCGCCCAGAAAGAGGAATGTATCGTCCCCTTCAAGTCCTTGTAATGACTCAAAGCTATCGAACGATGTGTCGTTAAATACTCCTGCATTCAAGCCATTAATCTGAAACTGGTCATTTCCCCCCGTGCCACTGAAAGTATCAAGGCCTGATCCACCAACCACCTTCTCAAGATTAGCCACTTCACCCACCTGAGTTGCGTCATTTTGACTGAAGTTGACGCCCACCGGGTCGGTGAAATTGGAGTAGTCGAGAACATCAATTCCAGCACCCCCATCGATCAAGGAAACATCTCCTCCGGGGGCTATGACGAATCGATCATCGCCACTACCTCCCTCAATCCTGCCCAAAAACGGCGCTTCTTCGTCGAGATTGATAGTGAAAGTGTCGTTACCTCCGCCACCTGACACTTCATCGAACCTTTCGAAGTCAATTCCGCTGATGGTGAAGGTCGTCTCGACGACCGTGTTTGGCGAAGAACCGCTGCTATTCTCACTTGGGAATTCTGCTTCTAAATTCGTGGAGACTCCGATTTCCTCATTAGTCGCAGAACCAATTAAGACATCATCGATGCCCCCTGAGTCACCGTATACACGCTCAACGTTTGTGAAAGTCACTCCCTCGAGGTTGAATATCCCCTCTACACTAACATCAATCCCGTCCATACCTCCAACAAGATTCAACCCAGGCGCGTTGACCGATTTTGCCAACTCAATACCAGAGCCTCCCGCTAGGATGACCGGTTGTGGACTGCTAATTTGGCCCTCAACCTTAAGATCAGTTCCAGCCTGCAGATTTACCGGGCCGGAACTGCTCACATCGCCGACAAAGAGTGTGTTGTAGTTCTCAATAAAAATTCCACTTGAAGAAGGTGATTGGAACTGTCCGAGCAAATCAGCATTTACCAGATTCAAGGAACCCGAAGCGCCGCTCCCCAAATCGAAAAGCACCTGATCACCGGTCAAATGAGAGAGAATCACATCGCCTCCGTTAGACCGAAGCTCGATCTCGGTTGAAGAGTCGCCATTGATTAAGAAGTCGTTAGCCGCGTGGACTGCGTTAGTGTCATTGAAAACGATAGCCTTCCCTGTCCCCTGACCTAGTCCGGCAAGTTTGATGATACCCCCCGTATTCGCTACTTGGGAGCGATCTTCTAGGTCCGAGAGAAACGCGAGGCCATTACCATTCGCAGCAGTGGAGTGTCCCTCGATTGTGATGTCGCCACCTGTGGATAAGATTTGGGATTCTGCTACGGTTGTTCCATCGCCCACCGCATTGTAACCAACAATCTCGATATTCCCGGTATTAGTCGAAAGTATGGCGTCCTTCAAAAATATCCCGCGGGCCGTCGAGCCAGATCCCGTCTGAAGTTTTAACAGACCACTATTCGTCTGGAGGGTCGACTCACCGAGAGTCGACTGGCTGCCACCAAGTTGAATGCGCTCTTTTGCATAGATTTCGAGACCACCAGATCCTTCAGATTTGAAGCTGACTGCCCCCTGAGTAAGGAACTCCGAATTAGCATAAAAGTTGAGCGAACTAGACGAGTTCCAGGAAACGTCGACACCATCAAAGACGCTAATAGTGCCGGGATCATGGCCAAAAATATCAGTCGTGACTGTAAGGTTTCCCAATTCAGAGGCTAAGAAATCACTAATATCACCCGCATAAAGTGTGTTTCTGGTGACCGGAGATGCGTTAATCGGATCTGTGTTATCTCCACCTTGGTAACCCGGCATCAGGTCGATATTGACTGGGTCGAAAAGAACTTGGCCCGTTTCTCCCATCGAAGCTCCGGCATCCACTGACCCAACAAACCCGGGAAAGGTCACTGACTTCTTTCCTGAGAGCTCAATAAAGCCTCCATCACCTCCGTAGACACCACCTCTTGCTTTAGCCGTCCCCTGGAAAAAAAGGTCCTTATCAGCAAAAGCAATGACCATTCCGCCATTTCCGGTGGCGAGCGAGCTCGCGCTTAAAACCGCTCCGCTACCAACGCTCGTTGTCGCAGCATTCTGATAGGCCACCTCTGCACCCCTCATGCCGCCACCGATTCGAATTTCACCACCGCCGGTAACACCATCGGCAACAATAAGACCATCCTCCAACACCTCTACCTGTTCGCCGGTTACTGCAACAGATCCACCGAACCCCGTGGTTCCCGAAACATCAATATGACCACCAACTTCGGCGAGGCCTCCTGAGCCGGCATCTACAACAACGCTTCCGCCTTCGCCGCTACGTGTTGCCTTAAGCATTCCGTTTACTTGGACTTGACCGGCCCCAGATCTAAGAAATATCTGACCCCCTTCGCGGGAAATCGAAGTTGCAACAACGCGCCCTTCGTTTTTAACCGCCATCCCATAGACATTGCCGCCGTGTGCTTTCAATTCGGCCACGTTGGCGTCAATCGTACCTTGATTGACGACTCCGCTGGCCGCCTCAGTTTCGGTTGCCGCCTCACCTTCGCTTGCCGCCCGCACGAAAACTCGTTCGGATCCCGATTCAGAAATCAAGACGTCATTACCGGAAACCAAACCCACCGTGCCATTCGCCGCATTTATCTTCCCCAAATTTTTTGTCTGAGCAGCCACCAGAAAAACATCGCCGTCAAACGCGAGAATGCTCCCTTCGTTGACGACGGTCGCCTGAGAAGAACCATGGAAACTCATATCACCGCCGCCAAGAAGGTCCTCATCGCTCATCTCGAGGGTCGAAGCCGTAAAGCCAGCAACATTAATGAAACCCTCGCTCCCGACGAGAACTCCATTTGAGTTGAGTAGGAAAACCCGGCCATTGGCGAAAAGGTTTCCATTAATGACTGAACGAGTGGATCCCGTCACACGATTTAGCGTTGCCGAATTAGGTCCCGGCTGGATGAACCGAGTCTTTTCACCGTCATTAATAGAAAATGTGTCCCAGTTAATGATCCCGTTCTGAGTCCCCTGGTGGACTTCGAGCGTCGTTCCTTGACTAACGAAGGAAATATCACCGGTCTGGACAATAGCTCCAGTTGGGTTTGCCATCAGCGGCACAGATCCAAAACCTAACGCTAGGCCTGAGGCTATAGCTCTCCCGAGCTTGCCGAGAGAGGAGGAATTTTGCATCTGAGGCTACCGGTCAATCCTGGGTTGGAAACTACTGATCCCCGTCAGCTTCTTCGTCGTTAGGGATAATTTCGACCTGCCCTTCCTTCACCTGAACATAGCCTTTGCCGTCCTTCACTACGACGGCGTAAAAAGTTCCACGCGCTGCGGCGACTCCGCTCGGCGTTCGAACTTTGAAGTCGATTTCATCAGCAGCATTTGGTTTGAGGAGCGCTCCCAGACTGCCGTCTTTCAAACTAATTGTGACGTCAACTGGCTGAACGTCTTCGTTCACCGTTTCAATAATCACTTCAGAATTTTCAGAAATTCGAATCGCCGATCTTGGGGTGATGACAATCACTGCTCTCGAATCCGCACCAGTTTTCACCGTGCTACCGACCACAACCTTATCACCTTTTTTAAGCGGTCTCGATACCCCGTTTGCCGTCACAGCCTGCACGTCACCAACTGCCACAGTGACATCACCACTTTCAGGATCCGCATTCACAGGAATCGCAAAGACGAGAGCCACGGACATAACTAATATCACTGCTTTTGACACGGCAGATTGGAGGTTGGCTATTTTTTTCATGGTTTCACCTCAAAAAGTGCTTTCGCTTTGGTATGATTTCAAATTGAAGTTTCAACTCAATCAGGTCCCGCGTTATAGACGAATAGGCTTGTTAACTGATTCAAACTTTTTGAATCTTTGTTTCAACCATGGCTCAGAAAGAAACCCGCCGCAGACTCCTGACTCTGCTCGTCACACCAGTGCTGACGGCCGGCCTTATGGCACTAATCTGGTCCACAGGGTTTGTCAGCGAACTCGAAAATGTGACAGTTGACCGGAGGTTTCGCGCTCGAGCAAGCACTGACCCGGCTCCAGATCCACGTATTGCATTGATCGGCATAGGCGATCATTCTCTGAAGAAAGCAGGGCGCTGGGAGGAATGGACGCGAAACATACATGGGGCGTTTGCTGATGCCTTGGGAGCAAGGCCTCCAAAAATTATCGCTTTTGACCTCTTCTTCTCAGAACCGAGCCGAGACCCGTCTCACGACGAGGCTTTCGCTTTTGCTCTTGAACTCCATCCCGGGGCTATCACGGGTATGAGGATCGACGAAACAACCGCTCGTATTGAGAATGACCCTCTCCCTCCTCCTTATCTTCAAGGCACACGACCCATCACGAATGTAACCGGCGATACATCGACCATGCTTCACGGCACAAGAGCCAACGCTCCAATTAGATTGCTCGCCGAGGTTGCGTGGACCGGATTTGTGAATTGCCCGGCTTCGAAATCAGATGGAATGCGACGAGCTATACCGTTGGTAGGCCTCGTACAGGACAATATCTACCCATCTCTGGTACTCCAGATCCTCATGCAGTTGGAGGGGGCTTCATCCGAAGACATTGAAGTCGTCATGGGAGATTCAATCAAAGTGCCAAAAATCAACGGGAGTTTCTGGGAAATACCCATTGATAAAAGCGGCGCCATGGCAATCAATTATCGCAATACGGAATTGCTAGAGATCACCGACTATGTAGCCACCATGGGCGAACTGGGGGGCTACCAAGAAACGGGCACTTGGCCGGCTGGTTACCCAACCCTAATCGATCAAATCGTCCTTGTTGGCCAAAGTGCAGAGGGCCTTCAGGACTTAGGACCCACTCCATATAGTGCGCGAGATCCATTATTCCGAGTGCAAGCAACCGCACTCAACAATATCCTCCAGAGCGACTACATCTCTGTAGCGCCAAAAGGCCCCTCAATTGTGGTCTGGCTTTTGGTCGCATGGCTAACTCTTTTCCTCCTGCGCAAAGCCCCCGTTGCCTTGGAAATGATTTTTCCGTTTCTGATCGTGGCTGCTTATGGCTTAGTCTCCTTTTACATCTTTAAATATCAGTCGCTCATCCTTCCATTTGTATTACCCGTTGCTGGCTTTATCCTGATCCACACCACTGCGATTGGCGACCGTCTTATCGCCGAATTGCAGGAGAAAAGATACATCAAAGGGGTCTTCGGCTCTTACGTTTCACCAGAAGTGGTGGAACAGATTGTCGATTCAGGAAAGTTGCCTGAGCTCGGAGGAGAAGAAGCTGATATCTCAATACTTTTCAGCGACATACAAGGTTTTTCTACTTTTTCCGAGCAACTTTCCCCGGTCGAACTAGTCGACCTGATGGTCGAGTATCTTTCAGAAATGACTGATATCATTACCGATGACGGGGGCACTTTGGATAAGTATATCGGCGATGCTATTGATGCCATGTATGGCGCCCCCCTTTTCCTCGACAACCACGCCTACGTTGCGGTCGTCTCCACGATCCGAATGCAGAAAAAGCAGATCGAACTGCAAGAGAAATGGAAGAGCGAGGGGCGCAAAGACCTTATCCAGAACATGCGAACCCGAATTGGGTTAAATACGGGCACTGCCGTTGTCGGCAATATGGGATCCGTCCGGCGTTTTAACTACACCATGATGGGTGATAGCGTAAATCTCGGCGCACGTTGCGAATCCGGGGCAAAATCCTACGGCGTCTACACGATGATCACCGATCGCACCAGAACCGCCGCGGTTTCAGCAAAGGATGACATCATTTATAGATACCTCGATCAAATTATAGTCAAGGGAAGAACCCAACCGGTTAAAGTCCATGAAGTGGTCGGCTTCAGGCGCGAGACTTCTTCTGCAACTCTCGATTGCCTTGATCTCTATGAGCAGGGCATCAACGCCTATCTTAAGTCGCAATGGAGCGAGGCAATCTCAAAATTTGAGCAAGCTGCAAAACTCGAACTCTTTCAGCCGAGCAAAAAGGACGGAATACTCACTAATCCATCAAGTGTAATGATCGATCGATGCAGGATTTACAAATCGTCGCCTCCACCCCTTGACTGGGACGGAGTGTTCCAAATGACTTCAAAATAATCTCACTGTGAGATTGATGGCTCTGCTACTCTCAGTCGCTCTGGTCGTCGCGTCGTGATTATTCAGTGCATTGTCCAAAATTTGCCACGGCAGTAGTTCCATGGCTGAATTTTCGATCACATCACTCCCTCAACGAGGCAGACTTTCAGTAGCTTTTCTTCAAGCCAGACCTGCACTCAACTCACCATCCCACCTATGTTGGCGTCTTGAGCAAATATTTCGGACGGCGGAAATAAAAGACACGCGGGAAGAAATATGGGCAACTATACCGATCCAATCACGTTCACGGCTGACCCGAATTTGGGAGATACCCCTTCTTTGTATCGAGCTTTGGGCTTCGGGATTATTACCCTTTTGATCGCTCCGCAGCTCTATTTTTGATCACGCTGGTCCCTCCTTATTTCTCTCAACTAAATGAATCGACCAGCCAGAAAAAGCGGCTGTAACGAAAAAACGGGCGCCCCTCTCGAAGCGCCCGTCTTTAAATTTAGATTCAGACCGTGAAATCACCAATCCGAAATCCAGGGACATGATTACATCATACCACCCATGCCATGGTCGTGGCCATGTGCTTCACCAGCAGCCTCAGGCTCCGGGATATCGGAGATGAGACACTCGGTGGTAAGGAGAAGACCGGAAATAGAGGCAGCGTTCTGGAGAGCGCTACGCGTCACCTTGGTCGGGTCAACCACACCACCAGCTACGAGGTCTTCGTAGGTATCGGTGGCGACATTGTATCCAACGTTACCGGACTCATTCTTCACGTGCTCAACGATTAGGGCACCTTCGCGACCTGCGTTGGCTGCCAACTGTCGAAGCGGAGCTTCGATAGCGCGCTTCACGATGTCAGCACCAGTATCTTCGTCACCTTCAAGGCCAAGATCACCAATACCACCCTGGGCGCGGATGAGAGCTGTACCACCGCCGGGCACGATACCTTCCTCAACAGCAGCACGGGTCGCGTGAAGGGCGTCTTCAACACGAGCCTTCCTTTCTTTCATCTCAGTCTCAGTAGCAGCACCAACGTTGATCACTGCAACACCACCGGCTAGCTTAGCAAGACGCTCTTGGAGCTTCTCACGGTCATAGTCGGAAGTGGTTTCTTCGATCTGACGACGAATTTGGGAAACGCGGCCGCTGATTGCGTCGCTGCCGCCGGCACCTTCGATGATAGTCGTTTCTTCCTTAGTGATTTTGACAGACTTGGCAGAACCAAGATCTTCGACTGTTACATTCTCCAGCTTGATACCAAGATCTTCGGTAATGACACGGCCACCGGTGAGGATAGCGATGTCTTCAAGCATAGCTTTACGGCGATCGCCGAAGCCGGGAGCTTTAACAGCAGCCACATTCAGGGTGCCACGAATCTTGTTTACGACAAGAGTTGCTAGGGCTTCACCTTCAACATCCTCAGCAATGATGAGAAGCGGCTTACCACTTTGGGCAACTTTCTCAAGAAGAGGAAGCATATCCTTCAGGTTCGAGATCTTCTTCTCGTGGATGAGGATCAAAACGTCGTCAAGATCAGCCACCATCCCATCGGTGTCTGTCACCATGTAGGGAGAGAGGTAACCCTTGTCGAATTGCATACCCTCAACAACGTCGAGAGTAGTTTCAATTCCCTTGGCCTCTTCGACGGTGATTGTGCCGTCCTTGCCCACTTTGTCCATTGCGTCAGCGATGATGTCACCAATCTCTTTGTCCCAGTTGGCAGACACGGTCGCCACCTGAGCAATTTCTTTAGTGTCAGTAACCTCAGTGGAGATCTTCTGAAGCTCTGCCACGAGAGCTTCGGAGGCTTTGAGGATACCACGCTGAAGGCTGGTAGGGTTAGCACCGGCGGTCACATTACGGAGACCTTCACTGTAGATTGCTTCCGCAAGAACAGTAGCCGTTGTCGTTCCGTCACCAGCGATGTCGGAAGTTTTGGAGGAAACCTCCTTAATGAGCTGAGCGCCCATGTTTTCGTAGGGGTTGTCGAGCTCGATTTCCTTAGCCACCGTCACACCGTCCTTGGTGATCGTGGGGCTGCCGAATTTCTTGTCGAGGATGACATTGCGTCCTGCAGGTCCGAGTGTCGCCTTGACCGCGCGGGCAAGCTTTTGCGCGCCGGAAAGGAGAGCATGACGTGCTTCTTCGTCGAATGACAATTGTTTAGCCATGTTATTTTATTTGGTTTTTTGTTTGTTGAAATATAGGAGGGTTAGGTAGGTCACCGAACCCGGTTAGATATTAGGAAAGGATACCGAGAATATCGCTTTCGTTAACGAGGACGCATTCGTCGCCGCCGACTTTGACTTCAGTGCCTCCATATTTGGAGATGAGCACTTGGTCGCCCACGCTGACAGAAAACTCGACGACTTCACCGTCTTCGTTTTTGCCGTTTCCGAGTGCGACAACCTCAGCTTCCTGAGGTTTTTCCTTAGCAGTGTCGGGGAGGAAAATACCGCCTTCAGACTTCTGCTCTTCGAGCTCAATACGCTTCACGAGAACGCGAGTTCCGAGAGGTGTGATGTTAGTTGCCATTATTATTGGTTAGGTTTGTTTTGGTTTTGTTTTGGTTGAAATTCCGCAGTTCGTTGGGCACGCCTCTGGAAAGATTTTCTTCAGGAGCGGGCCGACGATCCGCGGTATTATGAGCCCCGCATCCCTTACGAGATGCGAAGCAAATTGGTTTATTTACTTATCTTCACTGACTTCCTCAAATTCCGCATCCACAACGTTTCCTTTTGCCTGTTTAGGCTCTTCGGAACTGTCGTCTGAACCAGCGGTAGCTCCACCGGCGCCGGCAGCAGCGGCCGCTGCTGCAGCAGGGTCAACGCCAGATCCGCCAGCAGCTTGCTGAGCGGCGGCTGCCAATTCTCCGAACTTGTTCTGGAGGGCGTCCGAGGCTTCCTTAATCTTATCGTTGTCATCTCCCTTAAGAGCCTCCTCAACGTCAGCGATAAGTGGCTCGATCTCAGCTTTGGCCTCAGCGGGCAATTGGTCGCCAAGTTCCTCAAGTTGCTTTTTCACGGTGTAAACCGCGTTATCCGCCGTATTGCGAATCTCGATGCCCTCAGCCCTTTCTTTATCAGCATCGGCATACTGCTCAGCCTCCTGCTTAGCCTTCTCGATTTCGTCATCACTAAGACCAGACGATCCCTCAATGGAAATGTTCTGCTCCTTACCAGTTTCCTTATCCTTTGCAGAAACCTTGAGGATACCATTGCGGTCAATATCAAAAGTCACCTCAATTTGGGGCACGCCGCGGGGAGCCGCATTGATGCCATCCAGCCGAAAATTACCGAGCATCTTGTTATCGGAAACCATTTTGCGCTCTCCTTGGCAAACGACAATGTCAACCGAAGGCTGACTGTCAGCCGCAGTAGAGAACACCTGGGATTTTTTCGCTGGAATTGTCGTGTTACGCTCGATCATCGGAGTCGCAATACCACCCATCGTTTCAATTGAGAGAGAGAGCGGGGTCACATCGAGTAGCACCACATCCCCGAGAGTCGGGTCCTTTGCGAGAACCCCCCCCTGAATCGCAGCCCCCACAGCAACTACCTCATCAGGGTTCACTCCTTGGTGAGGATCCTTACCGGCCAACTCCCTGGCAGTGTCCACCACCTTCGGCATTCTGGTCATACCGCCGACAAGAACGAGTTCGTCGATATCACCGGCTGATACGCCAGCTTCCTTCAGACATGATGTAACAGGACCCTTGGTCCGCTCAAAAAGATGATCGGTCATTTGCTCAAGCTGAGAACGGGTCAGCGTCTGCTGGATATGCTTAGGGCCACTCTGATCGGCCGTGATGAAAGGGAGATTGATCTCATAATTCTGGGCTGAAGAGAGAGCGATCTTCGCTTTTTCGGCTTCCTCCTTGATACGCTGAAGTGCATCAGGCTGCCCGTTGAGATCAATGGAAGTGTCTGACTTAAACTGATCCACTATGGAAGCAATGATGGCATTATCCCAGTCATCACCACCAAGTTGGGTATCTCCATCGGTGGCGAGCACCTCAAAGAAGCCCTCGTCAATTTCGAGAACTGAGATATCGAAAGTTCCACCACCAAGATCATACACAGCGATCTTTTCTTCCCCCTCTTTTTCGAGGCCATAGGCTAGCGCGGCAGCGGTCGGTTCGTTGACAATACGTTTCACATCAAGGCCTGCGATTTCACCTGCAGCCTTGGTCGCGTTTCGCTGAGAATCATTAAAATAGGCCGGCACCGTAATTACTGCGTCGGTGATCGTTTCGCCAAGCTTGGACTCCGCATCAGCCTTTAGCTTGCTGAGAATCATAGCAGAAATTTCCTGCGGGCTGTAGGTTTTGGACTCGCCGCCAACTTCGACTTGAATGTGGGCGTCGCCATTACTGGCTTTGACAATTTCGTATGGCGTCTTTTTCTCATCCTCTCCCAACTCATCAAACTTTCGTCCAATCAAACGCTTCGCAGAGAAGATGGTATTTTTTGGATTAGTGATGGCTTGGCGTTTTGCTGCCTGACCAACGAGGCGTTCACCGTCTTTGCTGAATGCCACCACGGATGGTGTCGTACGGCCACCTTCGGCATTCTCGAGAACTGCCGGCTGTCCACCTTCCATCACCGACATACAAGAGTTTGTCGTTCCCAAGTCAATTCCAAGAATTTTACTCATATTTTTTTGTTTTACGCCGAAGGAACTCGGCTGGTTTTTACGGCTGCCGGGTAACTGAAACCGCGAATGGCATACCGCTTTTTAATTTGCCTCCTATTAGTGCAATCAATGTGCCAACCGATTTCAGTTTATCACAAATCTATGTATATTAACGCCTTACGAGATTTTGGATCCCTCCAATTGCCAGCTACACCCCCCCAAAGTGCGCCTATTTGGCTCAGTTCCGGTCAGATTGGCGCGCCAAAATGGCACTTCCGACCCTTTCTCACCGAACTTTGGCTTAATGGAAAATGAAAGGCACGCCCATCGATTCAAAGGCAGCCTTCTGTTCGGCCATGTATTGCAATCCGAGTTCGTCGAACTCTCCAGCTTCGCGATAGCTTTTAAGAAAAGCATTCACCTCACCCAAGAGAGCCTCATCTTCCTGCCTAAGCCCGATAGCCCATGTCTCCTCGCGGATTGGTTTGAGGATAGGACGGGTCTTCTCCTCATTTTTTTTCCAAAACTGATAAATCGAAATTTGATCGTAGATGAACGCATCCGCTTTCCCTTGAACTACCTCAAGAACGCATTTAGCAGCCTCGTCAAGTTTGATGAGTTCGACCCCCTTAAGATTGGACGTCGCCCATTGATGACCCGTGGTCGCCATTTTCACGGCAACCCTTGTCTTTCCGGGTTCAAGATCGTCAATGGTTTGGATTGAGGAATCGTTACCCACCAGCATGCACAGGCCATTAGTAACATAGCCGTCGGAGAAGGCGATTGCCCTTTCACGCTCCGGGGTCCGGGTCATGGATGAAATAATCAAATCGATCTTACCGGACTGGAGCGCAGGAATAATCCCGCTCCATTCCACGTCCCTGATTTCCAGTTCCTTCCCCATGAACGCAGCGAGTGCCTCCGCCATCCGAACGCTAATTCCGTCGGGCTCATTGTCTGGGCCACGCATTTCGAAAGGTGGATAGGCAAGTTCCATTCCAACAACCAGCGTATTCCCACTTCCAGAATCTCTTTGGCAGGACGGAAAAACAGTCATGGCAACAAAAGCCCCAAAAAGAAGCAAAACCGAATGGGGGAGGAATCGAAAGAGCGTCATGGGGACTACTTTCAATCAAATGAGCCGAGAGGCAACTACACGCCTCAAAGAATTCGGTTAGCCGCTTCGCGTTCCCAGAATCTCCAATGAGGATTCGACAGCCGATAAGGAGTCGTCCACAATCCCCTGTCCCCCGCGAGAAATCTCATTTGCCATCATGAGTCATATTCCCAAGCCTCACTGTTTCTTACTTTGGCTTTTGCTTCTTTCTGGATTCAAAAGCTTCTCTCTGGCTCAGGAGGCAGAAGTCACCGATCCAATACGGCTTGCGACAATGCCTGCCCTCTCTCCAGACGGCTCCCAGCTGTCTTTTGCGTGGGCCGGAGATATCTGGATTGCCTCTTCCGACGGTGGAGATGCTCGGCGAATTACGACTCATCCCGCAGTTGACGGATTCCCTCTGTTTTCTCCCGACGGAGAAACTATCGCTTTCACGAGCGAGCGAACCGGAGCAGATCAGGTGTTTACCATTCCGTTGAAAGGCGGCCTGCCCCGCCAAGTGACCTTTCACAGCGAAGGGTCGCGCGGGGTCGATTGGTATCCTGATGGTAAGTCCATCCTGATCCGTGGACGGCGAGATTTCAATTCGCGGAGCGCCTATCGATTCTATCGCATCTCTCTCGAGGCTCGAACCGCAGAAATTTTACTATTCGACGCGGAACACAGTTTCGGAACTGCTTCGCTCTCGCCCGACGGCAAGAAGCTACTTTTCACACGAGAAGGCCGAGACCTCTACCGAAGAGGCTACCGAGGATCACGTTCTTCCCAGATATGGATGGCTGAAAACCTCGAAAGCGACCAAGCAAAATTCACCGAGATTATTGCCCGCGAAACGGGAGCAAGCTCACCAGTTTGGAACGAGAACGGCTCTGGATTCTACTACACAGGAGATCATGGCGAAAGCGGCCTCTTTTCTCTCTGGAGCTACGACCTCAAGTCGGGTGAAGAAAAGGAATTAGCACCTCAAAAAGAAGATCCAGCCCTGCTGCCCGCTATCTCTAAAGACGGCTCGACTATCGCCTATCGATCAGGATTCGAATTCTTTGGTTTATTCCCCAAGTCAGAGGGCAAAAAAGCGAGACCACAAAAGATCTCTCTGTTCCCCAGTGGAGACCTGATGAGAGAACCTATCCTCCGACGAACTCTGACAAAGGCGACCAATCTAAGCTTCAGCCGTGATGGCTTGGAAATGGCGTTTGCTGCAGGAGGCGATATCTGGATCATGGATACGGAGCTAAAAGAACCCGTCCCGCTGACAAGAACAGCGGCCGAGGAGCGAGAACCGGTCATGAGCCCCGACGGAAAATCCGTCCTCTTCATCCGGGATGATGGGCAAACAGCAGATATCTGGTCGGCCCAAAGAGCTGAGGCCGAAAGCTACTGGTGGCAGAACCGCGAGTTCAACGAATCCCGGATCACCAACGATGGAAAGGCGAAACACGATCTAACCTTTGTTCCTGGAGGAAAGAGAATCTGCTATCACGTTGGGAGGGGAGATCTCTGGACCTCCGATCCCGATGGTAAGAATGCAAAACTTCTCATCGAGTCCTGGAGCTCCATGCAATACGACTGGTCTCCAGACGGAAAATGGATCGCCTACGCCAAGAGCGACTCAGATTTTAATCGCGATATCTGGATTGCTTCCGCAGATGGAAAACGAGAGCCCTACAATTTATCCCGTCATCCAGATTCCGATAGCAACCCCAAGTGGTCCCCAAACGGGAAGATTCTCTCCTTTACAGGGAGGCGCTTCGAAAAAGAAACGGACATCTATTACGTCTATCTCTCGCGATCTGACGAAGAAGAAGACAGCCGAGACCGAGCCCTCAAAGATGCTCTAACCAAGATGTCAAAGGAACGCAAGAAGGCGACTCCGCCGAAACCGCGAGCCCCTTCTTCTGAACCGAAGAGGGTAAATCCTGTTCCCAAGGGAAAACCTTCTGATCCGGAACAAGCGCCGCCACCGGCCCCTACAAAGAAGACACCCGAACCGAATTCAGCCACTTCGAAAAGACCCGTTCCCGAGAAGCAAGGAGCGACGCAAAAGAACGAATTAGGCGAGAAGACAGCATCCAACTCTGAAAACAAGAAAGAAGAGAAGCCTCCAGCCGAGTCTTCGGCCAAGCCTCCGTCCAAGCCAGAACCCAAACTACCGGAGGTCAAGATTGACTTCGAAGGAATCTACGAGCGCATCCGCCGAATCTCGATACCTGATTCGACCGAGAAAAATATATTCTGGTCCCACGACTCCAAGCGTCTTGCTTTCAGTGCCAAGATCAAGAATAACGATGCCACCTACTACGTCACTTTCCCAGACAAGCTCACAACGCCTGCAACGCTATCTTCAAAGCGTGGCTCCCTTGCTCAATGGATTGCAAGAGACGATACCATCCTTTGGCTCGTTGATGGCGTCCCCTCCTCTCTCAGCAAAGGCACATCCAAATCATATTCTTTCCGCGCTCGTCAGGAACTCGACCGCGCTGAATATCGCCACACCGCATTTCGCCAGATCTGGCGGACCATGGGAAGAATCTGGTATGACCCGAAACTGAACAACCTCGACTGGGAGAAGATCGGCGAAAAGTACGCTCCCATCGCAGCGGGAGCTGCCGACAATCACGTCTTTGATCGGGCCGTCGGTATGATGCTGGGAGAATTAAATGGATCGCATCTAGGATTTACGGCCTCTTCGAATGCCTTTGGCGAGACCCCATGGAAACCAGCAGGAGGCTGGACTCCCACGACTGCTCACCTCGGAGTAACCTGGGATACCTTCTTCGATGGCCCAGGCCTCAAGATCGAAAATGTCGTTTCCATGGGCCCGGCAGACCAAGAGGGTAGTCGGCTTCAGCCTGGAGAAATTATTCTCGAAATCGACGGAACCAAAGTGGATCGAAAGACGGATCTAACGACTCTTCTCAACGGGCCTCTGGAACGCGAAATCCGGCTTACGGTTAAGACTCTTCCTCCCAAAAAGTCCGAGAAGCGGGAACCAGAGCCCAAAAAGGAGAAACAGGAAAATCGCGAAGTCTCATTGCGACCCGCCACCTACACCACCATTCGAAACTTAATGAAATCTGACCTCATTCGTCAAAATCGCGAGATGGTCGAAAAGCTCAGCGAAGGAAAGATTGGCTATGTCTGCGTGCCGCGCATGCAGTGGAATGAGTTTATTAAATTCGAAGAAGAGATCTATGCCCAGGGTGCCGGGAAAGGCGGTCTCATTATTGACGTAAGAAACAATGGTGGAGGGTTTACAGCAGATCACTTGCTCACTGTCCTAACTCCTCCTAATCATGCATTTACGGTTCCGCGCGGTGGATCAGCGGGATATCCTCAGGATCGTCGCGTCTACGCAACCTGGAGCAAACCAATCACGGTTCTCTGCAATCAGAATAGTTTTTCAAACGCTGAGATTTTCAGTCATGCGGTGAAACATCTCGATCGTGGGAAACTTGTCGGAGTCACTACGTCCGGTGGCGTCATCTCAACCGGTTCCTCTCAAATCATGGACGTCGGCACGCTCCGAATTCCCTTTCGCGGTTGGTTCCGTCTCAGCGATGGAACCGACATGGAAATGAACGGCGCTAAACCTGACTTTCTCGTCTGGAACGAACCGGGGGAACTGGCCAAAGGGAAAGACCGCCAGATTGAAAAAGCAGTTGAAGTCCTCAAAACCGAAATCTCCGCCTTCCAGAAACGGAAGAGACCAGACCCAAAACGAGTTAGCGACCGATAGGCTGAAAAGACTTCCACCTCGGCATCTAAGACCATTGACGAGAGACCAAAACCCTCTGATCTTATGAGAGATAGATCATGCGTGAGAAACTAATCGAGAGCCTCGCGGAGTCGGCAGATCGGGACGCTGTCTCCTGGTTGCGAAACACTATTTCAAACCTCTCGGCGACTTTCGAGAAGCGCCCTTTCTATTACTCATTCAGCGGTGTTTCCAGACGATTTGATAAATCTGCGAAGATAAAAGGTGCCGATGATTCTCCCTTCAATGGCTGGGATGAATATCGGGCCGCAAGAGTTGCTCTCCTTCTTTTCCTCGGCGAACAGGAGAAGACCATCTTTCTCGAAACCTTTTTTTCGGTTCTCAACACGGCGGATATTCGGGAGCAAATCGCACTTTTCTCGGCCCTACAATGGATGCCGCATCAAGACGAACTGATCGAAGCAGCGGTGGATGGGCTCCGAACGAACATCGTTGATATTTTCGATGCCATCGCCCTCGACAACCCTTTTCCCCAGATGCACTTCACCGACGAAGCGTGGAACCAGATGATGCTGAAAGCGATCTTTATGACTCGTCCGCTTCATCGTATCCATGGCGTTGCGAAGCGCAAGAACCAGCCTCTGGCTGAAGCAATTTCGGACCTCGCACACGAACGATGGGCCGCAGACCGGGTCATCACACCGGAAGCGTGGCGAAGTGTCGCAGGTTATCTTGACAAGCGTCACAGTGACGACATCAGAAAGGTGGCAGGCAGTGAAAATCCTAATGACCACGCCGCGGCATCCCTTGTCGTTTCGGAATCGGGAGAATCCCTCATCGATCTTCAGAAGTCACTCGCCAAAGAACTCGCCTTGATCGATTCGGGCAACCTTACCTGGAATTCACTCGGACAGTCCATGGAAGAACAACTCGTTCACGAAAGCTTGACCTAACCCACCCACAAACAATGCGCTTCTTTGACTCTCATGTTCATATGGTGTCCCGCACCACTGACGACTACCAGCGGATGGCTGCCGCCGGGGTTGCGGCCATAATCGAACCCTCTTTCTGGCAGGGGCAACCTCGAACCGAACCGGGCACTTTTAAGGACTATTTCAATTCACTCATTGGATTTGAACGATTCCGGGCGAGCCAATTCGGCATCAAACACTACTGTACGATCGGGTTGAATCCTAAGGAAGCAAACAACGAGAAACTTGCCGAAGCTGTTCTTGAAATGATGCCGCTTTACATCTGCAAGGAGGGCGTTGTCGGCATCGGCGAAATCGGCTATGACGACCAGACCAAAGCTGAAGAAAAATACTTAATTAAGCAGGCCGAACTAGCGCTTGAGGCTGACCTCCCCATCCAGATTCATACGCCCCACCGAGATAAGAAAAAAGGAACCATTCGCACCATGGATGTTCTCGAAGATGTCGGAATTGAACCGTCCAAAGTTATCATCGATCACAATAACGAGGAAACCGTTAAAGAAGTGCTCGACCGGGGTTATTGGACCGCCTTCACGATTTATCCCCACACCAAACTCGGTAACGAGCGCATGGTGGAACTGATGCTCGAATACGGCGCCGAAAATATCGTAGTCGACAGCGCTGCCGACTGGGGGATTTCTGATCCCCTAGCAGTCCCAAAGACTGCTGCCCTCATGAAACAGCGGGGCATCAGCGAGGAGCAGATCGAGCAGGTCACCTATCACAATCCCCTCAAAGCATATGGCCAAAGCGGTCAGGTTGAGGAGTCTGACTGGGAAGATTCGAAAGGCATTGATCCCACAGAATTGTTCGAAGGTAACACACTCCTCCGGGGCGGAATGGACGTTGATACAGCTATGTCGCAATACCTGATCGAATAGGAAGGTTTTGTTTAGAAGAACCCAAATTTGAAAAAACCGTCATTCCACCGTGCTATCACATTTATCCCTAAACTATAGACCTTCGCCCGAAAATTTCGTCGCCAGCGGAGTCGTGTGATAGTTGTCTCCCTCTCATGTTATGAATCGCCTCGCCCACGAGTTAATCGGCACCTTCTTTCTGGTTTTCACGATCTGTGTCGCTTCCGTCTACGGAAAAGCAGGAGCCTATGGACCGCTGGCAATCGGAACGGTTTTGGTGGCAGTGGTTTACGCAGGGGGGCACATCTCAAAGGCTCACTACAACCCAGCTGTTAGCTTGGCTTTCCTCATTCGTGGATGCTACATTTCGGTAAGAGAAATGTTCAGCTTCATGGCTGTTCAGTTCCTTGGTGCCTTCCTCGCTGCGCTTCTAGCTTCTGCCCTCTTCAAAGGCGAAGTCGAGGTCACTGCGGCACAGCTTTCTGTCGGACCGGCGCTTGTTGGTGAAGTAATCTTTACGTTCCTCCTCGTCTGGGTCATCATGAACGTAGCCACCGCTAAGGCGGTCACAGGGAACCAATTCTATGGTATCGCGATCGGATTCACGGTCATCGCTGCCATTTACACCGTGGGCGAAACATCATTGGCAGTCCTCAACCCGGCCGTCGCCGTCGCATTGACCATGGTTGGAAAATTAAGCCTTTCTCAGATTTGGTTGCCCATTGCGGGAAGCCTCGTCGGAGCCATCAGTGCGGTGGTGTTCTTCAACATCGGACACCCCTCGGAACCTTGTTCGGAAACCGAAGAGTCAAGCTGCCGCCCGATTGACGGCAAGTCGTAAAAATAAAGAGCCGGGACTATTCAAAGCCCAGCTTCTTCATCTTGGGAGTGATCACCACCCGACAATAAGGATTCTTATCTTTGTTCAGGCGATAATAATCTTGGTGATAATCTTCCGCTTCCCAAAAGGTGGAAGCTTCGGAAATTTGGGTGACCGCTGGGGAAGAGTAGGCGCTGCTGGCATTGAGAGCCTCTTTTGACTTCTCCGCTAAGTTCTTTTGTTCCGGGGAGTGGAAGAAAATTACTGAACGATATTGAGGGCCCCGGTCACCTCCCTGCTGGTTGAGGGTGGTTGGGTCGTGAGCCTGCCAGAAAATGTCGAGGATCTCCTCAAATGAAATCTCAGTTTTGTTGTATGTCACTTGAATGACTTCAGCATGCCCGGTCGTCTTCGTGCAGATCTGCTCGTAGGTTGGGTTCTCGACATGCCCACCCATGTAGCCTGAAACCACATCGACAACTCCATCGACACGCTCAAGGACAGCCTCTGTGCACCAGAAACAACCGCCTCCAATCGTCGCGACTTCAAGGTTCTTTGAATCACTCATCTCTTCTTTCCCAGCTTTACTTACGTTTGCCGCTTCTGCCTTGGCTGTCTCCTGTGCTGCTGACGACGCGGCAACAAATCCAGCGAAGGTGATTACTAGAATTAGGGTAGGATAACTATGGCATCGCATGACGTCTCTATCGTGCCCCTTGTCCCGAATTTTCGCAATCCTTTTGGAACGGCGCGAGTCCGGTAAATTTCCGGATGAACAAACGTGGCTGATCTTGAACTCCCGAGAAAAATCGGCCAAAACCTTTGCACATTGCCATTGTTTTTGTATAACAATGCCATTATTATTGAAAAAAGGGAGAGATAGATGGCCAGACCAAAGAACACGACCGAGACCGTTCAGATCACTCTATCGACCACGAAGCAGGTGAAGGAACTTCTCGAGGATCTGTCAAAATCCGGATTCTACGGAAAAAATGCTGCCGATACCGCGCATGCTCTTCTCAAAGAGAAGATTCGTGACCTTCAGAAGGATGGGCAGGCGCCTGGCCCCTCTTACCCCAAAAAGTAACGTCAAATAAAACGACCACTCCCAACAGGAGCTCCCGCCGCCTCTTCAACCATGTATCTCCCTAAATCGCCACTCAGCAGTAGCGCCCGTGCTCTCGACCTTCTTGAAAGCGCCGCTGCTGATCCCGTCACGTTCTCTCAGAAAGATCCAGAGATCCGCGCCGCCTTTAAAGACAGCGTTCGCGAACTCGCCAAGGAAATCGAGAAACACAATCCGAGCCTCGCTCATTTGCTTCTTGGAATGGACGGGTCTCTTTCTGCGGTTGTTCACGGCCAGAACTAATCCACCGACGGCAACAAAACCCTGCCGTTGGCCTACACCAAACATTGTGAGGACTATTCGGCTCAAGCTAAGTTGAGAGCTTCCGGCACAGGTCCAAAGGGCTTTTGTCTCGGTGGGAAAAAAGCGGCAAAAGCAGGTCTCAAATGGTGCGCGATGCTGGATTTGAACCAGCGACCCCCTGCGTGTGAAGCAGGTGCTCTACCCCTGAGCTAATCGCGCGAGGCCTATTCCACATGGGGCTGACGCTTGCTAGAAGCCATCAGGCTTAAGCTTATTGCATCAAAAGCATTTCCCATTTGCAGAAGAAGCTGGATATTACGAGGCGGCTTACTTTACTCAAGCTGTTTCTTTAATCTGCAGGTGTTAATCGTCTTTTTACCCTGTCGAACAAATGATCGAAAAACGGATTTTCGGAGACAAGATTTACTCAAACCCGTTTTTTCCCTTTCGCCTTTGCCAGGATCAGGCAAACTTCGGCCGCATCACGTGATAAGTCCGTTCCATGAAGATCATAGCCATAGCAAACCAGAAAGGAGGCGTCGGTAAGACGACGACCTCTGTCAACCTGGGTGCCTGCCTCGCCGAACGAGGAGTCCGGGTGATCGTCTTGGACATGGATCCTCAAGCCAACTCTACTAGTGCACTTGACTTTGTCCCGGGTGACCATCCAGGCGTCTACCAATCCTTGATGGGAGACACTCCCATGGCCGACCTGATTTTACCGACCAAATACGAGAATTTATCGCTGGGTCCATGTGACATGGATCTCGCCGGCTGCGAAATCGAGATGGCCCGGGAGGAAGATCACCTTATTCGACTTCGCCAGATTCTCTCCGAATTCAGACAGTCAGATCCAGCGGACTACTTGCTGATTGACTGCCCTCCGTCACTTGGCGTTTTGATGACGTCCTCTCTTGCCGCCGCAGACGAACTCATCGTTCCTCTCCAGTGCGAATATTTTGGCCTCGAGGGTCTCTCTAAAATTGTTGGTGTGCACCAACAGATTAAAGAGTCTGGTGCCAATCCCGATGTTGTTCTGGAAGGCATCATTATGACGATGGCAGACAGCCGAACCAATCTCACGTCCATGGTCATCAACGATGTGCGTGAGTATTTTCCTGAAGTGACTTATCAAACCATCATTCCCCGCAACATTCGTCTCGGAGAAGCGCCTTCTTACGGGCAGACTATCATCGACTACGCTCCCTCATCTTCCGGAGCAATCGCCTACCGAGCTCTGGCCGACGAATTCCTGCAGCGCCACGCGTGACCCCCCCCTACCAACATCGGCGACAACCCGGAAAATCGACTGAAATTCGGTGGAGATGATCTATACTCCCGCCTCCCCTTTTTTTCCTCCCCTCATTCAACATGCTTAAGTGGTTCCTAAAACTCATCGTTGGCAGCCGAAATCAGCGTGTGATCAAGCAGATCGCACCAATCGTAGACCGTATCAACGAGATTGAAAAACAGCTTCAGAACGAGCCGGAGCAGGTGCTGCGCGACAAAACTGCCTCGTGGAAAGAACATCTCGATCGCTACAACCTCGATATCGAGGGTTTCAGCGAACGCGTTCTTTTGAGTCGCGAAGGCGAGGAAAACCGCGAGACATTGATCGGGTGGGCTGACCGCTTTGATCGCATCTCAGAGGAATTTAAGAAGGCCGCAGATTTCATCAAACCCGCCGAAGTGGGTAGTCTCAACAATGATGAAATGGCAGCTAAAATTCTTGAGGCTCAACTCCTCTTTGCTGAACTCAAGGAGGAGTTTCCGGCAGCCCGAGCTGAATACCTCGAAGAAATCCTCCCAGAAGCCTATGCCGTTGTCAAAAATGCTGCCCGCAGACTTTGCGGCGAAGAATGGGATGTCTGTGACCATCCGACCAAATGGCAAATGGTTCACTTTGATGTCCAGCTGATTGGTGGCATCGGATTACATCGTGGTATGATTGCCGAGATGGCTACAGGAGAGGGAAAAACCCTCGTCGCGACCCTACCGGTCTTCCTCAATGCTTTGTCCGGGCTCGGGGTCCACCTTATCACCGTAAACGATTATCTCGCTCGCCGTGACTCTGAATGGATGGGTTATCTCTTTAAATGGCTTGGACTCACCGTGGGTTGCATCCAAAACGACCAACGTGGCGAGATCCGCAAAGAGCAATATCAGAAGGATATCACTTACGGTACCGCAAGCGAATTTGGCTTCGACTACCTCCGCGACAATGGAATGGCTCAAAGCGCCGAAGACCAAGTGCAACGTAATCACTACTTCGCCCTGATTGATGAGGTCGACTCTGTTCTTGTTGATGAAGCGAGGACGCCCCTTATTATTTCCGGTCCGGTCACGCAGCGACAGGATCAACAGTTCGACACCTACAAGGGCGCGATTCAGAATCTTTATCGCAAGCAGACTAAGCTGGTCAACGATCTTGCCCAGGAAGGAAAAAAAGAGATGGAAGCCGGCAACGTGGCAGAGGCCGGTGAGATTTATTACAAGGTGAAGCTAGGCATGCCGCGGAACCGAGCGCTCCTTCGTGCCATGGAAGACGCCGAGGTGCGCCGCGCCATGGAGAAAGCCGAGCTCGAATTTTATCGCGATCCCCAAAAGACGGCACTTTTTGCCCTCAAAGAAGAGCTTTTTTTCACCCTTGATCCAAAGGCTCACGAAGCGGAACTCACGGAACAGGGGCGCCAGTTTTTAAGTCCCGACGATCCCGAAGCGTTCATCCTACCAGACCTGTCCGATACCTTCTCCATTATTGATGGTGACGACTCACTTTCCGATCGCAATAAAGCTGAAAAGAAAGGCGAACTGCAGCAGCAGATGTCGGCGCAAGCGGAAAAAATGCATACCATTTCTCAGTTAATGCGCGCCTACACGCTTTATGAGAAAGATGTTCACTACGTGGTCGAAGATAACCGCGTCATGATCGTTGACGAGAATACCGGACGAAAGATGGCAGGACGTCGCTGGTCTGACGGACTTCACCAGGCTGTCGAAGCAAAGGAAGGCGTTAAGATTGAGGGCGAGACACAAACCTACGCGACTATTACGATCCAGAATTTCTTCCGCCTTTATGAGAAGCTCGGCGGCATGACCGGTACTGCGGAAACTGAAGCAGCGGAATTCCGCGATATCTACAAGCTCGACGTCCTTGTTGTGCCAACAAACCGAGAAATCAATCGAGTCGATCTTAACGATAAGATCTTCAAGACACAGCGTGAGAAGTATAAAGCTGTCATCGATCTTGTTCGTGAATATCATACTGAAGGCCAGCCGATCCTTCTCGGAACGGCCAGTGTGGAATCATCAGAGATTCTGGCGCGCATGCTCAAGCGAGATAAAATCCCCCACTCCGTGTTGAACGCCAAGTTCCACGAGCAGGAAGCAGAAATCGTGGCTCGGGCCGGGCAGCCGGGAGCGGTAACCGTTGCCACAAACATGGCCGGTCGAGGCACAGATATTAAACTGGGTGAAGGCATTAACGAAAAAGGCGGTCTAATGGTCATCGCGACTGAGCGCCACCGTAGTCGCCGAGTGGACCGCCAGCTGCGGGGCCGCTGTTCCCGTCAGGGTGATAATGGTGCCTCTGTTTTTTACGTCAGCTTCGAAGACGAACTCATGATGCAGTTTGGCGCTGCCGAGCGCATGACTAAAATGATGGACCGTTTCGGCCTTGAAGAAGGTCAGGAATTGGAACACAGCTGGCTCAATAAGTCCGTCGAGAATGCTCAAAAGAAAGTTGAGCAGCGTGACTATCTCGCTCGAAAGCACATCCTCGAATATGACGACGTGATGAACAATCAGCGGAGCGTAGTTTATGGCTACCGCAACGATGTTCTCAATACAGAAAACCCACATGCCCTCGTCGTCGAAATTATCGAGGATGCACTTCCTGCGATGCTTCAAGACTGCTTCGATCCAGAAACCGGGGAACTCAACACCGATGCAGTAGTGAGCGAAGTGAACACCCACTTCCCCCTCGGACTAAATCAAGGCGACGCTGATTTTACTGACAAATCCCCTGACGAAGTTCTTGATTTCATTGTCGATCAAGTCAAAGGCGCTTACGAGGTGAAGACCGCTCACGAGGATCCTGAGCGTGTCGAGGGACTTGAACGTTGGGTCATCCTTAACAGCATTGACCAACTCTGGCAGGAACACCTTTACGAAATGGATAACCTCCGTGACTCGATTGGAAACTACCGTTATGCGCAAAAGGATCCCCTCGTCGAGTATAAGCACTCCGCCTACAAGCTCTTCGTAGGTTTGATGGATCGCATCAAGAGTGAGGTTCTCGGCAATCTTTTCCGCACAACAACAGTTCGCCCCGAAGACTACAATCGCGTTCTTCGGGGCATTCAGACAAGCCGGCCTGACGCTCTCGCAGGTTTAGAAGCTGACAAAGAAGCGACTGCGCCCCAGATTCAGATTCCCAAGACGGTAAAACGGGAAATGCCTAAAGTCGGCCGGAACGACCCCTGCCCGTGCGGAAGTGGAAAGAAATTTAAGCAATGTTGCGGCCGTAACGGCTAGAGTTTAACGAGCGAAACGATTACTATGGTTACCATTATCGTACTGAGCGCCGTTGGTATCCTCGCCGTCATTGCGGAACTCGTCCTCCCCGGAGGAATCCTCGGTATTGTCGGAATGCTATGCCTTTTCGGAGCGGTCGGCATGACCTTTGCCGAATACGGTATGACCGCCGGAACGATTGGTGTCGCCGCGCTTTTTGTTTTTGGTCTGGCAACACTAAACATCTGGATGAAATATTTCCATAAGCTTCCGCTCACCCGCAGCCTCATTCTCAATGACAAAACAGGTCGTGATGAAAACCGGGATTCACTTCAAAAAATGATGGGGCAGACCGGAACCACAGTGACCGACATCACTCCTTCTGGGCACGCCCTCTTCGATGGCGAAAAAATCGACGTAATGACGGAAGGCCCCTCGATTCCGAAAGGATCTCAAGTTGAAGTAACTGCTACCCGAGGGCCCTCAATCATCGTCCGGAAGCTTGACGCTTGATGAGACCACTGGCTATCGTCGAGGCATGAACCTCGCCGCGCCCGTTGTGACCCTTCTTATTGGAATAGCCCTTTTTTTCGTTCCCCTTGAGTCGATGAAAAACGTTCTCGCCATCTACCTCATGATTGTCGGGGCGCTGGGTATTCTGAAAAAGTAAACCCGTCGTGCATCTCTACGTTCACATACCCTTCTGTCATCACATCTGCCCCTACTGCGGATTCTACAAACACACTCCGAGTCGACTGGCAAATCAGGATTTCGTTGAAGCCGTTCTCTCCGAAGCGGAGAAACGTCTACCCGACGTTTCCGGCAGAATTGAGACCGCCTTCCTCGGCGGAGGCACGCCCACCCTGCTTTCTCGCTCTCATCTGACCCGCCTCTGCAAAGGCCTCACTAGCCTCTTTGATTTCTCGGACTGCCGCGAGTGGACCATCGAAGCGAATCCGGCCACCTTTGACCTGAAGAAAGCACAGCTGATACGAGAACTCGGTATTTCCCGTGTGAGCCTCGGCATACAATCCTTTACCCCTGAAACGCTCAAGACCCTCGATCGAGATCATACAAGGGAGAATGCTATCGAAGCTTTCAAAACCCTTCGCACGGCTAATTTTGATCAGGTCAGTCTCGATCTAATGTTTTCAATCCCCGGTCAGTCACTTGATCAATGGCGAGAGGATCTCGAGACCGCTGTTTCCCTCTCGCCTGATCATATCTCCGCTTACAACCTTACCTACGAAGAGGATACCGAATTCCTGAAACGCCACGAGACCGGGGAACTTGACACCGACGAAGATCGCGACGCCGACCAGTTTTACCTCGCCTTAGACTACCTCGAGAAGAACGGCTACCACCACTATGAGATTTCCAACTACGCCAGACCAGGCGGAGAATCCCAGCACAACCGAGCCTACTGGTTCGGCGCTGACTATCTCGGGCTTGGCCCCGGTGCCGTTACAACATTGAAAGGACAACGCTGGAAAACACTCCCTGACACTGCCGCTTACATCAAAGCCTCTGCTGCGGGACTGGATACCAGGACTCACATCGAAGTTCTCAGCGATGAAGACAAACGTCTCGAGGCGCTCGCGCTCCAACTGCGCACGAGGGAAGGAGTCCCACGCAGTCTCATCGCGGCCGCGGATCCGGTTGAAACACTAGCCAAGCAGGGTTTGCTCATAGAGAAGGGCGGTCGTTTGCTTCTAACTCGTCACGGCAAAGCTCTTGCCGACCCCATCGCAGCTGCCTTAGCCTAACGGTCTAACTCCGTTCTGCGTGATTGACCATCTGCCGATCTAGCTTAGCGCAGCGATACAGATACGGAATACTAACAACTAGCCCGCGCGAAACTGACCTAGGAAGCCCTCTAACTACTCGTGGAGGACTCCGATTGTATAAACCATCCGGCCGGCAAATCTGTGCGCGGTTGGCCGAAAGAGAACCTAATTGAATCGAGGTAGAGCAGGCTAAAACAGTAGGGTATTGCCCGCATGTTCAAAACGGGGATATCTCCGGCGACTGCAAGGATCCCACCCGAACCCACTGTCTCTGCGAAGGCTTTGTCGTCGACACGACCGCCCGCGCCAGCCAGACCAACGACGACGATATGAAAATTACCGCCGGGTGACTAGTTATCCAGCGCGGCCATCGCCTCGGATTGGAGCGTGTCGCGGTCCAGCTTGCCAATTTCCGTACGAGGTAGCTTTTCCACCGAAACCGCCCGCCCAATACGTTCAATTGGATCAAGCTCCGCATTAATCCAGCTCAGCATCTCACGTCCTCCGGAGCGTGATGCCTCGACCACGAGGACGAGCGAGTTCTCGCGTCGCTCATCAGGCACGGCGACCACAGCCACGTCCATGCCATGATCGTGAGCAATCCGTCCCGCGAGGCTGTTTAGCCGCGATATGGAGACCAGTTCTCCTGACACTTTCACCAAGTCATCAACCCTTCCACGAAACTGGAGAATCCCTTTCTCCAACACACACCGATCACCAGTAACGAACCAACCCTCCCCGTCTCTCGCTTCGTCAAAACGCCATCCAGCGGATTCCTTGATAGCATAACCAGCAAAAAGACTCTCCCCACGGATCGCCAACCTTTCCTCTCCGTCTGTCCTCAGTTCCCAACCCTCAAGGACAGGTAAGTGGTCAATCGATCCATCGGTGCTCGTCGCAATCTGAGAACAGGCCTCGGTCATCCCATAACTCGGCCAAACCGGCCACCCAAGTTGCCTCGCGCGATCGACCAGAATCGGTTCCATTTTTCCACCACCCAACAATAGCCCTCTTAATGACGATGGAGCCTTCATCCCGTGACTCACAAGATCATGCAAATGAGTCGGAGTCATCGAGGTCAATGTCGCACCGTTTTCCTCAATTACTGAAACCAAACGACGCCCATCACGCTCCCAATGTCCGGGAAAATCGACCAACCGGCTTCCTGCCATGTAAGCGCGGGCATAGATACCTAACCCGCCAACATGAAAGCCTGACAAACCAGCGAGCCAGACATCTTCTCCAGTCAGCCCGCAATGCCCAATGACGCGGCCAGCCGAGTTCAGCAGTGCCTTCTTAGGGAGCACGGCAAACTTAAATCCGCCCGAAGTGCCCGATGTTGCCATGACTACGGCAGCTTCTATCCCGCAATCTTCGGTGAGAAATTCATTCAACCCCGAGTCATCGATCGAGCGTTTTGGGTTTAATCGAATATCAACATCTGCTGACTCCCAGTAGTCAGCGCTGTTTAATCCAGCCTTTTCCATGGTAATCCCTCCAGTAAATCATCAAATCCAAGCCCCGTCCCACCGGGGGACTGAAGCCGACAGTCTTTGACAGACCAACGATCGAAAAAATCATCTGATTCAAAGCATCGATGGGTCAGAAGCCCCCCTTCCCTCATCTGCCTACCTCTTGATGAGGATGCCAATCTGGCAGCCTCTACCGCAGCCCATGCCTGTCCAACTCCATGATCCATGTATGAGGTCACAAAAAAAGTCTCACTCTCGGGAGGTATCCAGTTCGATACAGCAGGCTTTACCACCGCAGTATAACCCGATTCGAATCGCGTCCTCAAATCACGATCGACAGCCACGGGAATAGCTGACTCATGCAAAACAGACCACTGCTTACGATTCCATGGCGTGGGATCTTCAATGCAATCAATTGAAGTCTCGACCGCCCTGAGCGAGGCCCAAAATTCGAGGAAAGCAGGCATCGAAAGGCTTTCGTTGACGTCGAGGCGAATTCGAAAACCGCTACCAGCCCAAAGCATAACCCGCTCAACCACCTCAGCAAGCTCCTGACCAACCTTGATCTTAGCAATCGAAAACCCTTCTTTTCTTGCCTCATCAGGCTCATCACCCGGAAGAACAAGCCAATGGCTTTCTGGGACCGGGGCATCGAAGAGCGACCTTCCTGCACGTCTCGCTTCTCCGTCAATGGCAGCGCACCGCAGGGCCTGCGAAACCAAAGGCGACGAACCACCGTTTTTTAAGAGAAGTAGGTGGTCCGCCAAGGTCGGATCACCGAGTTCAGGCCACGGATGCAGGCAGGCAAACCCATCACCTACACGAATCAAGGCTCCGGGATGGTCCGACCGCATCGAAGCGGCATTTAAGCTCCCCCCGGACTTCAGCGTATAGTGCCAGACGTAAATGTCGCTCATTTCAACGCAAACATGATACTTGTTAGGGTGGCAAATAAAAGTAACTGTAACGCTGCCCAGGCGAGAAAAACGTTGTAAGCAGCCGAAGGCTCGGTCCGAAAAACTCGCCTCGATAGAGTTAGGTGAAACCCAGCAAGAAGGAGCGCAAAGGTAACAGCGAGTGGCGCACTACAGCCAGAAAGAAGGCCCACCGGAATCACGAGGATAGCAGCAAGCGTTCCCATCAAAACAATTTCGTAGCGGGCAAACTTCGTTCCAAATCTAACCGCAAGCGTTCGTTTTCCCGTTGTTTCGTCCTCGTCCCGGTCTCTCAAATTGTTGATTGCGATTAACACTGCAGAGTAAAGTCCACACTGAATCGCAAGCAGCCACATCTCTGTATTCCCCCATTTACCTGTCTGAACGAAATACGATCCGAGGACGGCGGCAAAGCCGAAAAAAAGAATAACAAAGAGCTCTCCTAAGCCCCTGTAAGCGAGCGGAAGAGGTCCACCCGTGTATCCATAAGAGAAAAACAGAGAAACGCTACCAATCACCACAATCAGCCAGCCGCGCTCTGCGATCATTGGGATAGCAATGATAGCTGCCAATCCACAGAAACTTAGGGCTCCACCGACGACGGCCTTGCGTGATAGCAAACCCGAAGCTGTGACCCGCTTGGGCCCGAGTCGCTCATTGGTATCAGCCCCCTTATCAAAATCAATCGCGTCATTGAATAGGTTGGTCGCGACCTGGATACAAAGGCAGCTGACAAGCGTTGATATGAAGAGAAGCCAAGAACCGGTTTGGGCAGTCCCGTCGATAAGGAACGGCATCGATCCAACCCAAACCGGAACGACCGCAGCGGGGAGCGTCTTGGGTCTGGCTGCGAGGATCCAGGCCTTCATCTTCGAGTGGACATCTCGCCTTACGGCAGTCTAGGAAACTTCGAGAAATCTGGCTTACGCTTCTCGACAAAGGCATTCTTACCCTCCTTTGCTTCCTCCGACATATAGTAGAGTAAGGTCGCGTTACCCGCCATATCCAATAGTCCCATTTGACCGTCACAGTCGGCATTCAGCGCCGTCTTGAGGCAGCGCAGGGCCATCGGTGAGTGATCCAGCATTTCGCGGCACCACTTGACTGTTTCTTCTTCCAACTGTTCTAAAGGGACCACCGTGTTGACCAACCCCATATCGAGAGCTTCCTGGGCATCATACTGGCGGCAAAGAAACCAAATTTCGCGGGCCTTCTTTTGTCCGACGATCCTCGCGAGATAACTCGATCCCAGTCCGCCGTCGAAAGATCCGACTTTCGGGCCGGTCTGACCGAATCGGGCGTTGTCGGCGGCAATCGATAGATCACAAACGACGTGAAGCACATGACCGCCACCAATAGCGTAACCCGCGACCATTGCCACCACGGGCTTGGGCAGAGAACGGATCTTCTTCTGAACTTCGAGAATATTAAGACGCGGGATACCATCGTCACCGACATAACCGGCGTGCCCTCGGACTTTTTGGTCACCCCCTGAACAAAAGGCCAGATCTCCCTCTCCTGTGAGAATGATCACTCCAACCTCGGGATCTTCCTGAGCTAGTTCAAAGGCCACCAGCATCTCACGGACTGTCAACGGGCGGAACGCATTGCGCACTTCGGGTCGATTGATCGTGATTTTGGCAATCTGACCATCCACCGATTTTTCGTAACGGAGGTCTTCGAAATCGTGAGCAGAGATCCAGTTCATAAGAGTCAAATCCTAGCGGGAAACACATCCCACGCAAAGAGTTTACGCTGCGATTTCAGAGATGGTCGAGCCAGTCTTGAATCTTGATAGCAGCAAGAGGGTCAAGAACTCGATGACCACGTTCCGGAAGACCCATGTGTTCAAACTTGGAAAAGACTTCCGACATCTCCTCTCCCAACTTATGAAATTTAACATCCCGAGCCCCAGTTATCCAAAGGACCGGGTGAGTAAACCGCTTTAAAGGTTCACGGAGATCGCTCTGAGTGCCCAGAGACCAACCGTGAAACGCCCTTGAAATTGCCGCTCGTCGACCTTCCAAACCCAACTGCTCTTCGCTAGACGGCGAACTTGCTAAAACAGGATGCGAATTCCACTCCTTGAGAAATTCGGGCCAAGGAATCACCTGCGCCTTTCGGGCCCAATTGTCGTCAATATCCAGTCGCTCCTCTCTTTCCTTATCACTCTGCAGTCCGGGATGAGCTGAAAGAATCACCGCCCCAGCCCAGGCCTCAGGGAATAACGCCATCGCCTGAAGCGCAAGGCGCCCCCCTAGAGAATAACCGGCTATCACCGGACGCTCGCCCTTGGGGCGAATTTCCTCGGTCAGGACCCGCGCGAACTCTTCGAGAGACATACCGGAAAATGACCAGAGATCCACCGCAACCATCCCCTCGATCTCCAACCGCTGCCAATCATTCGTCGATCCTAGGTTACCGTGCAGCGCAATGACAGTTGGAGCACTCATGCCATTTCTTTCCAGAATAATTCCGTCGCTGAATTATCCAACACTACTTCAACCACAACGTTATCTCCTTCGATCTCCGGCGCAGGTTTACCTGCCCGCCATTCCACATAATCCATTTTCCACATTTCGGCCCAGGCTTTGAGTCGATGGCAATGGTGGTTTTCTGTCACTGATTTCACCTCAATATCAAGTTGTGACATTGCAGGCAGTCGGGAAAAGATCCGACCGCCGCCGTTGTTCATTACGACGAAACGTCGGCGCCCCTTTGGCAATTGTGAGAGAATTGCGGGTGCATTGAGATCATAGAGCGCCGTCAGATCCCCAAATATCCCCCATGAATCTTTTTCTCTATGGGACAATCCCAAAAAAGTGGCCACCTCCCCGTCGATCCCATTGGCACCGCGATTGGCGAAGCAATAGGGGTGTGGTGACATTGTGGCCGCCAGGTTCCACTCCCTGATCGGCATGCTGTTTCCAAGGAAAACCATCGCCTTCTCCGGAACAAGTTCGGATACCAACCTCATCATGGCCGGTTCGGAACAAGGAAATTTAGAGAGCGCCGCGTCCAGTTGCTTCGTTACTGGATCCACCTCCCGTTTCGCTCGAGGCACCCCGATCTCCGACGGAAAATCAGGCGATACAATTAACTCACTTCGGCGCGCCAAACCTGCAAAAGGATGCGGCGATATCGAGAGCACGTCGACTCCCCGTAGGGCTTCCAACTCACGCCAGAATCTCGCACTGGGCACCCCTCCGATTCGCAAGACAGCCCCCCTCTCGATCGATGCGATACCATTCTCTCGAACCACCTGCTGACCTCTTAACTCGTCACACTCTCGCAAACCGCTCGTCGCCTCCGCCCAGAAGGCAAGCCCTGACCGCTTTAAAAACTCTCTCACAGCTTTTCTCCATTTATGAGGCAGAGCTCCGAGTAAGCAGACAGTTTCTGGATACACCCTGACAAACTCAGCAACGCGGCGAGGGATCCCTTCATCATTTTCAGACTCTTGTTCGGGAATGATTACGCCCTCGAAGTCATCGATGTGATCATCAGCCTGCGGCTCTTCAAGGCAGATATTCAGGTGCAGAGGCGACCTCCGATCCCATCTCACCGCCCAGTTTAAGTCTTCACAATTCTGGACGTCGACAGACAGCGGAGCGTAGATCCCAAAAAGCCCTCGCTGCTCAATGGCTTGCGGAGCGCCACTCCCCCGATAACACTCCGGCCGATCTGCGGTGACGAGGACTAGTGGCGTTCCAGTGTAGAAGCTTTCAATCGCAGCCGGCAATAGCTCCGCAGCAGCAGTTCCTGACGTGGTCAGGACCGCCACTGGTCCGTTTTCCGCCCTCGAAAGGCCCAATGCAAGGAAGGCTGCAGTTCTTTCATCAAAATGATGCCATATCTTGAGCCCCATCCGGGTTCTAGCGGCGATTAACGAAGTCACCAGCGGCGCATTGCGGGCACCGGCGCAGACCACGAACTGACTAATGCCCAAACCCGTGAGATGTCCTAAGGTAGCCGCGGCCAGTTTCGAATTTCCACTCATACGCCGAGCAGAGACTTTACGGAATTTCGCTTCAATGCCAACTCTCGCCATTCCCTATCAAATCGACTCCCCTCGACCAATCCAACCCCACTGGGCAGAGACACTGCCCTCCCGACCCAGGAAACGTTGCGTATGGCAACAAGACTCTGAAAATAACCTTCGTGCAATGCTCCGAAAGGAGCACCAAAATCTTCGGGAACACCTAACCGCTCGCGATAAACATACAACTGGCGCAGGGCGCCTTCGCCGCGGGGGCAGGCTCCTAGGGCTGGAGTCGGATGCATCCGGCGAATCAACTCGTTTAAATCGCCCCTCCCGTTATCGAGCGCCACACTCAGACGAGTGATAAAGTGAACAATCGATCCCAAGTCAAGCAAACGGCGCTCATCCCGTTCAACACTGCCGAACGGGGCAAGAAGATCTTCAAGGTAGTCAGCCACCAACTCGTGTTCACGAATCTCCTTGGGATCATTGGGAAAGTCAGAGACTTCATGCCGAGGGGCTGTCCCCGCCAAAGCCATTGCTTCAAGCACTCCATCTTCAACGGTAAATAATTGCTCTGGTGTTGCGCCGATCATACCCTCAAATCCCTCCCGGTAGCCATATCCCCAGAGGTTATCGGGCGCACCAATAATCGCCTTCACGAGGGCTGCCGGTTCGCCTCGATGTAAAATTCCACGCTCAGTCAATACGGGCACTGATTTCTTCAGAACGCCCCGTTGAATCTGATCCAAGATTTCGTCGAACACCAAACGCACGTCAGCATCACCAAGACCAGACCAGGCGATCTCGGGCAGAGGTGTTGCGCCATTATCGGGAAGCAGCACCCTGAGGTCAGCCGTCTCGAATACCCTAGCGGGGATTTTCCAAGGCAATTCGTCGGACAGTTCGAAATTATTTCGGTAAAAAGCAGATTGTCCATCCTCTGGCGGCTTGTCCACAGACACAAACGGTCCCGCGCCGCAAAGGTAGCGGCTGGAATCCAGCTTGATGAACGCGAAATCTTCCATGGATCTTTGGTGTCGAACCAGTATCAATAGAATACGAAGTTGGCAAATGGTGAGATGTCACAGCATCAAAGGATTTCGCCCTCATTATCCTCGTTAGGAAATCCCATGCATTTCGTCGCGATTCGACTAACTTAGCCAAGGTGCTTTTTACCGCCTTGGCACCTTCGTTCGATGAATTTCAGCGACCTGAGAGCCATTCTTCAGTATGTCCCGCACTTTCGGGGGAGCACCTTTGTGGTCGCGCTTGACGGAGCGGTCGTCGATTCGCCTGATTTCTCGAACATCCTGCTCGATCTCGCTGTTCTGCGCTCTCTCAACATTAAAGTAGTGCTCGTCCACGGAGCCGCTTTTCAAATCGAGTCTTTGGGAAAGAAACGGGACGTCGAACTCTCTAATGTGGACGGCACCGGTATAACCGACGAATCAACTCTTGAAGTGAGTATCGATGCTATTTCACGATTGAGCAGTTCGGTCATGCAAAGCCTGACCACTGTAAAGTTGAAAGCAGCAACGGCTAACGCGATCCACGCTCATCCCGCCGGAATCATTAGAGGGATCGACGCCGGCCTTACCGGCACGATTGATCGCATTGATGCCGGCGTCTTACAGAGTTTTATCGACCAGGATATCCTACCGGTGGTTCCTCCTCTGGGGTTTGACGCGGACGGACAGACCCTGCGAGTCAATTCCGACGCCGTAGCACGCGAAGTGGCCACCGCGCTTGGTGCAGCAAAGATGCTTTTTATCTCAACGGAAAACCCTCGCATCCACATTACCGAGGAGCGCCAATTTTCCAGCGAGAGCGCCCTAACATTCATTAAGTCCGGATCCCTTCCTCCTGGGCTGGCATCCAAATTAAACCATGGAGCACATGCGACTCGAGACGGTGTCACCCGTGTCCACATGATCGGGTCTCGCAGCGATGATGCGTTGCTCGCCGAACTCTTCAGCAACGAAGGCGTCGGCGTCATGATCTATTCTGATGACTACCGGCAGATTCGAAAGGCCACCAGATCAGATGTCGACGAACTCTACCTGCTCATACACCGAGCCATGGAAGAGGACCAACTGGTCACGCGGACCCGAGCCGAAATCATCAGTCAAATCGATGACTACATCGTAATGGAAGTCGATGGCAACGTCGTTGGTTGTGTCGCCGTACATTTTTACCCGGAAGAGACTCAAGCAGAACTCGCCTGCTTATTTGTCAAAAAGGGGCACACCGACCAAGGCTATGGACGCGCCCTCGTCAGCGCGGCTATTCAGCATTCCGAAAACCTGAAAGCCGAACAGATCTTCGCCCTTTCGACTCAGGCAGCTGGCTTCCTCGAACGAGAGGGCTTTAAGAGAATCGATAATCTTGGTCAGCTGCCCCGAAGCCGTCGTAAAAAATGGGAAGAGAATGGACGCAATGCGCTTCTCCTTATTCGCACGGCTTCCGCCTAACCATTACTCAAACCACCTTCACCACGAATAGGGTGGTATCATCAAGCCCTGACTCCTCGAAAGACCAATCGAGCATTCGATGGGCAACTTCTTCGACCGAGTGACCGTTCTCATCGGCTTCCGCGAAGCAGCGTTCGATATTCTTATTCCAGAGCCCGTCGATAACACCGTCGGAGCAAATTAGGAACCAGTTTCCCGACTCTAGAGTGGAGGAATCAACCTGCGGACTGACAAACTGGCACCCCCCGCCGATAGCTTGATTGAGCACGTTCCGCCGTGGATGCATTCGCATCTCGCGCTCGTTTATTTTCCCCTGACGGAATTGGCTTCCCAAAAACGTATGATCGTGAGTCAACTGAGTCAGTTCACCCTTTCGATACTGGTAACAGCGGCTGTCTCCAACATGGGCAAAGTAAACCTTAGTCCGAAAAAATAGTCCGCACACCACAGTAGCGCCCATTCCACGGAGATCGTCATTATTGTCCCCCGTCCGAGTCACGAAATCGTGCAATGATCTGACTGATGCTTCCAAAACACTCTCGGGATCGGCCGCCCCGTGAAAATCCCCCATCATGGCGGGAAGGTATCGCCGCAGATCTCTTACGACTAGACTACTGGCTACGGCTCCACCAGCAGGCCCTCCCATGCCGTCACTAACCGCAAACACGAGACCGTTGTCGTCGATTGACTGGTCTCCGCAGAGCTCCGCAGAATCCGCCCATCCGCCGCTAGAAGAAAACACCGAAAGCGCATCCTGATTTTCTGGCTTCCGTCGACCCGATCGAGTCAAACCACACCAACCCAGCGTGCGATGAGCCTCTTCTTCTTCATGGAGTTGCTTCGGGTCAGCCTCCACTTCAGCCAGTTCGAAATCGATGATGCAGAACCGACCCATCCGCTGGTTGTAGGTGATATTGCGAGGAAAGGGATCATCATGAACCACACCGTATTCCGCTGCCAGTTCCTTAAAAAGGGCGTCAGCCTTCGACTTGCTGATGCTGTTTTCGGCGGGCGATCCAGCATTGGTCGTCACAATCGTGAGCGTCTGCGGGTCGCTGTCGAGCAACCGGGGAACATAATCACAATCCCGGGCCTCAAGCACCTTCAGCACCCTCACTTCATTCGCGAACCGCTGCTCCTTGTCGCTTCCCCGGAAAGTTTTATAGACACGACCGTCGTAACCCACTTTCACGATGGATCGAATACCGTCTTTTGCGATTTTCATGTAGGAATCTCAAAAAGCTCCAACTAAATTGGCCCATCCGGAAGTCTGGTTGCTTTCCTCAAAAAAGCAAAGGCGATACACCCACTAAACAGATCTTTTATCGGCAAGAATTGTCCGCCGCTATTTACAGACCACGCGACCCATTTGCCACAGTTTCACCTGTTGCGACGGACTGACGACCGTGCTAACCATGACCCCCACAGACATGAAAGGGATCAGTGACATCCAGATAATTGGGAATGAGGTAGCCATCCGCTGGGCAGATGGCTCCGACAGTTTCTACAAGATGGACCGCCTCCGCGCCCTCTCCCCCAGCGCCGAAACTCAGGGGGAAAACGACCTCTTAGGTAAACCGATTTCAGATAACGAGAAGGGCAAGGATTTTTCTGGTGTCACTGTAACAGGATGGCAACCGGTGGGAGGGTATGCCCTTCAGTTCCACTTCTCCGACGGTCACAAAAGCGGAATTTACACTTACGACTATCTCCAGGAAATCGCCCCAGAAGCAAATTAACCCTATCAATCCTTCCAAATGATTCCGAACATCCTCGCCGAACGCTACGCCACCGCTGATATGAAAGCGGTGTGGTCACCCGAAGGCAAAGTCCGCCTCGAACGCGAGCTATGGATCGCAGTGATGAAAGGCCAGAAAGATCTCGGTCTCGATATCCCCAAGGAAGCTATTAATGCCTACGAGGCCGCCGTCGATCAGATCAATTTAGAATCTATCGATGCCCGCGAACGCGTTACCCGTCATGATGTAAAAGCCCGAATTGAAGAATTCTGCGATCTTGCTGGTCACGAACATATTCACAAGGGCATGACCTCGCGCGATCTCACCGAAAATGTCGAGCAGCTACAGGTATATCGGGCACTCGAAGTTACTCGATTCAAGACGGCAGCAGTTCTCCAGCGACTCTCTCGAAAAGCCGGTGATTTCCGTAACTTAGTGATCACGGCGAGAACTCACAATGTGGCTGCTCAGATCACCACTTTAGGCAAACGTCTCTCCATGTTCGGCGAAGAACTGATCGTCGCACAACGCCAGCTCAACACCCTCATCGAAGACTACCCTGTTCGCGGTCTCAAAGGAGCCGTCGGCACCCAACTCGACCAACTTAGCCTCTTTGAGGGTGACGCTGGTAAAGTCCTCGAACTCGAGTCCCGTGTTGCAAGACACCTCGGCATTTCCCGCATCCTCACGAATGTGGGACAGGTTTATCCACGCAGCCTCGATCTTCAGGTAATGTCTGCCCTGAACGGAGTTGCCTCTGGACCCTCTAGCTTCGCCAAAACAATACGGCTCATGGCCGGCCATGAACTTTCCAGCGAAGGCTTTGCTAAGGGTCAAGTGGGTTCTTCCGCAATGCCCCATAAAATGAACAGTCGAAGTTGTGAACGCATTAATGGATTTAAGACGATCCTTGGTGGTTACCTCGCCATGGCTTCGGCTCTCGCGGGAGACCAATGGAATGAAGGCGATGTCTCCTGCTCTGTTGTTCGTCGTGTCATGCTGCCCGACGCTTTTTTCGCCGTCGACGGACTCCTTGAGACCATGGTGACAATCCTTGACCAAATGGATGCTTACCCCGCCGTTATTGAGCGCGAAAATCAACATTACCTCCCTTTCCTACTCAGCACCACGATCATGATGACGGCCGTAAAAAACGGGATCGGTCGCGAAACGGCTCACGAAGTGATTAAAGAGCATGCCATTGCCGCAGCTCAAGCCTATCGAAACGGCGAATCAGATCGTAATGACATGGTGAAACGTCTCGCCGATGACGGCAGTCTGGGAATGAACGAAATTGAACTGCAGGCTTGCCTCGATGAGGGCAAAGCCAACGCTGGCGCGGTCCAAACGCAGATCGACGCTTTTATCCTTGAGGTCTCCGAAACCACTCAAATAGACGGTGCCGACACCTATCAGCCTGGCAGCATCCTCTAATTTTCTGAAAAATATGTCCCCGCAGCTTACCGAATTCTTCGAGTTCCTTCGCATTCCAAGCGTCTCTACCGACAGCAAATATCGTGACGATGTTCGCTCGTGTGCCGACTGGTTAATAAATAAATTCACCTCGATGGGGCTGACGCCGGAGATGCATGAAACTCCTGGCCATCCCGTCGTCATTGCGCGAAGTGAGACCAAGGCAGATCGACCCACTGTTCTCATCTACGGACACTACGACGTTCAGCCAGTTGATCCGGTCAACGAGTGGGAGACCGATCCGTTCGAGCCAACCCTCAAAGGGAACAAAATTTACTGCCGTGGCGCCACCGACAACAAGGGGCAGCATTTCGCTCACATGCTAGGAGTTGAAGAAACCCTCAAGGAACACGGGGACCTTCCGGTTAACGTGGTTTTTCTTCTCGAGGGAGAAGAGGAAATCGGCAGCCCGAATCTGGCTCCCTTCCTCGAACAGCACCGCGAATCACTTGCTTGCGATATCTGCGCGGTTTCAGACACTGGAATGATTGGCCCCGGCATACCCACCCTGACCTACGGACTGCGGGGTATTGCCTGTCTCGACTTCAAGATTCACGGCCCCTCTCTGGACCTCCACTCAGGAGTTTACGGTGGAGCGGTCCCAAACCCGGCCACGATTGTTTCTCGGATTATTTCCTCTCTTCACGACGAGAAAGAGATTATTCAGATTCCGGCATTTTATGATTCGGTCACTCCTCTCGAAACTTGGGAAAGAGACATGTGGGCATCCCTGCCCGACGGAAACGCGACAACGCTCAAGGAGACCGGTGCTGCCGGACTGCTTGGAGAGGCAGGCTACACCGCTCTTGAGCAGCGCTGGGGACGTCCAACCGCCGAGGTCAATGGTGTCGGTGGTGGCTACCAAGGAGAAGGTTCAAAAACCGTCATTCCTCGCGAAGCCATGGCCAAGCTCAGCTTCCGCCTCGTGCCAGAACAAGAACCTGAAGAGATTCTTGAGCTAGCCTCCACCCATCTTAAAAAGCACTGCCCGGATTCCTGCCGCATTGAGATCGAGTTGGGCCACCACGGTCCTGCTTATGTGATGGACCCCCATTCCAGCTACGGGCAAGCGGCTCAACGAGCCCTTGAGCGGGCCTTTTCCGACAAGCCGCGCTTGATCCGGGAAGGTGGGAGCATTCCGATCATACAATCAGTTAAGGATATCATTGGAGTGGATACTCTCCTGCTGGGTCTGGCTCTTCCGGATTGCCAGATTCATGCGCCTAACGAGAATTTCACGGTGACCAACTTCGAAGCTGGTATTCGTTTAAATCGAGCTCTCCTTGAAGAACTACGAAATTGAACAATGATCAATCTTTGCTGATCATTTCAACGAATTATGGGCGTTCAGTATCGCGACTATTACGAAATCCTCGCTGTTGATAAGTCTGCCTCGCAGGACGACATCAAGCGCGCCTTTAAGAAGCTGGCGCGTAAATACCACCCTGATGTCGCCACGGAAAAGGCTGACGCAGAAGAGAAGTTCAAGGAGGTCAACGAAGCCTACGAAGTTTTAGGCGATCCGGAAAAGCGAAAGAAATACGATACACTCGGCCCTAACTGGGATCAGAGTCAGGGGTTCCCGGGAGGTGGCTACAACGACTTTGGAGGAGGCGGTGGCTCTCACGAATATCACTTTGGTGGCAGCACCGGCTTCAGCGACTTCTTCGAAAGCATGTTCGGTGGGCGAGCCTCGAACGACCCTTTTGGTGCCTTCGGCGGTGGCGGGCGACGAGCCTCCAATCAACCTTTGGCGGGTCAGGATATCGAAGCTGATCTTCTCGTGAGGATTGAAGAGATCATGGAGGGATCCAGCCGTCAGATTCGACTCTCTCGCCCCGGCGCTGGCGGCGGCGCAACCAAAGAATCAACCATTCGCGTCAAAGTCCCCAAAGGAGTTGGTGAAGGACAGATGATCCGCTGCGCTGGTCTTGGTTATCCCGGCATAAACAGCGGGCCCAATGGGGACCTCTACCTCAAAGTCAGGCTGGAACGCCACCCCGATTACCAGGTTTCTGGCAGAGATCTCACAAACGAGCTTATTCTTGCTCCTTGGGAAGCTGTTCTTGGTACCTCGGTGACCATCCCGACGCCACATGGTAGCGTCAAGTTATCGATCAAATCGAACACTCAGCCGGGCACAACCATGCGCCTAAGGGGTAAAGGACTTCCCAAGGGGGAGGACGGATACGGGGATCTCTACGTGGAAATTGCTGTTGAGTTTCCCGAATTGCCCACTGACGAGGAAAAGGAGCTCTGGCAGAAACTTGCTGAAATCAGCGAATTTTCACCGCGAGACTAGATCAGAGGCTCACTGACCTCCTCGCCTCTTTTGTCTGAGGCCTCCCGCTGCACCGCCGCGGAGCCATCTCGTTGGCGGCAGATTCCAGAACTCAAACCATCCTAAGATTACCCACTGAATGGCCCAGTCAGTCGCTATTGCTTCTTCGCTGAGGCCTCCACAGAAAGCAAACCCCGGGAAAGATCATTCAAAGACAGTCTAACTGAGGATGGTTACTTTCTCGAAGCATTGAGCCTTTCCTCACCCCCCCATTTAAAAAAATTTTGAAAAATTCACCAAGATTCGGAATTCAAAACGTCAAACAAGGAGAGAGACAATAACACCTCCCGAAAGCATGATTAACACGAAATCTTCCCTCTTGATTGCGATCGCAGTGGCAAGCGTTTTGTCCCTAAACATTCCAGCGACAGTGGCTGCACCGCGGTTTCACAAGGATTATCACAGCGGCGTTGCAGCAGCCCAGACCGGGAAGAAACCACTGGTTATCGTATTTTCAGCTGCTTGGTGTCGTCCCTGCCAGCAGATGAAGCAGTCCGTCTACCCAAGCCAACTTGTTGCCCCTTTCCACGATGACTTCATCTGGATCTACCTCGATGTCGACAATCCTGACAACGCACCCGTCGTCAATCAGCATCGCGTCACTACGATTCCTCATATTGCGCTTAAGGACTGTAATGGAAAGTCTCTAAAAACGCTGCGAGGTCGGATGTCCGCGAATGAATTTGCGCGCATTCTCGAGAAAACAAAGCGATCCTAAGTCGGAACACTTTTTTCTTTTCTTTTCGCTTCTACCTGCAAAAATCCTGCGTCGGGGGGATAGCTAACGTTTGTCGAAATGTGTTAAGCGTCATCCTTTCAACACAGTCATACTAATGAACGAGCCCACCGCTTCCCGTTTCTGCCGCACCCAAACATTATTTCTGGTTTCCGTCTTCTTATCGCTGGCAACCCAAGCCGTCGCCCAGAGCGACACTTGGTCAGGAAATACATCGACT
>PBSY01000011.1 GCA_002726915.1 Verrucomicrobiales bacterium | reverse complement strand
TCGACAAACTCAGCAGAAAAGCCGTAACGCTGGTTAATTTCGGACCGCTCAGGGATTTCTCAACCCTAATTGCCAGAGGCTATCTACCTATCAAGCCTAACTCCCGTCTCCGAAACAGCGCCAACAAGCGAAGTAAACGAAAAATCGGTCAGGGCTGGACCATGGTGCAAAGCAACCCAAAACATCAGATTCGTTGATGACTTCTCAAAAATCGACCACCGCCAAGAGGATTAAAAGCCTAACGTAAATTTCATAATTTTGATAATTATCACATAATTAAATTGACTGATAACCTCTGAAAAGCTTAAATATAAATGGTTCGAAGCTATCGAAATCATGAATTTGCCAAGCATTGCATTGTTACTCACTCTCATCACCGTCCCGGCATTCAGTGCCGAAGGCTTTAGAGCCCTTCCTGATACTGCTGAGGCGATGGGTATGGTCGGGGGTCGCCTAGCCGTCATCGACGATGCTTCGGTAATACGACATAATCCAGCGACTCTGGCTGACTTCAACGACACGCTTTTGACGGTCACCTTTCAATCTTGGTACGGAAAAACTGATTTTGCAGGATCGCTTGATCAAACCGACTCCATGATTCACCCGTGGAAAAACACAGGAAGCCTCTACCTGGCCCATCCTTTGAATGAAGACGTGACTCTTGGTTTTGGTATGAACGCTCCCTTCGGAGTAGCAATCAGTTGGCCAGAAACAGGGGCCTTTCGCTACGAGGGCGCCTCCGATGTAAGCTTGCAAACCATTGCATTTAATCCGGCCGTTGGTCTCAAAATTAACGACGAAATCTCCATTGGTCTTGGCCTCGATATTTACCGCTCTGATCTCAAACTGAAACAGCGCTTCCCGTGGGCACTGGTTGTTTCAGCTCCGGTGCCCGATGGCACAATGGACTTCGAAGGCGACGGTTGGGGGATCGGTGGCTATTTCGGAATTAACTTTAACCTTGGCGATCGTCACCAACTCGCGTTGACAGGCCGGTTGCCGGTCTCTGTCGACTACGAGGGTGACTTTACGATCGATAATATTCCTGATCCTACCGCCGCCCTCCCTACCAGCCGTTTTACTTCTGAAATCGAGCACCCTGCAAGTGTCGGCCTCGGTTATGCTTTTAATGCGACCGATCAGCTCACCTTCGGATTAGATTTTGAGTGGATCCAAAACTCTACCCATGACGATGTTCCACTCAGTATCGGTGCCAACCAACCGCTTCTTGCCGGCAAGACTGCCGTCCCTCTCGCTTGGGAAGATTCCATCTCCATTGGTTTCGGTGTCGAATATGAGTGGGCCGAAGAATTAACGCTTCGGGCCGGCTATCTCTACTCGGACACTCCTATGTCTGAAACTACTTGGAATCCCGCTATTCCTGCTGACGACCGTCACATTTTCAGCCTCGGATTCGGATACACGTGGGACGATTACAACACGATCGACTTTGCTTACAGCCTCATTCACATGTCCAATTCCACCATCGCGAACAATATTGTTCCCGCATTTAACGGAGTGTATTCCTACTCGTGGGATATCCTGACATTGAGTTACAGCCGCCGATTCTGACACCGTTTAACAAATTAGTCATTGGGCCTCTCTTTTTTTACTGAATTTTTCAATCCCGGTAAGACTTTAGGAACTCACAGGGAGCTAGTTTATATCGGAAACGCTGTGATCGCGCGTGCCGCAATCCGTGGCATGACCCCCGTCAATCGTCTCAGGGCAGAAGGTTTGCATAGCCCTTCACTCCTCTTCTACCCGCTTTATCAAAATCTGTAATGCTCCACCGGAATACCAGATTTCCAATACTAGGAAAACAAGCGAAGCCCCCATTAAGGTTAAGGCAGAAATAAAGCAGACCACACCGAGGAGTTGGATGTCAAACATCACCGACACCATCGATACCACACATAGTAGCAGGCTCAACGCTCCCAGCAGTTGGATCCATCGGATCAATATGAGGCGGCGCCGCAAATTGTCGATCTGCGCTCGAAGCGCTTCATCCTTCAACTCCACCCAGTCCCGATGCAATGTGCGAACGAGAGCTGCGAGATGGAGAAAGCGGTTCGTGTATGCGAGAAACAGCAGACTGACCGCCGGAAAGAGTAAAGCAGGAGTTGAGATTTCCAGAGTCATAGCCTCGTCAATCAATAGAGAGTCGCCCCCCCTCTAGAATCTTGGCCCGCAAACCGCCCCTTCCCTCGAGCGCCTTTTCGGCACCTTCATGGAAAGCTTGATTCATCCAGAAGCAGGGACTGGCTTCCTCTGTCCCTAGAAACCGAGCCCCGTCGATCTCAAATTCCTTTCCAATCAGATCGGTGAGATCCTGGCCCTCAACAATTACATTACGACGATAAGTTTCCGGCCCCTTGTCGTGTACTGAAAAGCGCTCACAGAGATCGCGATGAGTTTCGATTTCAAAAAAGGTGATCTGTCCCTTGTAGTCCTCCTTGTAATTAAAGAAACGGTCACCCTTGATGCCGCTGCCTGCGACACATTCAATCTCATTAACTTCGACGATAGGGTTCTCGCCTGCCGGCTTACCGAAATGCCCGTAGTAATTATGATCTGCAGAAATGTAGAGGTTGAGAATCTTCACGCCACAAGATACGAGCAAATTTCCCTGCTGGCAATTCGCTCAGGCATGGATACGGTCGAACTGACACAGAAAACCCCGTGTCTCACAGAATTTATGGCCAAAGGACCCAAAAACGCGATCGCCCCCACCCGGGAAGAAAACTTTCCAGAATGGTATCAACAAGTCGTCCGCGCTGCTGATCTTGCCGAAAACTCGGAAGTGAGGGGCTGCATGGTCATCAAGCCGTGGGGCTATGGGCTCTGGGAAAAGATCCAAGCCCAACTCGACCAATGGTTCAAGGAAACCGGCCACAAAAACGCCTACTTTCCCATGCTCATTCCAGTGAGCTACCTCGAAAAAGAAGCCACCCACGTAGAGGGATTTGCCACCGAATGTGCCGTGGTCACTCATCACCGCCTCGAACTGAAGAACGGCAAAATGGTGCCCTCCGGTGAACTGACTGAGCCCTATGTGATTCGCCCGACTTCTGAGACTATTATCGGAGCAGCCTTCGCGCGATGGGTGCAAAGCTACCGCGATCTACCTCTACTCATTAATCAGTGGGCTAATGTAATGCGCTGGGAGATGCGTCCCCGCCTGTTTCTCCGTACGGCGGAATTTCTCTGGCAAGAGGGTCACACCGCTCACGAAACCGCCGACGAAGCGATGGAGGAAACACAGAAAATGCATCAAGTTTACGAGCGCTTCCTCACTGACCATCTTGCCGTTCCTGTCATCGCTGGAGAGAAAACGGAAGCAGAACGTTTTCCCGGAGCACTGAACACCTTCACCGTGGAAGCTATGGTCCAAGACCGCAAGGCAATTCAGGCTGGTACTTCTCACTTCCTCGGACAAAATTTTTCTAAAGCCGCGGGTATCGAGTTCGAAGGCCGCGAGTCCAAACGCGAATTCGCGTGGACGTCAAGCTGGGGCGTCAGCACTCGCCTCATTGGCACACTCTTAATGGCACACGCTGACGACGACGGCCTCGTCCTGCCTCCTCGGGTGGCTCCGACTCAAGTCGTTATCATTCCTGTTACCCCGAAGCCCGAGCATGAAGAACCAGTCTTCGCAGCTTGCCAGAAACTGGCCGACGAAATCGGTGCTCAATCTTTCCACGGCGAAAAGATCGACGTCGAGATCGACAAGCGTGACCTCGGTGGTGGCGTCAAGACATGGGAGTGGATCAAGAAAGGCGTTCCCGTTCGCATCGAAATCGGTCCTCGCGACCTCGAAAACGGTTCCGTCGCACTGGTTCGGCGCGACCAAGGTCCAAAAGACAAACAGTTCCTTCCAACGGAAGATGCTGTCGCTAGTATCGTCGACACTCTGCAGTCGATCCAGGATACTCTCCTCAAACGTGCTATCGCTTTCCGTGAAGAACATACTACCGAAATCAACGATATGGATGAGTTCCGGAAATTCTTTACACCGGAAAATACCAAACAGCCCGAAATTCACGGCGGTTTCGCTCTTGTTCACTGGGCAGGAGGAGTCGAAGAGGAAGAGGTGCTCGGAAAAGAGCTTAAAGTTACGATTCGCTGTATTCCAAATGATCCGGATCTTCGTGGAAAAGCCGGCACCTGCTTTTACACCGGCAAGCAGTCCGAAGGCCGCGTTATTTTTTCGAAAAGCTACTAAGCCTCGTTTTCGGGGAGACGCGTGACCAAGCTAAAACGATTCATTTCAATGACCCAGTTTTGTTGATTGTTATTTGGTGATTTTAGTTCGCTACGCTACGGCCGAGACGGTAACGAGGCGCGTAACTGCTCACGCTGTATGTCACGTATCGCCATTGTCGGCGCGGGAGCCTCAGGACTGGCGGCCGCGTTCCAGCTTTCGGAAAAAAGCCATGAAGTCTGCGTCTTTGAAAAAAGTCGGGGAGTTTCTGGTCGCGCGGCATCGCGATCCCGCAACGGGTGTCGCTACGACTATGGAGCCAATTATTTTAAGCCAGAGTCAAACGAAGTCGCTGAACTCATTTTCAGAACATTACCGCACGATGAACTCTGCCGTATCGCCGGAGACATCTGGACGTTCGACGCTAACGGGAACCATGCTCCGGGTGATCCCAAGCAGAATGCCTCCGCTAAATGGACTTATCGCAGTGGAATCAGCACCTTGGGTAAACTCCTCATTGATGCTGGTAATTTCACCCTACGGCGGGAATCCCTCATTGAGGGGCTCCACCACCACAAGACACACTGGACAGTAAAAGAAACCGGCGGCACCTCTCACGGTCCATTCGATAAAGTCCTTCTGACTCCTCCCGCTCCACAGTCAGTAGATCTCCTCAAAAATAGTGAGGCCTCACCTGAGATGCTGTCCGACATGATCAGCGTGCTCGAAAGTGTCCCTTACCACATTCAATTCTCGGTCATGCTCAACTTCAACGCAACGCTCACTCTGCCGGGGGATGCTTATGCCATGATCAATACCGATCGAAAACATCGTCTTGCTTGGCTGAGTAACGAGGGCCAGAAACAAGGGCATGTCCCTGCTGGTGAAAGTCTCTTAGTTGCTCAGATGAATCCCAAGTGGAGTGCCGAACACGAGGAAGATTCTCCACCCTCAATCATCGCAGCAGCCTACGAATCCGTGAATTCTCTTCTTGGCAATAATTTGCCTACGCTCCACTGGGCTGACACCCAGCGCTGGCGCTACGCTCACCCGAACGGAGAAGCCAAGATAGAAGATACCGCCAGTGCCTCTGAGATTGGGCTCTATTTTGCCGGCGATGCCTTTGTCGGCAAAGGCCGCGTGCCGGGAGCGCTTCAAACAGGCCTCGCCGCCGCCAACCGAATGCTCGCTCACTCCTAAAAAAGGAATCTAGCCTACGGCCGTATTTCAGCTAAAACCAACTGCAGAATTTTTACGATTGATTCCCCAACCAAAACCAGACACATTCCGCCCCATGGAGAACGTCATTATTATTGGAACCGGCTGTGCCGGATGGACTTCAGCGATTTACACCGCGCGTGCCAATCTCAAACCACTCGTTCTAGCCGGTGAACAGCCTGGAGGGCAACTAACCACCACGACCGACGTGGAGAACTTCCCTGGTTTCCCTGAAGGAGTCATAGGGCCGGATCTCATGATGCGGATGCAGCAACAGGCCGAAAAGTTCGGGACCCGGGTCGAATACGACATGGTGACCTCCGTCGAGAAAAACGCCGACGGTAATTTCACTCTCACAACTGCTGCTGGAAATAACTACCATTCCAAGACAGTTATCATTGCTACAGGTGCGAGCCCTCGTCATCTCGGCCTCCCGAATGAAAAAGAGCTCATTGGACGCGGTCTCACGTCCTGTGCTACCTGCGACGGTGCTTTTTATCCTGATGTTCCTGTAGTCGTCATCGGTGGTGGTGACTCTGCCTGCGAAGAGGCAGACTTCCTCACCCGTTTTGCAAGCAAGGTGTATCTCGTCCACCGTCGCGATCAACTGCGTGCTTCGAAGATCATGGCTGACCGCGTCCTCTCCAATGACAAGATCGAACCGGTCTGGAACTCACGGGTGACCGATTACCTCACCGATGGCGAAGGCCACATGCGGGCTGTGAAAGTTCACAACACCGCCTCCGGCGAAGATTCTGAACTTGAAGTAAAGTGTGTCTTCGTCGCCATCGGCCACGACCCCAACACTGGCTTCCTTGGCGGTTCCGGCGTCGATGTCGACGAAAACGGCTACGTTCTTCAGGCAGGCCACTCCACCACTTCAAATGTGGAAGGCATTTTCTCGGCGGGAGACGTTGCTGACCACGTATATCGCCAAGCCATCACAGCCGCCGGAAACGGCTGCCAGGCGGCCTTGGACGCAGAGAGATATATTGCTGCCAACGAAGGCTAATTCAGCCGTCTTAACGAAGACGGGGCAACCCGGAATCTGTAATGGCTTGCGGGATTCCGCAATGCCCTTACCTTGATTCCACCTTTCCGGTGGTTCGATTCATCATGAAAAGCCTTCTCTACGGTTTTCTTACGGCGTCACTCCTGACCTCAGGCGCTCTTGCCCAGTTTCACAGTCGCGCCATGAACGGGCATACGGCCTACAATCAACAAGCCTTGGACTCTGCACAGGCGCACTTCGACGCCAATCGCCCTGCTGGTGTGGAGGGCGCAGGTGCTGCGCCGAACAGTGCAGTGGCTATTACACCTAATGCCGCTCTCTCTGAATCCCAACAGGTTCGATTCAATGGTGCCTCCACCATTTATATTTCGGATGCTCAAAAGGCAGCATTCAGCCGCTATGACCTGCGCATGGGCGAACAAAAGGACCTCGACATCGATGTCTGGGGTCGCTCAATTTACCATTCTGATGGCTCCTACACCGAATCACAGGAACACAACGAAGGACAGGGTTTCCTTCAACAAACCACCTACAGCAAAAACGGCGTCGAAATCCAGCGGCGCTCGATCACACTCGATCAACGAGGCATGCCCGATGAAGTCCTGATTTACGCAGGAGGCGAGAATGGAAAACTTAGATATCGCGGGAAGCACCTCTACGACCAATTGGGGCGCTTCTCCGAAGAGCATCTTTTCTCTTCCGACGGCACCCTGATCCGGCGGAAAGTGCAGGAATATTCTACCGAGGGGAAGCGCCTTCCTCTTCGCAGCTGGGACTACGTTGAAAACGTCCCTTCCGACCTCCAACTACTCATTACCCGTGAGAATGAGGATCCTGACATGCAACCTAATACACCTACACAACCTCAACAATCTGAGCGTGCTGGATTATTCAATCGCAACAAGTCTCATCAGCAAAACGCCGGCAGTATGAAGGTGGGGCAACAAGGTCAACAAGAGGCCACTGCTCCAAAGCAGACCATGGGGTCAAGGCTCGGACGCCTCTTCGGCAACCGCAAGTAATTCACCACCGATGGCAGCTTCGTGAAGTTCACGCTCCGCCAACCCAAAACCGGGAAATAAGCGGAGTTTGCTATTATCTCAGATGAACTTGGACCAGATCAGGACTTAAATTGCCTCGCGGTCTGCACAGTTTCATCTGAGGGCATTATTTTCGATACTATTGAGATTGATAAGTAAACGTCGAAGTCGAGCTCTCGTAAATCTTTGGAGCAAAACACATGGCAGATTCGATAGAAGGGCATAGCTAATCATGATGATCCCGGCGATTGGCCAAGGATTCCACATTACCGTGATCAGTAGCCCTATAAGTTGAGCGTAATGAGCCTCCTCACCACGGCATGTCTCCACAATAAATCTATCAATGTAGCTTCGTTCCTTCGTCTTGAAGTTTCCTTTCGCAAAACCATCAAACCAAGGTGCTGCGTCCGGAAGCATACCTTTCCAATTTCGAATCGCGAAGACGGATTGGTAGAACGCTCCTGACTTCTCCCACGAACGGGTGCGATAAAGAAAGGATTTCGGTTTAAACCGGCTCGATGGGAGACGGGTGTAGATCCACGAAAGACCTAGATGGATGGATGGGACCGCAACCACATTTAAAATCACAATCAACCAAGGAGGCAACTCAACTAACATGCCTACCTTTCCATTCGACTGTTCCGCCTTCCTTTTTTCGGTTCAAGGCCCGGAAGAAGATTCCCTGATAGAAACAAAGTCCTATAGGAAAGAGGATAGCACTGAGCGGGTTGAAGTTTCCGGCATGGCGGAAAAGATACCAGCTCTGGACCACACACAGAGAATAGAATATAACCACTGGAGTAGGTGTCAGGGTTAAAAACGCAAGTGATATCATTCCCATGATGAGACCAGAAAGCAGCATTGAAATACCTGCCAGTGCGCTCTTTGGCGTATTTTTGGCGCCAGACACGAACCCTTTACTCCAACCTGCCACCAAGTCTTCGATGCCACTAGGAAACATCCGCATCCAGACAGTACCTTTGCCGAGATAACAGCGACATCGAAATCCAGCCTCTGAGAGGTGTCTTGAAAGGTGAAAGTTTTCGAGAACCTCCCGCTGAACCAGTTCATGGCCTCCCACAACATCATACTGCTTCCTTGAAACAAGCATAACCTGGCCGAACAAGCCGATTTGATCGGCCTCTTCACCCTTCCACGTAAAGGCATTCATTCCGAGCAGCATCACCACGTTAAAGAAAGCTGACAGCTGCTCATACGGTTTCTTCACCCGGTGATAAGGACAAATGGAATGCACGCTGGCTTCGTCCGCAGTCAAAGCTGCAATTCTTCTCATGCCGCCGGACTCTATCACTGTATCGGCATCGAGAAAGAGGATCCAATCGCCTGTTGCTATTTCTGCTCCTTGGTGGCAAGCCCAGGGCTTGCCAAACCAGTTTTCCGGTAAAGGCTTTCCGTCGATGACTTTCGCGCCGGCTTTCTCAGCGACCTCTGCAGTGCGATCACTTGACTGATCGTTAACGACGATCACTTGATGAGGAGGTGCATCCTGTCCTATTAAGGAAGGGAGCAGTCGCGCAAGATTCTNTTCCTCATCCCTCGCTGGGATTACCACCGACACCTNCACTGGCAAAAGTTGCTCTGCCTTTGGCACTTGTCGAAACCGAAGGGCTACAAACCAACCGCTACTCCAACAGATAATACCCAGCCCTAGGAAGCTCCATAAGAAGACTTCCATTCGCTTAGACGCGTCGTGCCTCCTGCTTCACTACTCGGTCGGCAACTTTCTGGCCGCACAGGATCACCATGGGCATCCCGCCACCCGGGTTTACACTACCTCCAGTGAAGAAAAGGTTCTTATACTTGGAAGACTGTTTCGGAGCCTTGAAGGCTTGGTTTTTTTTCCAATCCGAAACTACGCCATAAATGGATCCGTTGTTCGAATTATACATCCGCTCAATGTCGACTGGGGTAAGAACGTCCTCAACGATGATGTGTTTCCTAAGATCGGTCAGACCCATTCTTTCCAATTTATCAATAACCCGATCTTTCAACGTCATGTAGTCTTCATGAGAGTAGGGATTGTCAGGATTAATTGGCGGGATGTGAGGAAGGATTTTAATATTGTCGCATCCGTCGGGCGCCTTCGAAGGGTCAGTCCGCGTTGGAGCGACCAGATAAATCGTAGGATCTTCGGGTAACTCACCCTTCTGGAAGACGGTATCAAAATGCTTACTCTGATTCTTCGAGTAGAAGAAATTGTGATGAGCAAGCTGATCGAAAATCTTATCAGTGCCGAGATGGATCACGAGGCCGGAGCAAGCCGGTTCAAATTTTTCCAACTTCTTCACGAACGGCAGAGGTTCGCTCAGCAGCTTTTTGTATGCAGGTAACACTTCCATGTTACAGACCACATAATCAGAATTTAGAGTTGTTCCGTCTTTCAGGGTCACTCCCTTCACCTCTTTACCCGACTGGTTAATAGTCTCAACCTCGGAGTTGTAGCGCACCGGAACACCAATATCATCGAGTAAGTTCCGTAGACCCACTGCAAGGTTGTACATCCCACCTTTCACATACCAGAGACCATAATCGTATTGGATGATGGGCATCAGATTCATGTAGCCGGGAGCATCGTGAGCCGAGGATCCTACATACTTGACGAAATACTCGAAGACCCGACGCAAGTATTCGTCGTCCATGTGACGGGCAACGGATTCGGCCATCGTGTTCCGATGATCCATCTTGAACATCATCTTGAAGAGCCCGTAGTGGCGAAACATCTCCCAAACGTTATCGAGACCCTCGCGAAAATAACCGTCGTCGCAGAGCCGAAATTGCTCACGTCCGTAATTAAGAAATTGTTCGAACTGTTTCCAATTGTGATCAAGTTCCCCAGGGAGTTTTTTGAACTCTTCTTTCTGACCAGCGGGGTCCTCGATCAAGTCAAGAACCATACCATCTTCGAAAAAGTTCCGCCAATGGGGATGAACGGACTCTAATTGGACGTAGTCTGACATCTTTTTGCCAACCCGCTCCCAAAGGCTCTCAAAAAATTGAGGCAATGTGAAAATAGAAGGGCCGAGGTCAAAGCCAAAACCATCAATCTCGAGAAGATTAAGTTTACCCCCGAGCTTGTCATTTTTTTCGACAATCTCAACGTCGAAGCCCTCTCCCCGCAGAGAGACAGCGGCCGAAAGACCTCCCAAACCACCCCCGACTACAATGACAGATTTGTTCCGCTGCGAGGGCAATTGACTCATAAAGTGACTTCTTTTTTGGGGTAGGTGAGTCCGAATGAATCGGAAATTAGGTTGGATGAAATACGAGCTGATTCGAAAATAGTTGGCAGCCCGCTACCCGGATGAGTTCCTCCTCCCACCAGAAAGCAGTTTCTGAATTCCTCAAATTGATTTCGAGGCCGCATAAACGCGAGTTGGTTGAGGCAATGGGACAGATTGAAAGTCGCTCCCTTGAAGATATCGAGTTCATTACTCCAGGTTTTGGGAGTGTAGGCTTTCTCGACTTCAATATGATCTTCAAGATCGTCAATGCCAAGACGGTCCGAAATCGCACGGAAGGTCATTTCGCGATAACTGGCCTGCGCCTCATCCCAATCAATGTCCCCATCCAAGTTGGGAGTAGGAACCAGAATGTAAATACTCGACTTACCGTCAGGAGCTAAGGACGGGTCGGTAACACTGGCATTTCGAATGTAGAACGAAATGTCATTTGACTTCCGGTTTTGTTTGAAAATCTCGTCTATGTTTTTCTTGTAATCGCGAGCAAATACGATGGTGTGGTGTGGTAGATCGTAGAGTTTGTCCACACCTAGATGTAACATGTAGGTTGAACAGCTAAATTTCATCGAATCCAATTTCTCCTTGGTGTATTTTTTGAGGGATTCTGAAGGAACCAAGTGGGTCATGGCATGAGCAAAATCCGCGTTGATCACAACACTATCGGCAAATACCTTCTCACCGTTGTCGAGTTCAACACCGGAAACTTTTCGACCGTCAAGAATTAGCTGTTTGACGCCCGTGCCGAGGTGAATCTTTGCCCCACAATCTTCAGCAGCCTTGGCCATCGCAGCAGGAATTTCGCAAAGTCCTCCCTGGGTGTGGAAAATGCCATGTTCATGTTCCATGTATGAGAGCATCGCAAACGCACCTGGGCATTCCCAGGCTGACATACCTAGATATTTGCTCTGGAAAGAAAAAAGAAGCGCCAATTTATCGTCAGTAAAATACTTCTTTAAATTGTCGTAAACGGTACTGCCGAGGGACAAGTGGGGTAAAGCAGGAAAGAGGTCAGGAGACAGGGCCTTCGCCGGACTCGAAAAATTGTGCTGAAACGCAGGCAAAAGCTTCTTCAGGCGCGACTTTTCACGCTTCAAAAAACGATCCAACCCCCCTGATTGACCAGGGAAAAGGCGTTCAATCTCTGCTTTAGTCCGCTCATTGTCATCGCTGGCCCGAAACACTTCGTCGTCGTAACGGAGTTCATACATTGGGTCCAAACGGACGAAATCGAGGTAATCTTCTGATTTTTTGCCGGCCTCGTCAAAGATGCGGTCAAGAAGCGACTTCATCATGAGGAAAGTCGGCCCAATGTCGAAGCGGTAACCGTTGATCTCGTGAGCGGCCGTCCGCCCACCTATTCGTTCCTGCTTCTCGAAAAGTTGGACGTCGATCCCTCGACTGGCAAGCAAGAGAGCACTGGCGACGCCGCCCGGGCCACCCCCGATGACGATCACCTTTTTCTGCCCACCATTGGATCCGTTCGAGCCTGGTCCTCTCATGCTATTGCTTAATTATAAATGATTTCGATTTCTTCTCTTTTCAAGCGACAGCTTTTCACGAGAATGTTCTGGTCGACACTAGAATGTCGCCGTTTTCCTGAATACGACGTAACGGTAGCGATTGGTTGAATCTGTTCTTTAAAGAAGTGATGTCCGCGGAATCCGCAAACAGCCCTATTCACAGCCTGCCTAAGATTGTGGAGGCACAAAGATCCTACTTCGCTTCTGGCAAAACGCGAGCGGTAGAATCACGACTAATCAGTCTCGAGAAGTTCTGCCAAGAATTGGAGGCTCGGACCGATGACCTGCTGGCAGCACTCTCTGAAGATATGGGGAAACCGCCCATTGAGGCATACTTGTCGGAAGTGTATTTTCTCATTTCTGAGGTTCGACTTTACCGGAAAAAGCTAAAAAAATGGGCCGAGCCGAGGCGGGCAGGAAATCCATTTTACTTCCTTCCG
>PBSY01000010.1 GCA_002726915.1 Verrucomicrobiales bacterium | reverse complement strand
CCGCCCGTCAAACTCCTGCCCTCCATAGTCAGTCCGCCTTTTCGCTTATCCTTCGCTTTACTTTTCGGTTCCACCGCATTCATCTGCGACGCGCTTCTCCAGTCTTCTTGACAAGTACCCTTCCCCTGCATAATCCGCTTTCAGGACGAATCCACGACTTCAGCAAGTTGCGATTCCCAAATATGCGCTGATAAAGCTATCACGCTATAAGCCCTCCGCCTGTTTGTCGCCGCTCTGGGCAGAGAAGCTGTCGAACGGAACTATCAAAGCTGAGGCCGTTCGACTAATCAGGGAATCGGCAAGAGTTTCGAAGGTACGAAGTCCTCGTTCCGAAGTAATACTCCAAACGAAGGCGGGCGTTCCCCACCGCAAAAAAGAATATAAGACTCATTCCCGTCTTTGCGAGGTGCTGAAAAAACATCGACTAAAGCCAACTAAATATTTCCGGACTGATCGAGGTCTGGCTACTATTAACTCTCGTGTCTTAAATCCCACCGAGGAAAGGCTCATCAAAAAGACTCCGCTCATCGCCAAAGAAGCGCCGATCGAATCTTGCCAAACTCCTTTGACTGCTAGCCGCTCTCATAATTCCATGACCGCGTCCTGCTACCGCACGGACCGGAGCGCAAGCGCAGTCACCAAGTGCGAACGCCGAAGCAGACGCGCGGATCAATTGAGCACTGCGAGGCGGCAACCCATGCGAATTCGTCCGTTAGTCCGCAAAGCCAGCGGACGGCACCACTAAAATACGACTTCACCGCCGCCCTTTCGCGGTTTATCTTTTGAAGATGCGACGACGTTTCACGAGAAACCTAACCCTGCTGCTATTCCTTTTCTGTTTAGATTCCATCGCAGAAACAAGGACATGGACATCGACTGACGGTCGAAGTTTCGATGGGACTATGCAGTCGGCCAATGCCAGAGAGGTATCAGTTCGTCGGGAAGATGGGCGCACTTTTATACTACCGCTGAATAGTCTTTCTCGTGAAGACCAAGCTTATACCGAGCGTTATCTGATGAATCTAGCGCGGGCTGACGGCTTTCAGTCAGGTCCCTTTGCCAAAAAACTTACTGGGGAATGGGTAAAGGTTACGGAGGAGGAACTTGGCATTCTCTTTCAAATATACGGGACCTCCAGACTCAAGAGACTGGAAGATGAAATACCTCTATTTGTCCATCTTCACGGGGCTGGTTCTAGAGCTGATGATGTCGAGACCGGTAAGGTTGAAATCGCTGCCAAGAAACTTGCCGAAGAATTCTATGATGATTTTCCCTGCCTCATTGTTGTCCCCACATGCCCGCCTGATAGCAACTGGGGAGAGCAGGCCGAATCGCTAGAGAATCTAATCGATACGATTTCGAACAGTCTTCCCATCGATCGCGCCCGTATCTACCTCTCCGGTTACAGCATGGGTGCTCGCGGCATCGGGGCCCTCATTGAGCGTCGCCCCAACTACTATGCCGCCGCGCTTTTCGCCGATGGAGAAGCGAAGATGTCATGGGTTGAACCAGTCACGACTTCGCTATGGTTCACTTTCTCAGGCGAGCGGGATCTGGCGGGCGCAAAAGCAGTGGCCGAAGCTTTCACCGCCGCCGGGAAAATCGCCCACTTCGACGGCTTTCCCGACCACATACACAATCAGATTCATTGGACTCTCGCAAAAACCGAGGGCGTTTACGAGTGGTGCTTTTCGCAACAGTCGAAAAACTGAAATCAAGCCTCTGGAGCGGCAACCGGGGGCATTTGGTAGATCTCTGTAGCGTTTACGATCAGGTTCTCTGCGGTGGAACCTTCAGCGACCGTCCCAGCTACCACAAGCACATCGAGCTCTTTCATACCGCGAACTCCGGCAAGCCCCTCTGGTATTGGGCGACCGTCATCACCGAGAACTTGAATCAACATCCGCATGCTCTGAATAACTGGAATTTCTACGCAACAAGCATCCCATGGAGTAGGGCACTGATCGTCGTTCGTAAGATCGCACGTTGCCAAGGCTTGATCCGCCAAGATTGCTGCTGCGAAGCTTTCGGTAAACGGCTGCATGGCACCGGCTATTTTACCAGTCACCGCGATCAAATCACCGGGACTGGCTGATTTTCTGGCTTCAACCACAGAAACGGCATCTTCTGGTTTCGTATTCACGAGTACCGCATCGAAGATTGAACTGACTCCTACCGTTGGAGCTTCAGGTTCTGATTTTCCCCCACCACAAGAGGTAAAGAGGAAAGCCAAGGCGGAGAGGTAACCAAGTGAGATATGGAGCTTCATTAGTTTCATAATATGATTTTTGTTTAGATTAAAAGGATGGATTTATTGAGATCGTAGAGCAATGGGTAGAGGAGATTTCAGGCAACGTATCCCCGGAGGCAGTGCGCCAATGGCGCCGAGTATAATTCCAGCTCCCAGCCCCAGAAAAACGACGGGCGCCGTCATAGAAAGACGGAACGTTCCGGTTGAAAAGGGAACACTAATTCCTTCAAGAAAAACGGTTGCCATAAACGCAGCCAGCAGGGTTCCCACAAGGGTAGCGAGAAGACTTTCCTGAATCAACGAGACAAGAACTGCGATACGGCTAAACCCGACGGTCTGCAAAGTAGCTAACTCACGAATTCTTGAAGAAAACGCTGCATAAAGCATATTGATACCTCCGAACACGGCTCCAGCAGCAACCAGCCCGGCAGTCAGCCAAGTCATTCCGCGAATTGGCCCATAGAACTCTGCCAATTTCCCATAGTAGTCTGACTCCCGAATCGCCACGAGTTCCAGGTCCAGTCGCTGCTTGGTGAATAGATCAACTTCAGGAACCCCCCCCTCGGACTCAAGGCGAATAACAACGCAAGAAAGGGTATCGCGTTGCACAAGAGTCATTAGATCAATGCGGTCCATCCAGATCTCTGATTCCATAACCGTTCCCGGTGCCTCAAAGATGCCAGAAACAGTGAACTCCTGACTTTCGAAGACCATCTTTGCACCAACTGACAACTCGTTTTCCGCGACACCGAGACTCTTCCCGGCAAGTCGACCTGCCAACACTTCGCCAGAGCGAGGAAAAGCGCCCTCGATAATCCTAACCTCTCGATGGACTTCAAAGGCGGTAGGAGACACCCCGCGCAAGAGACCTTGGGCCTTCTTTTCATCGATGAAGACATTCCCCATGTAATGCACCTCTCCACTGACAGCTGGAGTATCAAGTCTAACCTCGATTCCGCGAATCCCAGACGAGATTTGTTCCTCTGACTGAATGCGAACTTCACTCCGTTCAACACTTTCTTCCGACCCAGCCCCAACAAGAATCACGTTCTTCTCTGAACCGCTGGCCCGGAGCAAGCGATCCATACCTTGATTAAAGGAGGCCGCAGAAAGGATGAGAAATACCACCATTGCAGCACCACCAACTTTCTGGACAAACTTCCAGGGATCGCGGATCAGATTTCTAACAGCGTATGAAAAAGGTAACATTTCAGGCTGACCTCAAAGATTTTACGATTGGTTTACGTGAAGCCACCAAAGCGGGCCATAAGGAGGCGAGTAATCCGAGGCCGACCGCGATAGCAAGCCCTGCAAGTGTGACATTAAGATCGGGGCTCAACGCAAGAGTGAGCCCCTCGTTACCAAGGGTAAAGCGCTTCCAGGAAAAGAAGATTACCGCCGCAGCACAACCTGACAAACCGCCGAGAAACCCCAGGATCATTCCTTCCCACAACATGACGCTTCCGACGGCGAGGCGCGAGAATCCCAACGTCTGAAAGATCGCGTTTTCCTTCACGCTCCCCCGAACCACTAGAAGTAATGCATTGGCAACCAGCGACAGGACCGCAACCACTGCGCCAAAACCAAGCCAGCGAGTAAAACCCACCATCTCGACCATATCCTTTGCGGTCTGCGCAAAAAAAGCTTTCTCGGGTTTTGTGCTGGTGGGTGCCTGATCTGACTTAAACAAGGCGTCAATCGCTGTAGCTACAGAATCAAGTTTTGTCGAATCCTCCACTCTTACATTAAATTGAGTAACAGTTCCCAAACCAACCCTCGAAGACTGCTGAAGAAAAGGAAGATGGACATAAGCAACATTATTGTCCTGAGGCTCTGCTGAACGGATGATACCGGAAACGAAGACACGAACACCGGCCGCTTCGAACTGATCCCCTTGTTTAAGACCCCGGCGAGCTGCAAAGTTTTCACCCAAGAGAGCTCCATCGCTTCGATCCGTCCACGTCGCGTAGGATCCATCAACAATCTCAAGCTCGGGGTTGAAAGACTCCAATTCTTCAGGTGGGACACCTCTGAAGGTAATCACGTCGAGACTGGCGCCACAATTATTCACCACGATCTGAATCGGGATCACTTCAACCACTCCGGGGATACGACGGATATCTGACTCATAATGTTCCGGAAGCCTTGAGGTGGAGGGACAAAATCGGTTCTCCCGATAGACCACAAGAGTGGTATCCTCTGTTCCCGCTACTGTGGCGGCCCGAAGCGAAGATTGCATGGTCTCTACCGCGGTAAACAAAAACATCCCCGCCGCCACCCCTGCAATCGTGAGAAGACTACGAATGCGGTGCCGTGTCACTTGCTTCAACGCCAGCACAGCAAGATGAATCAGGCTGTTCATACGCCCACCCCCCCTCGGCTTTCGACCAGCTTTCCTTTTTCCAAATGCAAGGTCCTGTCAGCGGTCTCCGCAGCCCGAGCATCATGAGTCACCATGACGATGGTCTTCTGGTGAACACCTGACAGTTCACCTAGTAGATCGAGGATTTGGTCAGCACTTTCGCGATCAAGGTCTCCAGTGGGTTCGTCAGCCACCAGCAGCGCGGGATCAGCTACCAAAGCCCTTGCAATGGCAACCCGTTGCTCTTGTCCGCCAGAAAGTTCAGAAGGGCGGTGATCAGCACGATCAGAGAGCCTCACCAATTCAAGCGCACCTTCTACCTTGCTCCTCCTCGCCTTTCTCGACAGTCCCTTCTGAAGAAGAAGAGGAAGCTCCACGTTTTCGTAAGCGGAAAGGATCGGCACAAGATGATACAACTGAAAGATGTAGCCACACTCGCTTGCTCGCCACTTGGTTAACTGACCACGTCTCATCTTACTGATCTCGCGGTCGCCCACCCACAGTTCACCATAAGTCGGTTGATCAATACCTGAAATCAGGTTCAGAAGCGTGGTTTTTCCTGAGCCTGATGGCCCCATCAATGCAAGAAACTCACCGCGTTTCACGTCAAGCGTCAGCTTTTCAAGAGGGGCAACTTCCATCCTTCCCTTGCGGTAGACCTTGGTTAAATCTCGGCAGCGTATTAAGGGCTCCTCACTCATGAGTCCCTCCTCTTTTCAACAGGCTTCACCTTGTCGCCGCTCTTCAAGTCATCTCCTGGATTCAACACCACTCGATCTCCAGGATGCACGTCACCTATCGCACGGAGGAACCCCTCTCTTGATTCAGCTGCAAGGGTCACCGCCCGACGCTCCACCCTCTGACCGGAACCATCCAACGCCCATAACTCCGCTTCCCTACCTTTTCGATTCACAAGGGAAGATTCGGGCACAAAAACGGAGACTCTGCCGGCAACGGGAGAGATCGAATCTACAGGGCCAGTCCCGGACGATTCAACGCCGGAACCTAAGAACTCCGCACGACATAACATGTCCGGACGCAAACGCCGATCTGGATCTAAGACCCTCACCTTGGCCTGGAGTGTGTTCCGTTGAAGATCTGCCTCACCAACAATACGAGTGACAGTTCCTTTAAAAATTTGGTCTGGGAGAAAATTTAATCTCAGTCTTACAGCCTGACCAACATTCAGCTGGGCCGCTTCCTCCAAGGGAACATCAACGCGGGCCTGCAGAGCGTCAGGCTGATACAGAATTGCGACAGTTGCTGAATCTGGATCATCCATATCTAACATCCGTTTTTGTCCCGGCACTGCCAGCAGACGAAGGACAATTCCATCAACGGGGGAAGTGATCTCGGTTCGGCTCAAAGCCAAACTCTGCCGGCTCACCTCCACCTCAGCACGACGCACGTTGGCCTCAAATTCCTGACGCATCGCTTCAAGCATTGAGAGATCGCTTTCCAGCTCAACTCTCGAAATTCCCAATGCGGCAACTTCTGCTCGGTGAGTTTCTAACTGCAACCTCGCAAGAGTCAGAGCCTCCTCCGAAATGGCGCCAACCTTAACTCGCTCAAGTCGCTCGACACGATCCTCCAGCTCTAAGCACCTCTTCTCACCCGCCTCCACTCTTTTTTGAAGAGTCACAATCCTTGCTGCACCGGTCTTAATCGCCGATTCATGTGCTTTCGCCTTTGCTTCTATGGACGCGAGATCGCTCTCCGCTGTCTTAAGATCCAAAGCAAAATCCTCACTGATTAATTCGGCCATAACCTGCCCGGCCTCGACTTTCTCGCCTTCAAGAACAGCCACAGAATTCACGACACCGTTGACCAGAGCAGTTGCTTTGATCGGAAGAGGATCGGGCTCTATCCATCCGGATGCTTGGAACAAGAGGGAAGCATCCCAGGGATCACCTGCTGAAACAGCTCTCTGGTTTCCTTCTTCGACGAGGCTATCGACGGGCCGTTTCAGTGTCACGACGGACTCGACTTCCACGGGCTTACCTCGTTCGACCAGGTCTCCAAAAAGGATCCATGTCAGAATGAGGAAGCCTGCGGCAAGAGCCCATGGAACAGCAGCAGCTAGTCTGCGCTGGGAACGAGCTGCCTTGCTGGTTTGAGCCTCATTTATATCGAGGCCGATAATTGATTCTAAAGAGGTTTTTTTCATTTGGATCCGAGAAATCGTCGTCGATTTGCGGCGGCCGCAAATCAGGGGTAAAATTGAGCCTGCTCCGCTGAGGAACAGGTTCGCAACGAAGTCGAATCAAATGAGGTAGCTCTGTCGGATAGTGAGTAGAGCTCGGCTGGTCGGCAACGGCGGGTCAGGTCCCGTAATCCATGCGGACAAGAGTCTTGGAACAGACGCACCTTCGTAGCCGCTTCTTGCTGCCTCGATGTCTCCAAGGAAAGGAGTTTCGATTGATCCGAGATGCTCCGGACTCAGGAAATGAGTTCCTCGATCGAGAGTTTCAACACAACAATCTGTCGGGAGTGTTTCACAGCAACTTGTCGAACCCACAGAACAACAAGCCGCAGCAGGGTCCAAGCAGACAGACAACGAAGAAGAGGCCTGAACTTGGAGAGAAACCAAGGTCAGGAAACACAGGAACAGACCTGTCAGCCGTCTCAACATTATTTCAGGATACGGCAGCAGATAATGGCTGTCAAATTACCGCGTGACTTCACCAGTTTAGACGAATGCACACATTGACCATCCAGCGGCTTGATTGAGGCCTAGGTCCTGGGTCTCGGTTTCTTTGCGAATTTCTGATCGAATGAAACCCTGTTTTGGAAAGAACCGGCGGTAGATCTCACTCTCCAAAGAGCAGTACGAGAGCCACTCTAATTGCGCCCAAAACAGTTCCGACAATGAGTTGGATTTTCATCCCTTTGAGAAGAAATACCGATAGTTTGTGCCGTTTCACTGCTGTCCCGATCGGAATTTTGGAGAATTCTTTACCAACTGCGGCACCGCCCGCTTTTGTTTTCTTCGGTAGCGCCATCCTCCATTCGGACAGAAACAACTCAGAAGGCTTTACCTTTGAGACACAGCAAGAATACCCTCAGTTAAGGATAACATGAGCCACCCCTTGTTTGACGCCTTAGATGCTCGATTCTACATTTCTTGTGCCCTAAATGTGATCTTCTCAGAAAGCATCTGGACGTGGTAAAATAACGACCATCAAGTGGAGCCACTCCACTTTTCCTATTATTAAGCCTACCATCACCATATTGATTTTTGGGAAACGCTCACGCGCGGCAGAGCCGGCCGTTAGTGCACTTCTTTCGAAGAAACATGCTTTGCAATGACGCTGGCCGAAATCCTGCTTAATCGCCCCCAGACATCAATCCTCCTAGATTTCCAATGCCCACCTCCGACGATGTTTCTAAAAAACCTTTACTCGCGGCCATCGAAGCCGGCGGCACCAAGTATGTTTGCGCCGTCGGCTACGATCCGGAACACCCGCTTGAGGAGGTTCGCTTTCCGACGCGCGCTCCCGGAGAAACCTTGGCCGAGGCCATTGCCTTTTTTGAAACGAAGGCCGACGAATACGGTCCAATCGCAGCTATGGGTATCGGAACATTTGGTCCAGCAGTAATTGACCCTTTGTCTCCTGACTATGGTTCAATTCTTACCACACCCAAAAACGGATGGGCAGGATTCAATGTTGTTTCAGCAATTCGGTCAGCACTTGGAACTCAATTACCCATCGTTTTCGATACTGACGTAAACGCTGCGGTTCTCAGCGAAGCCACTTTTGGGGCTGGGATGGGGCGAAAGCATGTCGCCTACATCACCGTCGGCACCGGCATCGGAGCGGCCTTCATTCACGATGGTAAACTCCTCCATGGCCGTCTCCATCCTGAAGTTGGTCACATCCTTATTCCTGACTTCGATACCGCGATCGGAAAAAATACAAATAAGTGCCGATTCCACACCTCCTGCTTCGAGGGCAGAGCGGCAGGACCGGCCATTGAAGAACGTTGGGGCACTGCTGGCAACCTACTGCCCGAAGACCATCAGGCTTGGGATCTAGAGGCGGAATATCTCGCAGCCGGTTGTGTTACCCTCACCGCCGTTTGGTCCCCTGACATCATTATTCTCGGTGGCGGAGTTTCCCAGAAACCCGGCCTTCTTCCAAAAGTCCGGAATGAATTCGAGAAGCAGTCCGGAAACTACTGGGCACTACCTCCACTGAAAGAATACCTCACCATGGCACAGCTTGGCCAGGAAGCCGGAATCATTGGCTCCCTTATGTTGGCCAAACAAGCTCTGGGGGAAACTAACGGCTAGCCACTCACCCTAGGACACCGAGTCTCCCGGTTGAGTCACCGATGCGCTCTTCCTGCACGCCGACTTTGTCCATCAAACTCAGGAACAGATTCGTCATGGGAGTCTCCACCGGAGCCACGAGGTGACTGCCGGTTTCGATTTTTCCGCCAGCTCGCCCAGCTTGGATGACAGGGAGGCGATAATGCTGGTGACGATCCGGATCTTCGAGGCCACTACCCCAGACCACCTGGGAGTTGTAGAGGAGACTCTTACCATCCGGATCCTTCTTTGAACGCATTTGCTCGATGAAATAGGCCAACTGACGCGAATAGAAAAGATCGATCTGTGCCAGCTTATCCAGTTTCATTGGATTGCTCTGGTGGTGAGAAAGCGAGTGATGCCCTTCCGGAACTCCGATCTCATTGAAGCTCCGATTAGTTCCATCGTGAGATAGCAGAAAGCTTGCCACTCTTGTAGAGTCTGTCTCAAAGGCGAGAACGAGCATATCCATCATCAGACGGACATGTTCTTCAAATGAATCAGGTACATCTTGGGGGGCAGGGATACCAGGATTCTCCGGCAAACCAAAGCGTTCGGTTTTCTCAACACGGCGCTCAATTTCTCGAACACCGCTCATGTATTCATCGAGTTTGTGCTGGTCGTTGCGACCCAACTGGCGATTGAGCGCTTTGGCATCCTCCATGACGAAATCAAGAATCGACCGCTGTCCTTCATTTCTGAGTTCGAACCCCTTGGTTCTCTCATCCCGGGAACCCGCACCGAAGAGGCGCTCAAACACAAGCCGCGGATTAGACTCTGGCGTCATCGGCGTCGTAGCCGAACGCCATGAAAGATTATACTGATAAGCGCAAGAGTAGCCTGAATCACAAACACCACTCTTACGCACGGGATCACATGACAACTCCAGTGATGAAAAGCGCGTTAAATCCCCAATTTGGTTGGCAATTACCTGATCAACTGAAATTCCTAACTTAATATCTGCTCCCGCAGTTTTCCTTGGGCGCACCCCCGTGAGGAAACTTGCATTTGCGCGAGCATGATCGCCCCCCCCATCAACACCGGGCATCCCTTGCTCGTGCTTCAGGTTACTGAAGAGGTTGAATTCATCACGATATTTAGCGTAGGGCTCGTGGGTCGCATTTAATTGGTAGGCTTTCCCTTTTCCAGCAGGCCTCCACTTTTCCACATTCACCCCATTAGGTTTGTAGAGGAAAGCGGTTCTCAATGGCATTCCTGTATCCGTCGTCGCCAGCTCTCGCCCTCGGTTCGTGGCAGAAGCCGAGCGAGGCAGCCAAGTTTCAAAGATCGGCAGAGAGATTGCGGCGCCGAGTCCGCGAATGAAATGCCGTCGCTTAGAGTGAAAATCCATGTTTACTGACCTGATTCTTAGTTTAGCGAAAAAATTCGGGCGACTCAATTCACGCAATCGGGTGAGTGGGTGGTAGAGTTTAGGTTGATAGTCCCAATCAGTTTCGCCGCCAGAATAACGGCTTATGTCCTTTGGATCATCCCATTATTCCGAAAAGCAGTGATTGGACCGCCACTGTGGGCCTGCAGACCCAGAAACTTCGCTCTCCCTTTCAGTTTGCGGAATGAGGAAATGCAGTTATCAGGTTGGCTATGCTCTCCATCCGTAAACTTAAGAAATCCTATGGCGGCCGAATTCTGTTCGAAGGTGCCGACCTGCAGATCAATTATGGAGAGCGCGTCGCCCTCGTCGGGCCAAACGGAGCTGGAAAATCCACAATTTTCCGCATCATTCTCGGTGATGAGGAGGCTGATAAAGGAACCGTCGAACGAGACGAATGGACGTTGACTGGCTTCTTGCCCCAAGAAAGTGAAGATGTAGGCGACTACACAGTCCTCGAAATCGCCACGGGTCGGGCCGGTATGCTCCAGACCTTAGAGACGACTCTGAAGTCTCTGGAAGACGCAGGAACCGTTGAGGTCCCCCAATACTATGAGGCTCAGGCTAAATTCGATGCTCTCAATGATCCGAAGGTAGAGGCAAAAGCCAAAGAAATGCTCCGCGGTCTGGGCTATGAAGAGGATCGTTTCGATCGCCCTGCAAAAGAGATGAGTGGAGGCTGGATCATGCGGGCCCACCTTGCGCGCCTTCTCGTTATTGAGCCAGACCTTCTTATGCTGGATGAACCCACCAACCACCTTGACCTGATGTCACTCTTGTGGTTTCAGGATTATCTAAAGAACTACTCTGGGGCCATTCTGATGATTTCTCACGATCGTCAGTTCATGGATGAACTAGTCGAGTCAGTCCACGACATTGATGAGCGCAAGCTCCTTGCTTACACCGGCAACTACTCCGACTACCTCAAGCAGCGCCACGAAAACTACGAGCGCCAAAATCAGGCCTATAAGAACCAGCAAAAACAAATCAAGGAATTGCAGGAATTTGCCAACAAGTTCCGCAACGTTTCTTCGAAAGCCTCTCAGGCTCAATCCAAGCTTAAAGAGATTGACCGCATTGAGAAGATCGAAAAGCCAATGGCCCCGAAAAAGCCTTTCCGCTTCCAGATTCCGGAGCCTCCTCGTGGCGGCCAAAAAGCTCTTGCCCTCAATAATATTGATTTCGCCTATGGCGACAACAAGGTCTATGAAGGTCTCGATTTCGAGATCGAAAGAGGTGAGAGAACCGTTCTCGTCGGACCGAATGGATCTGGAAAATCAACTCTTATAAAGCTGCTTGCCGGTGAGCTAACTCCCCAACAGGGAGAATACAAACCGGGACATAATGCTAAGATCGGCTACTTCTCCCAGCACCGCGCCGCGTCTTTGAATCCTAACAACTCGGTCCTTTCCGAAGTGCTTGAAGCCGCACCGACTCTTCGCGAAGACGAAGCAAGAGGAATTCTTGGTTCTTTTATGTTCCGAAAAGAGGAAGTCTACAAGATGACCAAGGTACTCAGCGGAGGCGAAAAAAGCCGCCTTAACCTTGTGAAGTTTCTCGTCGATCCCCCGAACATCCTCCTGATGGATGAGCCGACGACTCACCTAGATATCCTGACCGTGGAGTCCCTAATTATCGCTTTAGCGAACTACCAGGGTACTCTTGTTTTCATCTCCCACGATGTCCACTTCATTAAGGAGCTGGCGACTGACGTGATCCACGTGGCGAACGGAAATGCAAAACGCTACCACGGAGACTGGACCTACTTCATTGAGAAATCGGGGGCCGGGGATGAGCGAGCAGCTCTGACAGCTGACTGATCGTCGCGTAGCCAATAACGTCACTGCGTACTATTCGCATCTGTCTGTTTTGACTACATAGATCTATGAGGTATTGCATCAACTTGTTTTGGATTTCTTGCATTTCGATACAGGTTCACGCACAGACTCCTTTTGCTTCCCTGCAAATCCCCGAGTTGGAATCGCTCCCTGACCGAACGGAAGAGCTGCAACGCCTCATCGACAAATCGGCGGGAAATTTATCTCTCAAGGCAGGAGTCTATCGAATCTCAGATTCACTTCGCTTCGCTCTTCAACAGAAACAGAGCACCGTTATTCGAGCTTCCGATGGCCCAGTCACACTCATCATGGATGGACCGGGCGCTGCCATTGAGATCACTGGATCTCATGAAGGAACCGCATCCCCGAAATCCTTTGATTATCCAACCTGGAATGAACGAATGCCAATCATCGAAGGCATCGAGATTATCGGTAATCATCCGGAAGCAGATGGTATTTCCCTCGTGCGTTGCGTCCAGCCTTCCATCACTCGAGTCGCAATACGGTGGTGTCGTCACGGCATTCATCTCACCGACAGGAACCGCAACGTCATTGTCTCCGACTGCCACCTATATGAGAACTCTGGAGCAGGCCTTTACCTAGACGATGTCAATCTTCACCAAATTAACGTAGGAAATTCTCACATCAGCTATAATCGTGCCGGCGGGATTGTCGTCAGAGATGGGAATGTAAGGAATCTCCACATTACCGGCTGTGATCTCGAAGGCAATATGCCTGCAGACGACTCCCCCACTGGGGCCGCTAACATCCTTCTAGATGTTTCAGGTTACCCTGACGATAAAACTCGATCTATTGCCGAGGTTGCCATTACGGGTTGCACGATCCAACACAGCTCAAATTACGGCGGCAAGTCTTATGAAGCCCTTGCTCCCGGAGGTGCCAATATCAGAATTATCGGAAAAGAAATTTGGCCCATCGATTCCGTCACGATCACGGGGAACGTTATCAGCGACACCTCAGTTCTGATCGATATCAATACTGCTACAGATATTGCTATTAATGGAAATACCTTCTTCGCCCCGAATCCGGACTTCTTTCACGCAACAAACTGCAAACGTCTAAATTTAAACGGAAACAGTTTCAATCCCAGACAATTCCGCCGCCCCGGACGATTGGTCTTCGAGGGGTGCGAAGCGAGTATTATTTCCAACTGCACCTTTCATGCGCTCGAAGAAGAAAGAGGCGCTATCAGATTAAACCGCTGCCAAGACATGATCCTGTCCAACAATATCCTCTCGCAATGCAAAAGCGGGCTTCTGATCGAAAAATCGAGGAATATCACGGTTAAGAACTGGTCCGTATCCGGGATTCCGGAGAGCGAACTGTTTCGGCAGGACAGCGAGTCCATCGTAAATCGTTAATCTCGCTCAGTTCCATCCCGTCGTCGCCTCATCCCCTTGATCCGGCCCCGATCCAAAAGATAGATCGAGGTTCCACTCGGCTTTCTTGGCGGTATCGCCGATGAGTTTGCAGAACGAATGGACAATTTGTTCATTCAGCACCAACTCAATCCCTTCACCCTCTTCCGGATGCATGCAGAGCATCGCCCGTGAACTAGGGCCGGGTTTAACGCCCACACTGAAAAGAAGGGTCGGTGCCTTACCCAGCGGCAAATAGCTACTCTCTTGGTAGGCCGTATCAAAGTCGCCCTCTGACACCACTTCGTTGTGCTTTATTTCCTGCTCAGTGGATTTGGCAAGCTCATCTTGAACTGGCGCCGGTGATATATCCTCGGCACTTTTCCCAGCCTCTTTCAGCACTTGGGCAAGCGTCCTCCAGAGAATTCCAGTGTAGCGGCGAGTCATCCAGAAACGAAACTCCTGCCTGTTCTTGGTATTCAAGCGAAACAGGACACGATCCTCTGCCGAAACATACGACATCTGAATCTGATGCATCTGACTCATAATGGGAATTAGTTTCTAAATTTCAACACCGAGAAATCAGCCTAGTAACTCGCTCAGGTAGACGGATTCTTCCCGTTTGATCGACTCTTGAGCAGCGAGACAAACCGCCACCGCGAGACGAGCAGATTCGCCATCATTGAGCGGGTTCACTTCGTTTTTGATGCTGTTCACAAAATGCTCTAGTTCCGGCTTGATTCCCCGGTCGACTCGGCCCGAACTATCCACAAAATTGGCGGCATCTCCTTCGTCCATAATCTGCATCCGGAGAGCTTCAGAACTGTCAAAGCGATGATGAACTAATTCGAGTGCCTGATTCTTCGTATCAATCCGCCCTTTATCTCCGCACGCACCAATCTCGCACTCACCTCCATTCGGAGCGAAGAGACACAACTCCAGAGTAGCCCGTCGCCCCCCTTCGTATTCGATCAAGACTTGCGCATTATCCAGAATCTCCCGGTCCGTCAGTACGTTGGTGCCGCCATGAGCCGAAACTCGAAGAGGCATCCGATCCATCATCCAGTTGAACAGATCGACATGGTGTACATTCTTCTCAAGAATAGTCCCACCGGTAAGGGCTTCGCTCGAGCGCCATCCGGGACGCATCGGCCCTCGAAATTCGCGGCACCACATCAGCTGGAGGTCCCCGACTTCACCCCCGTCGATCATCGCTTTCATGTGCGAGTATAGCTTTTGAAATCGCATCTCATGCCCGACCTGAAGGACACGATCTGCCTCAGCAGCTTGGGTAATAATGCGGTTGCAATCCTCAATCGTAAGCCCCAAAGGCTTCTCACACATCACGTGCTTTCCTGCTTTTAGGGCAGCCATGGAAGCTTCGTAATGCTGATCATTAGTCAGGGCGACAATTACCGCGTCAACCGCCTGATTTTCAATCACGTCCCGCCAGTCCCTACTAATTTGCAGTTGATCACCAACAATAACCTTCGCTGCCTCAAGACTTTCCTCACTCCTAGAACTAACCGCAACAGGATTAACTCCCTCAATAAGAAGGAGATTTCTTAGGTGCGCTTCCCGCCCAAACCAACCGGCGCCAAGTAGACCGAAATTCATATACTGCTAGTTTTAGATTAGGTCGGGCCCACCATCAAGCCCACACATTGAGTAGCACCACGCCAGCAACAGCGACGAATGCGCCAGCAATCGCAAGGCGAGAAGAGTGGTCGTGTTCGTTCCAGGCGGCAAGGGGAATCATTACAATCGGTGTCGTTGCTACAACAGCGAGAACAATACCTCCCTGAAGATTACTCAGTGCCCACTGAAAACAACTCACACCAATCACGGGACCGAATAAAGCCGCGCCCAAAAGCCAAGGTGCCAACTTCCGATCGAGCGGATTCCCCCATTGCTTCCAACCCTTCCTTTTGCTGAAAAGTCGAATCAAAACGACCACCACAGCTGCGAAGAGAAAACCCGCCAGCACCCGCTGAAAAGCAGCGCTGATTCCGTTAATGGTCATTTCGACCTCGATCGCTGCTTCTTCGGCCTTGCGGCTGATAACTGCTCCGGTTCCCTGGCCAAAACCAGCTACAATCGCACAGATCACTCCAAAGCTGAAATTACCCCGGCGCATCATTTTCTGACTCGACTTGGTGCTGGGACGAAGCGCCATGGTAACGCCAACCATGATAATGGCGGCACAGATCGCAATACTCCACGTGATTCCATTGCCAAGCCAGACCCACTCCAACCCCATTGCAAAGAGTGGAGCAAGGCAAAGATTAAGAAGGATGGTTAGGCGCGAACCAATTCTTTCGTATGCCAAAAACAGGGCGACATCCCCCACTCCAAATCCGACCACGCCGCTCAGAAGAAACCAAAGAAACGGGGCCCCACCCACGGAATCAGGCCAGGCAATCAAAACGATGAAGCCAAGGACGATAGCCGCAATCAAAAGCCTTACCGCATTTCCCCAAATACTGCCTAGTTGGACTGCAACACGTTGCCCCGTGACCGCTGACAAGGCAAAGAAGAGAGTGGTTAGGATCGCTCCAATCATATTCAGGCAACCTGCGATGAGTGGTTGCAAACGCAGTTGTAAAGGCAACTCTATCCGGGAAGATTTGTAAAGCTCATGCCTTCGTCTGAAACCCCAGCCCCCTTTCTTCTCGTGAACGGAGAACTGGTCCCATCCGACACTCCGGTGATCGCGGCCAATGACGGTTCCATTACTTTCGGCCAAGGGATTTTCGAGACTCTAGCCGTTTACAAAGGGGAAGTTTTCGCCTTGGAGCCGCATCTCGAACGGCTGAAGGCTGGCGCTGAACGGCTGAGACTTTCGATTCCTTGCTCAGAAACCATCAGCGAACAGATCGATAAGATTTCTAAAGCTAATCAACTGAAAACCGCTTCGCTGGCACGCTTGCGAATCACTGTCACGCCCTCCTGCGTTCTCCTAACCAGCTCGACTAAAATCGCACATAGCGAATCTGCCCGTGCTGTCACTGTCCCATTTGCTCGCAATGAGAAAGGAGCCCTCTCGGGTTTTAAAACCATCAACTATGGTGAAAACGTTGCCGCCGTGGAACTGGCAAAACAGGCCGGTGCCGACGAAGCTATCTTTCGCAACACGCGTGACGAGCTCTGCGAAGCTTCGTGGTCTAATATCTTTGTTCAAATAGGGGGCCATTGGTTCACCCCTCCTCTGAATAGCGGCTGCCTCCCCGGTATCACTCGCACCACTATTCTTGCACTGAAGAAAAAGGATCTGCCGAGCATTTCAGCGTCAGCGATCTCAATGGACGATCTGATTCAAGTCGAGTCAGCTTTTTTGACATCATCAATTCGAGAAGTTCAGCCCCTGTCCCACATCGACGGCCGCTCTCTCCTCGGGGTGAATTGCCCTGATAGCCAAGCGTTTCAAGCGGCTTATCGCGAACAAATCCGGGCTTCGATTTGAGTTTCTGCCTACGCGATTTCGTGAGATGGGCTGGACCGCTTTAGTATTGCGGTATAACGAACAAGCAACCACGCTTAGGCGATGCGAATTTACTCCCTATCCCTTGTCTTAGTATCGAATGGCCTCGTTCCTTCGGACTCGGAGGCCGTCGATTTCAGAAAGGACATTCTGCCTGTTTTTGAGGCCAAATGTATTGAATGCCACCGGGCACCCTATGAAGAAGGCGGTCGTAACAGGAAGCCAAAGGCCGGGCTGCGTATGGATGCCGCATGGGCAATTAACATGGGCAGCGACAACGGATCGGTCCTGACCGCCGGTAATCCCGAAGACAGCGAGCTACATTATCGCGTTACGTTGCCCAAAGACGATGACGAATTCATGCCGCCAGCCGGCAAGGCCGATCCCCTGACGGCAGGAGAGCTCACCCTGTTCAAGAAATGGATTGAGGAGGGTGCTGACTTTGGCGGCTGGGTCGGCAATCTCGAGGGCCAGCCAGCCCAAGCAAGCTTTGCCGCCTCAAAGCCTGCGGTTTCAGAGATCCAGGAGATCTACAAGCGCCTTGCTGAAGGAGTGGAAGCATATGAGAAGGAATCGTGGGAGTCGGTCACTGAAGCTGGAGGGAGAGTCACCCCTTTATCCAAGACCAGTCCCCTTCTCTCAGTTGATTTTCGACTTATAACGGAGAATGCAAGCGACAAAGCAATCGCTTCCATCGGGGCAGTGGCATCGAATGTTGTTCACCTCGACCTTTCCAAAACATCAGTGAGTGATAGCGCCCTTTCCATGCTGGATGAGTTACCCAAGTTGGTTCGTCTCAATCTAAGCCAGACAGGCATTACTGATGCGGGTCTCAAGCATCTCGCGGGGCTCGTCGAACTCCGCTATCTAAACCTCTATGGATCCGAAGTCAGCGACGCTGGTCTAAAGAATCTGGAGGGAATTTCAAGTCTCGAAACGATCTACCTGTGGCAATCCAAAGCCACCGAATCAGGAGTAGCTAAACTCCGCAGTTCCCTGCCTCATGCCAAGATTAACTTCAAGTAAATTAGGCCTAGTTGCTTTTCTTAGCCTGCTGACGCTCATCACGCCATTACGGGGACAGTCCCCTGTGGATGACGCTCTGCTTAAGCAATCACTCCTCGAAGGACTCACTGATATTTATGAATCCAGAAGCTTCCCTGCTCCCGCTGCGATTCGCCGTCAACTGGACCGCAAGAATAAATTTAGTGGTTCTTTCCCAATAGCCTCATCAGAAGTCGATGTTGAAAGCGCTAAGCGATATGAAACCGCTCGCAAGGCCACTCTTGTCATAGGCCACCTATACCTTTGCGACAAATGCGATAATTGGCACACGACCACGGCCGGAGGGGTGATTATTTCCGAAGACGGTTTGGCCCTGACTAATCATCACGTTTTAGCCTTTGAACGGGCTTCTATTTACGGAGCCATGACGTCAGACGGGAGAGTTTATGCCATTGAGGAAGTGCTAGCCGCTTCAAAGAAAAACGACGTTGCGTTGGTTCGAATTAGAACTAACGAAAAGCTTCCCTTTGTTTCTCTGGCCAGCTCTGCCCCTATCGGTACTCCAGTATTCGCCGTGTCACACCCTGATTCCCATTTCTACACACTCACGAAGGGTTATGTTTCGCGCTACTCAGTATCACCTCACCTGAAGATTCCTAGACTTGAAATCACTGCTGACTTTGCGAGAGGCTCAAGTGGATCGGGCATTTTCAATGATAACGGGAGCTTGGTCGGTCTTATCGCTTCAACAAAATCTGTCTACTATAACGAGGAGAACAACATCCAGCAAAATCTCCAGATGGTCATTAAGAGCTGCGTCCCACTTTCGGGGATCAAGGCTCTCTGCAGCGAATCGAAGAGCGAAACGGTGTTAACCGACTAGGGTTTCACGAGGGCTTCAGCCCACTCCACCACCGGCGATGGATCGTGAAGCGAATGAGGGTGGTGACCTGCCCCTGCTTTTACGATCGCCGTGGCTTTCCCCTGGTTAAGCCTCAAAAAAGACTCAAGTTTACCCGTGTTCTCGAGATACGGCACAACTTTGTCATCTCCGCCCGCAACAATCATAACAGGAATTGACTCATCAACGAGGACCTTCAATTGATCGAGCGGCCCCTTCCACGAATCGATGTTTTTTGGATTTAGTCCCCATGCCGTCATGCAGCGTTCCAGGTTCACTTTGTCACGAGGCCACGAATGGATATCCATCACAGCAGCATCTAGGTAAATCCCTGATACTTTTTCAGGATTGTCGATCGTCCATAGTGTGGCAGGCAGTCCACCACGGCTAAACCCCTCCATGATCGCCTTCGCTGCAAGACCGAACTGTTCCCGAACTATCGGGTAAAACGCATCGAATGCATTCATCGCTTTCGGACCACCAAATTCATCCGACACATCGATAAAAGCGACATGCCAACCACGCTTCAAGAGTCCGACATCGACAGAAGGAGACGCTCCCCAGAACCGACATCGCCAGATCCATGGATGACCAGGCGCGGGCTCTTCTGGCGCTGCGACCCGACATTTTCGGCCATCGACCTCAAACACGAAAGTTTTGAAGTCGCCAAGTGTCTTGGCTGCTTCCACCTTGCCCTTAAAATCTTGGGATACCCTACGAACCTTGTGAGTTTCCGAATCTCCAATGTAAAGGTCTCCGTTGACAGGATCGACACCCACTCCGTGAAGCCGCGCCAAAGAGCATGCCAAAGCATCGGGAGAATCGGGCCCGTCCCCCCTTTTTCCCGTGCCGACGATCAAGGAAACAGTCGGTGGAGTTTCTCTCAAATCGATGGCTCTTACCGTATGAGATTCCGTATCCGCTAAATAGATGCGAGAAAAATCAGGCGAGCAGGCAATCCCTTTTGGACCTGATAACTCTGACTCAAGCGCCGGGCGGGCTTCCGAGTGAAACCCCTTCACACCAGTGCCTGCCAGATGATAGAGCTTGCCAGCATCCTGATCGATACGAAAAACTTGGTTTCCCTCGCGCAGAGCGAGATAAAAAGTATTGCCTTCGCCCTGACACAATGCCCGCGGCCCTTTCAAAGGCGTCTTGCTGCTGATCTCGGCTACAGCCGGCGTCTCTTTTTTACTACCGTTCCCGCACCAAGTGTCAATCACCCCTGTAACAAGGTCGACCTTTCGAATCCGTTGATTCCTGATGTCACAAATTAAAAGGAAGGAACCGTCGCGGCTGATAACAATCGAGTGTGGCTGGTTCAAGGTGGCTTCATCACCCGCTCCTCCATCGCCTGAGAACCCTTCCTTCCCATTCCCAGCTACCGTTTCAACGGTATTAGTGCGAGCATCTAACTTGCGGACCGTGTGACTGAGACGCTCCACCCAGTAAAGGTCGCCGGAAGGATGATAACGAATTTCGTAAGGCTCATTTAACTGGGCTTTGAGAGGGCCTCCCCCGTCGCCCGAATAGCCGGCTTTACCAGTACCTACAAGTGTTCGAATTTCCCCGTTTTCGCGAGAGATGCTGCGAATGACGTGATTATTCGTATCGCAAAACACAATGTCGCCATCAAGGGCTACAACCACGCCAAACGGATTATCCAGTCTCGCCGACAAGGCCGGGCCTTCATCTCCCGAATAACCAGCAGCGCCGACACCCGCCACTGTGCTGATGACCGACTTATCACTCTGGCCGCTGGCTTCCGCGACCAGAAACAGAGCGATGGCTGAAAAGATCAATTTCATGCCTCCGAAGGACCAACCCCCTCCTGTAACATACCGAACAAACCCTGCACGCTCTGGCCCACCGCTCTATAACGCCAAGCTGGGTGCTGAACAACTCCTCACCAGCTCCTCGTCGCTCCTCGGACTAAGCCAACCATCACGCCTTGGATCAATAGCTCTTGAGCCGGTATGAGATCTGGGAAGTCGGGGTTTTCAGCTTTCAGGTATGGCTTGCGTCCGCTCGTAACAAATCGTTTCAGAGTGGTTTCGCCATCGATCAGCGCAGCCACCACATCTTGGTCTCGAGGCTCACGGTATTCAAGCACGACATGATCCCCGTCCATGATGTGGGCATTGATCATCGATTCGCCCCGCACTTTTAAGGCGTAAGCTTTCGATCGCTCACCCAGTCCCATTGAACGCACGTCCACGGAAAGAGTGCCATCCGCCACCGGGTTGGTATCGTCTCCAAAACCCGCAGGGATCGCACCGTAGATCGGAACATCGGCAATCGGCTCCCGATCAGCCGCGTCCGCAAACATCACAGCCCGCGCCTTTCTTTCTTCTTTGACGATTGCACCTTTTTTCTCTAAGGCACGCAAATGACTCACTGCCGCGGTCTGGCTGGCGAAGCCGAAATGATTTTGAATTTCCCGAGTCGACGGCATGATACCGGTCCTTCGGTGTTCAGCTTGTAAGTAGTCGAGGATTTCTTGCTGGCGGGCCGTTAACTTCATATTTGAACAGTGTTCCTAAGAACATTAGTTAAAATTCATCGTGCGCAAGTAGAAAAGGTATTTTAATTATTGTCTCGCCCTTTTTGCGCCCTCTCATGGATCGCCGGCTCATCATCATCATTGTTACTATCGTTGTGGCAACCCACACTCTGTTTTTCGTGTTTCGCGCCGGAAAAGACGCGGGCAAACAGACGTCGCCCAACTCAATGGTCCAAGACGCCCCCGAGACGGCGCCAGCCACGAAAGAGGCGACGGAAACTATTGATGCGAGCGAAGCGCCTTACGCATTGCTTTCAGGACAATCTCCCCGAGATGAGGCGATGGATCGCCACCCAACAACCAAATCTGACACGCCACCGGAAAGGGGCGCTGTTGATCCTATGGCTCTCCCTGCGAACGAAATTCCCGAAGGGAGTATAAAGATTGGCCTGCACAGCGGAACGACAAAGCTACCGGCGGAAGTTGCTGAAATCGCGAAGCGTGGTGCCCTTGCTGCTTCTGAACAGCGTTGGCAGGAAGCCCGCAAAGCTTACCTTGATCTGGTTGAAGTTACCCCTGACAACGCTCTCGCCTTCGCCAACCTTGGCGTCGCTGAATTTCAGCTCGGAAATCTTGTCGCCGCCTCAGGCAACCTCAAGCGCTCCCTGTACCTGAATTCGTCAATCGCGAGCAACTGGCAGACACTTGGGCTCATTCAATACGAGCAGAAAGATCTTAACTTGGCCATTTCCAGTCTCGCTCGCGCTATCCACGAAGCTCCGCGAGAGGCTCAGGCCCGAGTTTATCTAGCGGCAGTGATTCGCGACTACGGATGGATGGAGGCCGCTCTCGTTGAATTGAAACGCGCTATCGACATTGATCCTAAGCTGGCAGATGCGCACTACAATCTAGCGGTCACCTATCTCGAGACATCTCCCCCTCGCATCGAACTGGCCCGACGCCACTACTACACGGCAACCGATCTCGGTGCCGCCCCATCCCCCGAACTTGAAAAGGCATTTCGGGCGACCGAATGAGCGTGAGTGCAATTTAAAGAAGATCAGTTAGTATTATCGCGTCTCATGGGACACACCTCAGCCTCGCCTCTCACATCTATTGCCCCGGCCTTTATCGTTTCGACAGCCATTTTCCTGATCGGCTGCAAAACCAATGACTTTGGCGCAGTGCCAGTCGACACGCGCGCCAATGCGACCTATGACGCCACTTTAGGTCACTCTCAGACTCAGTCGAGAACAGTCACCTCGCTAGCCCCAACTCCGTTTTCGTTCTCCAACGGCACAACGAAGAATTCTAATGCCCCACCGATCACTGCTTCGTGTGCTATTCTTGTGGATCAAAATGGGCGAGTCCTCTACGAGAAGAACGCGGACGCTCGCGTTCCGGTTGCTAGCACTCAGAAACTACTCCTCGGGATTATAATCGCCCAGGCTGGGAATTTGCAGAAACCTGTCACTATAGCTGAGGAAGACACCAGGGCGGAGCCGACAAAGATAGGAATCAAAACTGGCCAAGTTTACACCCGTGAGGAACTTCTGCACACTGTCCTGATTAGAAGCAGTAATGATATTGCCCGTGCCCTTGCCCGTGACCACTCTGGCAGTGTCTCCAACTTTGCCATAGCTATGAACGCTAAAGCTCGCCAGTTGGGAATGTATGATTCTTACTTCACAAACGCCAGTGGGCTTCCAAATCCTCCCGGTCAGTATTCAACTGCCCGCGACCTCACTAAACTGGGAGCCGCTGCTCTCAGCGACGCTTTCGTTCGCAATTCCATCAAAAGTAAATCCACCCTGTTTCGTTTTGCTAATGGGACTACCAAAACCGTCTACAACACCAACCAAGTTTTGCGAATTTTCCCCTATTGCAATGGCGCTAAGACCGGCTACACCAATGCGGCCGGACGCTGCCTTGTCTCATCAGCCACAAACGGTCGCAAAACTGTAATCGCTGTCATCCTCGGCAGCAAAACGCCAAACGTTTGGTATGAATCTGAGGCTCTTTTGCGCCACGGGCTAGGACTTCCTCAACGTCCTTGATCCGCCGTCCTTCCGGGGGAGCTGCTAGTCAGTCACTTCAATGGCTCTCGACGAATCGGCGGATAGTCTCGCTCAACAAATGGTTGCCATATATTGGTGGTCGGAACGCTTTAGGGGAAGGAGATTAGGGCTAGCCTCACAATTTTCTGATAATGCGGCCCTTGCAATTGCATCGGCTTAAACAAACGGTGAGAGAGATACCAATTCTGTCTGCCGAGCCCTCTTCATCCACCACCATGATATCTCGTCTTCTTCCTCTCGCTCTTTTCTTTATCGCCTCAGCACTAACGACCTCGCCAATATCGACCCGGGCTGAGGATCCCCGTGAATTCATCGAGCTTGGCAAAGGGGTCGAACACGCCAAGCAAGGTGAACGCCTCGTTTTGTTTCTTCTTGTCCAAACTTTCGCGGACGAAACCGACGCCATCCTAAAAGCAATAACCGAAGAACTGGCCGGCAAAGGCCACGAATTTGTGATTGTTCGCTGCCAAAACGAAAGCGCTGAGCACCGCAAGCTCTTTAAGGAACGCTTCAATCAGGATCCCGATAAGATGCCTCTCGGCGTGGTCACTAAGTCCAGTGGAGAGGTTGTTACAGGGACCAATGGCAAATCTCCGGAAGCCTACCGCATTATGATTCTTGCGAGCCGAATCCAAGCGGGCTACGAAACCGATCCGAATAAGATTGCCGCACTCAACGATGCGATCATGTCCGACGAGGAAGCTGCCAGTACGGTATTCGGAATAAAACGCAGCGACATTGAAGTCACCAAGCAACTCATCACGAAGTATCGCGACTGGAGGTTTAAAGACGGCCGCGTCGTGAAAGCAGCCCTTCTCGAAGCAAATGGCCCCAAAGGGACATTCATCATGCTGGATGGTAACCAGGTTGAAGTCGACTTCAACAGCCTTTCTGATGCGGACAAGGGATACCTAACCATCATCCTCGGCGGCAACGAAGCTCCCTAATCTCAGTCAGCACACCATCGGACACTTCGAAAATCAGTCTCATCTCAAACTAAAACTTCCTCATATTACTTGCCTCGAGCAACGCCTCCTGCACTGCGAGGTCATGGGAGCTTGGGTAAGGATTCTTAATCTCGCCCCGGACAATGGCAGCTAGCTGTGCCGCATCCCCGACATATCTTCGATAGGGAGGCTCAAAAGGAATTTCCGTGGTGCCTTTTCTGAATACTTCGCCGCCGTCACTAAACTTACGATCACGAGAAAGGCTCAACTTCATCTTGGGCCGATCGAGAGGCTGAATATGACACGTTCCCTCAGTCCCACAAACCGTGAAATGACGACGACCAGACCCCTCCACTTCCAAGCCGGTCGAACGTACTGTTGCCGTTGCTTTGGGATATTCCAGCACGGCTAGCATGTTATCGATAAGTGTGTCACCCTCCTTGTCGACTGTCCGCCTTGGGAAGGCACTCACACTGCTTGGCGCCCCTAACACATCGATGGTCAGATCAATGATGTGACCTCCCAACTCGAACATGGTTCCTCCCGAAAATCCGTCGAGAACTTGGCGGGATGTATCCGAAATTACTTTGGACATGACGGCATGAGTTTCAAAGACTTCACCTAACCACCCAGCGTCAAGTATCCGATGAAGCAGCCGTATTGCCGGATTGTGCCGATACATGTAGCCCATCTGAACCACAAGCCCACCGGCATCGGCTTCTTCCATAAGCTTCTGGTAGGGCTCTAACTGGCTTCCCGCTGGCTTATCGAGATGCACATGCTTCCCTGCCGAAATGGCAACAGATGCATATTTCAACAATTCCCCAATTTCGGTTTCGATTCCCACAACTGACAAACCGGGCATGTTCAAGCCTTCCTCGAGTGTTAAGAGAGGGAACTGCTTGTAGGCATCATTATTCTTTGCTTTCGCCAAAAGTTTCGGGTTCTCTTCCACGATCCCGATCACGTCCCAATCTGGACTCTCTTGGTAAACTTGAATTTTGTTGGCATGCGCATGCCCTACTCCAATCTGCAGATACTTCAGGGGTGCTTTTCCAGCCTGAGCACGCAAGGCTGCGATTGGGCAGATAATGGCAGTCCCCATAAGATTTCGTCTTGTGAACATGGCAAAAGACTATCGGCCGGATTTCATTCTTACGATCTCATAATCACGTGATTGAATCTCGCCCACTCCCCAAGCAAAATCGTTACAACGACATTATGGAAAAACCGTTTTGAGAATCAGACCGCCATCATAACCGGAGGTGCCAAAACCGTTGCAGGCGAACTTGCCGAAGAGCGGGCTGCGGGCTGACTCATAGCCCTCCTCACGAAAAACCGCTGGCCAAAAGCGGCAGCGTTCTTCAGAGTTTTACCCAGTCGTAGGCTTTCGTGAAACACGAAACCGTGCGACCGAAATGATCATCGTTGTCGATCAAAAGAATACCGGGCCGTTCGTTCGCAAAAAGGGCTGTGGAGCTCACGCTGATCGAAGCCAGAGTCTGCAAGACCGGGGCCGGCCTGCGCCCGGCTTTCGACGACTGCCCGGGCGACTCAAACCTCAAATCATCTGTGAACAGAAAAGAAACGATCTCAAATATCGTATTTTTCCGGCACTTCATCCTCATTCTCGAGGTAAAAAGCCGTCTGAACAACATTCAGCCCGTAGTTTGCAATCAACTCAAACTGATTGTTCATATCAATCACGACCATCTCTGTTTTCACCGTCGAGTTATCCAATGACATGCGTTTCATGGCTTCTTTATTGTGCTGCTTACGAAGACGATCCGTCTGCTTTTCGAGCGCTTCCGCTTTTTTAAGATCCTCCTCAGTTGCCCCTGCCACAAGCACTTCCATGTAGAGTTCAATCAGTTGTGAAATTTGATCAGCAAACTCTCGAACTTTGTTCGTCGCTTCTTCCTTGAGAGCGCGGTTCTTTGAGTATTTCTGGCTCGTAATCTGGATCAGTCGAAAGATTGCATCAGAGACTTCCTCAAGCTCTGAAACAATGCGCAACATGCGTCCTACAGATCGTGCATTCTCCGAGCTTAGGTTGGCTGTCGATGTTCTGACAAGGTATTCTGTAATATCATGAGTTAAGACATCAGCATCATCTTCCAAGGATTTTAGCCGTTTGACCTCGGCTGTGAGATCAGTCTCAGGGTCATTAAAGACACTGAGATAGCCACTGAACATCTCCTTGGTAATTCCCGCCAGTTCACTGGTTGCCTTCTCTGCCTCGGGAATATTTAGTTCGCCGATATCTACCATATTCGACGAGATAAAGCGCAGTCGAGGTCCAGAAGATCCCGCACCACCTTCCGGCTCTTTTACCCACTTAGTAACCAAACGAGCAATTTGCGGAACGAAAAAGATCAGTAACAGAATATTCATCAGGTTGAATAGCGAATGAAAAATCGCGAGTTTAAATCCAACATCGGAGTCGTGCTTTTCAGTTCGAAAACTGTCAGGCAGGTGATCTCCCAGCCAATCCACCCCGGCGGCGAACGGGAAAAACGCGATAAGCATCCATACCACTCCCAGCATATTGAAGAGAAAATGTGCCCTCGCGGCTCGTTTCGCGTTCACACTTGTTCCGATGGAGGCGAGCCATGCCGTTACCGTCGTGCCAATATTTTCTCCCAAGACAATGGCCGCCGACTCATGAAACCCAATCCATCCCTGGATTGCCAGAGTCACCGTGATCGCCATTGCCGCTGACGAAGACTGCACCATCAGGGTAAGTAACACCCCGATTATGAGGAAGATGACCACCGAAACATAACCCTTACCAGAAACACCTTCAATAAACGCGCGAATACTCTCCGCCTGGGTTCTAACCGCCTCATCCGTACTCGCCAACATGCTTTTCACATCAGGCACTGACTCTTTCAGTAGAAAAAGCCCGTAGAACAACAAACCAAAACCAATCAACACTTCACCGAAACTCTTGAAGCGATTCTTACCAACAAAGAATAGGGGTAGCCCTATCCCGATGATCGGCAGAGCCACGGTCGAGAGAGAGAACTTTCCAATCGTCGCAATAATCCAAGCGGTCAGAGTCGTCCCCAGATTTGCCCCCATGATAACCCCGATAGATTCGACTAACGTGAGCAAGCCGGCATTCACGAAACTGACGACCATTACAGTGGTTGCTGACGATGACTGGATTAGTCCTGTCGTGACCAAACCAGTAGCAACGCCGGCAAATCGATTGTGGGTCATGGTCGCCATGATCCGACGCATGCGATCGCCCGCGGTACGCTGGATTCCCTCGCTCATAACCTTCATGCCAAAGAGAAATACCCCTAGCGAACCCAGTATCTTAAGAGTGAATATAGCGGTGTCCATAGACCTACGAAGAATTGAGCAAATGTTGCAGTTTTGTCACCCAAAAATATCGAGAAGCCCCCACTTTTTTTCCCAGAATATAACTGCGTTATCGGAAAACAAAACGGGGCGGCCTCATGACCGCCCCGGTGCAGGGATTGCTGGGAATTAATTGGGTGAAAGTTTAGCCAAAAGTTCGGGTGAAGGTATTGCAGGAACCGTCTGAGTAGTAGCTGCGATAGGTTACTACGGTGACATAATAACTTCGAGCTCTACCGCAATGATCATAGTGAACTCGTCTATGGCGGCAGCGGTTAAGTTCGCAGGTACGAACGACGTAGCGAGGCGTGCAGACGTTTCCCCGATAGTCGTAGCTTCGATAGCTAGATCTGTAACCGGGGCGATATCCGTGGTAATACCCCCCATGTCCCCCCGTTGAAATGCTAAATCCGAAGCGTCCGGCCTCCGCTTCACTGGCAAATCCAAAAAGGGCGGCAGCGGCAATGGCAGTTGTGATGAGAGCTGTTTTCATAGGTCTTTTATTCCTGTTGCTAAGAGGAAGACGAGCCAAGGCAATCTTCCATTCAACTTTTCGGAATTCCCCCAGTGTGCCCAAAGATTCAGGCCACAAAACTACTCGTTGAGGCAGGCCAACAAGCCCTCCCGCATGGCCTCAATCGGCGCTTCCTCGTTAAGCCAAAACTCAAAGGACAAGGCGCCTTGCCACAACAGCATTCCAAGCCCGTTCGCAGCCCGCGCTCCTGCTGCTTCCGCATCAGCCATAAGGCGGGTCCTCGCGGGTGCGTAGACCATGTCATAAACGAGATGATGTGGCCTAATCAAATGGGACGGCACCACCTCGGGATCCGTGCGCTTCATCCCAACCGAAGTTGCATTGATGATCAGGTCAATCTGATCCAACTCACGCTCCATCGCCTTTTCTTCCCATGGAATAGCGACGAGTCGATCCACGGGCCCTTCCAACTTATCAGGATCAACAAACAGGTCGTCGAGATCGGCGACAAGAGCCTCAGCTTTCTCAACCGTCCGATTCACGAGGACAAGGCGTTCGCACTGATCCATGGCGCACTGAACGGCTGCCGCTTTACCAGCCCCTCCTCCTGCGCCAATCAACATTATGCGAAGATCAGTCAGATCGATCGAAAACTCTTCTCGGATCGCCCGCTTCATCCCGGGAGCATCGGTGTTGTGACCTATTAATTGATCCCCGTCGATCGCGACAGTATTTACCGCTCCGATACGCCTCGCTACTTCGGTCATGTCATCCACAGCCTCAAAGACTGCGCCCTTGTGGGGAATCGTGACGTTGATGCCGATAAACCCCGCCCCCTTGAGAGCGTCAAGTGCATCATCGAGTTCCTCAGGCAAAATATGCAGCCTCACATACTGGGAGCCTACTCCAGCAGCCTTCAGGCCGCGGTTATGCATTTGCGGTGAGCGGGAATGATTCACCGGATCCCCGAATACAGAAAAACGCGCCGGGAGGTCAAGGTCGACAGCGACTGCAGCCCAATCTTTTAAATCGGCAAATGTGTAGACGTCCTTTGCTTCGGCCATATCGGAGAACGAAACTAAAGCACGCCAGAAGCGTTCCGCAATATCCGTAACAAACGCGACTCCGGTCAGGAGTCGATAAAGTCGCGCATGGTCTCAGCAATAATCGCCACACTCACGCAACCGGCGTCAGGCTTGCCGAGAGACTTCTCGCCGAGGGTTTTAGCACGACCCATGGTCGCAATCATATCCTCGCTGGCGTCACGCCCTGCGACAGCACCCATTGCTGCTGCAATGAGCGCTTCGCTGACGGAACCGGTCGCAGCTGCTGATTTTTCGGCCGCTGGGACAAGCGAATCCACCATCGTTTTGTCTCCAGGCTTGGCTCCCCCGCGACTCATCACATTTTCGGAACCTTCCTTCCAGAACGTCGCAACACCTGCCCCGTCAAGAGACTCAGCATCTTTCAAAGCCTTACCTCCGGAGCGGAACAAAGTACCAAAGACAGCGCCGGAGGCGCCACCCATACTGGACATCATAGCCATGCCGACTCCCATAAAAACTTTACCGACACAGGGAAACTCGTTTCCATCGAGCGCCTCTTTGACCGCGGTCATACCACGCTCCATACCAATACCATGGTCTCCATCGCCGAGAGCACGGTCTGCATCGGTGAGAATCGGTTCCGCTTCAATGATCTTGTCCGCTACCACGAGCATCATATCGCGTGTTTCATCAATGGTAAGGTATTCTTTGGGCATCGTTCTAAGTGCTTTCTAATTCAAGCTGGAGCCAATCCTAGCCCCCAAACTTTGTTGATCCAAACTTGGATTATTTTTGTCCGCCGTAACGCCCTTCCATCTTACTGAAGCAAACCGATTGGCAGGGCATTTCCCAGTATCTCTTTAGCTCATCATCCATCCGGGTGAGCGAAATTGAAATACCGGACATCTCTTGGCAAGTCGTTAGCGGCCCGACCATCACATCATAAATACTGATGCCCTTGGCTGTGAGCTCGGCCTTCACCTTACGCAGCACAATCAGGCATTCCATCATCGTCGTGGCACCGAGGGAGTTTATGAAAACCAAAACGTCATCGCCAGGCGTTAAAGGTTCCACTTCGTCATCCTTCTCAAAGTCTTCAATGACAAGGTCAAGCATCTTGGGAGTCAACTCATCGGCGGTTGTCATCGGAATTTCCCCAACACCAGGTTCACCGTGAATGCCCATTCCGAGACCGATCTGGTCCTCCTCTATTTCAAAAGTGGGTTTGCCTGTAGCCGGAATCGAACCCGGAGACATGGAAACGCCCACGGAGCGGGTCTGAAGCACTGCCTTCCTAGCAGCCGCCTCGAGTTCGTCGAGCGATGTGGCTACCTGCGACGCTGCGCCTGCCATCTTAACGATTGGGACGAGCCCGGCAATTCCGCGACGCTTATCCTTTTCGGTCGGTGGAGCAGAACAAACATCATCCCAGATCAGAACCGTTCGAACATCAATATCTTCATCGTCTGATAGCTCAGCACCAAGATCGAAGTTGAGCACGTCACCCGCGTAGTTGCCGTAGAGGTAAAGTACACCATTACCACGGTTGACTTCCTCGGTTGCCTCGAAAACGATGTTGGGCGGGGGCGCGGCGAAGATATCACCACAAGCAGCGCCATCAGCCAGATTGCGACCAACCAGACCATGATAAATGGGCTCGTGACCACTTCCACCTCCGACAAGCAACGACACTTTGCCGTCAGGGATGTCATTTTTCACGATCGAGCGCGATCCGACAAATTTACACTCTCCATTGTAGGCATCGACGAGACCTTCTACGAGTTCGTCGGCGACCTTGAGAGGATCGTTGATGAGTTTCTTCATCTCAAATGGTAATAAGAAGTTTTCAACCTGTTGTTGTCTCAGAGTTTACGAGTTAACTCAAATGGAAAATGGCGCCAGACTATTTTGCGAGACACATTTAGCGGAATTCGATACAGTGCACCTATGCCGTCGGGATCCTCCCTTTCCAACGTGATTGCTGTTGCTGTTTTCACCCTCAGTTTTGGCGTAGTTTCAGCCAAGGAAACGCTGGAAGGCAATCTTGATCCACTTATTCATCTGCCCGATTCCTATCAACTCACTCCCGACGAGCTCGAAGCCCTCTTCGATCAGGGAAATTGGAGCACCAACCCATACTTCGAATGGCTTACATCCGATCGCTCTCGAGCGATTTTCAAGCGCAAGAACCAGCCAAATCTCAAGGTCAATCTTAGCCTGCTTGGAGGATCGGTTCCCATCGAAGAAGCCATTATCGACTTCAAAGACGGGAAGTTCCTCGGGGTCACCATTTCGATTTTCAACCGTGGTGATGGCGGCTCGATCAGCGACGAAGATTTCATGAACCGCACCAAACTGGTCGGCCAGCACCTCGGGAAAGAACTTGCAGTGCGCCCTACCCGACGAGAGGCCAAACCAACCCAGGGTATGCTGACAGAGGGCTACATCTGGATTTCTGCTCGCGGTAAAGCGGTGCTAGAGAACAACCCGAGAGAACGCAGCAATGGAAAAGTCGAATTTCTTCGCATGCGCTTAGCCAAGCGTGATGCGGGAGGTGCCTATGAGGCTGCCACCCGAACTCGGTCGGCTGCGAGCGTCCGCCTCTCCGACTTGCCTCGCAATGTAGCCCGCCGCAGCGACGGAAGTGTTTTCATCGATGGAGTTCCGATGGTCGATCAAGGGTCGAAAGGCTACTGCGCCGTCGCGTCGGCCCAGCGACTGTTCGAATATTACGGCATCCCCTCCGACATGCACCAACTCGCCCTGATCGCAGGTTCGGATCCCAACGCCGGAACCAGCTCAATGGCAATCAATCGCGAACTTGGCTCAATCGACCACCTCTTCAAAACCCGGTTTGAATGCCTCGCGGTTGCGGGCGAAGGGAGCAGCGGACTCTTCGAACTGGAAGGCGAGAAATACATTGGCGATCCCATTACCAAGGAGAAGTTCTTCCGAATAATTCAAAAGTCTGTCGATGATGGGATCCCACTTCTCTGGGGTCTGACCGTCGGTCAGTTTGACGAAGACCCGCCGCTAACGATCCAGACAAGTGGCGGTCACATGAGAATGATTATCGGTTACAACGAGACTGACAACCGTTTGATCTTCTCTGACTCTTGGGGCGCCGGTCACGAGTTCAAGACCATGGATTTCAGCGATGCCTACAAGGCAACCCACGGGCTCTTCAGCATGAAACCAATCTTGCGCTGATCATCCATTTCGCCACTCTCAGGTAATGGCTATTCGTCTGCCTTTCCACTCTGTAGAATCAGCTCAGGTCGATAAATATCCTTATTGTTAGCCTGGAACTCAGCTTTCAAAGTGACTTTGAAAGCTGTTAGATCAACAAGATGCCATCTGAGGAATTTCCAGTTTCCCGTATTACCGTCGTGCTCGATCCCAACCAATAAATGGTGAGCGTCGTGAAGCACCTTATTCGTCTCTCTCCGTGGAGTGAAATAGAACGTTCGGAGGCTTGATTTCATTGAGCCATCCGCCACCACCTTAGGATCAAGATAAATTACCCGCCCTGATTCGATATGACGAATCATCAGGTCAGGATAACCGGCCCGTTGCAGATTGCCTTCCGCCGTCCGCGGATAATCGCACTCCATCGCTGGATCGGATCCAATTTCACCAAGCAGCGCTTCCTCAAAATAGGCACTTACCTCGTTGATTCGACTCTCCGTATTGGTGGGGGAACTATCACGATTGAATCTTTTCAATACTCGGGCTATTGCCGCTTCAAGACCCGCTAAAATTTCAGCATCGACCGGCTCCTCGGGGTTCATCGGCAATACCCGGTTCCCGGTCGAGGTCTCGATCAATTGGCTGAAAGCCACATCTCTGTAGACTCCTCCCCCATTAAGCACTGACGAAACTAAGGACTCCACCGAAGGTTCGGATTGAATAATCACTTGGGGAGCAGTCTGCCGCTCACAACTGATGCCTCCAAGCAGCAGGAGGAGACACAAGACTTTTAGCAGTTGTTTCATTTGTATGAGATCGCCCCCTTCAAGGCGGCTACACCAGCCTCAGCACCAATCGGATCGGCCGCATGGACTCGTCCCAAAAGCTCCCCCGAGGAGACCAACGCACCTACCTTAATCAATTTATCGAAACCCACCGAAGAATCGATCACATCGTCAGCGCGACTGCGCCCAGCGCCAAGTGACACGGTGCTGCGACCAATCGTCTCAGCATCGACTGACGAAACCATTCCCGATTGTTCTGCAGTAACTTCACAAATAAACGGAGCCCGGTGGCGGGCGCCGAGGTTATCAAGTGCCTCCACATCCCCTCCTTGACTCCCTACCATCTCCTGAAATTTTCGCCACGCAGAACCATCGTCGAGCCAGGCTGCCAGTTGGGAAGCATCCACATGACTGACTTCTTGAGCTAGGGAAATGACAATCGCTCGGAGGTCTTCCGGGCCGCCGCCCTTAAGGGTTTCAACGGATTCAACCACCTCCAGAGCATTGCCGACAGCGCTTCCTGTTGGCTCGTCCATGGGATGGTAACAAACTCTGGTGTCCACACCCATGGCCTCGCCCACTGCCTGCATCGCTGAACCAAGCGATTCCGCTTCGGGTTTTGTCTTCATAAACGCCCCTGCGCCAAACTTCACATCGAGGACTAAAGCATCGAGCGTCTCGGCCAACTTCTTGCTCATGATCGAAGCCACGATCAAGGCCTGACTCGGAACCGTTGCCGTGACATCTCGCAGGGCATAAAGCTTTTTATCAGCAGGGCAGACATCAGATGTTTGGCCCATCATGACCACACCGATCCCTTCGAGCTGGTTCATAGCCTCTTCCTGACTGATCCCGACGCGGAATCCGGGAATCGATTCCAGCTTATCAAGAGTCCCCCCAGTGATTCCAAGACCGCGGCCGGAAATCATGGGCACCCATAGATCGTCGCAGGCGAGTAACGGCGCAAGAATGAGCGATACCTTATCTCCAATTCCACCCGTGGAATGCTTATCGACCACCTTCGGAGTTCCTTCAGGAAATCGAAAGACTTCCCCGGATTCCAGCATCGCCTGTGTCAGGGAGGCGGTTTCCTCCTTCGACATGCCTTGAAAGTAGATCGCCATAGCAAGCGCCGACATCTGGCAATCCGGCATTTCTCCGCAGGTATATGCAGCAATAACCGAGCGGATCTCCTCGTCAGAAAGCGCCTTGCCGTCGCGCTTTGTTTCGATGATCGAAGGAATATGCATCAAGGGTGATTGTTGCTATCCTCCCATGTCGTGGAAAGCAAAAAAACTACTTCACAGGCTTGCCTCACTTAACTCGTCCCCTAATATTCGGCGCTATGGCCGCTGATTTAAACTTCAAACAGGAGCTTGTGGGCTGTTTTGGTTTTCCTGTATCAGAGAACCCGACGCAGGCCATGATTGAGCCCGCCTTCCGCGATATGGCGCTCGACTGGCGTTATCTTACCCTGGAAGTAGAGCCCAATGATCTGGCCGCTGCAGTGGCAGGAGCGCGGGCTTTCGGCTTCCAAGGCTTCAACTGCACCATCCCCCACAAAGTAGCCATCATAAAGCATCTCGATGGCCTTGGAGAATCCGCGCGACTGATGGGAGCAGTGAACTGCGTTGTCAACCGAGACGGAAAATTGATTGGTGAGAACACTGATGGTAAAGGCTTTGTCTCGAGCTTCACCGAACTGGCTAACCCAGCCGGGAAAACTCTTGTTCTTATTGGTGCTGGAGGCGCCGCCCGCGCTATCGGAGTCGAAATGGCACTAGCTGGGGTGAAAGAAATTCACCTTGTCAATCGCAGCGAACAACGGGGACGGGAACTCGCGACCCTTTTTTCAGGGAAGCTTAATGACGCTGTTGGCGGCGGACTTGAAGTCACTTTCCACAGCTGGGTAGACGACTTTAATATTCCCGCAGGAACCGATATTGTTGTTAACTCTACGAGTATAGGGCTTTTCCCTGACGTCGATGCCCGAATCCCACTGAACATCAACTCTCTAACCGCTGACATGGTGGTCGCTGACGTGATCCCGAACCCTCCCTCCACACGACTCGTTCGCGATGCGAAAGAGAGAGGTTGTCGGGTTATTGATGGGCTGGGGATGCTTGTCGCTCAGGGAGTTATCGGGATCGAATACTGGACCGGCCAGAGTCCTGACCCTTTGGTCATGCGTCAGGGATTGGAGGATGCGTTCGGAGGCTAAGTAACTCCACTTTATCCACTTTCTAGATTGGTGAAGCAGAACTCTTGTTCCGGTCTCTATGGCCTAACATACGTGTCCAGATATTGAACTTAGAGCAATTCCTGCCGGTCGCTGGATTTTACCAGTCAGAAGGGTGCCTATTCGCCTCAAGTCTGCGGAGTTCTCTCATAAGCGGGTAGAAAGAAGGAAAAGCGACTTGGTCCATATTGCGAGCGTCAGCGTCACCAAGATTGACGCATCATGCTATAACACTTAGATGCTTCAAGCGTTATGGTTCCGTTCGTTGGAGCGCTTCCATAAATTCGCCCATCTGCTGCAAGACGTCCATGATCTCAGGGCTAGGTGAAAGAAGGCTGTTCACGGGATCAACTGGAGAGCCACCAGAATCTGCCCCCATCGCCGCACCAACAGGTGGGATGACCCAGGCGTCGGTCCATATACTTTCTTCTTTGGCGAATCCCTCCAGAAGAAGTCGGGACTCAAGGTCTGGCATATGCCCTGCGCCGTAGAACACCGCCAGTCTCTTAGAACCTCGAGCGAGAACTTCATTAAGCCTCCCCATGACCACCTTATTTCGCTCGGTGATCAGAACAGTGCCATCTTCACCTTCGATCTCAGTAATCAGTTCTTCAGCTTCGCCAAGGAACGGGGCCAGCGAACGCTTCAATGAACCGCTGTTACCAGTCAGAACCGCGGAAACCAGTTGATTCATCGCTGAGTTCATCGCGACTTGGTCAGTGGCGATGCCTTTGTAGTCCCCTGCTTCTGTTAGAGACATAGCTCGCTCGAAGAGGGTTCCAAAGCTCTGGTTGCGGGCTTCCATCAATTCTTCGTATTGAGTCCAATCGACATCCGCATGGACAAAGTTGGCAGCTTCATAGTCGATGTTTTCGAGCTGGAACTCGAGCCCAAGAAATGCCTTCGCCAACTGCTGCAACCCTTGGATCAGATCAGCCTCAACGTTCCCATCCAGATTCTCATTTCGGAATTCTCCACCCACCAATTCGTAGAGGACCACGTCGTAGCCCTTCAGATTATCGTTCAGGTTTCGGTAGTATTCCGCATCGCCTAAATGCACCACAGAGACCAAATCAACGATGACATCCCCTCGCGAAAAGCGGGCCCGGGCGGTCTGCAGCTTCGAATCTGCCGCCGCATCTTCTTCAACATAACGAATGTAATCAGCGACCTCGGCCTCGGTCCGCTCAGCGGGCGCCTCGGGCTGTCCATAAATCGAACCCACCTGGCAGAAAGCCAGCAGGTAAATGCTGAGAGTCTTAAAATACTGCATCGCTTTACAATAGACGATCCGGAGCATTCCTGCGTTAGGCCTACTTGACTTCCAAAGCCACAAAATCACCGCCCCCATTGCGAGCATAGACGCGCCCGTTCGCAAAGACCGGTACTGTCCAGACACGCGGAGAGACGACTTCCTGACTCAGGGTCGGCTCGTATCCATCCGGGCTCACCTTCGCAATCTGTAAGGTCCCCTGTTCGGACAAGACTAACAGTTGGTCACCAACAACGGTTGCAGTTCCATGCCCCACGCTCTCATCGAGCCACTTGGTCTCGCCAGTCATCAGATCCAGACATTTCAGACCCGTGCCATCCTGACTTTCGTTTCCATCGACACCATAGAGATAACCATCCACTAGAACAACTGCGTTCATCTGAGTCTTCATGTCACGATTTTGCCAGACTCGCTCTGGATCACCTTCACCCGTCCACTTAGCGAGGACCGCTCCTTTCCCATAACCACTGGAGATAAAAATGTAATCACCGATCACAATTGGATCCGCCGAGTTAACCCCGTAACGAGTCATCCATCGGTATTCCCAAACAGGCATTCCTGTCTCAGCATCCACACAAACGTAGGCTCGTTTGTTTGAAAAAATGAGGAATAAATTTCCGTTCTTCTCAAAGGGATACGGTGTGGAATACCCTGCCTCCTCGTCCTCTGATTGCCAGACTGAACTACCGTCCGACTTCTTCAGAGCAAGACCGGACTCCCCAGCCGTCACGTAAAGATTATCACCTTTGGGCAAGGGCGCCCCACTGAAGCCCCAGGTCGGCATGCTGTAGCCAAAATCTTTTTTGAGGTGCTTTTCCCAAATAACCTGACCCGTGGCGAGGTCAAGACAAACCAGCTCACCCTCGCGAGCCACATGATAGACACGATCACCTTCAATCGTTGCTGCTCCGGTCGTGCCTCCCTGAAAGTAAAGGTCCCCCAGCGGCTGCGGATAGGATCGCGTCCACCTCTCTTGGCCTGTCACCTCGTCGAAGCAAAAAAGCGTATCGGTTTCCTTCCCATCATGCCCAGAAATGATTACGCTACCGCTCGAAATCACCGGAGCACTGTAGCCAAGTCCAAGATTTGCCTTCCATACCACTTCGGCCGTTCCCTTGGCCGGCAGACCCTCCTCTGTTGAAATACCATTTAGATCAGGACCTCGGAAAATCGGCCAGTCGCCAGCGATCGAAGCAGAAACAACATTAAGACCAAGCCCGATTGCCAGATTGACTCGGAGAAGGGAAAGAACCAGCATCTTCATATGGTAACTCTCCCGCAGATCGCTACCTTGGCAATAGTCATATTAGCCACAAGTACGTCTGTTTTGGCAGACCTAGCAGCCGAAACATGGGGTAACCTGCCCGATGGGCGCAAAGTGACTCTCTACACCCTAACCAACGAGGCGGGCACCCGCATCCGACTCTCCGACTACGGGGCTCTTCTGGTGTCTATCGAAACAAGCGACCGAAAGGGTAAACTCGCAAACATTACTCTCTCGTATCATTCTCTGGATGCCGCACTCGCCGGCGGTGTTTACGGATCCATCGTCGGACGATTCGCCAACCGAATAGGTGGCGGTGGCTTTTCTATCGACGGCAAACGCTACGATCTTACCAGCACCAACCCCAAAACAAAAGTTACCATCCACGGCGGAAAGACTGGATTCCATCGGCAGCTCTGGAAGGCCGACAAGTTGCTCGAATCAGGCTCAGACTCAGTATCTTTCTCGCTTGAGAGCCCCGACGGCCACGAAGGATTTCCCGGCAAGGTTAACGTCACCGCCTCCTACACGCTGACTGATAAGAACGAATTAATCATCACATACACCGGCAAAACAGACCAACCCACTCACCTTAACCTCACCAACCATGCCTATTTCAATCTTGCTGGAGAAGGCGACATCCTCTCTCACGAACTTGAAATGAAAGCCGCTGGCGTTCTCGAACTGGATGAACGGAAGTTACCGACGGGCGAAATCCTCACCGTTACTGACACGCCTTTTGATTTTCGAACGAAAAAGCCTGTTGGGCAAGACATCGAATCCATCGGCACTGGCGGCTATGATCACTGTTTCAAAATTAACCAATTCTCTAACCCGGGCCCTAACGAATTTGCAAAGTTAATAGAGCCGGAGTCCGGTCGCACCATGAGCATTCACACGACTAAACCTGGTGTGCAAATCTACACAGCTAATCATTTCAGGGGCAAACCTTACCCATGCTGGGGAGGCATCTGCTTTGAAACNCAATTCTTTCCCGACGCTCCCAACCAGCCAACCTTTGCCTCCAGCCTGTTGCGTCCGGGTGAAAACTATNATCACATCACGAAATTTGTCTTTGGCATTGAAGATTAACGTTTCAGCGGCTACCCAACGCTCTGGCAGCCACCCTATGAATCGTCCCCCCCGTGTTTGCGGTAGTTTGATCCCGAATTAATTAGGGACTATATTTACCCACGCGTATGATCCAGCGAGCGATTCCTATCACCTTTCAGCACCGTGTGTCTTTCACTCACGGCGCTTTTGACGCAAAAAACCACATCCTACGGGACCTCGTTGCCGATTCCTGTGAACTCGGTGAGCAGTCTAAAGTGATGGTGCTTCTGGACTCTGGGGTATCAGACTCCAATCACGGCCTCGCCGAAAAGATTTCCCAGTACTTTGCCGTCCACGTTGATACGCTTAATCTCGTCACCGAACCGCTGATCATGCCCGGAGGAGAGCCCTGCAAGAATAACTGGTCTCTCGTCGAAAAGATCTGGCGAGCTGTCGAGTTCCATAAAGTCTGCCGCCACTCCTACATCGTTGCCATCGGCGGCGGCGCCTTCCTCGACCTCGCCGGTTTCGGTGCCTCCACCGCTCATCGTGGTATCCGTCTGATTCGCATGCCCACCACAACACTCAGCCAAGGTGACGGCGGTGTCGGCGTAAAAAACGGAGTGAACTACTTTGGCAAAAAGAACTGGGTTGGTAATTTTGCGGTTCCATTTGCAATCGTCAACGATCTTGAGTTTATCAGTACCCTTCCTGATCGCGCCTGCCGCGATGGAATCATTGAGGCCATAAAAGTTGCTCTAATCCGTGACAAGGATTTCTACCAGTACTTGGCGGCGAACGCCAACAAGTTGGGAAGCCTTGAAACCCGGCAATTGGAGCTGGCGATTCGACGAAGTGCGGAAAATCACGTCGACCACATCGCTACCACGGGTGACCCTTTCGAGTATGGTTCTGCGCGGCCCCTTGATTTCGGCCACTGGGTGGCACACAAGCTTGAACAACTCTCCGAATTTAAAGTCAGCCACGGTGAAGCCGTCGCCATCGGAATGGCAGTGGATATCATCTACTCCGTTCACGTTGGCCTGCTCGCCCGTCGCACCGCAGACGAGATCCTCAACCTAATTCAGACAGTTGGTTTTAAACTCTGGTCCAGCTATCTTGATCAGGAGCAACATGGCCGCCCCGTCATCCTCGCGGGACTCGAAGAATTCCGCGAGCACCTCGGAGGCAAACTGACCATCACGCTAGTTCCTGAAATAGGCGAAAAGCTTGAAGTTCATGAGATGGACGAAGATGCTATTCTGAAATCGCTCGAAGAATTAAGATACCGATTCTCAGAGGAAAGAGCGTCACCTCAATCCGCATGAACTGTGTAGGCACGAAAAAGCCCACCAATCGCTTGGCGGGCCGTTGCCAAATCAAGGCTTAATCCCCCTAAATCAGGGGATTCTAAGGACTTGACCAGGATGAATCGTGTCTGTCTCCAGACCGTTTTCACGTTTGATGGCGGACACCGAAGTGTTGTTTGCTAAGCTGATGCGGTAAAGGTTTTCACCACCTGCGACCGTATGGGTCTTGCTTGGAGAGTTACCGCTGAAGCTACTTGCGGCAGCGCTGCCGCTATAACTGGGAGGGGTTTCTGCGTAACTCGGCACGGAACGCAGAGATGGAAGCGACGGCGCCGGAGTTTGGGCCTCCGTTGGGGGAGTGTAAGTGCTCTGACTGTAACTCGGGTAGGAAGTCGAGGGTTCCGAAGTGGAAGGCTCTTCGGAACTGTTACTGTAGGTGGAACCATTCGGCCCGTAGTACGGATTACTCTGATACGGATTAGAAGAAGCGATCTGGTTCTCGCAGGAAACGTTAAAAAGCGCTAGCCCAAGGGGCAGGAAATATAGGTATTTCATGATCAAAGGTCTGTGGTTTGATAAGATACCTGAAATATTAAGATTTATTAGATAAACCGCAAGCATTTTTTAAAAAGTAGACAGAGAGATAAACATGAATTTTTCATCCATTTCACTTCCCCTTGCCTTTCCCTTAATTCGCTCTTGCGTCGGCCTCCGACGACGATAATGCTGCCACCCCAAGACTATGAGCATTTCGCGCGCCCTTATTTCCGTTTCCGACAAAGCAGGCTTGGAGTCCCTTGCAAAGGGTCTCCACGAAAACGATGTCGAGATTCTTTCCACTGGCGGAACAGCCAAGTTCATTGCCGATCTCGGGATTCCTGTTGTTGAGGTTTCCGACTTCACGGGATTCCCCGAACTTTTCGACGGACGCGTTAAAACGCTTCATCCCAAGGTCCACGGTGGACTCCTCCATCGACGTGATAGCAAGGAGCACGTAGAACAAGCCAGTCAAAATGATATCCTCCCGATCGACCTAGTGGTCGTGAATCTTTATCCCTTTGAAGAAACCGTCGCCAAAGATGGCGTTACCCGCGCGGAGGCCATAGAACAAATCGACATCGGTGGGCCCAGCATGCTGCGCTCCGCGGCGAAAAATCATGACGCCGTTACGGTGGTGGTCGAACCGGCAGATTATGATGTGATTCTCTCTGAACTAGATGAACACGAGGGTAACACGACGCTAAAGACTCGCGAGCGACTTGCCATCAAGGTATTCCAGCGCACCGCCGCTTACGATTCGGCCATTGCCTCCCACCTCAACGACATTCAGGAGACTGAGAGTTCCTTCTCGGTATCGCTACCCCTCGCACAAGAACTGCGCTATGGCGAAAACCCTCACCAAGAGGCATCCCTCTACGGCAACTTTGGTGATTATTTCAAGCAACTGCAGGGTAAAGGCTTAAGTTACACAAATGTTCTCGACATCGGCTCCGCTGCCGAACTCATCCTCGAATTTCGCCGTCCGGCCGTTGCCATTCTAAAACACACCAACCCCTGTGGTGTTGGGGCTGACGAGGATGACCTCCGCCTTGCCTGGGAAAAGGCATTTGAAACCGACCGACAGGCTCCCTTTGGTGGCGTCATCGTTTGCAATCGCCCCCTCGATATTGGCCTCGCCCGCGTCATTTCCGAAATCTTCACCGATGTTATCATTGCTCCCAACTTTGAAACCGATGCTCGAGCGCTGCTGCAAAAAAAGAAGAATCTTCGCCTCATCCAAATGCACGAAGCTTTCCGCGACACTCTCAGTGATCCGGTGATTCAATCCGCTCCAGGCGGACTTCTCGTAATGGACCATGACACCCGGGCTCTCGGACTCGACAATATCGAAAAAAAGGTCGTGACCCAACGTCCTCCCACCGCCGAGGAAATCGAGGCCATGCGGTTTGGCTGGCGCATCGTAAAACATGTGAAATCCAACGCGATTGTCTTCACGACCAGCGACCGTACGCTTGGCATTGGAGCAGGCCAGATGTCCAGAGTTGATTCGTGCCGACTTGCTACCTGGAAAGCGGAACAGGCGGGACTCAGCCTCAAGGGCTCTGTCGTCGCCAGCGATGCTATGTTCCCCTTCCCTGATGGTCTTGTAAACGCTCTCGGTGCAGGGGCCACCGCTGCGATTCAACCAGGTGGTTCCATCAGAGACGAGGACGTCATCAAGGCAGCTAACGAACACGAGGCCGCAATGGTCTTTACTGGGCACCGCCACTTCCTGCATTGATCTGCGTCCTCCTTGGGGGTGGGAAATCTGAGAAGTCCGGGTGACGCGAGCGTTATTGGAGCTATCGTTTCCCCCATGGCGATTGATTGGAAAATACTCGGGGCTCCGGGGGCTGATAATTCGCTCCTCGTCACGGTGGACTCCGGTCACGCCAGCTCGCGCCTTCTTTTTGATTGCGGAGAAGGCTGTCTCAACAGCCTCAAGCCCTCTGAGATTCAGTCTATCAAGCATCTCTTCTTTTCCCATTACCACATGGATCACGTGTCAGGCTTTGACACATTTTTCCGTCACAACTACAACCGACCCGAGATTCCCGTCCAAGTCTGGGGTCCAAGAGGGTCGATCGAACTACTCTCTAACCGGTTCCGCTCCTTCACTTGGAATCTACATGCTGATCAGCCCGGAGAGTGGATTGTCCGAGAGACTGAAAAGGATTCCGTGCAGGGAGCTCGTTTTTTTACGCGCGAAGCTTTCACAAGCGTTCACCATTTGCCAACCGTTTTGATTGAATCCGGCGCTATTCTGTCTGAGCAAGAATTTTCGGTGACATACCTTTCCCTACCGCATCACAACATCGATTCGAGCGCCTATTTGGTCAGAGAAAACGATCGCATCAACGTCTCTACTCAAGCACTTGCTTCGAGCGGATTAATACCGGGTCCGTGGCTGCAGCACCTGACTGACTCCTCCCCTGACAGAGACTTCGTAGAAGTGAACGGGAAATCCCTGGCAATTGGCGAGTTACGCCACGATTTACTTCAGACGAGTCCCGGTCTTTCACTCGCCTATCTCACCGACTTTTGCATTGAACCCAATACAAGGGACTGGAGTGAAGTGGTCGAGTGGATCGGGGGAACGAATACGCTTATCTGCGAATGTCAGTATGCCGCGTCCGATGCAAGTCTTGCCAAACGCAATGGCCATATGACAGCTGATCGAGTCGGACAACTGGCCAATGAAGCGGGGGTCGATACTCTCGTATTGCAGCATCTTTCGCGGCGCTACAACGAGGTAGAATGGGCCAAAATGAAAGACGAAGCAGAGAATCAGTTTCAGGGAGCCACTTTCCCACCCAACTGGGATATTTGTGCGCCTGTCTGCTAATACCAAAGACGCGCCTCAGTAGACTGATTTAGCGACTTCGCGAGGTGCAGCGCAGCAAAAATCTTAAAGTCGACAAATTTGCCTTCACTTTGACGATCGCGACACCAATTAATCACATCTGACTGGTGAACGAAGTGAACCTTTATATTCTCACCGCCAACACCGCCACCCTGCGTCATCCTGGTCAAACCTGTCGCATAAAACAAAGTCACAAACTCGTCAGTCAAGCCGGCTGAAGACGTCCCCTCGCTCAGCATTGTCCAATTCTTCGCTTCATAGCCCGTTTCTTCTTTCAGCTCCCGCTTGGCTGCCGTGACCAGCGGCTCCTCTTCCTGAAGAGGTATATCTCCAACAAGACCTGCAGGTAGCTCAATAACATGCCGCCCAACTGGGGGACGATACTGTTCAGTCAAGACAACTTGCCTATCATCGGTAAGAGCGAGGATAGCAACAGCACCTCTAGCGTTAGTTCGAGTCACGTATTCCCAGTTAGCCGAAGTCTTCCGGTAAGTGAGGAACTTGCCGCGGTAAATCTCTTCCGATTCTTCAGCCATGAGAGGCGGTTCGAGCAAAACTAAATTTTTGAACTGAGAATCACCTGATCGTCTTCGAATCTGATTTCGCCGAGCTGATTCAGTGTGTACTCCTCTTCTTGCAAACCTCCCTTGATACGACCAAACATATCAATCACCGGCTTGATGTTTCCAGAACCCATGCGGATTTTGCCGATGGTGAACTCGACCACCTCATAACGCATTTGGTAGCGAAAAGAGTCAGCTCTAATGCGACTGGTTAAGGTGACCGGCATACCGAAGAAGCTGCGAAGCACATACACCTCTGCACCATTCGCCAAGAGATCCACATAGATCCCGTCAAAAGAGACGATTGAACCCATGAGACCTTCCTGATCGCCCTGAATACGGTGATTGATGTAGGTATTAAGATCGGCTTCCGAAATTGCCACCTCCTCCGACTGGCTCACCATGACTCCCTGAGCCTCACTGAGCAAATTCCTCGGCCCGCTCTTATCAATTCGATTGGCTGGATAACCAGCAATCCCTGAGAGGTCCTTGGGAAGAAGAACCATGAGCACGAGCACAAGCATCGCTGCACCAACTAGGCCGATGAAAACATTCATCATGCCTCCCCCCCCGTAAGTTGTGGTCGGGCGCTGGTAGGAAGTTTTTCGCGAAGGCGCTCCGCCTCTTCGGCTCACACCACCGGTTCGTCGAGTCACGATCTTCTTTTTGGTCACTTTTCTTGGAGCCCTGCGCCGAGGCATACCTGCGGAGGCTGGCTGACTAACAGGTTGCGGAGCCTGAGCACCATCGTAAACACCTGCGGTGTGAGATTCCGGAGGCGCAGGGGAAACAGGATCAACATAGGCCTGATTAGGATCGTGAAACTGAGCAGAACCGGGAGGTTGATGGGCCAGATCATCGTAGACACCAGGCTGAGCATCTTCATGAGGAGGCGGTGAGTGCCCTTGCTGACTTTCACCGGCTTCTGGCTGCTGAGGGTGATGTTCTTCTTCAGGGTTCATGTCGAGAAATTTTATCAGCTATCAGATGCCGAGGAAGTCTTTTTGCTGGAGGAGCCTGAGCTACCAGAGTCTTTCGAGCTGGCGTCGGATTTAGACGATTTGGATGGCTTAGAATCCGAGCTGTTACCCTCAGAAGGTTTATCAGCGCTGGCTGCCTTTTTGTATGAGTCGCTGCGATAGTCGGTCTCGTAAAAACCGCTTCCTTTGAAGATAATGCCCGCGCCCGTTCCAAGAAGTCGCTTCACACCACCCTCGCAATCATCGAGCGGACAGTCGGTGAGACGTTCGTCATTCATCGACTGGAACGCCTCGAACTGGTGCCCACAGGTCTCGCATTTGTAATCGTATGTCGGCATAGATCGGGGGGCGGTATTCAACGCCACGAAGCACTATGTAGGAGGACTGTTGCGGTTCAATTCGATTTTTGCTCAAAAACAGGCTATCCACACACACACCATCCTTGACGCCATGCTACCTCCAACTGAAGACCACGAAATCACCCCTACCGCTTTAAAAGACCTTATCGAATCTGAAAAAGCCCCGAAATTTCGCCTCATCGATTGCCGCGAAGAGGACGAATATGCTCTTTGCCGGATCGATGGCGGAGAATTATTTCCTCTCTCACGATTCGCTGAACTCGCACCCGGCCTTCTGGATGCCGGTGACACCCGCCCCATCATTGTCTACTGCCACCATGGGATGCGTTCAATGCATGCAACGCTCTTCCTACGAGAAAAGGGCAAGCTTCAAACTTGGAGTCTTGCAGGAGGCATCGACCTATGGTCTTCCGAAATTGATCAGCAGGTTCCACGCTACTGAGGCGCCAGATCTTCGCTTACCCGATCAAAAGCTTCAGCAAGTTCCTGCCAGTCTTCCCGAGTAGTATCCCACCCTCCGCTGACCCTAACGACACGTCCCATAGCTTCAAAATCGAGCCCCATGGCCGCCATCACCTTGGACGGATTGCCCTTCCCTGCACTGCAGGCAGATCCTGTTGAAACGGCGAATCCGTCACGGCTAAGTCGCGAAAGCCATTTCACGTTTCTTTCATAGGGAAGCACGAACATAGAGGTATTCCAAAGACGGGGAGCATTCGCTCCAATTAATTCGACTCCGAAACTTCTCATTAAGGCTGCCTCAAACTCATCCCGATTGTTGGAACAATCTTCCATCGCATCTACCGACAGATCTTGATTTAATTCCACAAGAGCTGAAACCATCGAAGCGATCGCTGGCAGGTTTTCTGTGCCAGCTCGACGCCCTTCCTCCTGAGGGCCTCCGACAAATCCATGAAATGCATTGCCCATTTCATCGTCTGGCAGGATTAGAAAACCACTCCCTTTACTGCCCCTGAACTTATGACCGCTCCCAGTCACAAAATCGCATTCACCCAACTGAGCTGCGGGTAATTTTCCAATCCATTGCGCTGCGTCGGTATGGAACCGAATTTCATGATCGCCGCATAACCCCGCCAACTCCAGCCAAGGCTGCAACGTCCCCATCTCGTTATTCGCAGCCATTGCTGATACTGCCGATACTTCGCCTCTCTTCACCCACGAAGAAAGAATCTCCCACTCTACAACCCCTGTTCTTGGGTCGACTGGAATAACTCTAACCCTGCCAGATTCAATCCATGGTAAAGCTGCCGCCTCAACGCAGGGATGTTCGATCGCCGAAATCGCCACTGGTTTCGCTGATTCTTCAATGAGAAACCGAATCACAGCGTTATTAGCCTCTGTCGCTCCACAAGTGAAAACCACTCGTTCTGGAACATCAATCCCCAGTTCATCCGCTAATTCTTCCCGACATTCCTCCAATCGCGTCTTCGCTCCACCTGCTTCCCGGTATAGGCCGGAAGGATTTTGCCAAAGAGAACTATTGGTATCGTGCCACACTCGGAGAGCCTCCTCGCTCATCGGGGTAGTTGCGTTGTGGTCGAAGTATTTTGAAAGGTCTGACATGATTAGAAATCAGAATAACGGGCCGGCCAACCTGGCCACTTTGATGGCGAAGCGGAACCACCATGGACGGCCAATATAGTTCTTAGAATCAATCTCTCGACTGCTGGCAGAGTCAACTTCAAGCATGGCAGCAACTTTCGCAACGAAACCCTTACAAAGAACCACCACGCTCACTTCAAAGCTCAGGCGCCTAGAACGGTAATCAAGGTCGGAGTTCCCCACCGTAGCGAACTCTTCATCGACCACGACTACTTTTTGGTGCTGAAACCCAGATCCATATGGGAAGGTGCGAACCCTGCAAGCCCCCATGTCTTGCTAGTATGTAAAAGTCGCCAGCCAAGGCATATATTCATCAGGCTGCTCCGGAATCAAAATCCTTACATCAACGCCCCGACACTGAGGATAACAAGATTGCCGTTCACGAATTTCCCTTCGACGAAATCAAGCATCTGAACCGGTCAACAAAGCAATTTTTTTAAGAAGGCTATCGAACGGGAAAATTGGCTTTTCCTGAAACGCATCACAACCTGCGGCCTCGATACGCTCCTGATGCTGCGCCATCGTATGCGCCGTGAGCGCAATTACAGGGATATTAGCAGTGGCGGCATTCTCTTTGATGCGTCGCGTTGCTTCCAAGCCGGCATTGGGGTCCGGTTGGGCCTCAGGAATTGGCGGCAATTCGAGATCCATGAGCACGACCTCTGGCTTTTCAATGGCGGCACGACTCACAGCCTCGGCAGCATCAGTGGCCACGCAAAGCTCATGTCCGTGGTGCTTCAGCAAGCGAACCAGCAGACTGATATTATCTTCGTCATCCTCGACCAGAAGTATTCGTGCCATAATAGTGTCATTATAAGCCTTCTCGCGAAATCAGAACCCACTTAACGAGGAAAAGGCGATTTTTTTCAAAAAGATCGAACGAAAGTCGAAAACAAGAGACTAAACAAACCTCAACAGCTGCGAAAGTAGCTGTTGCAGCCAAAAACAAGCGGTTCCTTGTGGGGTCCACCCGTTCGGTGGGCCCCGCATTTTTTCTGGAGAAAACATTCCACTGGATGAACCGGCGTCAAATGACGCAGCCCACTATAGGCCGACTACTCTTCGATTCCCTAACTTTCGAAATGACCTGATGGCATATCTTTTTGCAGCTAGTATCATCCACTCGATAATCGTAACCTCTTCCCAATGCTTCGCACAATCTTCCTCTACTCACTGCTCTGCGGCGCCCTGGCCACTTCGAATTTTATTGCCGCTAAGGAATTCAAGGATCCCGCTCCACCCCTCGTCAGCGCTCCCAAAGGGAACGCTGATTCTGAAGCTGAAAAGCACGAGCGCCTCACTTTTCTGAAGGATCCTAAGATGCTTTCAATCGATGCCGTCACTTCAGACTGGCCCCGTTTTCTCGGACCGACCGACAACGCCAAGACACCGGAGACTCACCTGATCGACAGCATTCCCGAAGGAGGCCTTTCTAAGGTGTGGGAAATGGAAAAAGGGTCCGGCTATACCTCTCCGGTAATTGTCGATGGAAGGCTAATTCTCTTCGATCGGCTCGGAGACGATGAAACCGTCGATTGTCTTGATCCAGAAACTGGCAAACTCTACTGGCAATATCGGTATCCGGTCGCCTACACCGATCGCTACGGATTCAATGACGGCCCTCGGGCCAGCGCTATTATTGATTCCGGCAAGGTATACACGCTTGGGGTGACCAGCAGACTTACCTGCCTTGATCTCACCACTGGCAGCGTCCTATGGCAGCGCGATCTCATGAAGGAGTTTGACCGCGCCAACTTTTTCTTTGGGCACGGTTCGTGTCCTCTCATCTATAATGGCAAACTTATCGTTCCACTAGGGACTAACGGAAAAGAGAAGGGGCTCAGTGTGGTTGCTTTTGACCAGCACAGCGGAGCCCTTCTCTGGGGAGCTGAACACGAGTGGAATGCGAGCTACGCCAGCCCTATCGTCGCTACGCTTCAAGGCGAGCCTCGCCTGATTGTTTACCAAGGTGGCGAAAGCGACCCCGCATTTGGTGGCCTACTCTGCATTGACCTGGAGACGGGGCAAGTCCACGACGCTTTTTCCTGGCGCCCTGACAAATACGAGAGTGTCAACAGTTCAACACCAGTCGCAATCGGTGACGACCGCATCCTTATCACCACTTCTTATCAAAAAGGAGCAACACTGCTGCACCTCAATAAAGAACTAAAGTGGGAGCAGCTCTGGGACGCTCCCGATTTCGGTATTCACTGGATGACTCCCCTGCTATTAGACGGGCATCTCTATGGATTCCGCGGCCGCAATGAACCTGATGCTTGGCTTGCCAGCTATGACGTCGAAACCGGCAAAGAAAATTGGCGTGAAGATCTCGAGTGGACCATTCCCCTCAAGAGCGGTCGTGACTATCGCATGAAATACTTAAGAGGAAGCCTCCTCCATGTCGATGGTAAAGCCTTCGCTCTAGGCGAACTAGGTTCCCTTGGCATCCTCAAACTCACACCCGATGGGGTGACGGAAACCAGCCGCACTCAGCTCTTTCTCGCTCGAGCCACTTGGTCGTTGCCCGCGCTGCACCGCGGGTTGCTTTACGTCTCTCAACACGAACCCGACATGGAAGGTGTTCCACCTCGCTTGATCTGTTACGATCTGAGGAAATGATCAATCTAATTTCTACGTGCGCTACAGACTGACGATGTAGCCTTCTGCACTAGCGGGATTAGCTGCTTCGCGATTCGCCAGAGGAATCGCGGACCGCCGCAGGAATCGGAAGCCGCGGGCTAAAGTGGGCGTTAAGCGGGTGCTAAGTGATTCCCCGAATCCTAAACAGCTACAGGGTGGCAACCAGCCAATACATTATCCGCATCATCGTCCCCCGTTACCCCTAATCGCTCTGGACTTCGCAGCCATCCCGCGCGTTATTTCTATTATGTGGCGTTTTCGCTTATTTGGGTATCCGGTTGTGGTGGAATGGACGTTCTGGATTATCGCGTTGTTACTGGGTATCTCGTTCATGCAAATGCCCGGAAGAGACGGGACCTTGCTCACCCTTATGTGGGTTTCGGTCGTTTTTATTTCAGTCATCTGGCACGAACTTGGCCACGCACTTGCACGTAAGCGTTTCGGGGCGCCTTATTCTGAAATTCGACTCTACAGCTTTGGAGGTCTCTGCAGCGGCCCTGGGCAATTCACTCGTTGGGAATCTTTTTTTGTCTCCGCTGCCGGCCCTGCGGCGAGCTTTCTCCTTGGCGGTCTCACCTGGCTGATCGGCCAGAGCCCAGCAGCCGCTAATTCATGGATCTCATCTTTTGTTGGCATGATGTGGATGACAAACATCTACTGGGCCATCCTGAATATCCTTCCGATCTTTCCACTCGACGGGGGGCAGATGTTCGCTGCAATAATGGCCAACAAGAGTCCTCAGATTGTCTATCGGGTGGGAATAGTTGTTGCCATTGCGGTGGCCATCTTTGCATTGACTGGCGGAAGCCTATGGGGCGCGCTCCTCTTCGGCACCCTTGCCTACAGCAACTACCAGCGCTCCAAAGGACTGGCGCCAAATTTCATGTGAGGTATCACTACTTTCGTCAACGAAGAAGATACTTCTCTAGGTATCGCAAGGTCAACCGACCAGAAACCTCAAGACTCTGGGCACTGACCTTATCAAGCGTGTCTCCTGGCGTGTGCCAGTAGCCGTAGTCAGTGTCGATCAGATTAATGGTAGGGATACCTGCTGAAACATTTAGAGGGATATGATCGTCGATAATATAATTGCCACTGATCCCAACTTCGGACTTGTAGCCAAGGTCAGCGGCGGCCTTGAGTAATTGTCGGGACATTTCGTTAAGAGATGTCCTCACCTCATTAATATCGATAACGTAACCGCTGCTTTCCTTGTTTTCTGCAAGATCTTGAAGCGAATCACCCGGGATCTGAACCCCAGCGCGAATCTTCAAATTCCTATCTCCCACCATATTCAGCAAGACTCCCCAATTCGGCCGTTCTTTCTTCTCCCTGAGAAGCCATTGTCTAGCGTAATGTCGACTCCCAAAGAGCCCATCAGTAGACGTGATGTTGGGACCAAACGCCTCTTCTCCATCAAAAAAAACCAGCTCGATGCCCTGAAACGCTTTTGGGTGCTTAGCCAACACTCTAGCCAGTTCGATCACCAATGCCGTGCTGGAACCGCTGTCGTTGGCCCCCACAAAATCAAATGACTTGTAGAGCTTGGAATCATAGTGGGTCGCCAGTAATCCAATGACAGGCTCATCGCTACCAGCATTCCCAACCCTGGCTCGCAGATTAACGAACTCTACTGCTCCTTCGTTAGTCTCGTGAGTAAAGTTCTGGCGCTGCACCACCCAACCCACTTTTTGGAGCTCGTTTTCAATATATGTTCGCGATGCTTCCAAAGCATCGGATCCGGCCGGGCGAGGACCGAAGTTAACGAGAGCAGCAACATGCTCAAAAGCCCTTTCACCGGAGACAAGATCGACCAGCGAAGACTCGGGATCGCGATCTATTCGGCTGTCTCCGGAGCAACTAGCCGCCAACAAGGTGCCAAGAATACCTAGGAGTGAAACAGATCTCATGAATAAAGCGCTGGAGAGCCGGAAATAACCTCTCAGTCAATACTCACGCCAAGCAGCTCGAGGATGCGCCCGAGATCCTCGTTGCCGTAATACTCAATCTCAATTTTGCCACGCTTGTCGGTATGATGGATCGCGATATTCGTAGCGAAGCGGCTACGCAAACGATCCTGGATCTGACGAATGTAGGCTTCCGCCTGAGGCGAAAGCTTTGGCTTTGCCGTCCCTTTCGTTGTCCTCTTGCCGCTAATCTGCTCAGAAACCAGCTTCTCAGTCTCCCGCACATTGAGTTTTTTCTTTACGACAAGGTCGGCCAGCATTTTCTGCTCAGCTTTGCTCTTGATTCCAAGGATCGCTTTCGCATGGCCCGAACTCAATAAACGTCGCGACACAAGGACCTGAACATCCTTGTCGAGTTCCAGCAATCGAATGGCGTTCGAAACAGTTGCGCGATTCTTGCCGACACGTGATGCGATCTCGTCCTGCTTCAGACCAAAATCCTTGGCGAGTCGAAAGTAAGCCTCCGCTTCCTCCAGCGCATCGAGATCCTCGCGCTGCAGGTTCTCAATCAGGGCCATCTCGAGCACGTCCCGATCTGACGCTTTGCGCAGGATGATCGGAACTTCATCGAGTCCAAGTTTGGTCGAAGCTCGCCAACGGCGTTCCCCAGCAATCAGTTCGAACTTTCCTTCCACCTGACGTACAATCAGCGGTTGGATCACACCGTGCTCTTTGATGGACTCTACAAGTTCATCGAGATTATCGTCTCGGAAACGTTTTCGAGGCTGAAAAGGCGAGGCAACCACCTTATCAAGGCTCACCCGTCGAACCCGCTCGCCGGTTTCCGGATCCGCCTCCTTCCCCCCGCCGGAACTCACCGGCACAGAAGCTGGCGTTTTTATAAGAGCATTGAGCCCCTTACCGAGGCCCTTCTTCGGAGAATTATTGGAAGGCATCTGAGTGCGAAAGCGATTTAGGTGCATCGTCACCCATAACCGGGGAAACGTGAAGCCTAAAAACTATTCAATGATGCGCACATTTGGTGTACCCATGTTGAGACGAGCCTCAGCCTCCATTGCAGCGTGTTCCTCATCGGTGCAAGAGGAGTCAATCGGAGCATCGGGTTCCGCCTCGCTTTTCTGAAGAATACCATTGTCGGTCATCCACTGCTCAACCTCCTCGCCGCTGACATCGGCAAGCATCGTGCCGTTGACAATGACGCACGGGGAAAGCGACTGGCCACTTTTCTGCTCCATTTCCCAGCGGAAAGCAGGATTTTTGATAATGTCTTTTTCTTCGAATTCGATGTCATATTTGCGGAAGATTGAGCGAACCCCTTCACTCCACCCACAAAACGTTTTGAGATACGCCGTTACTTCGATGTTTTGATCAGCCATATTTAAAGATGTTTACGTTGGTTCTACATAAGCCAAGCCACTTAGATTGGCAAACTTGATTGCTTCCGTGTCAGCGCTATTTCGACGTTTTCACGCTCGTTTTCCGGCGTATAATGTCTTGAATCACACTTTGATCCATGCACCGCTCCCGTCTCACTTGGTTCCTGCTACCCCCGACGATATTAAGCGTGGTGTCTTTTACGAGTTGTGAAAGAGGTGATCCGCTGGGTGAAAAAGCAAAAGTGACCCTCGACCTTGAAGTAACTGCAGGAGACGCCGAGCCGATCATGGCCGAGCCTGTTGCTATTCCGCCTCCACCTGAACCGGTCGCGATGGAGACGGTCGTCAACAAAAACGCCCGCGTCTCAATTCTAGGTTACCATGATTTTACGGCAGGCAAAACCAACAACGATATGATGATCAATATCGGTGATTTCCGCCATCAGATGCAGGCGATCAAAGATGCCGAAAAGCCCGTCATCAGCATGAGAGAATTTCTGGACTGGAAGCGGGGTAAAAAGCCCATCCCAGAGCAAAGCGTGATGATTACTATCGACGACGGCTGGAAAGCAACGCACTCGCTGGCCATGGATGTGCTGAAGGAGTTTAACTATCCGTTCACCGTCTTCCTTTACAAAAATTACATCGGGATTGGCGGCAAATCGATGACTCATCAGGAAATCCGCGAACTGGCAGCAGCGGGCGCCACGCTCTCAAGCCACTCAGTGAGCCACCATAATTTATCAGATCGCAAAGGAAGATCAGCCGAGGCCTACACAGCGTGGCTCAAGGAAGAATTAGAGGAATCCCATCACTTTCTCGTTGAGAATTTTGGAGATACTGGAGCGGTTGAAAAGGTGTTCGCCTTCCCTTACGGAATCTACAACGGTGAAGTTATTGAAATAGCGCAAGAATTTGGCTACGAAGCCTGCTTTACGGTGAATGGAAAAAAGTCGCCGTGGGATACAGAAAATATGGAGATCGGGCGCTACATCGTCCACGGTACAAGTCTTGCAAACTTTGATCCAGCCCTCAACTTCGGAGGTAGCCCCCACACTGCAACGGGTCATCGACTTATGACCGAGACCGCCAATGACGATGGTTCCACCCAATCACCGCTCATCACCGTAAAGCCTTCTTTAGACTCGAACATTGGCAATCGACTTCCCCTCATCGAAATTGACCTCTCTAGACTTCCCGACGTCCATCCTGAAAGCATTTCCATGAGGGTCAGTGGCTTTGGCAAGGTGCCCCATCAATATGACTATGGAACCGGCACAGCGCGATATCAGATTCCCCAGCGCCTCAGGTTGAAAAACTATCAAGTCCAACTCAGCTTCCGCCACGCCAACAATCCCGAAAGCGAGGTCATCTCATGGTCGTTCACTCTTGACCGAAGTGCTGATTACCTCGATGCCGAGGTCACTTCGCCCGGGAAAAATGCTCCACTTGAAATTCCGCTGAGTGATGAGAACAGTGCCAGCCCCGAAGCTTCGACGGCACCGGATGCGACACCCTCCATTTGACAGGCTACCATGTTCAACTCTCTTTCCGACAACCTGCAGGAAACCTTCAAAAAACTGCGAGGACACGGCAAACTTTCTGAAAAAAATATCTCTGACGCTCTTCGCGAGGTGAGACTGGCACTCCTTGAGGCCGATGTCGAATTTTCCGTCGCTAAGGATTTCATCGCGCGCGTGAAGGAACAAGCGCTCGGCGAAGCAGTAGTGAAGAGCATCAAGCCGGGCCAGCAGATCGTTAAAATCTTTAACGACGAACTTGCTGAGCTTCTCGGTGGAGATGCCGCACCACTGGATCTCAATCCCCCTGCAAGACTCCTCATGGTCGGATTGAATGGAGCTGGAAAAACCACAACCTCTGCGAAACTGGCTCTGCACCTTAGAAAAGAAGGCCGCCGTCCCCTGCTTGTTGCCTGCGACCTTTACCGACCGGCAGCAGTTGATCAACTCGCCACGCTGGGCAAACAGATCGATATTCCCGTTTTCCAGCCTGAGCCGGGAGAGACGGACGTCGTAAAGGTTGCCAAGGCTGCTCTACGATGGGCTGAAGACCAGAATGGCACTGTGGTTATTTTCGATACTGCAGGTCGCCAAGAAGTTGATGAAAATCTGATTGGGGAACTCAGAGGCCTGCGCGATTTTCTTGATCCTAAAGAAACCCTGCTCGTTGCAGACTCGGCTACCGGCCAGCAGGCCGTCAACGTGGCCCAGACCTTCAACGAATCAATCGGTTTGACTGGTCTTGTCCTAACAAAGCTGGATGGTGACGCCCGCGGGGGTGCAGCCCTCTCAATGCGGTCCGTAACCAGTCAGCCGATCAAATTCGCCGGCGTGGGTGAAAAGCTATCCGACTTCGAAGCTTTTGTCCCCGACCGCATGGCCGGCCGAATTCTTGGCATGGGCGATGTTGTCGGGTTAGTCGAACGCGCCGCCGAAGTCATCGACCAAGAGGAAGCGCTCCGCATGGCGGATAAAATGAAGAAGGCTTCTTTCGACTTTGATGACTTTCTCTCCCAGATGCGAATGATGAACAAAATGGGCGGTATGACCAGTATTCTGGGCATGATGCCGGGTATGGGGGATAAGATGAAAGGTATGGACGTGGATGAAAAACGGATGAAACACGTCGAGGCCATTGTCCTTTCGATGACTCCCAAGGAACGGCGCCGACCGGAGATCATTAAAGCGTCACGTCGCAAACGCATTGCTGCCGGAAGCGGTACTTCAGTCACCAAAGTTAATTCCCTGCTCAAGCAATTCGGCCAAATGCGCAAGATGATGCGCAGCAAAGGCAAAATGAATCAGATGATGAAACAAATGGGCGGCATGGGCGGCACGGGCGGCATGGGCGGCATGGGCGGCGGTAAATTGCCGTTTTAGTTCCTTTCCACTTTATCTAAACGGATAGACATCGGCATCGCTAACCATAGACTAGCATTCTAGTCTATGAAAGAATGCCGAATTCAGCCCTCCCGACGCCTTGCCTACTGCGGCTCAACCCCAAGACTTTATTTTGGTGAGATTTAGACAAGTAATGCCTTCGCAATCGAGAAGTAAATGATCGCTCCGCTTACATCGACGATGGTTGTAATGGCAGGCGCCGCCACCACGGCAGGGTCGAGTTTCATTATCCGAGCCAGGATC
>PBSY01000009.1 GCA_002726915.1 Verrucomicrobiales bacterium | reverse complement strand
CCTTCAAACTTCGATCAATGGCCAGCTTGCATGCGCCGGAGATACATGGCCCAGAAAATAAAGGAATCAAACAAGTTGGGGCTCCCGAAAGTGGGACCGCAATAAACTACAGAAGGTAGGGTTACTCCTGATGAACGACGCAAAAGGCCCCGCCCGCAGCTTGACCGCGAACCATCGCCGGAACCTCCAGAAGTTCTTGGCGAGGCCCGACTCGCAGAGGAAGCCCGAGTTGAGCTTGCTGGCTCTCGATTCTACGTCGGACCTGATACCAAAGAAACCTTATAGAGATTGGTAGCCGCTTTGAATAAGCAGGGAATAAACGTAACGCCCTCGAAAGTGAGAAGCTCTCCAAAACGATAAAGAACGAAACAAGAATCAAGATCCATTCCAATATAAACCCGCGTCGTTGCTTACCAGATTGAAGGCACGCCCTTTGTATTCGGACATCTCGTTCGCTCCCGCCGGAATCCTGCGAGCGGAAAGCTAATGCACTGCATTCGCCGTGACGATGGTCTCACCCCACAAACTTATGGAAACACCAAGACAGATGCTTCAGGAGATGCTGGACCTAGCGATCAAAGAGGGTAGAGAGAACGCGCCCGTAACTCGGCGGCTCAGAGAGCAAATCTACGAGATGGACTTAAGGGCGGAGAGGAATTAACAAGCGATGTTCCACGTAGGGGGAGTGAAGGCGAGTCAGGAAAGCCAGAAGGAAACCAAGACAGAGTAGCCCTCCATTCCACCCGCCGAAATCGTCATGGAGCCTCGACGCATTGTGAATGCTTCTTGGTTTTGTGAAGGTCCGAGAGGCTATGTTCGGCAGGGCATAGCCTCTTCTTGAACCTATCAAGTAAGGACCCGGTGTGATTCAGCGTAAAACGGATCCATCAGCTCTCTCCCAATTTACTCTTTGGTATTTTCTAAAAGCATACTGATTTAGTTGGCGCGAGCCTTCTTGCCGTATTCGAGCATGGCCTTGGCGGAAAGGTGATCGGGTGCGGTTTCGAGGATGGCCTTGAGCCGCTCTTGTATTTTTGTATTCGTGGCCAGGTCTGTGAGAGGCATGCGTTCAGAAGCCCTCATGATTTCTGCGAATGATTCGCTCGCTTTCAGCCATGCTTTTCCGGTTGGTGAAGTCATCTTGTTAATTGCAGATGATTCATTAAACGTAATGAGCTCAGGCTTAAAGAGTATATCAAGATCTCCGGTTCGATTGAGATAAGCCATTAAATCATTTCGGATGCCAACCGGGACCATGAGGTAGGGTCTGCCAAGCAGGCGCGCAGCCTGTATGTTCTCTTCGATGTTGCCCGGCATGGTCCTCTTACCGCCGCCCAAGACGATGTCTTCATTGATCTCTTTTCCTGTTAAAGCTGACTGTAAGAGAGCGATGGCGGGAAGCCGTGCGGCAGTGGTATTCACGCTCCAAGGTTTGGAAGGTGCTTGATCACTTTTGAATGAGAACTCCGCCACAGTATCCTCGATCCATTCGAGATCCGCTGGGAGAACGTCATATTCAAGCATTCGTATGCCATCGAAGTTCGGGCCATCAGCACTGCTAATGATGGGCACAGGCAGATTTCCTGCGAATTCTCCTCGCGACGAGGTGAGGAGGTCTCTTTCTTCTGAGGTTTCAGCCTTTCGAATCTTCAGCGTGAATACGCCGCTTAGAGTAGTTCCGCTGATGGACGTTGCGTTGCGGAGGGTTTGAATCGATCGAGTGATCGGTTCAAAATTATCTGGAAGGGGTCGCATGGCCGGCTCGGGCCGATCGGCTCCACTGGACTTCTGTAGTCTCGTCCCTGAATTTTCATCAGTTTCGCTAGTCGCAGAATGGCTGTCGGTGGTTGAAAGGTTACCGGGTTCTACCATCCCGTTGTTCGCTGGAGTAGGGCGGCGGAGTAATTCTATGGCTTCGCGCTTCCAGTTGTTTGAGCGAGTCGTGCTTTGTTTTTCGATTGGATCAAGGCTGATGAAATTGGACCAGGCAAGCGGAAGGTCCTTCGTAGCAGCCTCATATGCGGCAAGTCGTTTTTCCGCTGGATCTGGATGAAGAACCAGTGAGAGTTCCATAAGATAGCCGGCCAGTTTTTTCTCTTCAGGTTCAATGGGGTCATCAGTGAGTAGGGAAGCGGCAGACCATAGCGTTTCTGAAACCAGACTGAGGCTGTCGAAATAACCCGTCTTTTGTGGAATATTTCCATGGGTCAGTGCTTCGTTGGCCTGCCGCGAGTTGAAGTGGAGAGGATCGAGGTTCAGAGCAATCGCGATAGCTTTTTCGCGCAGGTCATCATCGACTTTTGGTTGTGCGGGGAAATTGCATGCTATGGCCGCAAGGGCTCCGAGAAGTTCTTCTTTATCGCTGGGCTCAAGAAAAATGCCATCTCGATCAAAGACTGGATGATCGAAATTTGGTGCTTCGTAGCTTCGCACAGCGCTAACGAATACAATAAATAAGGTGAAGCAACTCAGATAGGATCGGAGGGAGGTCGGAGTTGGGAAATTCATACAGTATTTGCCAGCCGCGATTTTATCATGAGACATCGGCACTGTCTATCTTGACGACGAGAGCCGGGGTCATTGTGATGGCCGTGTTGTTTTTTGCTACGCTACTTTTGCGCTTGCCTTCTCGCCTCAATATTGACAATGTAAATACAGCGTTTAACAAGATTGCGAGTGCTGTTATGACCGAATATACCGGAACTGTTCATTTTTTCGTTCTTAAACGCGGGTCCAAAGAGCCGAAGGGACCTTTCTCTGACGAGGATCTCGTTATCATGATGAATAATGGGGAACTATCTATCACTGATTTTGTCTTTTATGAGGGACTGGGAGAGTGGAAACCTATCGGTGAGGTTTTTGAGCTACACGAGCAGATTAGCCATTTTGTTGATGATGGGCAGGACACCGAAAATGTGGCTCTTGCTTTTCGTGAGGTGAGCAATGTCGTCGAGGATACAGAGAGCGTTTATTACATTGCAGTCCAAGCTAGAGTGGGACTCCTGAGTAAAACGAAGCAGTGCGTGATCATCACGGAAAAGCATGTTTTTATCATGCACGAGAGGCGCGTTGGCTTTGAGTTGGAAGCCTATCTTTGGAAAGATGTCACCAACACCTTGATGCGTGATGACGGCAAGGGTCTCGGCAGCTACTCCATCCTTTTGGGGGCTGAAAAGCGCCTCGACGTGATCAACCTTCCTCTCAAGCAGGTTCAGCGACTCTTTCAGCTTTCTCAGGAGATGAAGATGGATAACCTCGGTTGACCCTTCCTCAAGCTGAACACTTAGCGCCCGAGATATTTAGCCATTGATCTCAACATGGCCGCGGCGAAGTCGGGCGACGTTTTCATGACGCGGTGTAACTCTTCGTGTCGGATGCAAAGAGTAGAGCATTCGGAAGTGGTTTTGATTGTTGCAGTTGCTGGGGTTAATGAAACAGCGCTGATTTCCCCAAAGACCGCGCCAGAGTCGCAGAGGGTCTTAACCGCTCGCTCGTCAACCAGGACTTCGAGAGTGCCCGTAAGCAGCATCCAGATGGATTCGCCGGTGGCGCCTTGGTGTAATAAGGTGCTGCCTTTTTCGATTTTCCGAACTTCACCAGTATCGACGAGATCTTCGATGGTATTGGAAGGTGCGGCACCGAAGACCTCGTTCTGCCTGAGTAGGTTGACCAGTTGATCGCGTTCCATGTGAAGGGTCGGAAGGAAAGTTCGACTATCGTATAGCACTTTCCGCCAAAAAGATTCAAGTGGCGATCGTTGTGAATTCGGTTGGCATTGAAGGTCGAGAATTGCGTGAAACAGGTTAGGGTGTCGATTCCCCGAAACGAAGACTCATGTTAAACGATCCAGCAAAGGAATCTGAAACCGAATTTATCGAGATTCGCTGCTATTTCGTACGGGAACGGAATGCGCTGCTCGTTCGAAGCCAGTTTACCCCCATTTACACCGACTACTACCTGCACCTTATGCAGCATCAGATTCGCTACGAGTCGGATCAGGACCTGTTGCTGAAAGACGCGATGGCTGCTTTGACCCTTTACTTAGCGACACGACCCTGGAACGAAGCGGTTGCTTGGACGCTTAGCTGGCAGGATCCAGCGTTAAATCTTTTTGTGACTGGCAGTAATCGACAGGGAAATGTCACTGGACGCATTTATACAGAGGATATCGCCGAGCGGGATAATAATATGTTCTTCTCCCACGTGAGTGCGGACGGGCAGCCCTCACGGCAAAGTATGGTCGAGGTAAACGATTTAAATCCCTTCTTAATTTGTGAGGATTACTACAAGCAAAGTGAGCAGCGTCGCGGAAGATTTTTCAATTTTGGTGATGAAGATTTCGTACTCATCACTGCCCAGCCCGATTGTGATCTCAAATGGCTTGAGAGTCTCAATGATGAAGCGATCCGCGAACTCGATACGAATGAGACGTTGAGTCTCATCGAGAAGCGGAATTACCGATTCCATTGCGGTTGCAGCCCCGAAAAAATATTTCCAGTGATCGCCAATATGAGCGAGGGATCGATTGACTCAATTTTTGGGGAAAGCGAAGTGGTTCCTGCTGGGTGCCCCCGCTGTGGGGCCAAGTATTCAATCACCCGTGAGGCTCTTGAGGCTTTTGTGACTGGCGAAGAGGATGAAGAAAGCGAATAGCAAACTGGATCCTAAGCGGAGAGAACAGGAACTCGCTTGGATTGGCGATACCATTCTTGACCTCTACGCTCGGACTTGGATTTTAGAAAATTACGGAACCGTCTCGGGTGAAATTTTACGAAGCATGACCTCAAATCAATTTCTAGCCTGCTTTGGGAATCCAACATCGGTGGAGGCTCGCATTGGTGTGCTGTATCGGGAAGAGGGCATGGATGCAGCTTTTTCTTGGATCGAGTCTGAACTCTTACCTTTGTTTAAGAAGCAGCGAAAAAACTGCCGCTAACTGGTGTATTTCCCTAGAAATTTCAAACTTTTACCCGCGGTAGTATCACCGTATCTTTACCTGTGAGTTCTCCTGCTTTGTTTGTAGATGTCTTCTTATGAATCCCGACAAAAACTGCGCTAAAGACACGACGCAAGATTTCGTTCTGATGCTTACCGCTATTATGGGAGGTCTCTTTTTAACCTCTTGTGAGACGACGTTGACCGGAAGCGTTGGAGGCCCTTCGGGTAAACTGCCTTCGGCGGCCTATTCCGGGGCTGCGGTCCAGCAGCGCAATGCCCAAATCATTCACGAGCAGCCGGGGAACCACTATATTGGTCGCCGCTGGTGGGTCGACGGCACTAGGTTTTGGGGTTACCTGCGGAAGCCTGGCCAGCCATGGGTAGAGTCCAGGCTAGTCATTATGAATGAGAGTCTCGCTCGGCAGCCCGACCGGATTTCCGAAGAAGGAGAAGGTCGTATTCATGGTTTCGACCACAATTTTGAGTATCGCATCTGGGGCAGCTTCACCGGAGGAACGGTCTACGACCCCAACTCTAACTTCCTAATTCCGGAGTTCAGAATCACTCGCTACGAATTGATCAGCGACCGTCCTGGGTTCCTGTTCTACCCACGCGAGCGTTATAGTCCTCGCAAACTTCCTCCAAAACATCCTCCGCTTCAATATTGAGCGGATCGGGCTAACCAAAAAGTCGCTTCAAGTGAACGGGACCGCTCCTCTTTGTGCACTATTGAACCGTTTCTTTCAGTGAGTGAGGGTTATCGAGGGGGTTATGCCGAAACAGATGGGTCTGAATTTGAGTTTTCAGTCACCAACGAAAAAGGCAGTTCGGGAATACCGAACTGCCTGCTTGCAAAGAAGTTGTTGGCTCAATTATGCGTTGTAGGCCGTTATTGAAGCGATCTTGTAGGCTTCGGGTTTCCCTTCGGCAGTCTTGAATTCAACAGAGTCACCGACAGCTTTTTCGAGAATCTCGGCACCACGCTCAGACAGATAAGCTATGATTCCTCTGTCCGGATCGGAGTCCCATGCTCCTAAAACTGTATAGGAAAGTGACTCGCCTCCCTCGGAAGGATCGAGCTGCACGACGGTACCGATAGAAACTTTCGAGGTGTCCGCGTTGGAGAAATTGGTTGGCTGGGCGAGCTTGAGATCCCGCTCCCAGTCTCCCTGGCGCTTCATCAGGACGCGCTGGTATTCCTTGGCTGACTTGTATTCAAAGTTCTCTCGAAGGTCACCATAGGAGCGCGCAATTTTGATATCTTCACGGTTTTGCGGAATCTCTTCTTTCACTAGCTTGTCGTAAGCTTTCTTGCGCTTAACCAGACTTTCTTCGGAGACAATGACAATTTCATCTTCCTTTTTGTCTCCGCCCCTAAGCAGGTCTTGAACTTCAGGATGAAGTTTGATGACACGAGCAACGAGTGACTTGCGAGTCAATTCGTCGAATGATGCCGAGTTAATAAGTCGGCTAGAAAAGTTACGGATGATGTTGATGTTAGCACCCTCAATAAGGTCCGGGATCAGATCGCGATCATCAGCGACGAGATCGCGGAGCCGGTTGGCTGCGCGAACGGCACCTTCCTCGTTGAGTTGGTCCGCTTCGAGAGAGCTCATCACGGAAAGGCTGAGATTTGGGCTGAATAGAGACTCGGCTAGACCTTTGCGTTCACGGCAGATCCAGGCGAGACCGTCAGATGAGAGCGTGCGTTGCTGCAGGCTGTTCTCCATGTAACTGATCAGAAGAGCCTTCTTTTCTGAGGCGCTCAGCACGTTGGCGATTTCAGTGATCGACCGCAGATTGCAGTGCGGAACAAGGCTAAGCATTTTATCGCCCCAATTTTCTTCGCCGAACGCTTCAGAGAAGCTTTTGAGAATCTGACGCAACCGAGTTAGAGAGAGTTCTTCGAAAAGACCAGCAAGGCCCTCTTCGTTTTCAGCAAGAATCGCTGCAACGGAAATTTGGTCCTCGGAAGCTTCGTACTTTTTCAGCTTACTCTGAAGTTCTTCGCGAATCAGGATGAGCTCCACCGCAGGAACAAATTGGATTTTAACCCCTTTTCGGGCAATTTCGCTGATCTCTCCGACCAGCGCTTCGAGTTTTTCCTGATTGTCTTTAAAGGCGCCGATGTCTTTGATGATCGCTTCCACGGCTTTCACCTTGGCACGAAGGTCGCGGGCGTGGTTAAAGTCCTCGATGAGACCCTCAGAAGGGTTGAAGTTCTCTTCTCGAAGCTCGAGTGGGTCCGTCCGCTTGGCGGGAACTACAAACTGGATATCATCTCGAAGTTTCTTTTTCGTGCTCTCCCACCAGCTTTTGTATTTTCCTTCAGGGACGACTTTGCCTTTCACGAGTTGTTCGAGTTGGTCGAGGTACAGTTTGTCGCCGCTGCTGCTGAGAGCGAGCTTGACCAGAGCAACAGAGTCATCAGTGGCGAGGCTCTCTAGTTCTGCCAGCGATGAGTGACGTTTTCCGAGAAAAGAATTCTCTTCGATGGGGGTAAGGGAAAGGCCGGCGAATTTCATACCCATTTCGTGGCCGGGCTTTTCTTCAAAGTCGACAACGACTTTTACATTGAGCCGATCCCATTCGGCAATTTTCCCAGCTCCCCAACTCTTGTGTTGGCAAAAGGTACCGGGCGGCAGAAGTTCAAGTTGATCCGCGGTGGCGGGTTCAATCTTACCTCTGGAAACTAGCTTTTCGAGATCGGGATGCATTGCGGCTCAACATAGGATGAAGAAGCCGTGAGCCAAGGGGAAAAATTTTTTTTTTGGTTGCCTTTATCTTACCCCCTGACTAATCTCCGACCGAATATGAAGAAGTTTATCGCTGTATTGATGGTTTTGTCGGTCGGATCACTCGTGATTGCCGACATCCACGAGCCCCCGAAGGCGAAGTATACCAAGAATCGCAAGTTGACTCGCGGTATGACTAATATCCTCTACAGCTGGACGGAAATCCCCGTGACGATGGTCCGCTACAGTGAGCTCCACACCACTCAATCGCACGAAATTTGGAGCGCCGGTTTTTTTCACGGCCTGCAGCGCTCCGGGGCTCGCCTGAAGTTTGGCATTTACGAAGTCGTCAATTTTCAGCGCCCTCTTGAGAAAAACAGTTACCGCCCTGCGATGGAGAGCATCAATTACCTTCCGTGGCATGGTTATGAAGAGTTTCCCCCTCAGATCGGGAATTTGACCACAACCGGCTACACTCGGGGGCGCAGTTGGTAGGTTCAGATTAGAAAATTTTGAAAAAGGCCGTCCGCAGGACGGCTTTTTTTGTGATTATGTAATTTGTGAAACGGTCCTGCCGATTCCCTTAGCCCCTTTTTCAGGTGTAGGTTCGCATGAAATTGGCGTAGAAATTGGCACCTGCCTCAAGGTCTTCGATCGTTAGAAACTCGTCTTTGGTGTGAGCCTGAGCAATCTTGCCTGGTCCGACAGCGACAGAGGAGAGTCCTTTCTCCGCGAGTCGCCCCGCATCGCAGAACCAGGGGGCGACAGTGAGTTTTGAACCGATGGACTGAAGGCGTCGGATACCGTCTGTATCTGGTGGGGTGTGCAGCGGGACCGAATCGCCGAGCTTTCGAACTTCGACGGCTTCGTTGGTAAGCCCCGATTTGAGAAGAGTTTTAACTAGTTGGAGCCCGCCACCGGCCTGATGAAGGGCTGGAGTTTCCCGGAAATCGAGAATGGCGCGGCAACTGGCTGGCACAATATTGGGGCTAACGCCTCCGCTCAGACTACCAAGACTGACAGTTGGCTTCCCAAGCACCTCGTCCTGAAACTTGAGGAGTTCTGCTTCCAATGAGGGGAGGAGTGGCCCCAGAAGATTCAACATTTTTCGGATGGCGTTCTCGCCGCGTTCTGGCGTAGAACCGTGGCAGGAGCGACCGGAAGTGCTTAATTCCAGCCAGACGCAACCTTTATGGGCGTAAACAGTTTGCAATTCGGTGGGCTCGCCGACGACGGCAAAGTCGAACTCAGAGGCATGATGATCAGCAAAATGCTTTGACCCGGGTTGTCCGGCTTCTTCGCCCATGAGCCCAACGAAAGAAATTGCTGCACCAAGGTTAGGGATTTCTTCCCGCAGTTGGAGTAATGCCCAGAGCATTCCAGCCATTGTACCCTTGGTATCGGAAGCGCCACGACCGTAGATTCGACCATCTTTTATTTCGCCTCCAAAAGGGTCGATCGTCATGCCTTGAACGCTGACTGTGTCGGTATGGGGCGCAAAAAGTAGGCCAGGTTTGTTTCCGCGGCCCGGAAAATGTCCCGTAACGTTAGGCCTGCCGGGGAGGACCTCTTCAAAAATAACCTCGGCACCGCAGGCTTCGAGAAAAGCTCCTACCCATTCGGCGCAGGCCTTTTCGCCGGTGGCTCCCTGACCTTCAGCCCCGTCTGGATTGACGCTCGGAATACGAATCAACTCCTGAAGAAGGGATGCTGGGGAATTGGGTAGGGTCATGAGCTGATAAGGTGGACCTGATATATTTGAAATCCAGTCTCAGGATAGGAGAAAAACTACTGAAACGAGTGAGACAACCGATTAACCTGTTGACACAACCGCCGCTAGCTGGCTTTAATTGTCGCTTGGAGTTAAGAAAAATTGTTTATGAGCGATACTGAACCTCAAAAGCCTTCGGTCAGCACATCGACCGTGCCTTTGAAAAAAGAGACCGTCCGTATCAGTCTCCGGTCACCGGCAGACGATTCTGGTCCTGTGCCCCCAAAGGATTCTACAGCACCAGTTCCTGTTGATAGCCCGTCGACGGCTCCAGCAGCACCAGTAGCTTCGGCTCCAACGCCGCCTCCCGCTGCTCCCGCTGCTCCTGCTGCTCCTGCTGCTCCTGCTGCTCCTGCTGCTCCAAAAACAATTCCATTAGCTAAGGCGCCTGATCCACTCGGCCCAACAAAACCTGTTCCGACAGCTGGTGCAGCGACCCCAATCGGTGCGAAGACCATTCCTCTCGCCAAAGCACCTTTGTCCGGTGGTCCCGGTCCTGTTGCCCCTATCGGTCAGGCCACCGTTCCGCTCCAGCAGCCGGGCGGAGCTAAGCCGCTGCCGCAGGCGACCGTAAATATGCGTCAGACCCAGCCGGTTGTTGGTCAAAACGTGCCACCGTCACAAATTTCTCAAAAGCCCAACATTCAGTCCACTGCCGAGGAAGCAGAGGAAGAGTGGGACGAAGAATACGAAGAATCTGGACTCATGCCTTTTGCTATCATCGTACTGATCCTGGCACTCGTCGTTCTCGGCATCGAATTGATGACGAAGATGGGTGTGGGAGGCTGATCTTATCGGTCGATATCCTGTTTGGTCCTCATTTTCTCGTGTTTTAGCATCGGGAGGGTGCGGGTCAAAAATGTATGCTAACGCGAGCGGGAATTCCCGCTTGCTCAGCGGGTTATTTGGCGGATCTTTAGGGCGCTGAAAACAGCTCCGCTCGTTCGGCTTTTCCAGCAAAACGTCTTTCTACTTACTAACATTTCTTATGGCCCACGACTCTATTGTAAATCTCACCAACGACAACTACGCCAGCGAGGCTGAAGGCGCTTCCGTGCCTGTGGTCATCGATTTTTGGTCCGAGCACTGCGGACCCTGCAAGATGCTCTCTCCTGTTCTTGACGAAGTGGCAGCTGAAATTGGCGATGCCGCCAAGGTTACCAAGATTGACGTGATGGCGGAGCGAGAGCTTGCTATGAAGTTTTCTATTCGCGCGGTTCCAACTCTCATCTTCATGAAGGACGGGGAGGTCAAGGAAACGAAAACCGGCATCATGATGAAAGATGCCATCATCGAGAAATTAAATTCTCTGTAGGCTTGGGTCGGGGTCCGATCGTCTTCAATTACTGATTGGCCCTACTGTCTGTATATTGCGATGACTCACAAAAGCTCATCAAACTCTCAAGTTTGTGGCTTAGGTCGGTCGGGATGGATAATACTGGGCGCCCTTCTTCTTGTCACGGTAGCGTATCGTCTCCTTGCCTCTCATTACGATTTGCTGGGTAATACTGCTCCGCTTATGGCTATTGCCTTTGGCGGGGCACTTCTTACGGGCAGTCGTTTCTGGCTCGTGCCGGTGGTGATGTTAGTCATTAGCGACCTCATCCTTGGTTTATGGCACGGTCAGGGCGGTATTGGTGGCTACACGCTCATGTCGATAGGTTTTTATCTCATCGTTGGTTGGATTGGAGGGCACGCTGGAGTGACCAAAAGGATCTGGCCTATGATGTGGTTTGGGACGCTAAGCTGCAGTGTGATATTTTATATCTGTGCCAACACCTACAGCTGGATGATGTGGTCCGGATACGAAAAATCTCTCGCTGGTTGGTGGCAAAGTCAGACGGTTGGGGTACCGGGTGTCAATCCACCTGCGTGGACGTTTCTCCGTAATGCCCTCATCGCAGATTCGGTCTGGTGTGCTATGGCGGGTCTGATGTTTTTTGCGGAAAAACAATTTAGCAGGGAATCGGAGGCATTCGTCTCTGAAAGTCGTTAAGGGGAAAAGCTTTTCCCGTCGCGAAGATGGCAGAGCGATTTGCTAACTAGATTTTTCCACCGTCGGTCCTTTACGTGGTCGAGAGGGAGTCTACCATTCCCCCATGCCTGAAAACACCTACCCTTTCCTCCAAAAGGATTTCCAGATCCGTTGGTCCAGCCTTGTTCCTGAGACCATAGAGACTGATATCAGGAAAGCTCTCAAAGAAGCTGCCGCCCGTGTCGAGACTCTATGCGCTGATTTTGATCCAGTGGAATTGACTTTTGACAATACGCTTATCGCGATGGAGGAGGCGACTGAGGAGCTTTCCATGGCGTGGGGACTAGTAACTCATTTAGAATCGATTCGGAACGGTGATGAATTGAGGGACGCGCACAACGCAGTATTGCCGGAGGTGACCCAGTTTTATTCCCGCATTCCTCTGAACAACAAGCTTTGGAAGCGAATTAAGGCATACGCCGACACCGAAGAAGCAAAAGCCTTGGTAGGAGTAAAGAAGCGTCTCCTCGATGAGACAGTGAAAGATTTTGTGCGCAGTGGTGCTGATTTGCCTGCGGAAAAAAAACAGCGACTTGAGGAGGTGCAGGCGGACCTCGCCCGGGTGACCCAGAAGTTTTCTGAAAACGTTCTCGACTCGACCAATGAGTGGGATCTTGTTATTGGGGAAAAAGCTCGTCTGGCGGGATTGCCGGACACAGCGATTTCTGTTCTTCGGGCGGAAGCAGCGTTGAAGGGTCTCGGCACGGAAGAGAAGCCGGTGTATCGCATCACCCTAAAAGTACCCGTCTATTTCCCGGTTCTGGAATATGCTGACGACGTGGAACTGCGAAAAGAAGTGTGGGAAGGCAGCATCACAGTGGGACGCGGAGCCGACTATGACAACACAAGGCTGATTACTGAGATTCTCAAATTGCGACAGGAGAAGGCCGAAATCCTCGGCAAGGCAAACTTTGCAGATCAAGTGTTGCAAGAGCGTATGGCCAAGAACGGTGCAAATGCTCTCCACTTTGTTGAAGATCTGGCCGAGAGAACCCAACCGTTTTTCCAGAAAGAAATCGAGGAATTAAAGACCTTCCGCCTCGAAGAGGACGCCGGTTGGGGCGGGGTTTTTGAGCCTTGGGACGTCGCCTACTGGGCGGAGAAATTGCGCAAAGCCCGTTATGATTTCGACGAGGAAGAGGTGCGACCGTATTTCGCGATCGATAATGTGATCGAGGGTATGTTTCGGCTGTGCGAGCAGGTTTTCGGGTTCAAGATTACCGAGCGTGATGCATCTTTCACTGAGCCAGGGGGAATCCCAGGCTGTGATGCCGTTGAAGTATGGCATCCTGAGGTGAGGTTCTACGATTTGCATAATGAAGTAAGTGGTGAGTTGCTGGGCTCTTTCTATGCCGATTGGCATCCGCGCGAGGATAAGCGAGGCGGTGCCTGGATGAACTATCTCAAAACAGGAACTCCTCCGTCAAACGGGCAATCCCGAACACCGCACCTCGGATTAATCTGCGGAAACCTGACGCCGTCGTCAGCTGATAAGCCGGCCCTGTTGACGCATCATGAAGTTGAAACGGTATTTCACGAGTTTGGCCATTTGCTCCATCACCTCATGGGGGAGGTAGCGATCAAATCGTTAAATGGTATCCATGTGGTATGGGATTTCGTCGAGTTACCCTCTCAGATCATGGAAAACTTTTGCTGGTCAAAAGTTAGCCTCGACTTTTTTGCTAAGCATTACGAGACAGGCCAGCCTATCCCTGACGGCCTTTTCGATAAAATGTTGGGAGCTCGCAACTTCCAGTCTGCCATAGTCCAGATGCGTCAGCTCGCATTTGGGAAGATGGACTTGGAGTTGCATCTAAATCACCACAACCTCGAACTAGATGGCGATCTCGATGCGTTGGTTAGCGAAATTCTCGAAGGTTACCTGATGCCCTTGGCTACGGAACCTCCCACTATGGCGCGGCGTTTCACTCACCTGTTCGCGAGTGCGACGGGTTATGCGGCGGGCTATTATTCCTACAAGTGGGCTGAAGTATTGGATGCTGATGCATTTACCCGATTCGTTGAATCCGGGGTGATCAGCCCTGAAGTTGGACATGAATTTCGCACCAAGATTCTGAGTCAGGGAGGTAGTCGCGATGCGGGTGCGCTTTTCCATGACTTCATGGGTCGGGATCCTGACCTCTGCGCTTTGCTCGAGCGCAGTGGGTTGGTAGGGGAGCCAGACTGAGGTGATTTACCCTCTTTCTCTAGGTCAGGTCTTGGGACTACGCTCATTCGCCCTGTCTTCCGTAAGACTGACTGTTTGTGGAAGACTTCAAACCTCGTCTGCTTGATTTCGGGCTAACCACAAGTTAGGCAGACGACCGCATCGGAAAGTCCAAGCTTTGTCGCACTCAGAGCCGAGCAGCAGAAACTTGATCACCCGCGCAAGTTGAAACCAGTAGCCTCGTGTTAGCTTCGATTTTCTAGAGCTGCGGCAACGAATCCTTTGAAGAGGGGGTGGGCCGCGGTCGGCTTGCTCTGGAATTCCGGGTGGAATTGAACTGCGATGAAGAAAGGATGGTTGGGGATTTCAACGATTTCGCCAAGAGTCCCATCCGGTGATGTCCCAACAAGATGCAGGCCGGCTTCTTCAAACTGACTGAGGTAGTTCTGATTAAACTCGTAGCGGTGGCGGTGGCGTTCGTTAATTGTGGTGGTCCCGTAGAGTTCGGCTGAATGGCTCTTTTTGTTGAGGCTTGTTTCCCAAGTGCCGAGGCGCATGCTAGCACCCATATTAGTTACCTCCTTCTGCTCTTCGAGTAGGCAGATTACCGGGTGAGGCGTGCTTGGATTGAACTCGGTGCTATGGGCCAGTTCCAGGTCGCAGGCGTGACGGGCAAATTCGATCGTTGCGATCTGCATGCCGAGACAGATGCCAAAATAAGGGACGTTGTTCTCACGTGCGTAGCGGGCGGCGTCGATTTTACCCTCAATGCCGCGATCCCCGAAACCTCCGGGGATGAGAATTGCGGAGATTCCCTCCAAGTATTTGCCAGCTCCCTCAGCTTCAATATCGCCGGAGTCGATACGAACGACATCCACCTTGGTGTCGTTCGCAGCACCTGCATGGGTAAGGGATTCATAAATCGATTTATACGCGTCCTGAAGGTCAATGTATTTGCCGACGACGCCGATCTTAACGGTATGGGTCGGGTTAACGATGCGATCCACGATATTCCGCCACTCCAGTAGATCAGGCTCACTGGTTGCAAGGCCGAGGCGCTCGCAGATGATCGTGTCGAGTTTCTCTTCGTGCAGTTTGAGTGGTGCTTCGTAAATAGTGCCCTTGATATCAACAAATGGCACGACAGCTTCCGGCTTGATATTGCAGAACATCGAGAGCTTTCGCTTGATCTCGTTGTCGATGGGATGCTCGGCCCGGCAGATGATGACATCTGGCGCAATTCCAATTTCTCGAAGTTTGGCGACGCTTTGCTGGGTTGGCTTCGTCTTGAGTTCTTCGGCCGCCTTGATGTATGGAATCAGGGTCGCATGCATGAAGGCGACATTTTCGTGTCCGACCTCGTCTTTGAACTGACGAAGAGCTTCCAGAAAAGGCAGGCCCTCAATGTCACCGGTTGTGCCGCCAATCTCGGTAATGATGATATCAGCGTCGGCCTGAGCGGTCACGTCGTAAATCCGTCGCTTGATCTCATCAGTAACGTGAGGAATCACCTGAACGGTGGCGCCCAGATAATCGCCCTTACGTTCTTTCTTGATGACGTTTTCGTAGACCTGCCCGCTGGTTAAGTTGTTCAGTTGCGAGAGGCGCCCGCTGGTGAAACGCTCGTAATGTCCGAGGTCGAGGTCTGTTTCGGCTCCGTCGTCGAGGACATAGACTTCTCCGTGCTGAAACGGGCTCATGGTGCCCGGATCAACGTTGAGATACGGGTCGAATTTCTGCATCAAAACCTTCAGCCCTCGACGTTCCAAAAGTGTGCCGAGTGCAGCTGCTGCGAGACCTTTTCCGAGGGAGCTGACCACTCCTCCTGTGACGAAGATATACTTCATGAAGAAAACTGTTGGTGGAGTATGGCAGCCTGTTCGGGCGTGTCAACGCCGGGGGAGGTATGGTCGGTTAAAACGACCCGAATGCGTGCCCCATTTTCGAGGGCGCGGAGTTGCTCGAGGCTTTCGGTGCGCTCCAGAATCGAAGGGGACCATTTCACGAAATCGAAAAGGAAATCACGGCGGAATCCATAGATCCCCTGGTGACGATAGTAGATGAGTCCGTCGGGTGAATTTTGGGGATGAGGAATGCAGCTCCGAGAGAAGTAGAGGGCATTCCCGCTTTTATCGAGGATGGTTTTTACGACGTTTGGGTCATCAATCACGGGATCATCGGCTGGAAGCGGACTAGCTGCGGTGATCATCGGTAGATCCGGTTGATCAGTCAGATCCTCTGCGAGGTGGTCGATAAGATCAGGATCTATGAGCGGTTCATCTCCCTGTATGTTGATGATGTGGGTTGCGTTGGGAAAAGCTTCTGCCACCTCCGCAGTGCGATCTGTGCCACTGAGATGATCGTTTCTTGTCATTGTGGCGTGTCCCCCGAACTCAGCGACTGCATTGGCGATGCGCTCGTCATCTGTCGCGACAGTGACCGTAGCGAGGCTTCTGCATTTGGCACATTGCTCCCAAACGTACTGGATCAGTGGTTTTCCGGCGATGAGATGGAGCGGCTTGCCGGGGAATCTTGTAGATCCCCAGCGAGCAGGAATGACTCCGAGGAATTGGGCGGTTTCGTTCGACATGTTCAACGTCCAACCAGTCGTGGTTTGACGATTAATCAAGGGAATCCCACGATAGAATCCGATTGAATTTCCCTCCGAACCGGTGAACGGATGCCTTGAATCTTTACCAACTGCTGCCGTGGAAATTGCCTGCCTCGATCTTGAAGGAGTCCTCATCCCAGAAATTTGGATCAATTTTGCCCAGAAAACTGGTATCGACGACTTGCTCGCTACGACCCGTGACGTTCCTGATTATGACGTGCTGATGCGCCAGCGCCTCGACATTCTACATCGGCACGGCTTGAAGATTCAGGACGTTGTGGAAGTGATTGATGGATTGGGGCCGCTTGAAGGAGCAAAGGATTTTCTCGACTGGCTCAAATCAGAATTTCAGGTAGTGATTTTGTCTGATACTTTTTACGATTTTACCGGTCCGTTCATGCGACAGCTTGATTATCCTACCCTGTTCTGTCACAGGTTGGGCGTCTCTGAGGAAGGAAGAATTGAGGATTACCATCTGCGCATGCCAGATCAGAAGCGCGAAGCAGTTAAGCGGTTCCACGAATTGAAGTTCGGCGTGATCGCTGCGGGCGACTCCTACAATGACACCACAATGCTTGGGGAAGCTGATCGTGGCATTCTGTTTTGCCCACCACAAAATGTGGTCGATGAATTTCCACAGTTTCCTGTGGCAACCGATTATGACCAACTTAAGGCCGAGTTTATTGCTGCCCGCGCGGCAATGCGTGGGTGAGCCAGATTACTCTGAATATTCAGCCCAGGAACTGGAAGTTTCCCAAAGTTTTACTGAAACAACTTTCACAGTTTTGCGGAGGGGGAAATTTGGTGCTGAGTCTTCGGTGTAATCCTGCAAGGCTTGCTTGAGGTGAGTGTAGATATCTCTCGCAAGAATTTCCGTGGTGGGATCCTCGGACTCGTAGCCGATGATACGGTCTCCGTATCGTTCTTTAAAAAGTGCGTAGGACGGGTCGTCAGTATTCATGCACATGGAGTGATCATACTGATCTAGAAATTCGCTAAGGATGAGCTTGAGCACTTTGAAATCGCAGACCATTTCGCGGTCGTTCAGATCAGGGGCTTCAAGAACACACTCGACGCGTCGCGAGTGCCCATGAGGGAACTGGCATTTACCCGGATGCTTGCTCAGCATGTGTCCGTTCTCGATTTCAAAGACTCTACAGATGCGATACGGCATATTAGTTTTCCTCAGACAAAGGGGCGGAAGGTCCATGGTTTCGGGAAGAAACGCAAGTGCTTCGACGTTAAATATAACGGTGCTCCACGATTATTTTTCGGGGTTGTAGTGAGTCTCAATGACCTAGGAGGCTGAGTTATAGATTAAGGATCACCCAACACCTGTAAAAGAGAGGTGGGATATCCCTTGGGGAGAGTTTTCCCCTATTTATCATCGGGCTATCACCAAAGGTTTGTGGAAAATTTGTGCTGATCGATAAGTCTCGGGCGCCCGCTGATGACTGATTGATGAGCGTTAGCGTCGGTGCCGAAAGTAGTTCACAAGACCGGCGGTGATACCATCAGCATACTCCTGATAGATGTTCTTTCGGTAGGTGCCATTAAATTCGCGAAGTCCCCTGTATTCGCCGGCCTGCACGCGGGCGTGGACTTCATGGTGATTCATGCAATAAGGTTCGAAGAAGACGACCGGGCACATGAAAACCCGATTAGCGAGAAGATTGCGTGCCCAGAGGATGTCGTTATTGTTGACCGACATGCCATTAGTTCCATCATAGGAAAATGAGGGAAGTCGAGTCTCGAATTTCATAGTGCGAGAGATGGCATCTGAGAGCCTGACCTCCTCATAGTAAATTCGTTGCAAAATGCGCAGGAGCATCTCAAACCGGGTGTCGTCTTCCTCAATTTCTCCGCGGCTGTAGCACCCATTAATTAAGAGATGAAGGTGATTGGGGCCTTGGAATGAGGGACGCCGCATGTTCATCGGGCTGGCGTTAAAATGAAGGCAGAGAGCGAGGTCCGGTTGAAACTCTTCGTTGAGCAGGTCACTACGAGCGCGGATTTCACTCGATATGGCGAACATGGCTTTGGCGGTTTTGGCGATAGCGCCGGAAGAGGGGACTTTGTTTCGATTCCTCAGGTAGGCTCTTGCCTCCTCCTGAAGAGTTTCAACGCGGTCTTCCGTGACTGGGTGATTGCCATTTCGAGTCAAGGCCACGGTGGCGCCGAGGAGGGAGAGATCTCGCTGGAGAATGCGAGCAACTGTCAGTGTCATCTCGCCTTCGCGCACTTCGATGGTATCTTTCCCGATAGTGAAGTGGCGGTCGTCCCAGATGACCCATCGCCCTCCGATGTGTCCCGGGTCAATAGCGATACAGACTCCTTTCAGCGGCCGAGTTGAATTTGGCTGCAGACCATCCAGTTCCGTTGGAGCTCGCCAGTAGCGTTTCGGTGTTGCGGAAATAAGACTGTCAGTTCTGAAGCGGAGGTCATACCAGCCTGATGCTGGATGGTTCGATTGTTTTAAGATGAGGGCGCGATCTTGCTCGATTCGAATCAGATCTCGGTATTCTTCTTCCTGATTGCGGGCGTAGCAGTGATTGAGTAGGTAGGTGAATTCTTCCCGGGTGATGGTGTACTGATAATCATCGAGGTCCGACCAATCAGGGAGTTTTCCAAGGCGAGCGATGAAGGGGTTGGGCACCTCAACTTCAGCCTCCAATGGGATCGCATCAAAGGCGAAGTTCGCTACCAAGGCCATGAAACCAAGGCGATACAGCCGCTGGTTGCGAGTTCTCCTGCGCAAAATTGGGCTGGCTCCTTTCAAGTCTTTCGATTTTTCGGTTTCTTCTGGGCCAAAACCCGACGAGGTAACAGAAGCATGCTGAGGATTTTATTTCTAGGAGATATCGTGGGTGAACCTGGCAGAAAGGCGGTAATTTCCCGTTTGAAGGCTATTAAGGGAGAGAAGGATGTCGATTTTATTATCGTGAATGGCGAAAATGCGGCGGCAGGTCGAGGAATCACCCCAAAAATTGCGATTGACCTAATGAGGGCGGGAGCAGCCGTCATTACTTCTGGAGATCATATCTGGGACCAGCAAGAAATCGTGGAATTCATGGGGATGGAACCTCGAATGCTGCGGCCGCTCAATTATCCCAAAGATACTGTCGGCTTTGGCTCGATCGTGCTTGAGACCGCGAAGGGAAAGGTGGGGGTGATTAACGCCCAGGGGCGCAGCTTTATGCAGCCTCCGTTGGAGAACCCTTTCCTGGCGGTCGAGGCCGAGGCATTAAGGATGCGGGAAGAGGAAGGCGCGGAGGTAATTTTCGTGGATTTTCACGCAGAAACGACCAGCGAAAAGATAGCGATGGGTCGAACTGTTGATGGGCTGGTATCGGCAGTGGTGGGGACCCATACCCATGTCCAAACTGCTGATGAGCAGATTTTTCCCGGGGGGACGGCGTTCCTTTGTGATGCCGGCATGTGCGGACCGCTCGAATCTGTTCTCGGACGCGAGATCGCGCCGATTGTTGAGCGGTTTAAAACTGCGACCCCGAGGAGGTTCCCTGTGGCAAAGGGAAGGGTGGGAATTCGAGGCGTCCTCGTCGATGTTGATGAGAAGACCGGAAAGGCGACAGGGATTAAACGATTTTCGGAGGATTTAGAGGTCGGATAGGTCTTATTTTTGCGGACTTGAGGCGGTTTCGGGCTGATTTGGCGAAATGTGGCCAAAAAATTTGTACTAAACCGCAATAAATTTTTGACAGATGCAGCTTGGGGAGTAGTTTTCGCGGCTAATTTTACCGGATTAGCATAAGGTTCCCGAGCTCCGTCCCCAAAAGGGTCAGGTTGTGAGGGTCTTTTTGCCTTTTCGGGAAACTTGGCGACCTGAGTTACGAGACCAATACGTTTCGAAAGCTTCGGGTGCTGAAAGGCTCTTGTAGCTCAGGGGTAGAGCACTTCCTTGGTAAGGAAGAGGTCACGGGTTCAAATCCCGTCAAGAGCTCCATCTAAGTAGCAGAAAATAGAAAACTAAATCGACGAGACGAACACGCAGAGCGAATCATAGCGATAGCTTACAAATTCTGTCGCTGGGTGGTCAACCTTTGAGACAAAAAACAACAAAACAACCAAACGACAATGGCTAAAGAATCATTTGAACGTAACAAGCCGCACGTGAACGTGGGTACGATTGGTCACGTTGACCACGGCAAAACCACGCTGACTGCTGCTATCACCACTACTCTTGCAGGCAAGGGATTTGCTGAAAAGCGCGCCTACGACGAAATCGACGGAGCACCCGAGGAGCGCGAGCGCGGTATTACAATTTCAACGGCACACGTGGAGTATGAGACGGAAAACCGTCACTACGCCCACGTTGACTGCCCTGGACACGCTGATTATGTGAAAAACATGATCACCGGTGCTGCCCAGATGGACGGAGCTATCCTCGTCTGCTCAGCAGCTGATGGACCTATGCCTCAGACTCGCGAACACATCCTTCTGGCTCGTCAGGTGGGTGTCCCTTCAATCGTGGTTTTCCTCAACAAAGTGGATCAGGTGGATGACGAAGAGCTTCTTGACCTCGTTGAGATGGAAATTCGTGAACTCCTCAGTTCCTACGAATTCCCAGGCGATGACATTCCGATCGTTCGCGGTTCTGCTCTCAAGGCCCTTGAGGGTGATGCGTCCCACCAGGAAAATATCTTGAAGCTCATGGAGGCTGTTGATGAATATATCCCGCTTCCAGAGCGTCCCGTTGATCAGGACTTCCTGATGCCAATTGAGGATGTGTTCTCCATCGAAGGCCGAGGAACGGTCGCTACCGGTCGTGTTGAGCGTGGTATCGTGAAGAAGATGGAAGAGGTTGAGATTGTTGGAATTCGCGACACCCAAAAGACGACGGTTACGGACATCGAGATGTTCCGAAAGCTCCTCGACGAGGGTCAAGCAGGTGATAACGTTGGTATTCTCGTCCGTGGTCTCAAAAAAGACGAGCTCGAGCGCGGCCAAGTCATCGCCAAGCCCGGCACGATCACTCCTCACAAGAAGTTTACTGCTGAAGTTTATGTTCTTAGTAAGGACGAAGGTGGCCGCCACACGCCCTTCTTCAATAACTACCGCCCTCAGTTTTACTTCCGTACAACCGATGTGACTGGTTCAGTTACTCTTCCTGACGGAGTTGAAATGGTAATGCCAGGAGATAACGTTTCTATCACGGTTGAACTTATCACCCCGATTGCTATGGAGAAGACAATCCGCTTCGCTATCCGTGAGGGTGGTCGCACCGTTGGTGCTGGGCGTGTTGCTGACATTCTCGACTAATAATTAATTGGTTTTAATTTCACGCTTGGGTCGAGAAAGGCCTAAGTGTGAAAACCAAAATTTAGGGGAGGGGACCCGAGTTGATCGGCTCCCCTCTTTCCGCCGGTAAGTGGGAAATATTTATAAGAGGGTAGTAGCTCAATTGGTAGAGTAGCGGTCTCCAAAACCGTTGGTTCCGAGTTCGAGTCTCGGCTGCCCTGCCACTTCCTTCCAGAACACTAAAGAATCAGATGAAGTTGGGAAAATATATTGGCGAAGTTCGCACCGAGCTGAAAAAGGCAACCTGGCCTTGGGATCCCAAGGAGAAAGGTCTCAAGAAGTATAAGCAGCTCATCGATTCTACGGTTGTTGTCCTGATTGCCATGGTGCTCCTAGGCGCCTACGTGGCCACGATCGATTTTGCGATGCGCGAGTTCATGATTTTCCTGACAACTGGATTTTAGTCCGGTTTCACTTTTTACATTTTTAATCCAACTTTCTAATGCCGACCATTCCTGCACCAAGCGACCAGTGGTATGTGGTTCATGTTCTCTCCGGACAGGAGTTAAAAGTTCGTGACAGTATCGAGCGCCGGATTGAGGCTGAGGAAATGAGCGATCTCATCTACGAGGTNCTCGTTCCTCAAGAGCGCGTGTCCGAAGTGAAATCCGGCCAGAAGCGTGAAGCCAATCGAAAGTTTTTCCCGGGNTACATCATTATCAACATGCACTTGTTGCATGANGATAATTCCTTGGTAGACCGCACGTGGTATTTCATTCAGGAAACTGATGGTGTGATTAATTTTGCGGGCACGAAAGATCACCCCATGCCTATGCCGGCCCACGAAGTTGACGGAATGCTTGCGCAGATCAAAGAGCGCGAGGGTAGCGTTAAGCCTGCGGTAGCTTATGAGGTTGGAGATACAGTAATCGTTTCTGACGGTCCTTTTCAGGGGCAGACAGGAATTACTGCGGAGGTGAACGAAGAGAAAGGGGAACTCATGGTTTCCGTAAACATCTTTGGACGCGAGACTCTCGTGCCATTGGAATATTGGCAGGTTGAGGTTGGATAATTTGAAAAGATGCTTGGTCCCGCTCCGGCTGGATAACTAACACACGATTTAAACAAAGCAGAAACGATGGCAAAGGAAGTAGTACAACAATTAAAATTGCAGATTCAGGCGGGTCAGGCGAATCCGTCTCCTCCTGTTGGTCCGGCGCTCGGTCAGGCCGGTGTCAACATCATGGAATTTTGTAAGGCATTTAACGCTGAGACTCAGCAAAACGCTGGGGATCTTCTCCCTGTCGTGATCAGCGTTTACCAAGACAAGAGCTTTACTTTTATCTGCAAGAAGCCCCCGGCAGCGGTGCTCCTAAAGAAGGCTGCCAATATTGCCTCCGGTTCCGGGGAACCCCACAAGGTGAAGGTTGGAACCCTCCCTAAGGCAAAACTGATCGAGGTTGCCAAGCAGAAGATGGACGACCTTAATACCGATGATGAAGAGATGGCTTGCCGCATCTTGGCGGGCACTGCCCGTCAGATGGGTCTTGAGATCGTTGACTAAAATTTTGGATTATAATCCGAACCGCAGGAGGGCTACTTCAAGTTCGTTTGTACTGCACCCATAAAACATGGCTAAGAAAAGAAGTAAAAGATACCAGAAAGCCGCCGAATTGGTGGACGCCGAAAAAGTCTACTCGATCGAGGAGGCTGTTACTCTTGTGAAACAGTTCCCTTCTCCGAAATTCGATCAGTCTGTGACCCTCACCTTCCGGATGGGAATCGATCCCCGTCAGTCAGATCAGATGGTCCGCGGTTCGTGCCCTCTTCCCAATGGAAGCGGCAAAGATGTAAAAGTTCTCGTTTTCGCTGAAGGCGAAGCAGCGACTGAAGCAAAAAATGCCGGTGCTGAGCACGTCGGTTTCGATAGCCTCGTGAAAGAGGTTCAAGGTGGTATGATGGATTTTGACGCCGTTATCGCTACACCTGCAGCAATGTCTGAAGTGCGTAAGCTTGGCAGGCAGCTTGGACCCCGTGGTCTCATGCCCAACCCGAAAACAGGCACAGTGACTGACGATACGGCCGCTGCAGTCAAGGCTGTGAAAGCTGGTAAGATAGATTTCAAGCTTGATAAGAACGGCAACATTTCCGTCCCGATTGGCAAGGCATCCTTCGAAGAGGGAGCTCTCGTCGAAAACGGCAAGGCCGTTATCGATGCTATTTCTGGAGCACGCCCCGCAACCGCAAAGGGAGTCTTCCTCGTTAATGGCGTCCTAACTGGGACGATGAGTCCCGGCGTAACTATTGATGTCTCATCCTGGGGCTGATAGCAATTATCTGAATTAACCAAATTCTACCCAGTTATACCGATGAAAGAAGTCAAACAGGTCATTATCGACGAGATTCTTGACCGCATTAACAGTTCTCCTTTCCTTCTTGTCGCCGATTATGGCGGCATGACTGTTCCTCAGTTCGAGGCACTCCGTAAGGAACTCAAAGCCAGTGGTGCGAAGTTCCAAGTGGCCAAGAATTCCTTTGTGAGGCGTGCCGCTAACTCTGCTGAGTATCCGGAAGGTCTTGGCGAATTTCTCGCCGGCCAGACCGCGGTCGTAACCGGCGAATCCGACGTTTGCGCGGCCGCCAAGGCACTGAAGACATTTAACAAAGAGAATGGCGTTCCTGCCACCCGAGGTGGTGTGCTTGATGGTGAGCTTCTGGATGAGAGTAAAGTAGCGGTGCTTGCCGATCTTCCTGCTAAGGAGGTTCTCCACGCTCAGTTGCTCGGGTTGCTTAGCCAGCCGGCTACCCAGTTAGCAACGGTGCTCGACCAGCCCGGCGCTTCTCTGGCGCGTGTCCTTCAAGCAAAAGCTGACAAAGGAGAGTAATTTAATTTTTAGAACACTTTTGGCACTTCAAGTGAGGTGTTAAATACCAAACCAAATAAAACCAAACCGGGTTCCTTGCCGAGTGCTGAGCGCATCACCTTAATTTTCGGAACGCTTTCCGAGCCGGCGATACCCAACCAAAAAAATGGCAGATACAGACGCAATTGTAGAACAGTTGAGCGGACTTACCGTCCTCGAGGTCGCTGACCTCGTGAAAGCTCTTGAAGAAAAATGGGGCGTGAGCGCTGCAGCACCTGCAGCAGTCGCTGTCGCAGCACCTGGTGCTGGTGGTGGTGAAGCCGCTGAGGAAAAGGACGAGTTTGACGTCGTTCTCTCTTCTTTCGGAGAAAACAAGATCGCGGTCATTAAAGCCGTTCGCGAAGCGATCTCAGGTCTCGGCCTCGCCGACGCCAAGAAGATCGTCGAAAGTGCTCCTGAGACCCTCAAAGAGGGTGCTCCTAAAGAGGAAGCCGAAGAGATCAAGAGCAAGCTCGAAGAGGCCGGTGCAACCGTCGAACTCAAGTAAGCGAAGCTTTTTATTACTCCGGCCCGTAACTCGGGCTGGAGTAAATTCTCAAAAATCCTTAATAAACTATTTAATTCAATCGTTGACACTCCAGAAATAGTGCACTCCGACAATCTGAAATAACCGACGGACGTCGAATCCCGGCTGCTTAGAAGCATCCGGGCTTCGTCGTCTCGTGGTGTATAAGAATCGGTTTTTGCCTCGCAACAATCCCTCCAGCACGTAAGTCATGGGGGACAGCAAGACATTAACCAAACCACGAGGACGAATTTGTGACCCCAAACCAGCGCCATTATGTCAGCAGCAGCGAAGAAACTTGAACGCGAACATTTCGGAAAGATCGAAGAAGCTATCGATACTCCGAATCTTATCGAAGTTCAGCTCGATTCCTACAAGGAGTTTCTACAAGAGGAAACCGCACCGAAAGACCGCGTTTCTACCGGCCTTCAATCGGTTTTTCAGGAGGTGTTCCCGATCCAGAGTTATGACGAAAAGTTCACTCTCGACTTCTCGAAATACGAAGTAGGCGAGCCAAAGCTGACAGCCTTGGAAGCGCTTCGTGACGGCGAAACGTTTAGCGCTCCGCTTTATGTCACTTTCTCCCTGACGGATGAGTCGGGAACTAAAGAGGAGCGAGTCTACATGGGTGAGCTTCCCATGATGACGCGCCGTGGCACGTTTGTGATCAACGGGGCTGAACGTGTAGTTGTTTCTCAATTGCACCGCTCACCTGGCGTTTGCTTTGAGACCAATCAGCACCTCAACGGCAAAACTCTTTTCGGATTCCGCATCATTCCTGACCGTGGTTCCTGGATGGAAGTCCAGTTCGATACGAACGACCTCCTTTATGTTTACCTCGATAGACGTCGTCGGCGCCGTAAGTTTCTTGCGACGACGTTCCTTCGTGCCGTCGGCTTCCCGACTGACGAAGACATCATTCGTCAGTTTTATGATATTGGTAAGCTCAAGATCGATCCGAAAATTGATGAGGCTGACCTTGCTAACCAGATCATTTTTGAAGACGTCGCTGATGGAGACATCATTGTGGCAAAGGCCTATGAACCACTGACCCTCGAGGTAATACAGCAACTTCACGGTCTTGGTATCAAGTCCGTCCCGGTAGTTAACGCGGCTCATGACGATCTCCTCATCAAATCGCTTAAGAAAGATCCAGCGACCAATGAAGAGGAAGCGCTCAAAGATATCTACCGCCGCCTTCGCCCTGGTGACCCTCCAACTGTCGCCAACGCGCGCGCACTTCTGAAGCGTCTTTTCTTCGACTCGAAGAAATATGATCTCACCCGCGTGGGTCGTTATAAGATCAACCAAAAGCTTGGTCTTGGTGTAGATGATAACGAACGTGTGGTCACTTCCGACGACTTCATCGCTGCGATGGCTTACCTCTTTGGGCTTCGTGCCGGAGAAGGGGTGCTTGACGATATCGACCACCTCGGTAGCCGCCGTATACGTGCAGTTGGCGAACTTCTCGCTAATCAATGCCGGGTCGGCTTGGCCCGTACCGAACGGCTTGTCAAAGAGCGTATGACTCTTTTTGATATTAATCTGGATGGCATGACGCCTTCCAAGTTGGTTAACCCTAAAGCTCTCGCCGCTGTGGTTCGTGACTTCTTCGGTCGGTCCCAGTTGAGCCAATTCATGGACCAGATTAACCCTCTGTCCGAGCTGACGCACAAGCGGCGGCTCTCGGCGCTTGGGCCCGGTGGTCTGAATCGCGACCGAGCTGGTTTTGAAGTGCGTGACGTTCATCCGTCTCACTACGGACGCATCTGCCCGATCGAGACTCCAGAAGGTCCGAACATTGGTCTGATCAACTCGATGAGCTGCTACGCTCGGATTAACGAGTTCGGTTTTATCGAGACGCCCTACCGCCGAATTGTCAAAGGTAAGGTTTCCAAGAAGATTGATTACCTCACTGCTGACCAGGAGGAAAGCTACCTCATTGCCCAAGCTAATAACCCGATCGATGACAAAGGCGTCTTTCAGACGGAAAAGATCACGGTGCGTCACCTAGGGGAATTTATTGAAGTGGATCCGACTGAAGCGACCTACATGGACGTGTCTCCGAAGCAGCTCGTTTCTGTGGCCGCTTCGCTGATTCCATTTCTTGAGCACGATGATGCCAACCGCGCTCTCATGGGGTCGAACATGCAACGCCAAGGCGTGCCGCTTCTCGTTTCGGAGTCCCCCTATGTTGGAACCGGTATGGAAGCCAAGGTGGCTCAGGATTCCCGCGCGGTGGTTGTCGCCGAGGGTAACGGAACTGTAGCGGCTGCTACTGCCGAGATTATCGTCGTGAGCAAGGACGGGGAGCTTCCCTGCTCCGAAGCTCAGTTCCTTACGAACCCGTTTAAACTTAAAAGCGAAGAAGACAAGGGCACCTATGTTTATCCGCTTCGAAAGTTCATGCGCTCCAATGCAGGCACTTGCATCAACCAAAAGCCGATCGTGAAGCGCGGTGACAAAGTCAAGGCAGGCATGGTTCTGGCTGACGGTCCAAATACCGAGGGCGGTGAGCTGGCGCTAGGTAAGAACGTGCTCGTCGCTTTCATGCCATGGAACGGTTATAACTTCGAGGATGCTATCGTTATCTCAGAGCGTATCGTAAAAGAGGATGTTTATACCTCGATTCACGTGGACGAATTCGACATCGGTGCTCGTGACACCAAGCTTGGTCCGGAAGAGATCACTCGTGATATTCCAAATGTTGGTGAAGAGGCTCTCAAGGACCTCGGGCCTGACGGTGTAGTTCGCGTGGGCGCAGAAGTTCGGCCCGGCGATATTTTAGTCGGCAAGATCACTCCGAAGAGCGAGACTGAACTGGCACCGGAAGAACGACTCTTGCGCGCCATCTTCGGTGAAAAGGCCGCTGATGTTAAAGACACCTCGCTTCGCGTCCCCTCTGGCTGCACTGGAATCGTGATGGACGTGCGTGTTTCTTCACGTAACGCCTCCTCCAAAGAGAAGCTAGACCCGAAAGAGCAGCAGAAGCAGCAGAAGCAAATCATCGACGAACACAAGCGTCGTCATGAGGAACTCACTGAGCAGCTTACCGAAAAGCTCTCCGACATCCTTCTTGGCGAAAAGATCCCTCTTGATGTGGTCAACGGCCGCACCGGAGAGATCATTATTCCTGCAAACCGCAAGATCACCAAGACGCTGCTTCGCAAGCTGGCCGATAACTACTCTAACGTGGAGATTGATCCTAGCCCGATCCGTAACAAGATCCTCGACATTATTTCCAGCTATGAGCAGAAGTTTGCCGACATCGACATGGAGCGGGAGCGTCAATTAGACCGTATCGAATCCGGTGACGAAGTTGATCCAGGTGTCATCAAACAGGTGAAGGTCTACGTCGCCAAGAAGCGCAAACTCTCTGTTGGAGACAAGATGGCGGGTCGACACGGCAACAAGGGTGTGGTTGCGACTATTGTCCCTGAGGAAGATATGCCCTTTCTTGAGGATGGATCTCCGGTTGATATCTGTCTCAACCCACTGGGTGTGCCTAGCCGAATGAACGTTGGTCAGGTGCTTGAAACTCACCTAGGTGTTGCTGCCCGCGCCCTCGGATTTAAGGTGGCAACTCCAGTTTTTGACGGTATCCCCGAGTCGAAGATCGTTGAATACCTTGAGGAAGCGAAAGCCATTAAAGGCCACGAGTGGATTGGAACCAACGGTAAGTCGACCCTATACGACGGTCGTACCGGTGAAGCGTTCTACCAGCAAGTTGTGGTGGGTGTCATTTACATGCTGAAACTTGGCCATCTGGTGCAAGACAAAATTCACGCACGTGCGGTCGGACCTTACTCGCTCGTGACGCAACAACCGCTGGGTGGTAAAGCCCAATACGGTGGTCAGCGTTTTGGAGAGATGGAGGTTTGGGCTCTTGAAGCTTATGGCGCCGCATACACACTGCAGGAGCTCCTGACTGTTAAGTCGGACGACGTGCAGGGACGGACGAGGATTTACGAATCCATCGTGAAAGGAGACAACACGCTCGACGCCGGCACTCCGGAGTCCTTTAACGTGTTGATCAAAGAAATGCAGAGTCTGGGTCTCGACGTTAAAGTTGGGTCCTCAGAACGATCACCTGAGGAGATTCTTTCTGACAGCCTTGCAATTTCTTAGTCCACTTCGTCGACTTACTTATTTTTTTTTTCGAACCTTAGCCCATCAAACCCGTGTCAGTCCCAACACTTAGCTCAGAAACCCACCTGGATGAAATCTTCGGCCTTGAACGCAAGACCGACAGTTTCGACCACGTTCGCATCACGGTAGCTAACCCCGAAACGATCCGTTCCTGGAGTCGTGGAGAGGTTAAGAATCCCGAAACCATCAACTATCGGACATTTAAGCCGGAGAAGGGTGGTCTCTTCTGTGAGCGTATTTTCGGTCCTACCAAGGACTGGGAGTGTGCCTGCGGTAAATATAAGCGCATCAAGCATAAAGGAACGGTCTGCGACCGTTGCGGAGTGGAAGTGACGCTTTCACGCGTCCGCCGCGAGCGTATGGGCCACATCGAACTTGCCGTTCCGGTGTCCCACATTTGGTTTTACAAATGCATGCCGTCTCGTATTGGCCTCATGCTTGATATGAGTGCGCGCCAGCTTGAGCGCGTCATCTATTACGAAGATTACATCGTCATCGAGCCCGGTAACACGCCTCTTGAGTCAGGTCAGCTTCTGACTGAAATCGAGTTCCGCGACGCTCAGGAGGAATACGGCATGGAAGGTTTTCAGGCTGGTATGGGCGCTGAGGCTGTTCGCGACCTTCTTTCCCGTGCGGATCTCCCTGCTCTCATTGAAGAGCTTCAAGAAGCGATGGGCAAAACCCGCTCCAAGCAGGTCCGCAAAAAACTCGCCAAGCGTCTCAAGTTGGCTCAGGGTTTCCACTACTCCAAGACACGTCCCGAGTGGATGATTCTCGAAGTGCTGCCAGTGATTCCACCGGACCTACGTCCGCTTGTTCCATTGGAAGGTGGCCGTTTTGCAACTTCCGACCTCAACGATCTCTACCGTCGTGTTATCAACCGGAACAACCGTCTAAAGAATCTTCTCCAGCTAAAGACGCCTGATGTCATTATCCGGAATGAGAAGCGTATGCTCCAGGAAGCGGTCGATGCTCTTTTCGACAACGGTCGTCATGGACGTGCCGTGACCGGAGCAGGTAACCGCGCTCTCAAGTCGCTATCCGACATGTTGAAGGGCAAGGGTGGACGTTTCCGTCAGAATCTGCTTGGTAAGCGGGTCGATTACTCTGGTCGTTCTGTTATTGTGATTGGACCTGAGCTCCAGCTTCATCAGTGCGGTCTTCCCAAGAAGATGGCTCTCGTTCTTTTCGAGCCTTTCATCATTCGCCGCCTCAAGGAACTTGGATACGTGCACACGGTGCGTTCGGCCAAGAAGCTCATTGAGCGCAAGACCCCTGAGGTCTGGGATATTCTGGAAGAGGTGACTAAGGGTCATCCGGTTCTCCTCAACCGTGCGCCCACCCTTCACCGTCTTTCCATTCAGGCATTCGAGCCGGTCCTCATCGAGGGATCCGCAATCCGTCTTCACCCTCTGACCTGCTCGGCTTACAACGCTGACTTCGATGGTGACCAGATGGCGGTTCACGTTCCGCTTTCAGTGGAGGCTCAGATGGAAGCTCGTATGCTCATGCTGGCGCCGAATAACATCTTCACGCCTTCGAGTGGTAAGCCGATCACGACTCCTTCGCAGGATATTACGCTCGGTTCTTACTTCCTGACATACTGTCGTCAGATTCCGCTGCGTGACCCTGATCTTGAGCCTAAGCTTCCTCTTTTTTCCGATACCTCAGAAGTTGAGTTCGCGGTTGCTAATCGCTCCATCGATATGCACGATCCGATCCGTCTGCGAAACCCGGACTACGAGGCCGAGAGTCGCATTTATGGTGATCCTTCCAAGAAGGTCATCGTGACCACTGCTGGCCGGGTTCGTTTCAACGAGATTTGGCCTGAGAATCTTGGTTTCTTCAACGGAACTGTTGCCAAAAAGCAACTCTCCGACATCATTTGGCGCTGTTATCAGGTGGCCGGTCAGGACGGCACCGTGGTTTCTCTCGATGCCCTCAAGGCGCTTGGCTTTAAGGAAGCTACTCGTTCCGGAACTTCTGTCGGTATTTTCGACATGATCATCCCGGATGAGAAAGAAATCGAAGTAACCCAAGCGTCCGCTGAGGTGAAGAAGGCTAACGATCAGTATCGCGCCGGTGTCATCACCAATAAGGAGCGTTACAACAAGATCGTCGACATCTGGACTCATGCCGGAGACGAGATCACCAAAGCGCTCTTCCGTACGATCGAGCACAACGAAGGTAAAGATCTTCCGAGCCCGCTCTTCATGATGGTGGATTCCGGAGCTCGTGGTAACCGTCAGCAGATTAAGCAGCTGTCCGGTATGCGTGGTTTGATGGCCAAGCCTTCAGGTGAGATTATCGAGCGTCCTATTATCTCGAACTTTCGCTCCGGTCTTTCCGTGTTGGAATACTTCATCTCAACGCACGGTGCTCGCAAAGGTTTGGCCGATACAGCGCTTAAGACTGCTGACTCCGGTTACATGACCCGTAAGCTGGTTGACGTAGCTCAAGATGTGATCATCACGGAAGAGGACTGTGGAACCGCAAACGGTATCACGGTGAAGTCCATCTATGAGGGCGACGAAGAAGTTGTTGACCTGAAGACCCGAATTTACGGCCGTGTTGCGGCGGAGAAGGTGGTTAATGGTGATGAGACCGTCGTGAAGCCAGGTGACATGATCGACGAAGAGATCGCTCTGCGCCTCAACGACATCGGTCACGAGCAACTCAAGATTCGCTCGGTTCTAACCTGCGAAAGCCGTCGCGGTTGTTGTGCGATGTGTTACGGCATGAACCTCGCTACTAATGTGATGGCTAAGGACGGTGAGGCTGTAGGCATTATTGCTGCCCAGTCGATCGGTGAGCCCGGTACGCAGTTAACAATGCGTACGTTCCACGTCGGTGGTGTCGCCTCCGGAACGTTCAAGCAGCCGATTATTAAGGTTAAGGCCAAAGGTGTGGTGCATTACAACAACCTGCGCACGGTTGAAACCCCAGATAAAACCTTCGTTGCTCTTAACAAGAATGGTACGATTTCTATTCACGACAAAAATGGTCGTGAGCTTGAATCTTACAATGTGGTCTCTGGTTCTGTGATCCGCGTGGCTGACAACGGTGAGGTCAAAAAGGGTGAAACCCTTGCTACGTGGGACCCCTACAGCGTTCCTGTAATTACCGAGAAAGCCGGCAAGATTGCCTTCCGTGACATGATTCAGGGTATCACCCTTGATACGGAAATCGATAAGGAAACCAATACAAAGGGTCTCGTTGTGATCGAGCACAAGGAAGATCTCCATCCACAGATCATGATTGTTGATCCGAAGACTGGAGAAGAATTGGCGACGTATTCGATCCCGACCGGGGCTCACCTTTCAGTTAAGGAGGGTCAGAAGGTTACGGGTGGTGATCAACTTGCTAAAACACCACGTAAAGTCTCCGAAACCAAGGATATTACTGGTGGTCTTCCTCGTGTGGCCGAGCTTTTCGAAGCTCGTAAGCCGAAGGAGATCGCAGAGATCGCCAAGATTGATGGTGAAGTCTCGCTCGGTGGAACGGTTCGTGCTAAGCGCAAGCTCATCGTCACTGATCCTGAGACTGGCGAGCAGGAAGAACATCTCATCCCGCTCGGTAAACACTACCTCATTCAGCCTGGCGATACGGTTCACAAGGGCCAAAAGCTAACTGAAGGTGCGGTGATTCCGCATGACATTCTTGAGATCTTAGGGCCACACGCTCTTATGGAGCACCTCGTGAGCGAGGTTCAAGACGTTTATCGTCTGCAGGGCGTTGAGATTAACGATAAGCATATCGAGATCATCATCCGCCAGATGCTTCGTAAGGTTCGTATCACCGATCCGGGCGATACTCAGTTCCTCTGGGGCGACCAGATCGAGAAAACTACCTTCGAGGCCATTAATGAGGATATCACTGACCAGGGCGGTAAGCCTGCTGAAGGTGAGCCGGTGTTACTGGGTATCACTAAGGCGTCCCTTGAGACCGAAAGCTTTATTTCTGCGGCTTCGTTTCAGGATACGACTCGGGTGCTCACTGAGGCCTCCACGCTTGGTAAGATCGATTACCTGCGCGGTTTTAAGGAAAATGTCATCATGGGTCACCTCATTCCTGCGGGAACCGGTTTCACCACGACTCGAGGCATGCGTGTGGCTGAGTTGGCAGAGCCTATTCAGCCTGAAGGAGAAGAAGATGTTTCAGCCGAAGAGGGAGCTGAGGAGACTGTCGAAGAGACAGCTTGATAACCTGAGCATCCGTCAAAAGACAAATTCAACAGGCAGGGCGCTTTCGGGAACGGAAGCGCCCCTGTCTTTTCTGGCAAGAGCGCTTGGCTTTTTGTTTGATTTTTAGTGATTTGAGCGTTTAGTGCCCCCCTTCCGCCCATCAACGAAATAACCGGAGAGACAGCGGTTCGAAAGAACCGGGAAGAATTAGAAAAGTTGGGCTCTCCACCCCATTTCGGTTGCCTGCAACAAGGCCCGACTCAAAACATGTCAAACGAACTCATTACTGAACTCGTCGAAGCTGGTGTCCATTTCGGTCACCAGTCCCGCAAGTGGAATCCTAAGATGCGACAGTTTCTCCTCGGAGAGAAGCACAACGTTCACCTGATCGACCTCGATAAAACCGTCGAACAGCTCAATTCCGCTGGAAAGTTTCTCTCTGATCTAGCCTCTTCCGGTAAGAAAATCCTTTTCGTCGGTTGTAAACGCCAAGCTCAGGAAGCTGTCCGCGAGGCCGCCGACACTACAAAGCAGTTCTACGTTAATCACCGCTGGCTCGGTGGCACTTTAACTAACCTTGAGACTGTGCGTAAGAGTGTTGGCCGCATGGAATATCTCGAGAATTTACAGAAGTCTCCTGACTTCAAGAAAATGTCTAAAAAGGAGATTGCTTCTCTCAACCGTGAGAAAGAAAAGCTCCACCTGCGACTTTCCGGTATCCGTAATATGGTTCGCCTTCCTGACGCGGTCGTGGTTGTGGATTCCGCTCGCGAGTATAATACGATCAACGAAGCCCGTAAGCTTCGCATCCCGATTGTAGCGATGGTGGACTCCAACGCGGATCCCGATGTGATCGATTATCCAATTGTTTCGAATGATGACGCGATTCGTTCGATCCGTGTCATCCTTCAGAAACTCATCGAGCCAATCACCCCGGCCGCCAAATAAGCGAGCCACGACCTTGATAGGTGGCATCGCTGTTCACGACATTCTGTCTTAATACGACAAGATTGATACGGAGACCCCTAGGTAGAACCCGTTTGAGGAATCCGTTCGACCCACTGATTACCTTTAAAACCAACGATATATTATGGCCGAAATCACAGTAGCTCTGATTAAGACCCTTCGGGACAAGACTAACGCAGGTATGATGGACTGCAAAGCCGCGCTCAACGAGGCGGATGGCGACCTTGCGGAGGCGGAAACCATTCTCCGCAAAAAAGGCATCGCTGACGCTGAAAAAAAGGCTGGCCGCGCCGCTAAGGAAGGTGTTGTTGCTTCTCGTATTTCTGATGACGGCAAGTCTGGCGTCCTCGTTGAAGTCAACTGCGAGACTGACTTCGTTGCAAAGAACGAGAACTTCACTGTTTTTGTGGAACAGATTCTGGACCACGCTTCGACCAGCAAGACCGTTGATACACTCGGCGCTCTTCTCGAGCAGGAGTTCTCCGGTAACGCGGCGACTCTCGATGAGTTCATCAAGGCTAAGGTCGGTGAGCTTGGCGAAAACATGGGCCTGACCCGATTCGCGAAGTATGAACTCGACAGCGAAGGTGTCGTCGGCTCCTACATTCACATGGCAGGTCGTGTTGGTGTCTTGGTTGAAGTTAAAGCTGGAAAGGCTGAACCCGCCTCTAACGAAGCTTTCAATACATTCGTCAAGAATATCGGCATGCATATCGCAGCTTCCCAACCAATCTGCGTCGGCCGCGACGAGGTTTCCTCCAAGCTCGTTGAAGCTGAGAAAGATATCTTCCGCGAGCAGATGAAAGATAAGCCCGCTGACATTATCGAGCGAATCATCGAAGGGAAGATGAGTAAGTTCTACGCTACCAACTGCCTCCTTGAACAGGCTTTCATCATGGACACCGAAAAATCTATTCAGGATCTTGTCGGTGAACTCTCCAAGGAGACTGGTGACGAAATCAGCATCTCTCGCTTTGAGCGCTACGGCCTTGGTGAGGCGGCTGAAAACGGCGCGGGCGAAGAGTAAACTTCTTCTCCTAGTTGCTTAGGATTTCGAAAAACCCGCTTCCGAGGGGAAGCGGGTTTTTTCATTAATGGGCCTCAAGCCAGTTCTTTCCGGTGCCGGACTCGACTACGATCGGGACACTGAGTGGCAGAGCTGTCATCATTGCCTCTTCGACCTTGGGAACTAATTCTTCCTGTTCATCTTGGTGCAGATCAAAGACGAGTTCGTCGTGCACCTGAAGGAGCATGCGAGATTCGTAGCCACCTGAATCGAGGAGGTTGGCTACATTCACCATTGCGATTTTAATCATGTCGGCGGCGGTGCCCTGAATCGGGGTGTTGATGGCAGTGCGTTCTGCGGCGGCACGAATAGTGCCATTGCGGGAGTCGATGTCCCTTAGGTAACGGCGCCGGCCGGTCATTGTTTCCACGTAGCCGTCTGACTTGGCTTGTTCGATGGTGCTACTCTGGAAGTCTTTGACCCCGGGGTATTGCTTGAAGTACTCTTCAATAATCTGCGAGGCTTCGCTGCGCGAAATTTCGCCGTTGAGTCGCTGCGATAATCCAAAGGCTGAGATACCGTAAATGATGCCGAAGTTGACCATCTTGGCGGTGCGGCGCATATGGGAAGGAACCTTTTCAGGTTCAACATCAAAAACACGGGCGGCCGTTGCCGTGTGGATGTCGAGACCGTTATTAAAAGCTTCGATCATGGCCTTGTCTTCACATAGTGAAGCCATCACCCGGAGTTCGATCTGTGAGTAGTCAGCTGCCAGGAGGGTGAATTCCTTGCCGCGGGGAATAAAAGCCCGGCGGATTTCCCGCCCCTGATCGGAGCGGATCGGGATGTTCTGGAGATTGGGGTTGTTCGACGCGAGGCGACCGGTCGCCGTCATTAGTTGATGAAACGTCGTGTGAATCCGGCCGGTGCCGGGAAAGATGGAGTCCGGCAAAGCGTCGACGTAGGTGCTTTTTAGTTTAGCGGCCTCCCGATAGGAAAGTAGGTCTCGGACAACATCGTGACTCGCAGCGAGTGAGCGCAAGGTTTGCTCATCGGTCTTGTATTGTCCGGTCTTGGTCTTCTTGGGTTTCTCAACCAAGTGCATTTTGTCGAAAAGCACTTCACCGACCTGCTTGGGAGAATTGAGATTGAATTGGGTTCCGGCAGACTCATAGACAGCTTTTTCTAATTCGTCGATCTTCTCGCCGAGGGTGGTGCCAATATCACTGAGGGTATTAGGATCAACGCGAATTCCCTCTGCTTCCATGGTAACAAGCACAGGGACTAGTGGATTTTCAATGTCGTAGAGAACGCGGTGCTGTTCGAGTTCTTCGACTTTTTCTTTCAGAATGGTTGCCAGTTGCCAGGTCACATCAGCATCCTCACAGGCATACTGGGCGACGTCATCGAAGGTGGGGCCGCTGACATCTTCGCCGGTCATCTCGGCCTCGCCGAAAAGGTTCATCTGACCGCTTTTCTCTCCATCCTTACCAAAGACGGAATCATAAGAGATCGGTGTATAGCCGAGTATCGACTCGGCAAGGTAGTCCATTTTGTGACGCTGGTCGGGCTCGATCAGGCTATGGGCCAGCATGGTGTCGAAAACAGGCGTGCTGACGGAGATCCCCTGCCATTGTAAAACGCCGATATCGAATTTGAGGTTGTGGCCGATCTTTTCAGCAGAACCCTGAAGAATGGGACGAAAGGATTCCACGATCGCTTTTCCCAGGTCGCCCGCAGGCACTTCAGCATAGGCGCCTTGGTCCTTTTCCCAAGAAAAGGCGATACCGATAATACTGGTGGTCTTTTCATCTAGCGAATCGGTTTCTAGATCAAAACAGAAGGATTTTTTGCCAGAGAGTTCGACAATAAGCTCGGAGCGACCTGTCTCGTTATCAGCGCGAAGGTAGCGATACGATTTCTTGTGATCTTTAATTGTGGTGAGCTTGGGAGTTAGTCCGCCGACATCATCCGCCGTGTTGTGACCTCTGCCGGCTTGGAACTCGTCTCCGAAGAGGCGCTTGCCGATAGAATCAAATTCAAATTCCACAAAGAGCGATTTAAGGGTTTCATGATTTCGCTCACTAAGTTTAATTTCGTCGAAGCCAACTTTGACAGGAGCATCGATCATGATCGTGACCAACTTTTTGGAGAGTAGTGCCTTCTTGGTGTTATTCTCGACGTTCTCTTTTTGCTTACCTTTCAGTTGGTCAGTACTCTCAAGCAGGGCCTCCATGCTGCCGAACTGGGCAACGAGCTTTTTTGCGGTCTTTTCGCCGATCCCCGGGACGCCGGGAATGTTGTCTGAGGCATCACCCCAGAGTCCGAGAATATCGATCGTCTGAAGCGGATCCTGAACTTGCCAGTTTTCACAAATGGCGGCGCGGTCGAGAATTTCCGGCGCGGAGCCCTGGCGGCCTGGCTTGTAGATGCGGGTGGTCTCGGTGACGAGTTGAGCGAAGTCCTTATCTGGGGTCACCATGTAAGTTTCGTAGCCCCCCTCTGCATCGGCTTTGCGAGCAAGCGTTCCGATAATGTCATCAGCTTCCCAGCCCGGGCATTCAATCACCGGAATGTTGAATGCTTCGATGAGCCGTTTCACGTGGGGAAGTTGGGCGGCGAGGTCTTCGGGCATGTCTTCGCGGTTGGCCTTATACTCTGGGTAGATCTTGTGACGTGGTGTCGGATCAGAGGTGTCGAAGGCTACGGCGAGATGTGTGGGTGACTGGTTCTCGAGCAAATCCAGCAGGTTCATGGTAAAGCCGTAGAGCGCGGAGGTGTTAACGCGCTTCGAGGTATAGATGGGGCTGCGAATCAGAGCAAAGTGTGCTCGGTAAACGAGCGCCATGCCATCGAGAAGAAAAAGTCGGTTGGAAGCATCCGCCATCTCTCTATCAGAGCGGTGACGGCGCA
>PBSY01000008.1 GCA_002726915.1 Verrucomicrobiales bacterium | reverse complement strand
GCCATTGCCGTCGCCATTGCTGTCCACGTGGTGATCGCTTTGATCGCTATGCTGGTGGTGATCCTGCCCGAGCAGAGGGATGAACCAGAAATTGTTGCTGCGGTGATTGGACCACCGGTCAAAAAGCAGGAGATGCAGAAGAAGAATGTGGTGAAGCAGACCAAGAAGACATCGGCTTCTTCCGCAGCAGCGGCTCCGATGGCGCAGTTGATGAGGGCGAATGCAGTCGCTAAGATTTCTCTCCCTAACGTGACGAAGACCAGCAAGGGCCCGCTGGGTCTCGGTGATGCTGATTTTGGAAGTGGTGGCTTTGGGAGTGGTGGTTCTGGACTCGGAAGCGGTGCCTCATTCTTCGGCGGTTCGTCGACGGGCAAAAGATTTTTGTTTGTTTTGGACCACTCCGGTTCCATGAGGCCGAATCAAGTCGAACTGCGAAATGGTGAGTTGGAGAAGGCTCTTAAGTCACTCAAAGGTGTGCAGTATCAAGTTCTGCTTTTTGCCGGAGGAGCTTACTATGGGGAAAAAGGATGGTCTCTAAATGAAAATCGAGGCAACAGGACCAACATCGCCAAGGGCCCAGGTGGTAAGTCCTACGAGTTTAGGAGTGTTGGGGGTGCTGGCGACTACGAGTTTGAAGGTCCTGACTCTGGCATGCCCAAGGCCGATTGGATTCAGGGCTCCTCTGCCAACGCAAAAAGGACGATGGACTTTATCCGCAGCGAAAAACTCTTTTATGGAACCGATTGGGGCCTTGCTTTAGATGTGGCGCATCGCTTGGAACCGGCTCCAGACGTTATCTTTTTCATGGCAGATGGAACAGGTGGCAACACGCCCGGGCCTATCCTCGCAACAAACAAAAAATTCGGGCGGCCTGTGATCAATACCGTAGCAATGCAGACAACGAAGGGGATGGAGCAGTTTGCGGAGGTCGCTCGTGAGACCAAAGGAAGTTACACGATTGTGGATAAAAATGGTGAGCCCATTGATGGTTACGATTACCTGAAAAATCCCGGCAAGTATAGTGGCCGACTTTAGTAGAGCGTTAGTAATTTGATGATAAGGATTGGTAGTTCGAGGAAGAAAGAGTCTGCACGGATAGTGTTCGTGTGGATTTTCGGATTATTGATTTCTGGATTAGCGCTTGCTCAGGAAGAGGATGTCACCGATCCCGTGGTTGGTTACAACAAGGCGACGGCCGCTGTGCAGGCACAGAGGTGGGATGAGGGCCTGTCGGCTGCCAATGCGATTATCAAAGAGCATGGATCCTATGGCCTCAAAGATTATGGCCCTGTTTTTGGTCATTTTTACTTTGTCCGAGGGTTAGCTCAACTTGGAAAAGAGAACTACGCAGGAGCGGTCGATTCGTTCAAAACCTGCTACGAGAAGTTCAATAATAAATATCTCGATGGATTGAGCGACGAAGAGAAGCAGGGACTGCGCCCCAACAATTTTCAGAATTCAGCACTCGTGCAGTGGGCGAATACCGAAATGAAGCTCGAGAAGTGGAAAGAGGCAGCTGCTCGCTACGAAAAGGTCCTCGTTGAGGGAAAGGGAGACTCTGCCATCAACCTGATTTTTGTCGGGGTTAACCTGGGACGGTGTTACCTGAAAGCGGGGGAGTTAGAAAAAGGCTACCAGTATTTGGTGAATCCATTATCCAGTGAATCTCACAGCGACGGTTTACGTGAAACCATCTTTATGGTGATGGCAGACGACTGGACTCCAGAAGTTGAATATCCGCGTGTTCGCGAATTTTTGAATACCTACCGAAGTGTCGTCGATCAGGATCCTTTCATTGAGCGCCATGATAGAAACGAGCGCTTTGAGTATCTAGCGCAGTTGGCAATGAGCCAGTCTGATCCCATTCGCGCGTTAGCTTGGTATGAGAGGATGGTAAACCCCAACCTCCTCGAACCGGAACTTCGACGTCGCTATGAACAGTTGGAGAATCGGGTGGTTGCCAAGTCACTCGAAGCCAAGAAAATGGAGTCCCTGGTGGGACTGGACAAAGAAATGAAGCAGCTTCCTTTGGAATACGTCAGGATTCTAAACGGGGTCGGCTCGATTCACTTCATCCTTCAGAACTTTTCGGGAAGTTACGTTGCTTTCTCGCAATTATCAGATATTGCCGGGAAGCAACATGAGCAGCGCCCTGTCTTTCTTCACAATGCGGTGGTGTCTGCGGCTCAGACAGAGCAGTGGAAAAGTGCTTATCATTATGGGCGGCAGTTCCTTGATGAATTCCCGGATCACGAGCTGAAGCCGGGCGTGGCACGGGTTTTGGTTGAGATTCTGTTTATCCGTGAAGAATACGAGGACTCCTACGAAGTTTCTGGCGAGGTTCGTGCTGACATGGAGGCTGGCGAAGAAATTCGCGATATTCCCGACTTTGTCTTCGGTGCTTCGGCGTTTCAGCTCGGTCACTATGAAGAAGCCGACCAGGAACTGTCTAAGTATTTCAATATCTACCCGAATGGTGAGCGAATGGAACTGGCTCAGTTCTTCCTCGGCTTGTCTAAAGTGCGCCTCGCCAAGTGGGCGGAAGCCGCTGAGATCCTCAATAGCTATCTCCAGAAGTATCCTGAATCAACGCTGGTTCCCACAGCACTCTATCAGTGTGCCATGGCTGAGTTCATGATCGATGAGATGGATGCCGCTCTCGCCAAGGTGGGGCGTGTAATTAGTGAGTTTCCAGGCCACGAAGTCCACGCGGTATCCTGGAACTTGAGAGGCGATATTCTGGCAACGCTTGGAAGTGAGTTTGCTGAAGTTGAACTTTGCTATCTCAACGGGAGAGATGGTGGTAAACAGCTGGGGCAGCCGGATACGGTCGCTTATGCTCTGTGGCAGTTGGTTGTTCAGACCGTCGAAATCGAAGCATGGGACAAGGCCTCCGCCCACTACAACGAGTTCCGTGATAATCACCCGGAATCTGATTATAAAAACGATGTTCTGGTGGCCTCTCTTCCCATGCTGGTAGAACAAGGGCGAAAAGATGAGGGACTTCAGAAATTGCGCGACGTGGTCTGGGAGAATCAAGGCGAACCGCTTTCCCCAGTTCTCGCGGAGATGTTTGGAAGCTATGTTGAGTTTCTGAAGGATGAGTTTGAACCTGAGTTTTTCTTTGAACAGATAAACGGGCTTCAAGATCAGCGAGGCGCAACTCCCTGCCTAATGGGATGGGCCACCGTGGCAAAGGCCGATGCCCTCGAGAGGCAGGAAGTAGAACAGGAAAAAGTCGACAAAGAGTTCTACCGCCTCGAAGCAGGTTTCAAACCAGAAGAGCAGAGTAACTATCCGGTCGTTCGTCTGGCTCGATGGAAAGCAAATGTCCGGAATCGTGCAGAAGAAGCAAAAGTCCTTTATCAGTACATTCTCGATAATCGCCCGGGCAGTGCCAACTTTGAATACTGCCTGATTGATACAGCAGAGATCCAAGCTAAGTCAGAAGATCCCTCCCAGCGGGGAGAAGCGATGGAGAAGTTCTTGCGGGTTCTCGCTGAGGTGCCGAACGATGAGCTTCAGGAAAAGGCCGTTCTCGGAATGGCCCGAATCAAGATCAAAGAGGGCGACTATGGGGCAGCACAGCCAATTTGGGAGCAGTATTTGGAGAACACGGGTTGGAGGATCAGTCGTCCTGAAGCGAACTACCGGCTGGCTGAGTGTTTCGACAAAGCGGGTAACACAGCAGACGCTCTGAAGGTCTACGTCAGTATCTATGCCAACTTCCCGGGCCACTTGGACTGGTCGACGAAGGCCTACCTAAGAACGGCTGGGATCACAAAAGAAAGCGGCGAGGATCTAAAGGCGCTCAAAGTGCTGCAGGACATGCTCAAGAGAATGGGGCATCTCGATCATGCTGGCGTTGATAAGGCTAAAGAGATCTTTGTTAAGTGGCGTAAGGAGTATCAAAGCAAAACACAATCGGAGGCAGGTTGATATGGCTGGGAAATTTCGCTCATTTATTTTATTCGTGTTTCTCGCTGTCTTCGGCGGCGGGCTCGCTTCAGCGGAGTTAGCCACCGTTCACCTTAAAGACGGACGAAGCCTTACCGTGGAGTTGGTGTCTGTTGATCGTGGTCAGGTAAAATGGAGAATTTCGCCAGCAGCAACGCAGGTCCAGCAATTTTTACGAAGTCAGATCGAATACGTTGACTTTCCTCCCACCAACGAATGGATTGGCGCCGAAGAAGCGTTTCAATCAGGAAAGGTTGATGAAGCAATTTCCCTCTACACAAGAGTGATTAGTTCCCCGGCCTCTCAATATTACCCAATGCCGGGCAATTTCGTTTCATTGGCAAAAGTGCGTTTGTTAGAATGTTATCGGAACCGTATGGATACGGAAGCTATCGCGGCTCAGGCAGCGATCGTTCGGGATGAGTTTTCTGACCTTCCACCATCCTATCGCAGGGTGGCGCCTGAAGTGGCGGCGTGGGTTGCCATCTCTAAAGAGAAGTGGCAGGAGGGTGTCGAAGCTGTTGGAAATGTTGAAGTTCCTAATCCTGAAACCTACCTCGTTCGCGGAATGGCGTATGAGGGGATGGGTGCTCTGGAAGAGGCGATCCGCCAATACGCAGGAGCCTATGTCTTGAATTTTGGCGGGTCAGTCGATCTTACTAAGACTTCATTGAGGCGTTCGGCGGAAATGTTGGCCAAGCTAAAAAACGCGGATCGTCAGAACGAACTTCAGGGGCTGGTGAAGATTTATCAGGATCTTTTTGGAAAGGGAAACCTATGGGAGGGGGCACCTGAATGGCTTGCGAAACTGGCAGCCGGAGAACTCGTCGTGATGAGTGAGTTGGCTAAGGATATAGAGGTCCCGGAGAAGCCGAAAAGTGAAACCGATGCTATCGGGCAGAAATCAGCCGCTCTCGCAGGTCTTCCTCCGATAGCGGATCGAACGTGGATCTTGACTGATGAGTTGCCAGAGAGAGCTTATTTGGTTGGCCCTGCTGAAGTAGAGGTTACGAGGACCCTTAATGAGGGGGCTACCCAGTCAGAGAGCGGTTATGTCTTTGATGGTATCGGTGCGAATGTCGAGATTTCAGGATTCGCTGCCAGTCAGCCGTTCGTCAAGATACGAGCTGACCTAACACCAAGGTCAACGGACGGTGTCATTGCCGAAATGCAGGGTGGTGCCGGCGGTTTCGGGCTTTATATCAAAAAAAGTGAAGTGAGATTCGCTTGGGCGCCAAAAGGAAGCGGCGTGGAAACCTTTACGCTGGGCAAGCTTGAAGAGGGTAGCAGAGGGAACCTGACGATCACTTGTGGTGGCGACCGTAAAATCAGGGTCAATGGGCTGAATCAGGGGGAGATAAAGACCTACAGCCTGAAGAGTAAAAGTAAGGGGTTAGAGATTCTTGACGGGAAGAGTGTCGTTCTGGGAGATCTGCACCCTCAAGAACCACCCAACAAGGGATGGGAGAAAAACACTCCGTTCGAAGGGATAATTCACCATTTTTCTGTGGTCAGTGGTAAGGATGGTCCGCAAGTGAAGGAGCTGGAGCAAAAAGCCTTTAAAGGGAAGAATCCTCGATTCATTCCGCCACCTGCAGAGGAGACTTCGAAAGAGCAGTCAACCGAAGGAAAGAAGTAGTCGGGCATCTCAATGGGCCAGCCTATTTCGACATATTCTTGCTGAATAGGTATAAATTCTTCAGCTCCTTTTTTTGTCGTAATCAATGTTTTACATTGTAAATGCATGGCAGAATCCGCTATTCTCGTCTCTTGGGAGTTGAACAGGGATGAGTCGCAGCGTTCGCCATCAGAAAACAGGGCGGTTCCGGAGAGGATTTTCCGGGGGGTTTACCTTGATGGAGATGCTGACTGTTCTAACTGTAATTGCCGTCCTAACGGGTCTATCAGGGGGGGCTTTTTACGTTTTAAAGTCAAACGGGCTCAGCACCTCGACTCGAAATTTTGCCGATTTTGTAAATTTCTGCCGCAGTGAGGCGATTGCTCGTCATACCGCGGTGAGGGTTGGGATTGTTGTCCCTGAGGCAGATGAGCCATATCGTGACTACAGTGCCTGGGGGTGGAATCGTAAGCGTCGTCAATTTGAGCAGATGAGCGAATGGGCTAGCCTCTCAGGTGACTTGTCCTTTCCAGTCGACCTTCCCGATTACGTGAGGCGTGCCCCCTACGCCTCAAAAGATGCTTCTTCGGTGAGAGGTGATTTGGTGCTCGAACTATTCGAAAATACGTTCACGACGAAAGGCGCGGATGGAAAGCCGGCGGAGGTGAAATTTTTTCAGTTCAATCCGTCCGGAAGGGTGGAAGCACCGGGCGCTGAAATGAGGAATCTCATTCTGGTCATTGAGCCCGGGCAGGCAAACAAAAGTAACGAGGTTTTCAACTGGTCTCAAATCAATCTGGATACTTTGACAGGTCGTTACCGGATCTACCGTCCATGATATTAATCGAGAAAAAAACCCGGTGTATTGCATTTTCCCTCGTCGAAGTGACGTTTTCGATGGCGGTGGCTGCAGTGGCAATGATTTCCATTATTGGAATGCTCCCTCACGCCATGGAGATGAGCCGTGACAGTGCGGATAGGACGGCAATTGGAACGATGATGGAGGATGCTCACGATCGTATGGAGGGTCTCCCTCTTTCTGTGGGTCAGCCAAGCGTCAGTCCTCTTTTTTATGATCAGCAGGGGAGATATATTGATGATATTGAAGATATCAAGAATCCTCTTCTCGAACGGGCTTTTTTCCGTCTCGAATTGGAAATAAGTGAGATTGAAGGCGCCAACGCCCCCAAGAATATTTCAGACCTAAAGGCGGTTGGAATGCAGATTTACTGGCCACTACGAGATGATGGAACTGCGATTGAAGCCGCTCCCAGAGTTCGTATTTCCTACTACATCAATGCTTTGACCGGGCCTGACTGGGAACTAATTGAACCCGGTTTTCAGCCCAAGATTGAATTTTAAATATGGATTCTAACAAAGGTTCCGCTCGTCCTCATGGCGATGGGATGGTTCTGCCAGATTCAAGGCAAGCCATGGCGGGGCTTTCGTTGATTGAGTTGTTGGTGGCGTTCGTTATCTTCGCCGGCTTAATGGTCATTTTGGTCGGGGCAGTGGAACCGGTTTCACGAACTTGGATTGAGTCAGAAAGAAAGGTGCTGACTTACCAAAGAGCCAGAGGTGCCCTTGAGTTGCTTACTCGCGAGTTAACTCCGGCAGTGGTGGACACGCGAATGCAGTTTGCGGTTATTCCGGGGAATATGCTAGGAGACATTGGAGCTCCATCTGTGGTTGAGGAATCACCTGCCCTTCTTTGGATGGCACCGCTAGGGCGCTACGGCGATCTCAGGTGTGTGGGCTATTACCTGTTTCGTGATGAAGATAGGCAGCTATTTCGGTTAAAGCGTATTTTTGTGAAACCGTTTGTGAGCGATAAGAAGGAGAATCCGTATTTTCCAGCCGTTGGTAATTCAGAGAATATCGAGGATCTCGAAAGAGAAAGCCTGAACATGAGAACTTCGCCGGTTGAGCCAAACTGGTATCTCGATCGTTGGAATGATGCGGCGTTTGATGAGGAAGATACCTTTAATCGTGATGCGATAGTCTCCACGGCCGCCGACGGAGTGCTAGCTTTTTGGGTTCAGTGTTATGATTTGCTTGGTAATCCGATTCCGTGGTTATCGGAGGTTAGGAATCATCCTGCCAGCGAAATGATCTTCAATTCGGCTGGATACTTTCATCAAGCCAATGTTGAACCTTTTGAAGACGGAGCGACCACGGTGTTTCTCCGGGAAACGAAATACGCCATGAAGGCGAATCGGTTGCCCGCTGAAATCGAAATCACGATCGTGACGGTTGATGATGATGTTGCTCTGCAGGGCTTGGAAATTCCTCCGATGTCTTCCGTTTTGTTTCCGGATGGTTCTCTCGATCTTGAGACGTCGGTGGAGCTATTTGAGGACGCACTGAATCTCAACGGAATTCGGCGTTCAAGAACATTTTCGACAAGAGTAAAACTGCTTGGAGGGTCATAGGACTTTGAAATTGAAAGGACATTGTAATGAAGAGAGGCGACCCAACGGTCCCTCACCCAATCGCTTGCCGTGGATGGTAAGTGAGCGCGGTGCCGCTCTCATCCTAACGCTGATTTTTGTAGCCTTACTCACCGCGATGGTGATTGCTTTTTATGCCACGATGCGAGTGGAGCAGCGGGCCTCACACGCCTACGCGAATACGCAAAGAGCGAAAATGGTGACTCAGGGTGCAGTTAGTCACGGTATCGAATTGCTGAGAACCAATATTCCAGAGCCTGCGTTGATCAGTGAGAGTGCTGAGGTGGCAGCTGGCGAAGTGTGGGCGACTAATCCGGGCAGGTTGACTGTGGTGAAGGAAGATGGCTCAGAGACTATCATCCCCCTACATACCGGGGCAGCGGATCAGTCCCCTAACGAGACCGACGATCCGGACGTGTACTCTGTTGACCTTAATGAGCCGTTGCCGGGACGAACTGACTCGCCAATTGCGACGGCGATGCAAGCTGATGGTAAGCCTAGTATTGACGGAGACTACCCCCCGATGCGGGTGAAGTGGGTGCCGGTTCTCGAGCGCCCGGCCGAGACTGCTTCTGAGGAGAATCAAATTTCGGGCCGCTACGCCTTCTGGATGGATGACGAAAGTTCCAAGATCAATTTCAATGTGGCTCTAGGAAAGCCGTCCCGCAGAGATGAAGATCCACAAGGATTCTGGCAGCAATATGATATGGGGATGATGACTCCGCTTTTCACCTCGGGAGCAGGGGACGTGGAGTTTAACGAAAACAGTAAAGATCGTGAGTGGGCTCTGGGACGGCCGCGATCAGTTAATCTTGATGTGTTGTTTGATGATTCCAGCCTTCTCGATAAAGACGCGTTGTTGGCTCATGCCTGGTTACGAGGATTTGCCCGTTATCCAGAATCAATTCTTCAATTCGTCGATCTGCCTGATAATCAGAAGCGGGAATGGTTCACTAGGAGTCGTTACAACCTGACTTTTTACAGCCGCAGCCCCGAATTCAATGCTTTTGGGAAACCGAGACTCTTCACCACAAATATACCGCTGTCTCTCGAAGCAGGTCCCATGTATCAGATGCCATTCGTTTATAATGGCCCGGAGGTCGAGGACCCTGATTTTGATATCAGCGGTGTTCTTCATTTAAACACCCTAATGGGAAGCATGGGCTTCACTCATGGTGTCCAGAATGAGGATGGCCGCAGAGAGCTTGCTGGTAATGTTGTTAATCGTGCTCAGTTTGAAATGCTGAAGCGTTATATGGCTCGCAAATGGCCGGGCTATAATGAAAGTTTCGTGGACAAGTATGGGGAACGCGAATGCTATCAAATGGCGCTATCAATGCTCCTCATGGCCCGTATGGCAACCACAACAATGTCTAATGCCAATCGGAGCACCGGAAGAAACAATTTTTCTCGCGACTATGCTTTCAGGACATCTTCCACCATCTATTCTCCGCCCAGCGGTGAGCGAACTTGGTGGAGGCCAGAAAGGCATTATTGGCCTATTAAACTCAATTCAAATGAGGACAAAAGTTCCGCTGTGGATTCCTCGGAAGACGCTGATATTGTGCCGATGCTCCCTCAGCATCCCGGTCCCTATATCACTGAAGTTTTGCTGACTTTTCAAGTGATTCGCGATAGCAAATCGGGCAAGAAGAAGGTGAGGTTTCGCTACAGTGCCGAATACTACATGCCGGACCTTGGTCCCGAGGTATTCCTGAAATATTTCCCGGCAAAAGTGGATTATCTGCGCATCGAGCCGACGGCGGCAAGACCGGAAGGCATGCCTGATTTTTATGAGTTGGGGCCGCCGAATCCGGAGGCGATGGCTCGTCCGAAAAGACGCAATGACCAGGATTGGAACTTCCAGTATAGGCGCATCCGTCGCGATGCTAATGGCGATCCCATCTTGAATCAAAACGGGAAGCCAAGATATGCGCTCGACAAACTTAGTCTCGGAAATTTGCGAATCAGCCCTAACAGGAACATTAGATTGGTGAGCCGAAATTCGACTAATTACGGCATGGGTAAAAACAAGGGGACAGAAAGAAAAGTCGTTACGAGTCCATGGCGTTATCTAGGAAAGTTTGGCGATTTTCTACCTCATACGAGAGACCGATTTGAGAACGAAACGGGAGGGAACCACGCTGAAGACGAGCCACTTTTGATTGACTCAGATACGGGACTGTTAAAGTTCGATGTGAAGCTGAGACTAGGGATGGGGATTCTCAATGACTCCAAAAGAACAGTGCAGATGATCCCGCTCGGGGAGACTAATGAGTCCGAGCACGTTCTTGAAGCTGACTTTGAGCTGGATACGCGTTTCACCGACGGCCCTAAGACGGTTTCATGGCAGATTTCTGACCCCCGTCTAAGTTGGAACAAAGAGTCGTGGATACGCGATGACGAGGATGAGGGCACTCCGGGAGAGCTTAACGCGATCGCAGGAGAGGATCTGGAACCGGATGATGATTCGTCTGAGAAAAGCAAGATGCGATATTTCCAACGAGGTCCAGGTCAGGTAAAAGCCCCTGAGGCTAACACCCCTCGCGCGTTCCCACTCAATCGCCCTGACGAGTACAACTCTCGAAGCCGAATTACCTCGAAAGGATACTGGTCTGTGCTGCATACGGGTATTCAGGGCAATCCGGATGAAAATGAACCTCCAACTCCGTGGCGGACGCTGGATCTTGGAGGAGGGGAATCAAATGATAACGGTCCTCCAGATTATTTGTTGCTTGATCTCATTGGCGCTACTTACCCGATGCAACATGATCAATGGCGCATTAATTCGACTCTTCCTGATGAGTTCTCGACAGTATCATTCATGAACAGTACTGCAGGGCAGGTGAATCTTAACTCAAAGGTTTATCCCGACAACAGCCCCTATTTTTTGCCTCCTGAAAGAAGTCTTCCGCTTGAGGCTGTGTTTAAGCATCTGAGAACTGACGAGGAAGTCAGGCAATTGGTTGACGCGATTAATGCTCGCCAAGAAAACGAGCCATTTCTCTATGTTGGGGAGTTGGCAGAGGTTACCGGGTATCTAAGAAATGATGACGGAGCAACACAGTTTCAGAACGAGGAGTTGCTTCGCAACATGATGGGTAGCTTGGCGACGAACTCTAATACATTTGGTCTATGGGGAGTTGCACAAGTGGTTCAAAAGATCCCGGGGCATAGCGAATGGGGAGAGTTTGAAGACGGTGATCGTGTCCTCGCTGAGAAACGGTTTCACGCGGTGATTGAACGCTTTATTTGGCCAGGCAACGACGGAGTGCCCGGGAACGCTCATGTCAATTCTGTAGGCGAATGGGACCGCATTGCTCTCCAGGCGGCCGAGATTCCGTTTGATGGGACTGTTACGGACACACTTTTTCAGTTGCCGGGATCACCTCCATTGCTCAAGCCAGAAAATTCAAAGCGACTGCGGTTGGACCAAAAGGGTACCTACCCCGCATTCGACGGACCTCAAAAGGTGGAGATGGACCGATTTGTCAGCGGTGCCTTGGGAAAAGTGGTGTGGGAGGAGAGCAGCCTTGAAAATTCTTACAATCCTCCGCAACCTGTGATTAAATACCGCGTTGTTTACTTTCGATATATCGACGAATGAGGTTTGATAGTATTCTTTTGAGTTGTCTGCTGTTCACCGGCATCACTGATGGGATTGCTCAGGATGTTGATGTCGAAGAGGGAATGAAGCCGGTGAATCCTCAACTTCTTTGGGAGGGTATGCCAGACAAGCTTGAGGATTGGGAAATGCTCAAATCGACTGGAGAAATGGGCCTTGGATCATGGCTTGAAAGCAAGGCAATCCGGGAATACGAGCGAAAGGAGTCGCCACCTGAACCCGGCCAGCCCAAGCCAGCGCCAGCGCCTCGAATGTGGACCCGGATTCTCATCACTGATACCGGCAAGCACCCCGACCCGCTCGCAGAGTTCAAGGATTTCTCCACCGAGACACCGGTCGAGGATTCCCGAATCGGAAAACTTCGAATTCAATCTTGGCCGACGGTCACCAAGACCTACGAAGACGGGCTGATCGTTGCCAATATGATGGTCGCGGAGCGTTTTCTTGTGGAACTGATATTAAAGAATCAGCCCCAGCGAAATCTTCGTGACTGGTGCCGACATTTGGATTTCAGTGTATTGACTAGGATTCCGGACACTGAAGTGATTCCGCTTCCTCCAGAAGTCCTGATGATAAAGTTCGACCAGATGAATCCAAAGAAGAACAAGGGATACATAATGGCTACCACTTCTGAGGCCGAACTTGAGCAGGAACTGGCTTCCGAAGAAGAGGAACTCAGAGAAGTGATGAGCGATTTTCTCGAACAAGGGGGAGAGGAGAGCCCGCTTGGATTAAGTGGGCCGGAGTAGCTTCGACCTCACTTGAATCAAATATCGCAAACGTTAAAAGGCCTGGTCGGACGTTTTGCAGGGGAATTAGGTTAATATAATGGCGGTCAGGGTGGGATTGACTTCGGCTACCGCCTCCGTCTTTCTGCGTTCGCCTTCGGCTCACTGCGAATCGACCTGCGCTTCGAATCCATTTCCGCAAAGATTAAAGGCCCGAGTCTCCGCTGCGCTGGAAACTCGGGCCTTTAATGGCGGTCAGGGTGGGATTCGAACCCACGGAACCCTTTCGGGTTCACTTCTTTAGCAAAGAAGCGCTTTCGACCACTCAGCCACCTAACCCTGTCGAATTACCCCAAACTTTCTTCAAATTCAGGACGCGAAACGTTCCAGCGATGAGCCCGCCAGTCAAGGGGGTTTTATCAAGATCAATTGATTTTGTGAGAACTCAATCAGTCGTCCTCGAGTTTCACCTCGATCACTCCGCCAGCTTCTCTTACGGCGTAGGTTTTAATATCCTCGCAGGCGGGGCCGCTGAGAACTTCTCCAGTTAGCAGCTTAAACTGGGCGAAGTGCCAGGGGCAGGCAATGGCTCCATTGCCAACCATGCCAAAGGCAAGTGTTGCGTCTGCATGGGGACACCGATCTTCGAGCGCAAAAATTTTTCCTTCGTGCCGAACGAGGGCGATACGATGGCCATCGAGTTTAAAAGGGCGTGAATCACCCTCACTAATTTCGTCCGAGATGGCGAGCTTTTGGAAGCCGGTTGGATCGTTCATGTTGTGATTCCGTTTTCCCCAAATTAGACAGCGAATCCGAGTTCTTTTTTGAGTTGCTTCGCTGTGATACCCGCGTCTCTAAGGCTCTTCAGCGTGATAGAGCGGTCTCGCTTAGCGAGGCGATTGCCATTCTCGTCAGTGAGGAGTCTGTGATGGTGGTAAGTTGGGATCGGAAGGCCGAGAAGTCTCTGGAGAACGCAGTGGATGTGGGTGGAATCGAATAAGTCGACACCGCGGACGATATCAGTTACCTGCTGGAGTCCATCATCGAAGACCGAGGCAAGGTGATAGCTGGTCCTAATATCTTTTCTCACTAGGACAATATCCCCGAGAATTTCAGGACGAGCTTCCTGCGGCCCCTGAAGTGTATCATTCCAAGTTATGGATGAATCGATTTCTGCCATTGCTTTATCGAGGTCAAGGCGCAATGCATAGGATTCTCCTAACTCGGTTCGCCTTGCCCTTTCTCCGCTTGGCAGCCGTTTGCACGTACCCGGGTAGAGCGGCCCTTCGCTGCCGTGGGGGGCTTGCCCTGCTGCTTCAATCTCGCGTTGAATGTCTTTGCGAGTGCAAAAGCATGGATAGAGTAGGCCTCGTTCCAAAAGTTCGGTGGCAGCTCGGGAGTATTGATCAATGTGCTCGCTCTGAACACGAACGGGTTCTTCCCATTCGATTCCGAGCCAATCGAGATCCTCGAGAATTTGGCGAGAGTGGGTGCTCTTGCAGCGGTTGAAGTCAATATCTTCGATCCGGAGTAGGAATTTACCCCCTTTTTGCCGGGTATTCTCATACGCCGTTAAAGCCGAGAAGGCGTGGCCCTTGTGAAGGTGTCCTGTCGGACTTGGCGCAAAGCGAGTTATCATGGTTAAGTGGCATCATTGAACAAAGATTGGGAATCCGCAATCTACCACTATTGCGGTTCGTAACCTCGTTGACCCGCAATTATCTTAGTTTCAATGTCTACAGCTATGCTCCCCATCTTCCGAATATCCTCTTGTCGCCTAAATAGATCGTTACTGGGTTTCTTTGGCGTTTCTGTATTGGCGCTGTCCGGGACTGATGGTTTCCCGTCAGAGAAACAAGATATTGGTTCAGAAAATGAGGCCCTGCTACTATCGGCTACGCGGCAGCTGACGTTCGAAGGCCGTCGTGCGGGCGAGGGCTATTTTTCCGCGGACGGAAACAAAATGGTGTTTCAAAGCGAGCGAGAGGAGGGGAATCCGTTTTATCAGATCTATCTGATGGATCTGGAGCTTGGCGACATCGAGCGTATTTCTCCGGGGTTTGGTAAGACCACTTGTGCCTGGATTCATCCGGACGGGAAGCGGGTTCTCTTCGCATCAACTCACGAGGATTCGGAGTCTGAGGCACACCAGGAAGCCGAATTTGAAGAGCGGGAGTCCGGTCGGGCCCGCAAGTATTCATGGGACTACGATGAGCACTACGAACTCTACGCCTACGACACTGAGAGTGGGGAATACGCCAACCTGACGAACGCGAGAGGCTATGATGCTGAGGGTGCTTATTCGCCGGATGGATCGATGATCGTATTCGCTTCCAATCGCCAAGCTTATGACGGTTCTATGAGCGTTGAAGATCAAAAATACTTCAAGCTCGACAAGAAGTTCGCCATGGAGATCTATGTTGCTGATGCTGATGGATCAAACGTGAAGCGACTGACGGAAGTTGACGGCTATGATGGAGGTCCATTCTTCAGCGCTGACGGTAAGAAGATCTGCTGGCGACGTTTTGATCGCAAGGGACTCACCGCAGAAATCTTCACTATGAACATTGACGGGACTGAGCAGACTCAGTTGACCCGTATTGGGGCTATGTCATGGGCCCCTTATTTTCACGCCAGTGGTGAATACCTGATCTTCGCCACCAACAAACATGGCTTCGACAATTTTGAACTTTATCTCGTTGACGCTGCCGGTGAAAAAGAACCCGTTCGGGTGACGGGCACGGCAGGGTTTGATGGTCTGCCGGTGTTCTCTCCTGATGGCAAGCGGCTCTCGTGGACTTCGAACCGGACGCCTCAGAAAAAGTCCCAGATTTTCCTCGCCAATTGGAATCACCAAAATGCAATCGAGCTACTCAACGAAAGCCCGTATTCACTCGAACTGACGGACGCGGTAATTCCGGCAGAGGTCGAAAAATCGAAAGTGGCACTCCCCGAGACGGTAGCAGCTATCGATGAAGGTGACATGCGTCAGCACATCGAGTATCTCGCGTCAGAGGAATTACAGGGTCGCTTGACCGGAACTGAGGGAGAAATAAAGGCGACTCAATACGTCGCGGATATGTTTGAGAGTCTCGGGCTCGAACCTGGCGGCGATGACGGTACTTTCTTTCAGCCTTTTGATTTCACGGCAGGTGTTGCCGTTGGTGAAGACAACGCGATGATATTGAGAACAGGTGACGTGGAGTCGACACCGAAGGTTCAAGATGACTGGCGGCCGGTTTCGTTTTCTCAGACGGGTGAGATTAAAGAGGGAGGTATCGCATTTGCCGGGTATGGCCTTGAAATTCCGGACGGAAAGGGAGGGGAGTCGTATTCGAGTTACTTCCATCTCGATGTGAAAAATAAATGGGTCATGGTGCTTCGTTATGTGCCGGAGGATGTGAGCAAGGAGCAGCGCGACGAGATGCAGCGCCATTCACGACTGCGCTTCAAGGCGGCTCAGGCGAGGAGGAAAGAAGCTGCGGGAATCATTTTTGTTACGGGTCCTAACACTGAGGTGAATGAAGAACTCATTCCGATGCGCTTCGATGCTTCACTGGCTGATTCAGGCATACCGGCGATCAGTATCACCACTGAGATAGCAGAGAAACTGGTCGCCCACGCCGGAAAAAATCTGAGAGCAATACAAGCGACCTTGGACACCGGCGAGATGGTCCAAGGGTTTGATATCCCTGACACGAAGCTCAAGGTTGAGATTGATGTGGACCAGGAGAAAAGAACAGGAAGGAACGTTCTCGGGATTCTATCGGCCGGCCAGACTGGGCCTCATCCGAATCCGGCGGTGGTGATCGGGGCTCACGTCGACCATCTCGGGCCAAAAGCGGGCCAGGGATCCCGGGCCACTGAAGATGAGCAGGACCAAATTCACTTCGGTGCCGACGACAACGCTTCAGGAGTCGCTGCCATGATAGAAATTGCTGAGTTTCTCGCCGATCAACGTGAGCAGGGGAAGCTCGATTTGAAGCGGGATGTGGTTTTGGCAGCTTGGTCTGGAGAGGAACTAGGATTACTTGGATCATCCCATTTTGTCAGGGATCTGGCAAAGAACACGATGGGAGATGAAAACGCTCCGCTTGGCCTTTTGCTGGGTTCCTACCTGAACATGGATATGATTGGGAGGCTGACCGATAAGCTGGTGCTCCAGGGAACCGGGTCGAGTGACTACTGGGAAGGAGCCATTGAACGACGCAATGCACCCATCGGCCTGCCAATTACAATACAGCCGGATACCTACCTACCAACTGATGCGACGAACTTTTATCTCAGGAAAGTTCCGATTCTCAGTGCCTTCACAGGCGCTCATAGTGACTATCATACGCCGCGAGATACCGTCGATAAAATCAATTACCCTGCGACAACAAAAATAGCGAAGCTGATGGGGCTGATTACGCGAGGTCTTGCGATCGATTCGAGTGCGCCAAAATATGTCAAAGTGGACCCACCCAAGAACCGGGGTGCTCGTGGTTTCCGGGTTTATTTGGGAACAATTCCCGACTACAGTCAGGGCGAAATCAAGGGAGTGAAATTGAGTGGGGTAGCCGACAACGGCCCCGCTGGAAAAGCTGGAGTTAAGGGTGGGGATGTTATTATCGGGTTGGCCGGTAAAAATATACTCAATATTTATGACTACACTGACGCTATGGCCGATCTCAAGGTAGGCGAGGAAACTGAAATCGTGGTAAAAAGAGAAGAGGAAGAGCTCACCCTGAAGTTGATCCCCGGTTCGAGGGACTAGGGTCCTTTGCGGAGAGGGGAAAAGCGGATTTTGCTGATTTTCGCGGTATTCTGGATCAAATTGGAAAAGAATTACCCGCTTGCGAACCTCTGCGGTCTGCTGCTAAAGTCTCAGGCTCCGTACTTAACCAGTTTTATAGCCCTTCTTTTTGGCAAATTTCCTACATCGCTGGCTGCTTTCTGCGCAGCTCCCGAAAGCTAGAACTGAGGTTCTGTCTACAGTCTTGGTGCTATCTGGTTTCTTGTTGTTTCCTGACGCAGGTGAAACACAAGATGATATCATGTCTGTCGCAGCACAAGAAGCTCAGAAGCGGCAAAAACAGGTCAAAGCAGCCCAAATGCTTTTCAGTGCCGGCGCTTCGGCCATGTCGGATGGATCCTACGGCGAGGCGATGGACAATTTTAAAGGGGCCTTTAATGCGATGCCCATCGTTCCCGCTATTGAAGAGCAGCGGAGAGTATTTTTCCGTCAGTATCAGAAGGCCTCTCTCGCTTTTTCGGATCAATTAATTCAGGAGGCTAAGTGGGCGGAAGTGGCCCAGACTCTCGAAGACGTAATCGCGACGGCGAAGGGTGGCTACATCCCTGACTCATTGATTGATCCAGAGGTTAAACGCACCTTAGGGGATCTGGAGTCAACCCATGGGTTGTATAACAGGGCGATGACTCCCCAGCACCTTCGTCGGGTTGAAGAGGTTCAGACCAAATTGATCTTGGCTAAAGGCTACCTTGAGCTTGGGGATTATGACCGTGCCGACTTCACCTACAATCAAGTGCTCAACATAGACCCCTACAACGAGGCGGCTCGTCGGGGACAGGAAGAGGTCGAACGTCACCGAACGGAATACTACGACACGGCCTATGACCAAACGCGTTCTAAGGCGCTGGCTGAGGTGGCTGCCGGTTGGGAAACGCCTGTCGAGAATATGGATCTTGGCGACACGATTGGTCTTGTCAGTAGCGCTGAGATCGCAGAGTCCGGAAACGTTCTCATTGAGCAGAAGTTGAATCGAATCATCATTCCAAGTCTTGAGTTCCGCGATGCCCGGCTGGTGGATGTGATCGATTTCCTCATAGCGAAGTCCCAAGAGCTGGATGCTCAAGAACCGGATCCAGCCAAAAAGGGCATTAGTATCGTGGTTGATCCTAGCGGTTCACTCAATGGGCAGGATCCTTCTCAGCTTCCGGTCACAGTCCGTCTTTCCAATATTCCGATGGCGGGCGCTCTGAAGTATGTAACCCAGCTGGTGGGAATGAAGTATCGCGTTGATGAGTATGCGGTTTTCGTGGTTCCTAATTCAGTGGCGTTTGACACTGGGATGATCACCCGCCGCTACCCAGTGCCTCCCGGCTTTATTTCAGCCGGAAACCAGGGAGCCGGTGCCGCTGATGCTGTCAATGACCCTTTCGCCGCCCCGGCATCGGGGACGACCGGGCTGACTCTCAAACGGATCAAAGCCCAAGAGTTCCTTGAGCAGTCTGGAGTGGTGTTTCCTCCCGGGGCTTCTGCCTCTTACATAGCCACTACCAGCACGCTGGTAGTGACGAATAACATCGATCAGCACGCTACCGTTGAGAATCTGATCCAGATATCTAAGGACAACGGCAGCAAGATGGTAAAAGTAAACGTCAAGATGGTGTCCATCGAAGACGAGAATCTCAATGCTCTCGGGTTGGATTGGTTACTGGGGGCAGCAAACTTTGCGTCGAGCCAAAAGGTCTTCTTTTCTGGTGGAACAGACGGGTCTACCCAAACGCCAACCGAGGCCATAGATTATCCCTTTGTCTCTCCTGTTGATGGCTTGCCTGTAGGGATGAATCCGGTCACCGGTGGTTTACGGATGGCGGATGCCTCCTCGTCCCAGACCATCGATGACATTATAAACCGTGGTAATCCTTCTGCAGGAGCTTCCAAGTATCCGGGGGTCTTCTCTGTCGCCGGTGTCTTGACAGATCCTCAATTCCAGATGGTGGTCCGGGCTCTCGCTCAGAGCAAAGGCTCCGACACAATGTGTGACTCACACGTCTTTGTGAAGCCTGGCCAGATTGCGTCGATTGAGCAGGTGCGGGAGTTTATTTACCCCACGGAGTATGATCCTCCAGAGATTCCTCAGAATTTTGGTGGAGGGGAAAATTTTCCTGTGACCCCGGCAACCCCGACGGCGTTTGAAACTCGCAAGCTTGGAAAAGTGATCGAGGTAGAGCCCACAGTTTCGTCGGACAATCTCACCGTGAATCTGAATGTAACGGCAGACTTCAGCGATTTTACCGGTTTTATTAATTACGGCACACCGATTCTGGGCGGTGCTGCCCTGGATGGTGGCCAGCTCTCTGTTGTGACTGAAAATGAAATTCTTATGCCGGTTTTTGACGCGGTTCGTGAGACCACCAATGTGACAGTCTGGGATGGTCAGACAATCGCGATCGGGGGCTTTCACGGCGAGAGCGTTGCGGGAACGAACGACAAAGTTCCGGTGGTTGGCGACCTTCCGGTTTTGGGGAAAGCGTTTCGATCCAACAGTAGCAAGAGGAGCAAGAGAGCTCTTTTGATCTTTGTTTCTGTCCGCCTTGTTGACCCGGGCGGTAACCCGATCAATGCGGCCCCCGACGAGCAACCGGAGTTGGTGACACGGCGTGACGACGGTGGCAACTTGTCCCCGTGACCTGCGATGCCAAAGCCGTTGTGTCTAGCTGGGTAAAAATTGTTCTTTTACAGGGATTTCTTACGACATTTTCTTTGCAAATCGTGTTCGGCTTGTTTTACTTTCGGAACACCCCAGTTTGCGAATTTCCCCACTAAAATGAGCGTTTCCGCGACTTCGGATTCATCCGAAACAAGCGAAGGTCCCTTTGGTTCTGCAGAAGGAATCACTGAACTTCAAAATGCCGTTATCCGGTTTGCGGGTAATTCACAAGATGGCATTCAAACCATCGGTGCTTTTTTGGCAAAACTTGCAGGTCGAAGCGCCAGGGAAGTCATGACTTACATGACCATCCCCTCGACTATTTCGGGTGGGCCTTCGATCTTCCAGGTGCACCTCGGTTCGGGTGAAGTCCTCTCGGCCGGTGATGAATCAGATTTTTTGGTATCCTTCTATCAGCACAGCTATGACAACCATATCGCTTCGTTAAAGGATGGCGGAATCTGTATCTACGACAGTGACCACGTTGAGGAAATTAAAAAGGACGAGCGAGGAATTGTTCATGTGGGGATCCCTATCACCAGCACAACTGTTGAAGCAATTGGAGGTAGTGCGAGGGATCGAGGTAAAAACATTTTTGTGCTTGGTCTAATTACTCAGCTGTTTCAACTGAAAAAAGAGAAGTTGGTTTCCCTCATTGAAAAGCAGCTTGGGCGCAAGGGAGAGGATGTGCTCAGGAACGCGATGCTGGCGTTTGACTCGGGTTTTGCCTATCCGGTTGGCGATATCATTGGCCAACAGTTTGACCTTAAAGAGGGGATTGAGAAGTCAGGCGATCAGGTGACAACCGACGGAAACACCGCGATGACCCTGGGCCTCATCGCCGGAGGTGTTCGTTATGGTGCCGGCTATCCCATCACGCCGTGGTCCACGATCATGGAGCAGCTACGTAGCGAACTTCCAAAGTATGGAGGGCTCTTTGTTCAGGCTGAGGACGAGTTGGGCGCGGTATCTATGGCGATTGGTTTCGCTTATTCTGGCCACGTTGCGATTACGGGGAGCTCCGGCCCTGGCCTGTCTTTGAAAATGGAAGCCCTTGGGTATGCCACCATGGCTGAGATCCCGTTGGTGGTGATCAATGTTCAACGTGGGGGGCCCAGCACAGGCCTTCCAACCAGTGTGGAGCAGTCCGACCTCATGCAAGCTATCTATGGCAGCCATGGAGACGCGCCGCGCATTGTCATCGCTCCCAAGAACGTTGAGGATTGTTATTACACGGCCATCGAAGCCTGCGAATTGGCAAAAGAATACAGTTGCCCAGTGATTGTTTTGACGGACCAGGCGCTAGCGTCCCGGATTGAGGCCTTTTCAGAGCCCGACCTTTCAAAGATGGTCGATCCTAAGCTTGACCTTGGTAGCAGAGGCGAAGAATTCAAACCTTACCCGCTAGATGGCTTGACTAGGCATGCGCCTCCCGGAGCACCAATGGCTGAAGGTAAGTATCCTGTTGTGACTGGCTTGGAACACGACGAATGGGGACATCCCAGTGGCAATCCTGAGATGCATCAACGAATGATGGATCGTCGACGTAACAAGTTAAAGACTCTGGCTGGAGCCTTAACTCTTCCAGAAATTAGTGGGGATGAGTCGGGGGATGTTCTCCTCGTTGGTTGGGGCTCTACTTGGGGCCCAATACGGGAGTCAGTGAGTCGGGTTCAGTCTCGCGACATCAGTGTTGGGGCGATCCATCTGCGCCACCTTAATCCGCTTCCGAATGGTTTCGAAAAGATCTTCGCGAACTACAAGCATGTAGTCGTCGTGGAATTGAATGATGAAGGACTCTATGGCAGTGGTCAGCTCGCGACATTGCTTCGTTCCCGCTACTGCGATCCGAAGATTAGTTCGATCTGCAAAACTGACGGGTTAACCTATAAAGTACGCGAAATTGTTGAAAAGATTGAGGCCATTGTGACTTCCTCCTAAATCTAAAACCTTTCCTAAACCATGTCATCTGCGACCGACGAACCCAAAAAACTGACCAAGAAAGATCTCTCTGCGGATCACCCTACTTGGTGCCCTGGCTGCGGGGACTTTGCCGTTTTAGCTGCTTTTTTCAAGGTGCTCGAAAAGCTTCAAATTCCGCATGAAAAAATCTGCACAATTGCTGGTATCGGCTGCTCATCGCGGTTTCCATATTTTGTGAACAGTCATGGTGTTCATTTTATTCATGGTCGGGCTCTGCCTTTAGCTTCTGGAGTGAGCTTGTCTCGTCCGGATCTTCACGTGTTTGCTTTTGGCGGTGACGGCGATGGATATTCAATTGGTGGAAACCATCTTGACCATGCTGCTAGAAAGAATATCAACCTCACTTACGTGGTGATGGACAACTTCGTCTACGGTTTGACCAAGAAGCAGACCTCCCCGACCAGTCCCGAGGGGTTCAAGTCGAAGACAGATCCGACCGGGGCGATTGACCGTCCGATCAATCCTATGAAAAAACTCGTTTACGGCGGGGCTTCATTTGTTGGACGAACTCACGCAGCCCAGGTGAAGCATATGATGGAAATGTTTGAGAGGGCGATTAAACATCCTGGTTTCAGCGTGGTTGAGGTGCAGTCGGAATGTGTCGTGTTCTACCCGGGTATCTTTGATAATGCCAACCCTCGAAAAGGTGGAGAGTTTGAGCTGATTGAAGAGAAAAAGTGGGATAATACCGAAGAAGATAAGGCTCGGCATGATGTCACCGATGAAAATTCAGCCTATGAGTTAGCGTCGCTTCAGTATCCCGGTAAATTTGGTGTCTTTTATGAAGCTGATCGACCGACCAAAAACCAACTCGAGCAGCAGTGGATTGATGCTTCACGAGAAAAAGTTGGGGAGAAGTCATCAGCCGAGATACTTGCTGACCGCTTTGCTTCTATGAAGTAGAGCGCAAACTGACATCTCAGTTTTTCAAAGGCCTACCTCCAGCAAGGGGCAGGCTTTTTGTTGTCCGAAGCCTAGAGCGGGTGGGGGATCATGCTGTCAACACTGCTGAGGACGGCATTTTCCTCGAAGGCGCTGCTGACATACGCCATCTCGGCCCCAAGAAAGCCGCGGAAGAGATTAAAGCCTCATCTTCCTAAGCTTGGGAGACTCAGAGTAAACCGGCCTAGAAGCCCGATCTAATTGGGCGGGGTCACCCTGTCCCTCCATTTTCCCGTGAGAAGGATTTCTGCGGCGACGGAAAGGCACATGGCTAATGCAAAACAGGGTTGAGTGAAGCACCCAACCCTGTTCGTGAAAATTCTGTCTGTGTGAAGAGCGACTAACGTTTCGAGAACTGGAAGCGCTTACGAGCCTTAGGCTGACCTGCTTTCTTGCGTTCCTTCTTGCGTGAATCGCGTGTCAAAAGGTCGGCTTCGCGAAGAGATTCCTTTAACTCTTCGTTCGTTTTGAGAAGAGCGCGGGCAATACCGAGCTGGATCGCTCCGATTTGACCCGTAACACCGCCTCCGCGGGTATTGACGGCGACATCGAATTGATTCACTGCGTTAGCCACGTGAAATGGGTGAAGCACTTGGTTCTGGAGAGAAAGCGTGCCGAAATATTCTTCGAAGGCGCGCTTGTTGATGGTGATATTACCACTTCCGGGAGTCAGTGTGACTCGTGCAGTAGAGGTCTTGCGGCGACCAGTGGCTGAGTAGGTTTCGCTCATGACTTGAAAGGCAAATGGCTTATCTGGAGAAGCTTTCGGGATTAAAATTTAAAGGTCTCAGCGTTCTGCGCCTCATGCGGGTGTTCGGTGCCGGCGTAAACTTTGAGTTTTTTCATGATCTGGCGACCAAGGCGATTGTGAGGAACCATTCCGTTGACAGCACGTTCAACAATGAGTTCGGGGCGACGTTCGCGAAGCTTAGCGACACTCTCGCGTTTCTGACCTCCGACATAGCCTGAATATGACGTGTAAATCTTTTGTTCTTCCTTGTTGCCGGTAAGTTTAACTTTATCGGCATTCACCACCACAACAAAATCTCCGCAGTCCACGTGGGAGGTAAAGAGGGGTTTATCTTTGCCGCGGAGTAGCTTGGCAGCGGCGACAGCAACATCTCCGAGAACCTTGTTCTCGGCGTCGATCACATACCACTTGCGGTCGATTTCTTCAGCTTTGGCAGAAAAAGTTTTCATTCTCCTAAATTGATTGCCCGCTTTTTTTGGAACAGGACTCGAAATTAAGTCCTTAATTCGTCCCAATGCTAGACGGGGAGCGGGAACCTAGGCGGTTTGTCCCGCTTGTCAAGGCTTTGGAGCCCCGAAAAATCAGGGGTTTTTGCCTGAAGTCCCGATTCTATGACTCTTTCCAGAGAAATCGTGGAACTGAGAGACTCTGGCTCTGACTTTTCAGGGAAACCACTCCCACTTAAAATCCCATTTCTATGCTCTCGTTACTCATTCGCGGCAGTCCGCCCCTGGGGAGGATTTGCCCGAAAACCAAGAACTTCAGCTCTGAAGCTGACAGGAGTGGTTTCTGGAAGAAAAAAGGCCTTATTCAAACCTTGATTTGCTGGAGGGTTCAAGGCCTCTGTCTTTTTTGGAGAGGGGAAGCTGAGTTTGACCTCCTTGAGGTGATCTGGCATAAACTTTCATCTTGTGATGCCGTCAGCTTTACGAATCTATATGATAACGCAGGTGCTGTTTGGAGCGATTTCTCTCGGAATGGCAGCCGACTACAATCAGCTGATAGTCGAGCGAATCGAAAATATGCCCCAAGGGGGCGTCTACGGACGCTACCGTCAGGGCTTACCTGAATCTCAGCGGTTCGACGAGCTCTACCAGACGGTGGAGGATCTTGGGAGAGCGCTTCAGGTCGAACTGAGCGGCCAACTGAGAGTCAAACCGGCGAAAGCGGCTCGCTACAGTTTTTGTTCAAGTGCTACCTATTTGCTCTTCTGCGACGTCGTTAGTGTGGCAGGTTTGCAACGAGTGCTTACCAAGGAGTTGAGTCGGGAGATGGCTGATGTTGGTGACAAAGTATCCGTCATTCATGGAAAAATGGACGGGGTTGGCATCTTTGGGCATTGGAATGCGAATGGCCCTGGCACAGCCGTCTTGTTCGAGCGACTTGACCTCGGAACTAATTTTTCGTCATTCGACGGGGCCACTCCCGGCGATTTCATGAAAATCTTTTGGAATGAATCGATCGGAAAGGGAGAGAGTGGTCATCTCGTTGTTTATCTGGGTCTTAATGGTGCCGGAGATCAGGTCAAAGTCTGGTCGAGTAATCTTCTTAATGATGACGACTCCCAGGGTTACGGCACTATGTGGGTCAAGCGGGAGCGGATTAAGCGTGTGATTTTTTCGCGCCTTGAAAGACCTGAAAATCTCGCTCACTGGCTGAACTTTTCGGAGGCAGAAAAGACAAGCGACTACCTTGTGCGCATTCTCACGACAGGATCGACTGAGGAAGAGATGAAAGAAGTCACCAGAGCGAGAAACTGACCCCCCCATTTTAGTTGTTCTTCTTGCCAGGATTTCAAGCAGCTGCCGAATCGCTCGTTTCGGCCGATAAAGCTAAAGAATTTTTCTTTAGTAATTGTAAATATTTTAGATATACGTAATATCTGAATATGGCTGACACTCTCAACCGACTCTGCTTTAACGAGCTCAGTGAAAAGGCTTCTTCTGTCTCGCGACGTGGTCGCTCTCACCATCGCCCGGGCCTCGATTGGCTTGCTCCGGTTTCTGATGTCAAACAGATAAATGTTGCGTCTCATGATGCCCTGTTGGTCGGGCCCGCGGATCAGTATCAGATTGGCGAGATGCTCAAGCCTCACGTGTTGGGTCGTGTGATAAATTTTGCCAGATTTCGCTGTGCCGGTCTCGCCGGAATCGACCGGACAACGGTAGGCGGCCATGTTGTCTGCAACTATGGCGAAGGGGCTCTGCAGATGGGTGGAAAGCAACTACAGCTCCTCCATTATGGTACTGCCAGTGTTGGAGAGAATCTGCTCGAAGGGTATCCCAAAGCAGTGATCGAAGAGGAGGCAGAGCGATTTGAAAGCTTGGCTGCCATTGTTGGAGCAGAGGAATTGAACGCCTATGTTCGCAGGAGAACCGGACAGTTGGATGATTTCGCCTATTTGCTCGCGCCCGAGGGAGAATTCTACGGAGCGAGGTCCAGCTACCACGCGGTTGGCCTTTCTAACCATGAGGCATTGAGCGACAAGATGAAGGAGCGACTTGTTGCTCAGATGCGTCTTGCTGATTTTGTCGGTATTAGTGACAAGGATGGAGCTGACTTTCTGAAGAGTGAGGGAGTGGATGTTCATCGCATGCCGTGTGCTTTGAGTGTGATTCCTCAAGTGTGTGCTCGGCAGCTTCGGGATTCTCGCGATAGTGCAGCGATGGATGCGGTCAGGGATCGTTTTCCTAATGGTTGGATTGCCGTCGAGATTGGGGAGGTAAAATCAGTGGATTTTGAAAAACTTACCGCAGCACTCAGGGAAGTCAGCGAAACCGAAAGCCTTGGTATTATTTTCTTTGATGCGACCCGACAGGGGGCTTCCTCTACTCGTCAGTGGGTTCGTGCCTTTCCGGAATGGAACGCGGCTAGCTTCGGTTCGGACAATATATGGGAAATCGCTTCACTCCTTCTGCACTCGCGACTTTACTGTGGCAGCTCACTTGATTGTCGCGTGATCTCCATGTCGGGTGGGGTGGCCCGTATCAATGTCCCAACCGAAAGTAATGCGATCCGCAGTTACTGTGAACTTTGGGAGCACGATGACGTCCCGATTGAGTTTTCCAACGACGAGGATTGGAAGATAGGATTTGATAAAGCTCTTCGAGTCGGCCTGTCGGCTTTGCAAGAGCACGCAGGCCAGCTACACCACAAGTATTTCCAAGGATTGGCCAAATTCTGCGAAGGAGCTGGGCTGTCTCCTAAGATGCTTCCTGCGGGCGTTGAAACCCCGCATTTCCGTGCCGTTAAAAAGCTTCATCACCTTCAGGATGAGTGGCTCTCTGACGAGACGAGTTTAAAACAAGTTCAGCAGCTCAATCGCAAGAGCGGGATACGCTCGGTAGGCAGTCAACTCAAAGAGAAACTCGGGTTTCAGCGTCAGCGCGCCTGACAGGATTTCGCGGGGAGCGCGATCTTGCCAACGCTTCAGAAGGCTTTACTTTCGCCCGAGATACCGGCAGACTTAACTCCGGTAGTAGACGAGAATGCAACGGTATGTTTTTACAGCCATTTTGATTGGCGCGGGCGCAGCCTTGCTCATCATCGTTGCGGTTGCCTTGGGGGCATTCTCAGCAAGCGCTGCATGGCTCGAGGAACTCTATGTCACGCGGGGACTGCTCAAGGCGCCCACTGTAATTCGCTACCTATGGATCGAGGTGCTTGTTGTTCTCGCGGTATCGATAGGGGTTGCTTGGTGCGTTATCGATCTTTCCCAAATAGCGCAAAAGATTCTCGTGTGTGGTTGTGCCGCCCTTCTATTACTCGGGCTTTCTTGGACGATGGCTCTCTACGGGCTTCTATTTGAGCCGTTCTCGGCGCTTGGAGCAGGGCTCTTGGCAGCGGCTGGAGGATTCATTTTTGCCGGAACTGAACGGGGGATGAGAAAACGATTGCTACAGGATGTTCTTGGATTTCGGGTGTCTCATGAGACGTTCAATAAGTTACTCGAAGCTCATGAGCCCCCCGAATTTGAGGCAGGGGTTCGAAATGTAACTGTGCTGACTTGCCGTATCCTCAATCACGCCGACCTCTGTGAGAAATTAGAGGCGGCGGATCTGATGAAGATGAGCAATCTCTTTTTGCGCACCGTTTCAACTTTCCTCACTTCGCAGGGTGCCTATCTGGATGAGTCAGGTCCTGAATTGGTGCGAGTTTTCTTCGGTATGGTGCAGTCTGATGATAAACATGCCGAAGAAGCATGCCGGGCAGCTCTGGAACTTCGGCCTCAACTCAAGACCCTAAACGAGGAATGCGAGACCCGCTGGTATCAACCGATCCACTTTGGGATTGGAATCAGTTCGGGGCCTATGGCCGTCGGTGTCTACGGTTCGAGAGGGCACTATTACTACAGCGCTACCGGGGCTGAGACGGATTACTCAAGGCGGCTGGCGAGTGCTAATTCGAGATATCGTTCCGATCTCTTAGTAGGGCCGGAAACGTATCGCCTTGTTGAGGGGCAATTCGAGTTTCGCCCCATGGAAATGTTTTATAACCCGGAGGACGATGTGATGACTGAGATATATCAATTACTTGCTTCCTCAGGTTCGTTTGATGCAAAAGAGGCTAAGCGCCGCGATCTTTTTTGGCAGGGGGTCATTCACTTTCGTGAGCAAAACTACGAGAAGGCGCTTGATCAGCTGACTCAGGCGCGGATCGCTGGACGCAGTGATGGTCCAGTTGAGTTCTATATTGCTCAAACTCAGGAAGTAATTGCGGCCTTGGAAGGTGGTTCAAAGTCCAGACAGGAGCAATTGACTGAGGAAGGCCACGCTCGGTTGAGCAGTTTGATGTAGCCATTAGGATAGGTTTATGAATTGAAGCAGCGTTATGGCACAAGTTGACTATCCCGAACCGGTCAAAGCTTTGATCGTGCATCTTAAGCAGCTTCCCGGTATTGGGCCTAAGAGTGCGGAACGCGTCGCGGTGTGGATGATGCAGCAGAAAAAGGGAACTACTGCGCTGTTTTCTGATGTGGTTCGTGTTGCCGGGGAGACCGTTTTTGAGTGCCGTACCTGCGGGTTTTTTGCGACCGAGGAGAAAGGCTGCGCGATATGCGATTCGGTTCAGCGCGATTCGGCCTCACTTTGCGTGGTGGAACAACCAACCGATATATTACCCTTAGAACGCTCTGGCGCTTACCGGGGCCAATACCACACATTGCGCGGAAAAATCTCTCCTCTTGATAATGTGGGGCCCGAGGACTTGAGGATCCGTGAGTTTTTGGAGCGACTCGGCGCAGGGAATTTCACCGAGGTTATCCTCGCACTAAGTTCCGATGTGGAGGGGGAAGCCACCGGTAATTACCTTGCTGAGATACTGGCCGATTTCAGCGAGATCCGAGTCTCGAAACTGGCACAGGGTATTCCTGCAGGGGGTGGGTTGGAGTCGGCAGATGAACTCACCTTGATGAAGGCGCTGCAGGGGCGAGTGAGCCTCTAATCCTCGTTCTCGTATTCCATCTAAGTGACTCACTGAATTGGCTGAACTTTGGGGAATGTTGGAGTGGCGCTATTTTTTATCTAATCTTTGTACGATGCCGACCTCAGCGGATACCCGCCGGATGGTGAAATGGCACATCGGAGAGATCGACTAGTTCTTCGGTTTCTGATCTGCTCAGACAGAGAGAGGAGTCGGTTTGACCAAACCCTCGTGCGGCAGGCTCTCCGTGGAGATGAAGAGCCCTGCAGAAGCGAGAGTCTTGCTCCGAATCGCGGCAGATATCGTGATCAAAGCTCCCGGTAATTTGTAGGCAGGAGACCCGCAGGGGTTTTATCGATTCCCTCATTGGGGAATTGAACTTCGGGACGGTAAGAAGGCTCGTCTGTATCCAGACGCGGAACAGTGATCTCGAATTTTTCTGATACCTCGTCGTTACTGGGCATCTCCGCGGTGGTTGCCACAGCAGGGAGATCTGCTCTGGTTTCTGGTGGGACCCACGTAGCCACAAAAACCCCGACGCCGACTATCGCAGCGGCAGCTCCAGCCGGGACGAGCCACCTTGCCCGTCCCAGTTCGTTGAACCAAACCGTCAGTCTTTCTGCAAGAATCGACCAAGGGGAACGGCCCAGGGGCTCAGAACGTTGCCGGTCTTTAAAGTCCTCCAGGAACGAATCGAAGTAATCTTCTCCAGGGGACTCGTAGCGTTTGAGTCTTAGCAATTTGCGGACGTCGTCGGATCCTTTCATCAATTTTTCAGAAACGGTAAGACTTTCGGGCTGCCAGACGCAATATCAATTAAAGTCAATCTGACACCTGCAGATAGCTACTTTCGAAAATCTTCAAGGGATGCTTGCAAAAGTTGGTGTGCGTAAAATAGTCGCGATCTGACTGTTCCTTCAGAAACTTCCAAAATGTTTGAGATTTCTGCATGAGGCATGCCTTGAATATCAAACATTGTTACCACCATTCGGTGAGCCTCTGACAGCTCCTGCATGGCTATGTTCAATTTTTCCTGTAATTCTGAAATATTTGCTTCGCGGACGGGGTCTGATTTGGAAGTGGCCTCGATAAATTCCTTATCTTTCTCAATGGCAAGATCGACGTCATTGAGGCTCATAGTACGCCTGCGATTCCTCTTTTTGAGAACGTTCAGGGTCATGTTGGTAGCGATTGAGTAGACCCAAGTGTAAAAAGTTGATTTTCCACGAAATTTTTTTAAGGCCCCGTATGCCTTGGCAAAGACGTCCTGAAGAATATCATTGGTGTCCTCGTGGTTTGAGGTCATGTGATACACGAGGCCATAAAGCTTAGGGGTATATTTCTTGACCAGTTCGTCGAAGGCAGTGGTATCCCCACACCGGGCTCGCCGAACCAGATCCGCATCAGGATCAATGCGGTGGCGTCTTCTGCCATCCGTGCCGGTTACTGGCGGAGCTGTCTCTGTAAAAGCGGGCTGCATTCGGTTCAGGAAAGTTCCGGGGTCACGAGTGTTGAAGTATGAAAAAGCCTTAGATCGGAGAAAAAGGTCCGAGTTGATTACGCAGGGCAAACCTTTTTAGGTCCGCCAGCCTCTACCTATACGGACGGTTCTGCGGGGTAAAATCTTAGCACCCATTCAACGGATAGGGAGATTTATGCGCCTCCGAGATAGAAACCCGAATCATGTGATGGGAAGACGGTTGATTCAAAAAGCTGAACATGGCAAAACACTCTCATGAACCGAACTGAAAAATCCGCTTACAATTCGCCGAATCGTGCCGACCGCCGCAATTTTCTTGCGGGAAGTGGGCTCTTGGCAGGTGGTCTAGCTCTTGGGGTGGGTAACGCCGCGGCAGATGGTCATAAGTCGGATCCAACTTTCAAACTCTGCCTCAATATGTCGACGATCCGCGGCCAAGAGTTGAATGCGGCTGAGGAAATTGAAGTAGCGGGAAAAGCAGGATACGATGGGATCGAACCTTGGTTTCGGCGCATCAATGAATACGTGGAATCTGGTGGAACCTTGAAAGATTTAAAGAAACGGATCGATGATCATGGTCTGACGGTTGAGAGTGCAATCGGTTTTGCCAAGTGGATCGTCGACGATCCCGCTGTCCGAGCTGATGGAATGGAGGAAGCTAAGCGAGACATGGACACCATTGCTCAATTAGGAGGCCTACGTATTGCTGCCCCACCGGCAGGGGTGCCGCGGGGAGAGAGTGTTAATATGGATGCTGCTGCAGAGCGATATAGCGCTCTACTTGAGCTGGGAGACGAGATGGGAGTGGTTCCACAGATCGAAATGTGGGGTGGCAACGCGACCATTGGCAGCGTGGAGAAAGCGCTTTATATCGCGATTAAAGCCGGTCACCCGAAAGCCTGTTTTTTGGGAGACGTCTATCATACCTACAAGGGGGGGTCCTCGTTTGAGTCGATTCTGCTCATGGGACCACAGGCACTTCAGAGTTATCACATGAATGACTACCCAGCAGATCCGGCCCGCGACACGATCAAAGATTCTGATCGCGTCTTTCCAGGAGATGGTGTGGCACCCTTAACACAGATTCTGCAGAATTTTGTGGCCGTCGGAGCCTACCCTGCTTTGTCTCTCGAACTTTTCAATAAGACCTATTGGGAAATGCCGGCAGAGGAGTGCGCTAAGGTGGGGCTCGATAAGATGAGGAAAGCCGTCGCTTCCGTGGCGGCTTAAATTCAGCGCTCACACTGGTAGACAAAAGCCGGCGGGAGATTCCGCCAGGCGGTTCGACTTTGTTTTACAACGGCGAAGTTTTCGTGAAGGAGGCGTCTGAAGCGCTGGCCGGCCGGAAGCGCGAGGCCTTGCCAATAGGCGAAGGTCGCGAATTTCCCCCCAGGAGGGAGTACTTCAAACATGGCCTGAAGCAGTTGGTCTTGAAGTTCCGGTGAAAAAGCAGCCCACGGCAACCCACAGAGGATGGCATCAATTTTTTTGATACCAGCCTCGTGACAGAGGTGGGGCACCCGGCTGACACAGTCCTCGATGACCTTGATATCTGGGCAGCGTTTCCGAGTTAGCGAGGCCAGATGGGGATCACGCTCTATTGCGAAAAAGTGGATGTTTGGTAGAAGCCGCTTTGATATGGCCTCGGTGAAGACACCGGTTCCCGGCCCATATTCCACTACTGTTTCCAGCTCTTCCCAATCGAGCCAATCCACCATGATTTCAGCAAGATCTCTCGAACTTGGCGCCACTGCGCCGACGCGACCGCGGTTGCGAAGAGCTGCTCTCAAAAAATGGACTTGCTCAGACATGTAGGGATTCGTCGAGAATTTGTATCTCACGAGGTGGTTCTGGCGAGGGTCACCTCAACATTTTTGCGGACGATTTGGCCCATGGTTTCGCACTCTGAAAATGCTTCGGACTCGTGATATTGATTCAACTCACCACAAAGTCGCAAAATGTGGTCCTCAGGTGCGATTTCTGCATCGCACATGGCTTTCCAGAAAGCAGTAAGGCGCCCTCTTGCCAGTTGACAGCGACGGCGAATTAGAGTGCGTTCCTCATCTTGATACTGACGTCGCGTCTGGAAATTGATTCGCTTGGTGCAAAGCTCGACGACAAGGGAATTCTCAAGAAAGAACTGAGGAAGATACATCTCCTTGTAACCCTCATAGCTTTGCTGATCGAAATCGATTGCTCGAACGCGGTATTGCGCGTCTTCAAAATCAGGGGTGATGTCAACGACGTAATTGTAACTGCGCATATCGCCGAGCAGCCGTATGAACGAACGTTCATTGAATTTGATGAACTCCTTGGCAACACGAGTGAGATTTGTTTCATCACGGTCAAAATAGTCCTGAATGAAAACATCTCCCGGGACCCCAGCGATATGCTCTTCAATCAGGGTGTCGCCGTTGACGAGATAGTTAATTCGGTTGGGGGAGAGAATGTGCTCTAACTCCAGGCCGTAGATCCGAGACGCATCAGCAATCTTAACGTAGAAATGATCGTAGTTGTCATTGTATTGATTGACGATGCGGACTCGAAATGGGCGCGAGTTTCCAAATTCGCAGAAATCAACTCGTTCCATGACAAGGTGATCTCCAACTCGGATGTCGTTGGTTTTGATCAGCGAGTAAATGCGAATCAGTTTTTGGTTAAGTTCTTCGCGGATAGACGGTTCGTAGTGGGCTGTTTTCCACAAGGTGTCCTTTCCCTCCCGATCTAAGAGAGGGAACAGTTGAGAAAAGCGATGAAGCTCTTCGTAAACAACCGGAATGTCAAAAGAGCGCTGGAAACTATCCAGATAGTTTGAGAGCCCCGAAGTCACCGGGTAGAACTTCTTCTTTTTTAGATGAATACTCACGTCACAGCACTATGGCGGCGAATGGCTAAAGGAAAACCTCAAACCGTTATCTGAGAGAATATGCGGAAGGGCAACGGTAAGGGTTAGGCAAAAGTGTGGTATTATCCAACCCGTTGCCCCGGCACCGCTCCTGCATCAGGTGAAAGAAGGAAGATTTCCTTTCCGCCGGGGCCGCTGGCGATGATCATGCCTTCACTGACGCCGAATTTCATTTTGCGTGGAGCCAGATTCGCGACCATAACGACGAGCCGTCCCTCCAGTTCCTCAGGTTGGTAGGCTGACTTTATTCCAGCAAATACATTGCGGATTTCTTCCCCTCCCAGACTAAGAGTGAGCTGAACCAGTTTACGTGCTTCCGGGACTTCATTAGCTGCGATGATGCGCGCCACGCGGAGATCAGTCTTGAAAAATTCTTCGATCGATATCTCTTCGGCGATTGGGTCAGCTTTAAGTGCCTCGTCTGAATCGTTCCAGCTGCTTATTGGAGGGGCAGCTTGCTCTGTCTCTGACTTTTCTCGTGATTCTTCAATCATGATCTCAATTTTCTCGGGGTCGACGCGCTGCATCATATGTTTAAATTTGGCAACCGGTCGGTCAGTGACAGGAGTCTGTGCCATGGTCCAGCAATCGAGTTTTTCACCGAATAGCTCTCCGGCTTTGGTTGCGAGGTCGGGTAGCACGGGCGCGAGATAGATAGCGAGCGTGCGGAAGAGGTTCAGCGCGACAGTGCAGACCTCTTGGAGCTGTTTCGCTTTGTCAGGATCTTTTCGCAAATCCCAAGGAGCGTTAGTTTCTACAAAAGGATTTGCTTGGTCAGCGAGTTCCATGACCATTCTCATTGCCTTGCTGTAGTCGCCGGCTTCATAAGCTTCCGCAATTTCTGAGCCGCGGGAAGCAAATGTTTCGAAGAGGCCACCGTCATTGGGGTATTCTGCCGACAGACCTGTATCTTTAATGAATTTGGCTGTCCGGCTGGCTAGGTTAACCACTTTCCCAACGAGATCACTGTTAACTTTATTGACAAATTCTTCCGGGTTTAGGTCAAGATCTTCGACCTTGGAAGAGAGCCGGGTTGCATAATAGTAGCGCAGGTAGCTCGGATCGAGATGCTCTAGATATTTGGCACCTTCGATAAAAGTGCCTCGGGATTTTGACATTTTCTCACCATCGACGGTGAGGAAGCCGTGAATGTGAACCTTGGTTGGTAGCTTGAACCCTGCTGTTTTCAGCATGGCTGGCCAGAAGAGGGTGTGGAAATACTGGATGTCCTTACCGATGAAATGGTGAATCTCGGTCTGGTCACTCTTCCACCAGTCTTCGATCTTCTCGCCGTTGGCATCACACCACTGCTGGGTAGATCCAATATAGCCGATCGGTGCGTCGAACCAGACATACCAGTAGTTGCCTGGGGAGTCCGGAATTTCGAAACCGAAGTAGGGGCCGGGCCGTGAAATGTCCCAGTCGCGGAGTGGTTCGTTAAGAAAGAAATTCTTGAGATAGTTGGCGCTTTCAGGTGGCAGGGTGCCGGACTGGGTCCATTCAGCGAGAAAGTCATGCAGCTTTTCAATCTGCACGAAGAGGTGCTTGGCAGAACGGATTTCAGGAGTGGTGCCTGACAGTGTACTGACAGGGTTGACTAGCTCGGCGGGTGAATAAGTAGCGTTGCACTTGTCGCAGTTATCGCCGGGCTGGTCTTGAGAACCGCAAACCGGGCAGGTACCGCGGACAAATCGATCGGCCAGAAAGACTCCCTTATCGACGTCGAACAGCTGGTCGATGTCCCTTTCCACCACCATTTCCGCATCGCGGAGGGATTGCCAGATTTCGTGACAGAACTTGAGGCTTTCTTCGCTGTTGGTAGATCCGTAGTTGTCGAATTCAATGCCGAATCCTGCAAAGTCTCGCTGATGGGCTTCGCTCATGTCCGCGATGAGATCTTCTTCGCTGCGCCCTTCTTTCTGAGCGCGGATAGAAATCGCGGTTCCGTGAGTGTCATCGGCACAGATGTAAAGGCAGCGATTTCCCCTCATCTTCTGAAAACGCACCCAGATATCGGTTTGCAAATACTCCACCAAGTGGCCAATATGAATTGGCCCGTTGGCGTAGGGCAGGGCAGAAGTTACCAAGATTTTTCGCATGAGAAGTTGCTAAGAGCGTGGTGCTTTTTTAAGTGAGACAGGCGAGTACTGCCCCCGTGCTATTTGTAGCAGTAATATCACAAAATGCGAATGGGTAATCCTGATCTGGAACGCGACCGGGCATCACTGTCCGACGGCCTGTTTCTGCTGCCAATCATAGTCACCTTCGTCGGCCCCGACTTCAACCCACTCGCCGGGGAAGGACTTCCGCTGCCAGTGGCGCCACTGTTCTTCTTGGACCTCGGTGAGGGCAATTCCTTTTTCGTCGGCCTCGTAGCGCATCAGGAATTCGCGGTCCCGGTTTTCTTCTTCCACCGTTAGTTCTACGTAATCGCCGTATTCTCCAGCGGGTCGATTGCGGAGAGTGAGTTTTCCAAGGTGATTCTCTCCGACAAAACGATTGTTCTTCAGCTCCTGAATTTCAGCCATGCGATTACGACGGGAATCCATGGTGGCTCGATAGGAGGCTTGCTGTTCAGACTTTTCTTTGTCCGATCCGCCGTGCTGATAGACGTGGACGTCCATGGATAGATCAACTTTAATCGGCTCCGGAGTGCTAACATCGACATCAAACGTCGGCATGCATGAATTCAACACGAGGGTGATTGGAAGGGCCAAGGCGAAAGCGACCTTTGGTGTCTGTTTTGCAAGTGCTATCATGTTATTCGTTCTGATTTGCTGCCTCTGGTCTAGCAGCGGTTTCAGGTAGTCGAAGCGAATTGGTCTTTTCGTCCCCGGTTCCGTTGCCTGGCGCTGAGTTGGAGCGCTGGTCGTAGAGATGGAGGTTCAGCCCGCGGGTTCCGTAGTCTCCTAAAAAACGGAGCTGAAGCTTTCCCTCACGACCGCGCAGGGAAAGACTACCGGCGCCTTGTTCATAATCAAATCGTTTCAAAGCTACCAAGCCCAGCTTGGTTAACTCCCGCTGGAGAATACCCCAATCGTCAGGTAATTCTTCGAGAAGCTGATCCAACTTGGTGATGTCGAAGAATCCTGGCGTGGTCGAAGTAAATTCCCCCGTTGTTGTTCCAAGTGTCTGGTCGCGGCCCTCGGAGATGAGACTCAGGGAAACACCTCCTTCCATTTTGAAATTTTCGGGAACGATGACATCAGTGAGCGGACCTGTGTTGAAGTCAATGCCAGCTAACCATCCGTCCCATTTCCCGGGATCGTTGAGATAGTAGTTAAACTGACCTTCCACATATCCGCCGTATGCTTCACCACCGAGACTGCCGTAAATACCGTTTGAATCAAACGTTACCGATAAATAAAGATCTTCGGCTTCGTAGTTTTTCCAGATGGCGCGGCGGAGTGTGAAGGTTTGCACAAGGTTGTTGTCGACCTGCTTCACTGGAACGTTAAACTGCACGTCACCGGTGAGCCCGTAAAGATCCACCTCATACTCGGGAAACTCGTAAACATAGTTGCTTCCGGGAATGGCGAGTTTGAGATCGATGCTCCCATCCTTCATACTTGTGGTGGCATTAAACGGAAAGGGGATCATACCGATCGGCAGGCCGGTTGGAGCGATAACAATTTTCCCGGCGCTGGCGTTGATGGTTTTGATCAACCAATCAGGTTGGGTGACCGGGGTCTCCTTCGGCCTGGGCACTGGAAGGGGCGGTTCGGCAGTCATTGGGCCACCTTTTTCCAGTCCTACGCTTACTCCTTCATTTTGAGCCCGGAAGTTTCGCTGGTAGTCAATCCACCAGAATAGACCCTGTCCAACATGTAACGCAGGATTGATGAGATCTATTTTTTCTATCTCCTGTCTTGCGAGTCCGGAAAGTGAAAACTCGACGAAAATAGTGGGAAGGACAGCAACCGTGATAAAGGAATCGTATGGGTCTTTGATTTCAATTCCTGCCAGCTCTACCTTTTGGAGGTTGTCTTGAGCGAGCATACCGTCAACTGACAAGGGAACATCCGTCAGACTGGTTTCGATGGAAAACTGAAGCCCCTCTACTTGGGGGATGAGGGTGTTGAATTCGACCTGACTTTGTACGACCTCCACTTTGCGGAGAAGCCATTTAGGTGACCTTTCGTCCACATCATCGGGTGTTTCATGAGAGACTTGCTCTGATCGAGTTGAGGTATCAGTGATGGCTTTAAGACCATCACCGACCCTGAGCAGGGCTCCGGACAATTTAACTTTCTCTAACTGCTGATTCTCTTGAGCCTCGAATGCGTTGGCGTGTATCTCAATTTCCTTGATAGTAATTACCTCCTCTTCGCCGACGGGATTGGAGGATTGGATGAGTCTCCCGTCCTCGGCAGGGAGGGGCTCAAATTCGTAAATTCGTGGATGGTTGCGGAGGTTGAAATCGTTGAGCGTAATTAAATATGAAAAGGGATTGTCTGCCTCGTCTTTGGTTGCGATGGAAAAACCAGAATGGATCTTAGGAACTTTTCCAGACGCGAAAGTAGAGTCTGCAATAAGTTTTCCTCCCGTGACTTCTAAATCGATGATCTTATAGACGGAGCGTTTGACGGAGTCCGTTTCGTTCATCTCTGTTTTCGGTTGAAGCCAATCGCCCAGCGAAGCATCGGTTAGATCGACCCTAGGCTCCGACAAAGTTATCGACCGGATCGTTTTGTCGGTATCAAACTCAGACCATTTTCCTGAGACTACGCCCGAGCTAAAGGAGAGTAATGGTGTGACAGACGGATCGGATCCTGGTGCTCGAATCCGAGCATTTTCGAACTCAATAGATTGTGTTCCATCGGAACTGAAACCATTTTCACCCCAGACAAGGTCGGACAAATTAGTTTTGAAGTGAGCCTCTACTCTCGGTGCGACATCGTTTCCAAAGTTAGCTTCGTGAAGTAAAAAACTGCCGTTATTGACTTTGAGAGCGTTGAGTTTCCAAGGTGCTGCTATTTTGCGAGTTTCATTACCCCTTTGCTTCTCGTTGAGATCTCGTGCAAAGCGTCGGAGGGACGCATCGGATAAAAAAATGTCGACACCATCGAAGGTGGCTGAATTGACGTTGTGCTCGTGCACCAGCTCTTCAAGGGAACTCGACGAGAGATTAAGGTTTCCAACGGCGAGTAATTGATTATTTCCAGAACCAACTGACAGGTTCGAGAGTGAAAGCTGAATTGGTCCCGCACTCGACCACTTTCCCTTAGCGTAGCGAAAGTCTTTTCCCTCAAAACGTGTGTCGAATGCAATATCAGGAAAGGACGGGAGCCCGTATTTTCCATCGAATCCTTTTATCGACCCGGTTGAGTTTCCAATGATGAAGTGACGAATAAGGATTTCAACGGGATCAGAACGAGAAATTGCCTCGTTGAGTTTCTCTTCGGATTCTTGAGATAGGGCGCTAGGATTCCCTGGGATAAACCACTCCGGAGTGATAGGTGTGGTAAAGCTACCGAGTTTTAACCTGGTGATATCAAAGTTCTTCAGGTCCCGGCTTAAATGGAAAAGGGCTGATACATCGCCGAGAGCGCCCTGTTCGTTGATGCGAAGATTGTCCAGATGGAGAAGAATGGGTGTTTCAGAGTTGCCTGACGGGTCGAAAGAAAGGCGGTCGCTTTCGAGATCAAAACGCGTTTCAATTCGAGGGGACCGAGAATGGGCGAAGATTAAACGACCACCTGAAATTGAAATAGATTCAGTGAAAAGATCATAGTCAGCCAGATCGATACCGCCAGGCGACACAGATTTATTTCGTATTCCCAAGGTATCAAGATGGGGCTGATCGATCTTAATGGTTGGCCGCTTGATGACGACCGATTTCAACTGCTGACTATCGCGAAGTTCTTGAAAATCATAGGTTAGGTGAATCTCAGGGATCTGGGTGAAGTGAGTTTTTGAGCTACTACCTTTGGGATAGAGAGTTAGATTGGTAAGGTGAACCTCTCCGGGAGGCCAAAGGTCGATTGTCTCAACGGAAACGTCGAAGGGCTCTACGTAGGCACTAAGTACTTGATTCACAAGCCTGGCTCGATTGGCGTAGGTGATCCAAGCAATGAGGCAGACGAGCACGAGTGATATCCCTGCGCAAATAAGGGAGCGCAGGAGAAATCGGGTCAACCACCGAAAAATACCCGGGTAAGGTAGACGGCGCCGAAATTTTCTCTCAGCTTTTTGTTGTTTTGCCACGACTGTTCAGTATAGCGCGAGGCCGAGAGATTGCGACTCTTTGGCAGAGAGGCTTTTGAGTCATCTGGCAGTGTAAACCGCTATTTGAAATGAGCGATGAGCGTTAGTTCGGCATTATCGAGTTCAGAAATCTGCGCGTCAATGATTCGTGACTTTAGTCTCCGAGGTCGAAAGAAAGTGGAACTCGCGGGCTGGCGAATTGAATGAGTCGAATGAGGGTGGGAGTGGTACGACGTCTTATAAGTGGATGACACCAGCCATCGCATCGTTCCCATTATTAAAAATCATGAAGGCTTTAGCCTTCTTCTGGGCCGGGGCTCTGAGGTGACCTTCCTGCCGGGCATTATGGGGGCCGTGAAAGATAAAAGTCTACTGCTAGGGCGCTTCTAAGAGAAGCTTTGAAGGTCTTTTCAACTTTGACATTCCTAGGCTGTAATTTGTATGAACAGCCTATGGCGACATAGTTTGACGCCATCGTAAGGCGGTGGTGACCAACGGCGGCCTCGAGAGTTTTTGGTGAACGATGGTCGGGACGACTGGATTCGAACCAGCGACCCCCACAACCCCATTGTGGTGCGCTACCAGACTGCGCCACGTCCCGCCGACCAAATTCGCGATTAAAAAACGCGAGTCTGTAGTCTGAACTGTTTTTCACATTCCGCAACTCGGTATTACCTCAAAAAAATAGATTTATTGACCAAAGTTTTTTCCACTCACTCGGTTTTTATGCCATGCTGCAGGGCTCATGAGTGAAGAGGTCATTAAGATCGCAGTGATTGGTGCGAGCGGCTACACGGGTCAGGAATTGATCCGTCTCCTCGTCATGCATCAAAACGTTGAAATCGTTGGAGTGACCTCCCGTCAGGAGGCCGGCAGATCTCTCTCTGAGGTTTTTCCTAGATTGAGAGGCGCCCGTGTTGCGGAAGAACTCACTTTCATGCATCCCAGTATCGATGCGATAGCGGACACTGGGGCTAGTGTGGTATTTCTGGCTTTACCGCATGGCGTTGCTTCAGAGTTTGCTATTGGGTTGCTCGACAAGGGAATTCGGGTCATCGATCTGAGCGCAGACTTCCGGCTTCGCAGTCCCGAGATTTACGAAGAGTTTTACGATCAGCCACATCCTGCCCCCGAGCTCCTGGACCGAGCAGTTTACGGGCTCCCGGAAACGTATTCCGAGGAGATCGCTTCAGCTGATTTGGTGGCATCACCTGGGTGCTACCCGACGAGTATCTTGACTCCCTTGCTGCCACTGTTAAAAGCAAATTTACTCAAGCCGGCCAGTATCGTGGTTTCGAGTCTATCCGGAGTTAGTGGCGCAGGAAAGAAGGCAGATGCTTCGCTTATTTTTGCCGAAGTGAACGAAAGCTTGCGTGCCTACGGTGCTCCAAAGCATCGCCATCTCAGCGAGATAGAACAGGAGCTTTCAATCGCTGCGGGCGAGACGGTTAGAATCAGCTTTGTTCCCCATTTGATGCCCATTACAGCGGGGATTGCGACGACCATCTTTTGTGCGCCTTCAGGCGATGGAGGGGATATTTCATTAGAGGTAGCCCGAGTCCTGGAAAAAGCCTATTCGGAGTCTGCTTTTGTCAGGATTCTGGGGGAGGGTAATTTTGCTGATACAAAACATGTCGTAAGAACAAATTTTATTGATATAGGTTGGGTAGTTGACAGCCGGACAGGACGCTTGATTCTATCCAGTGCCGAAGACAACCTGGGCAAAGGCGCGGGAAGTCAGGCAATTCAGAGTTTTAACCTTATGTGTGGCCTGCCGGAAGAAAGCGGGTTGATGAATTTTTAGTGCAGGTTTCGTCCGGCACCGCTCATGGGCAGAAAAGTAAAAGAGATCGAGGGAGGTGTGTGTGCTCCCGAAGGGTTTGTTGCTGCTGCGGCATCCTGTGGAATAAAAAATCCTGACGTTGAACGTCTCGATCTCGCCTTGATATATTCTCAATACCCAACCGTAGGAGCGGCGGTATTTACTCAAAATGAAGTCTGTGCTGCTCCGGTAAGGCTCTCATCCAGCTACCTGAAATCGGCTGAGCCAAGAGCGATTATCGTGAATAGCGGAAATGCGAATGCTTGTACTGGACACGGTGGGATGCTGAACGCACGGACTATGGCCAGCACAACGGCAAAGGCGTTGGGTCTGAACCAGCGCGAAGTGCAGATCTGTTCCACCGGCATTATCGGAGTTCCCCTTCCGATAGAGCGAATTGAGCCAAAAATAGGAGGTCTGGCTGAATCACTGTCGCGAAACTCTGGGCCAGCAGCGGAGGCAATCATGACGAGTGACACTAAACCCAAAAGTGTGGCCGTGACCGTCAAAATTGGTGATAAGAAAGTTAAGATTGGTGCGATCGCTAAAGGCTCAGGGATGATCAATCCTCACATGGCTACGATGCTTTGCTTCATCACAACAGATGCCGCGGTAACGAAAGCAGAGCTCGTTGCCGCGACTCGGGAAGCGGTTGACATGTCATTTAATCGGATCTCTGTCGATGGTGATATGAGCACCAATGATGCCGTTGTGGTGATGGCGAATCATCAAGCGGGGAACAAGACAATCACGCGAAGTGGCACCGGAAGTGCCGAATTCCGCGAGGCACTCACCGAGGTTATGCAATGCCTTGCGCGAAAAATCGTATCTGACGGCGAGCGTGTTACCAAGTTGGTGGAGGTTCAAGTGAGAAGAGCAGCTTCTCAACTGGATGCTGAGAGGGTAGCTCGTGCTGTGGCCAATTCTAAGCTGGTGAAGTGTTCGTGGAATGGGAACGACCCCAACTGGGGGCGCGTTATTCACGCTGTGGGCTATTCGGGGGCGAGAGTGAAAGAAGAACTGGTCGACATCTATTTTAACGGTGTTCTCGCGACCCAGAACGGTGTCGCGGCCAAGACGGATATTGATAAGTTGTCAGGAGCGGTGAAAGAACCTGAGTTTACTGTGGGGATTGATCTGAATCTTGGAAAAGGAGAGTTCAATGTTTGGAGCTCCGATCTCTCGCCGGAATATGTGGAGTTCAACCGCGAGGAATACGCGTTGAATCGAAAAACAACAAAACGCTAAGCTATTCCTCTGCGGGGGTGAGTGGCGTATTCTTTCCTTGCCCGAGCAGGGAAAGCCGGCATGTTTCCTGCTTCAACTTTTCGATGAACTCGAACTTCCAGAATCACATTGAGAAAGCCGATGTGCTGCTCGAGGCCCTGCCGTATCTGCAGGAGTTTCGAGGTAAGACCTTTCTCATCAAGGTTGGAGGCAGCGCCATGGATGACCCAGCCTTGGTGCGTCGGTTACTCCGTGATGTCGTCTTTATGGAAGTCGCTGGCATCAATCCAGTGATTGTTCACGGTGGCGGTAAGGCCATTTCGGCGGCAATGCATGAATCAGGACTCGAGGCCAAGTTTGTCGGTGGGCAACGCGTTACAACTGATGCGGCGATGGAAATCGTGGAAAAAACTCTGAGTGGGAAGATCAATCGGGGTCTGGTGCAAGGCATTGAGAGTTTCGGAGGGCGAGCTATCGGGGTGGCTGGCAACGAGACTTTTATTGGCCAAAGACTTACCGGATGGTCTGATGAGGAAAATAGGGAAGTAGAATTGGGGCGTGTTGGTCGGGTGACCGGTTTCGATCTCTCAAAAATACATGCCGCTTTGGCCTCTGAGATTGTTCCGGTGGTGTCACCGGTTGCATCGGAAGAGGGAACCAAGTTGAGCCTCAATGTGAATGCCGATTTGGCGGCCAGTGCGCTGGCAGCAGAGTTGAAGGCATCGAAGTTGGTCTACTTGAGTGATGTGTTAGGTTTGATGCGGGATCCGTCTGACCAAAGCACACTGATCGACTCGTTAAATGTGGAGGAGGCAGAAGGATTGATCGGAGGGGGAGTGATCAGTGGAGGTATGATCCCTAAGGTTCGTTCCTCAGTCGAGGCGATAAATGCGGGTGTGGGGAAGATTCACATGGTTGACGGGCGGATATCTCATTCGCTTCTGCTTGAGATTTTTACTGAGAAAGGCATTGGTACTGAAATCGTTAAATGAGCGATGACGCAACAACAGCGGAATTGATGAATCAATTCGTGCTCGGTAACTACGGTCGGTTTCCCGTTGCCTTCGCACGTGGTGAAGGCGGTTATCTTTTTGACGAGTCAGGGAAGAGGTATCTTGATTTTGCCACTGGAATCGCAGTGTGCGCCTTGGGGCATTGTCCCGAGGTGATGCAAAAGTCATTAGGTGAACAGTCCGCGAAATTGATCCACTGCTCGAACCTCTACCAGATTCGTGAGCAGGCTGAACTCGCCAGATTTGTGGTTGAAACGATGATGGAGCGTCCCGGCAAAGTATTTTTCTGCAACAGCGGAGCAGAAGCTAACGACGGTCTCATCAAGTTGGCGAGGAAGCGGGCTTTCGACAAATACGGTAAAGATGCCGGTAAGAACGAAGTGATCACGGTGAAGCAGTCGTTTCACGGCAGGACGTTGGGCGGTATTGCAGCTACAGCGCAGGAAAAAGTAAAAATGGGGTTCGACCCTCTCTTGCCCGGATTTTTGCACGTGCCCTTTAATGACTGCGACACCTTGCGGAAAGCTGCGACAGAAAAGACAGCAGCCATTCTGTTTGAGCCTTTGCAGGGCGAGGGTGGAATAAATCCTGTTTCGCCCGATTTCTTTCAAGCTGCTGCCGATTTACGGGATCAATACGATCTCTTACTGTTGTTTGATGAGGTTCAGTGTGGCTCTGGTCGGACTGGAGACTGGTGCGGTTGGAGAACCATGCTCGAAGGTAGTGGCGTCGATGTGGAGCCTGATGCGGTAAGTTGGGCAAAGGGCTTTGGTGGAGGTTTCCCGATTGGGTCATTCTGGGCGAGTGATGAATGTGAGGGAGCCCTTGGGCCAGGAACTCACGGGTCGACTTTCGGCGGCACACCTCTCGCTTCGGCTGTTTCCTTGGCAGTGTTGGAGGAGCTTGAGAGATCTAGTGCATTGGCCAATGTGAAGCGGCAGGAATCGCGAATCCGGAAAGTAGTTGCTGATTGGAATCTACCGGTAATTGAATCGCTTAGAGGCGTCGGTCTGATGCTTGGATTTGTCCTCTCTCGAGAGAAACTTGAGGGAAGCGAGGAATTTCTCGCTTCCGGTCAGGCTCCAAGTCTTTTTGTTGTTAACAAAGCGATGGAAGCCGGTTTCTTAACCGTGCCTGCCGGCGACGAGGTGGTGCGGTGGCTGCCAAGATTAAACGTTACTGACGAAGAAGTTGATGAAGCATTAAACTGCTTTCACGCAGTATTATCCGAGATTTAAATTATCCATGAGCTGATGAAGCATTTGTTAGGCATAGAAGACTTAAGTAAGGAAGAGTTGGAACAGCTCATTGATGATGCGTTGAAGCTCAAGGCAGAACGTTCCTTGGAAGGTCCCAAGCCCCTCGAGGGCGAAACGTGGGCGATGATTTTCACAAAGTCATCAACTCGCACGCGGGTCAGTTTTGAAACAGGCCTCAATGAATTGGGAGCGCGCCCCATGTTTCTCAATGCAAACGACGTTCAGTTAGGGCGAGGCGAACCGATTAAAGATACGGCGCGTGTTCTTGGCCGCATGGTGCATGGCGCCATTATCCGGACGTTTGATCATCAGGATGTCATCGACTTTTCAAACTATGGTAAAATACCGACGATAAATGCTCTCACTGATGAAGAGCATCCCTGCCAAATTCTTGCAGATCTTCTTACGATGAAGGAACTCGTCGGTGGGTGGGAAGATAAGAAAGTTGTCTTTGCTGGGGATGGCGATTGCAACATGGGGCGTTCTTGGGCGTGGGCGGCTAAGCATCTTGGTTTTAAATTGGTCATTGCTGCACCACACGAGTTTCAACCGGACGCGGCATTTATGAAAAGATTAGGAAAAGCTCCGGTGGTCTTGACTGAAGACATCGAATTGGCGGCGGAGCACGCCGATGTGCTTTACACAGATACCTGGGTCAGCATGGGAAAGGAGGCGGAGGCAGAAGCTCGTCTCAAAGCTCTCGCCCCGTTCCAAATCCACAGCAGACTGGTTAAGAAAGCAAATCCGGGTGTCATTGTGCAGCATTGTCTTCCCGCCTACCGTGGGAAAGAAATTACTGAGGAGTTGCTTGAAGGACACGCTGATGAAATCTTCCAGCAGGCTGAGAATCGGCTTCATGCTCAAAAAGCCGTGCTGATCGCACTGCGTGAGGAACACTCTCAAGGGTGATTGTTGAGCGGGTAAGGAGCTCAGGCGGATCTAGGTTGTCCAGATAGAAGGGCATGTGCTAGCCTCCTTTGCCCATGCTGCTCCGCCTCGTCTCGACTTTTATAGTGATCTTCTGGCTCAGCACCGCAGGCTGGCTTTGCACGGTAATTTTTGCGCCGCCGGAGTCTCGCATGACGGAAGTCGATGCGCGTGAAGTCTATGATGTATTCTTCAACTGGAACGAAAGTAGCATCATGACAATATTGGAGAACGGAATTCGAAGGGGTGAATTGCGTCTTGCAGGAAGCTCTGGCCCTAATCCAGAGACAGGTGACGTAATCAAGATACTCTCGCTATCAGGCAGCTTAGAAAAATACGAAGAGAGATATCAATCCAGCATCGGAGGCTCATACTGGAAGGGGAATCTTTTTTTCAACGAAGAATTTGAATTAGATGCAGGCGATTTTTCGATCCGGATACCTCGCAACTCCATGACAGCGCTACTCTCCTTCGAGAATGATCCGCTCAAAGTCAGTGCTTCCGCTCAGGTTGCTGGGAAGGAAGTATTCAAATTCGGAGATGAAAAGAATGACTCAAGTTCCATACCGCCGGCTATTTTCCCGATGGTTTCTGGGCTTGGCCTGAGTCAACTCGATCCGTCTTCGATTCGCTGGCGCAGTTCGGCTCACGTAGGGGAGTATACTTTTGGAGGTAGAGACATGCGTGCCTATTTGCTTATCCTGAGACTTCCAGATCAGGATATGACACTGCGAATCTATTTCAGTGAGGTTGGAGAACCCCTAAAGGTTGAAACGAATCTAGGGCTTGAAGCCGTATCTGAAATTCTTGTTCCTTTGGAAGCTTACCGTAAACAAAGAGAGTAGTCGGATGATTGAAATCAAAGACCTATCAATGCGATATGGCGAATTGCTGGCACTGGATCAATTAAACCTCACAGTTGAACCTGGAGAATTCTTTGCCTTCCTCGGCCCGAACGCGGCAGGGAAAACTACCACCATTAAGCTGCTCACCGGGTTGATGAATCCTTCTGGTGGCAGCGCTAAAATTTGTGGGTTTGATATCACCCGTCAGCCCATCGAAGCGAAGCGGCGCATTGGCTATATCCCCGATGTTGCCGAGTTTTATCATAAGCTCACTCCGATCGAGTTTATGGCTTTTATTGCCGATTTGTTTGAGGTAGAACCAAAAAAGGCGAAACAGAGAGCTCCCGCCCTAATGGAACAGTTTTCTCTTGTCAGCTACAGCTCGCAGCGAATTGAGAATCTGAGCCACGGAACGAGGCAGAGACTGGCGATTGCCTCGGCACTCCTTCATGATCCAGAGGTTATCATTATAGATGAGCCGATGGTGGGGCTTGATCCAAAGAATGTAAGGGTTGTGAAAGAAGAGTTAAAAGCAAGGAGTGAAGCGGGGGTGACAGTTTTTCTCTCGACCCACCTTCTTAACGTTGCGCAGGAGCTAGCTGATCGCATCGGGATCATCAACGAAGGGCGGCTTGTGGCTCTAGGTAGCGTTGATGAAATCCTCTCTGCAAAAGAGGGGGCAGAGGAGCGTAATTTAGAGGAGGTATTTCTTGAAATAACAGGTGCTGGTGACGATTTTTACAACCTTAAATGAATTTCACTTTTTGCTTTACAGGAAACGTGAAATACCTCAAGAACAACCTCTCGCATTTAGTAAAAGCAAAACCATAATACCTATGTCACTCCTCCGATCCAATCGCCAATTAATTGTTCTTGGAATCATTCTCCTTTTCACCTTTGCTGCACCCGGAGTTTGGGCGCAAGACGGGGGAGACGCGCCTGTTGAAGAGACCAAANCTTTGATGACAAAGATTATCGAAGCCGGCGCCTTCATGTTGCCCATCGGAATTCTTTCAGTANNCATGATTACGCTTGCCGTTTTTAACCTTCTCCAGCTCAGCAAAAAAAAGTTTGCACCTGATGATTTGANGAATCTCATAATCACGAATATGTCTGACGTCAAAGTCCGAAGCTCTATTGACGCCTCAGCTCAAGACCCCTCTTACCTTGGTCGCATGGTCGCCACGGCCTACCCGTTGGTGGATGCAACTGACCCGGAGAGTCTCGGACGCCAGAAGGTGGAAGATGCGCTTGCAGACTTTGCCGTTCGTGAGAACTCTAAATACATGTCGTGGATTGGATATTTTTCTGTGATCGCTCAGGCGGCCCCGATGATTGGTCTTTTTGGAACAGTTGCCGGTATGATCATGGCATTCGACACCATGGGGCTCAGTGGAGGCTCCGATCCGGGAGCCCTCGCTGGAAATATCTCACTCGCACTCATGACGACAGCCGGCGGCCTTGTCGTTGCTATTCCCAGTATTTTCTGTTTCTACGTTTTCAAAAACCACTTCAACAAGTTGGTTGGTGCGGCACAGGAGGTTGCGCTAGAGGGACTCGACTACGCAGTTGCCACTGTCAACGCTGACCAGCAACTTGCCAAGGTCCCCGAAGGGATTTCCGAAGGCTAACAACACTTAAGGATCTGGATAGATCAAACTTTAGCCTGAAACAATTTACGTTTGTTCCACTAGCTATGGCGTCAGAGAAACTTAGAGCAGCAACCGAGAGTATCGAGGGCGAGGAACTCCAAATGGATATGTCCTCCATGATTGATCTCGTGTTCCTGCTGCTCATTTTCTTCATGGTTAGTTCTCACTTGATCATCGTTCAGATTGATAAGCGTGTTAAGCCACCAACAGCGAAGAATGCTCAAGTCGCAAAAAATGCCACGGGTAGAGTCGTCGTAAACGTTCTCGATGATGGAACCATCTGGGCACAGGATGAAGTGGAACTCGGATCGACCGACGCAATCACCGAATACGTGCAGGCTGCACGGGAGCGACATGATGAGTCAGGTCTCCCCACTCGGCTCAATTTACGTGCCGACAAGGGAGTTGATACTCGCGTCATCAAGAAAGTGGTTCAGGCCGCTGGTGACGCTGGCGTGAGTGATGTGATCTTCGGAAGTTACGTCGTAGTGAGAGATTGATAACCGTCTGATAGGGAAACGACAAATGGCTCGCAGAAAACCCCCGAAGGAAGAAAATCCAGCGCTTGATATGTCTTCGCTGATTGATGTCAGCTTCCTTCTGCTTATTTATTTCCTCGTTACTTCAACTCTTGATCCAAAAGAAGCGGATCTTGGAATGACTATGCCAACCAGCACGGGGCAAGGTTCGGATGTTGAGATTGATCAGATGACAGTCGAGGTGAACAGTCAGGGCCATATTGTGCTTAACGAAGAGGTTCTTGATACTGATGCTGCCAACCGGGACGTCCCCCAGTTACTAGATCGCCTCAAGACCTACTCCGAAAGTGCGCGCCTGACGGATTCGGAACCAATGGTGATCATTGCCGCGGATGACGCGGCGGAGGGTCAGCGCTTTATTGATGTTTTGAACGCATTGGCCGATCCGGATGTCGGTATTGATAAGGTGACGATATCCGGTTTTCAGGAGGAGTAACCCCGAGAGCGTCGTAGCGAGACGCTGTTCTTTTTTGGAGGATGATAAGGAGAAGACGGGACCAAGAGGATCACGGCGGACAGGATATCGTTCCCCCGATAGATGTCGGTCTTTTCCTTTTTGTGGATTTTCTGATAGATTTGTTGGACTTAGATCCTGATAAAAAGGATTTCCAGCTCGCGATGACTTCTTCCGGAGGTAGCCTTAACCCAACGTGAACAACTTTTAGGTGGCGTCAGAATGGAACGTCAGGATTATCGGATTTACCACCGAGTGAACCAATAGATTTTAAAGGATGAATATGGAATGGATTAGGAAAGTGGCCGGACGAACAGTGATGGCGGTAGCTCTTTCAATGACCGCGGTTGCGGCACTGGCTCAGGAGAATTCCGACAATCTTAGTGTCGAGGAACTGTATGAGAAAGCGGGCCAATTATTCATGTTCGGTAATCATGCCGAAGCATCGAAGATGTATGAGTTGATGATCGAAAAGTCGAATGGTCAGGAGACTCTCTTTGAGGACTTTGGATCGCAAGCTGGCGGGATCTTTTTCGACTATGGTATGACTTTGCTGCCCCAAAAGCGTTGGGAGGACGCTCGCGTTGCATTTGATATCTGCGTGCGCTCCGACGAAATCGCCAAGGAGGTTGAGTCTCCGATTAACTCACAAAATCCGCGTAGAAACCTCGCCAAATTCCAACTTGGATTTTGCGAAGCACAGTTCGGCAACTACGAAGGGGCTATCAAGCTTTACGATGAATACATTGCGAGCAATCCGACGCCCAACGAATTGCAGCAGGTCTACGCTAGTTTCAAGCTCCGATACGGCGGAGCTCTGATGAAAGTAGGTCGCGCGCCTGAAGGCATAGCCGTGATCCAAGAGTTGTTCGATGCGCGTGATGAACGTAATATTTCGCCGTCATTTCTGATGCAGGGAATCCTTGATCTAGGCCTTTCCTGGGTAGAGTTGGCAAATAAGGCTGCGGCTGATGCCGTGGAAGTGGAAAGGATCGAGAGCCAAATCCACGGGTTCCTTGATAAGAACGAGGACGTCATCAAGATGTCTCCGATGGATCAGTTTCGCTTCGGGTTTCTGGAGCGACTCCGAATGCTCGGTTTCGAGTGCAGTAAGGCGGGAATGTACAATGTCTCGCTGCGCTTTTTTGCTCTTGCTCCCACCTTTGAAGATGTCCGTAACGACATCAATTTGAACCTAGCTCGCCAGCCGATCGGAACGGAGGTTCCCTCCCAGTTCCAGCAACTCATCGATAGACTCGCCCAAATGGAAGAGGCTGAGCTGCACCCTGATGCGGAGTCCCTTCGCGTTGTTGCTAATTCCTACACGGCACTGGAAAATGTACGGGCTGCCCGAGCCGTCTATTGGTTCCTCGTTGAGAAGTATCCTAGTGGACCGCAGGATGCCCGTGCTGAGATTCTTCACGAAGCAGCCCGCCTTTCCTCGATGCTGGCAGACTACCCGGCAGCGCAGTATTTTGGCGAAAAGTTTATGGCTGAGATGCCGGATGACCATGAACTTCGAAATAATGTTTCTAGCTTCATGCTCCAGTCGCTCTTCACGGCGAAACAATATGACAAGGTCATTGAGATTTCCGAGACAGTCCGCGAGCGCTACGAGGCTGGAGTGAAGCAGCGCGAACTGGCCGACTTCTTCTATCCCATGTCGCTCTATATCACGAAGCGCTTCGATGAAGCTGTCGAGCCTTTTGCGGAATACGTGAAGCACTATCCGGAAGGAGAGTATCTCGAGGGGATCATGTTTCACCGGTCCAGTAACCTGCTGGTTACCGGAAAAACTCGCGAAGCGGCAGAAAAATATGAAGAGTTCCTCGCTAAGTTCCCGGAGTCCGAGAGCTACCTCGATACGGCCCTTTCTGACCTGACGATCGCTCGCTTCAATCTTGAAGATTACCCTGCGGCAATTGTTGCCTCAGAGCGGCTCTTGTCAGAGCGGCCCGATTCGATCCAAGTGGGTCGTACTTTGAACATCACAGGCGATGCTTATTTGGTTCAGGCAGGTAGTCTTGGTAAAGATCAGGCGGATGAGGAGCCTGAACTGCGTGCCAAGGCACTTGATTGCTATCTTCGTGGGATCGATGCGTCAAAAGCCAAGCAGACTGGCGATGAAGGTCGTGCTGATTATCACAAGCAGATGGCTTCGGAAAGTATCTGGAAGGCTGCTGATATTTTCTACACTGATGGTGAAATAGATAAGGGAATCGGGATGTATGACGACTTTTTCCCGGACTATGCTGGAACGACGTGGGAGCCGCAGATTTCGATCTTTTCATTGGAGTATCTCGAAGGCGCCGATCGCGGTGAGGAAGGTTTAACGCAGGTCGAAAAGATGATCCTCCTGCTGGGAGATCAGCCGCCTCAAAATCAGGATATCACGATGTTGAGGAAAGCTATCGGATCGTATGCCGAAGCATCTGCTCGCGTCCGTGGGGTCGAGGTTACCGTGGCAACGCTGGGTGATTTTCCCGATGCCAATCCGAGTAACCAAGGTCTTTTGACGTGGTTAAAGATTCAGCAGGTCATTGTTTTGCAGGAATCCCGCAAGGGCATGGAGAAGGATTCTCCTGGCTATGCATCCGTAGAGACCCAAATCGACGCAATCTTTGAGGAGTTGAAGCTATTTGAGAAGCGGGATCTGTCCGAATTTGTGCTTCGTGAAATTGGTCGCTACTTTGCTGGGACTGACAATCCTTTCCGAGCGGTTCCATACTTTGAAGAATTGCTGGCTAGGACTAATCCAGAAGCTGAGGAGTTCAAACTTCTCGCTGAGATGGAGCTGGGTATCATTGAGATGCGAGCTTCCGATCCCGCCAAGGGGCAATCTGCACGGGAGCGTTTCCGCAGAATCATTGAAAGTGGAAAAGACAAGACTCTTGAGCCCCAAGCTTGGCTTAATCTAGCGCTACTTCACATCAAGAATAGGGATTGGAAAGATGCACTCGCTGCACTGGACACCATCAATAAGGAAAAGAAGTACTTTCAGGATGACAAAGCTAAACGAGCTGAGGCCGGTTTCCTCCTAGGAACGGTTTATGATGAGCTCGATGACCCCGTGTCAGCCAATCAGGCCTACCTTGCGGTCGTCTCAACCTACGGCAAGTTTGGCGACTGGGTAACTCAAGCGTGGGAGCGATATATCCCCAATAGTCTTGCAGACTTTGATAAGATGCCGGTCGATAATGAGGAAGCGAAAGCCGCCAAGCGTGGACGTGAGATTGCTCTTTACCGCCTCACACGTAAGTTTCTCTTCCAGTGGCAAAATTGGACGGACGAGGAAACACCTTCGGGAGCACTTCGACGCCTCCGACGCCAGATTGAAGATATGAAAAACGATATGGGAATCACTCCGGAGGAGGAAGCTCAAGTGATGAGCGACTTGGGACTGGGACAGCAGTAGGGCAGGGGACTTTAGCCAATAGTTAGTATCGATTTAAGAATGAAGAAGATTCAATTAATGATGGTGGGGATGATCCTTTTGGCAGGAGTGGCCGGGAGCGCACTTGCTCAAGTCAGGGAAACTCCAGCAACGATTAGCATGGCCGAGGGAGGTAACCCGAGGGGTTATGTGCAGGGAGCCAACGACCAAGGAGTTATTTTTTCCACCTCATCTGGAGGTAGGGGAAGTCTCATTCCCTATGCTCAGATTCGAGGCGAAGGGCTGAACAAACTGGTTCGTATGGACGCCCGACCTGAAGAGTTGGCAGAGCCGCGTGCACTCTTTGAACGCGGTGACTACTCGGCTGCTGCTGAAGCATTTGGAGCCGTGGCACGCAACTATTCGATTATCTTGAACCTTCCTCAGAATTTTGCCGCTGAAGCTCTTTTCTATCAGTGTGAAAGCCTGCTTCGTTCGGGCAAGTATGCCCAATTGGCGAGAGTGCTGGATTCACCGGCGGCCAAAACAATTGAAACGAAGCTGGGTGACTACTACAAGAAACCTCACGAATATCAGAAGCTGTGGGCCTTCCTAGGTAAGAAAGACATGGAGGGACTTCGGTCAGCTCTGGCTGCCTATCAGCAGCCCATGATCAGTGATGCCAAGCTGTTGCCGGCTCCAAACTTTAGCGATCTTCCGTCTGCAGAGGTTGCTCAACTTGCCTACTTAAGAGGCAAGTTGCATGAAGCTGACGGGAAAAAGGGAAATGCTCTAGATGATTATTACCGCGCTTTCACGCTCGCCTACGGAAATAATGAATTGATGTCCAAGTTAGCGATGGGGGCCGTGATGGTGATCCTGAAAGCTGATCCCCAGTTGAAGGCAGAAAATAAGGCGGCGATGGCTGAGATGCAGAGTGTGGCCTACTTGTTTAGCAAGCGTTTTGGGAGCGAAGGCATGCCAGAGGATATCAAGAAGTTTGCTATTCGTCCTGCGGTTGCTCGACCGGTTGTGGCTGAAGATGCTGAAATGCCTGTCGATGATGCTCCGGTTGCAGAAGAGGAGGCTACAGAATCAGAGGAAGCCAAGAAAGGCGATAAGGATAAACAGTAGTCTGTCTATCGATGCCTGCTGCTCTGACCAGAATGCCATGGCGCAGAAATGAAGCTAGCCTTCCCAAATCCGGAGGGCCCTGTCTTTGAGTGGACTTCCAAACTGCGCCAATCAGGGATTAAGGCATCGATTGATAGTCCAAGGCGTCGGATGCTGATTCCCATTCACCGACACCAGAAAGATCTGGTTCAGCGAATGGTGAATATCCTACAGCCGGGGACCTACATTCAACCGCACCTGCATCCTCGCAACTCTGCTACTGAAACAATACTCGTAATGGAGGGCGAACTTGGATTCATCACCTTTGATCAATTAGGCGAAGTGAAAACAACACATCGAATTCCAAATGGAGGACTGGTTGATATTGAAGAGTGTGTCTGGCATGGAGTTCTGGCTCTCGAACCGAATACGATTATTCTGGAGACGAAACGGGGGCCTCATGACAGCAGCGACAAAGAGTTCGCAGGATGGGCCCCTTGCGAAACAGATCTTGAGGCGGTTCCCTATCGCGAGGCCTTGGAAGCCCTGTTTTCCTAGGGTATTAGCTGGCAGGTGATGCCAGACCTACAGCTCGAAAGACGAGGTGATTCCAAAGTTCATCGAGTGATTCTTTTGGCAGAAGCAAGTTAGTAGCGGCGAGGCATATTAATGCCAGCAAGGTTCCGATTAACAGGTGGGAAAAGAGAATCGCGAATCCTTTAAAGGTATGGCAATTGTAGATCGCGGAGACAAGAATGGAGAGAAAGATAGAAGCCACAATGAAACCAGCACCAAGGAGAGTCGCATTTCCATCGAATTGCGATGACAGAATCAGGTAAATGGCAACAAGGACGGAGCCGATAATCCAACTGCCCACAAAACCGATCAGGGCATGAATGGGGTTGAATTTCCGAGCAATCAAGATACCCGATATCCAGAAGCCGAGGAGAAGAGGAACGATGACCGCAGTTCCTGAGACGAGAAGGAGCATCTTCTTTTCCGTAGGCCAGAGGGAATCGTCTGGGAAGCTTCGATGGTAAACTGGAGAAAAGAGGAGACGTTGTTGCGAGCGGAGCGAGAGATCTTCAAAGGGAACATGTCTGTCAGGAGGGTTAACTGGGTCTGAGAAGACAAGCTCTTTGGTTTTGAAGTTAAATGAGTCGAACTTGCCTCTGATTTGCGAACCGTTGCGAGTCTCCCACGAAAGGGCTGAAGAACTGGCCAGCAGCAGTCCTAGTGTGACGATGAGCAAGCGCATGAAAGCTACTCTTTTTCTGAGCGTGGATTTCGCTCAAGCAGTTCGCGAAGGGCCTGGCCCGGAGGCTTGTTCTCGTGGATAACGGCGTAGGTTTGATCGATGATCGGCGTACGAACTCCGAGTTTCCGTGAGAGTTCGTGCGCATTCATGGCGTTGGGAACGCCTTCAGCGACCTGATCCATTTCAGCAACGGCTTCAGCGAGAGTCATTCCCGACCCGAGCATGCGGCCGACACGATTGTTGCGGCTATGGAGCGAATAACAGGTCACGATAAGATCTCCAATACCGCTGAGGCCCCGAAAGGTCTCCTCCTTTCCTCCAATCGCAACTCCGAGGCGAGTCATCTCTGCAAGTCCACGAGTAACGAGGGCGGCTTTGGCGTTGTCCCCTAGGCCAAGCCCGTCTGCAGCACCCGCTGCGATAGCAAAAATATTCTTCACTACGCTCCCAAGTTCAATCCCTACGATATCGTCACTGGTATAGGTTCTGAACCAAGGGAGAGTGAAGACCTCTTGGACTCGAGCAGCCACTGCGGAGTCTTCGGAGCCGATGGTTGCCAATGTTGCCATGCGTGAGGCCACCTCTTCCGCATGACTTGGGCCCGATAGAACCGCGATTGGGTTCTCGGGGAAAAACTCTGCGATAAGTTCATGCATCAACTCACCCGTCTCTGGGTCGAGGCCTTTTGTGCAACTGACGATGATGGTTTCTCTGGAGGGGCCCGCATCGGCTAGTTTTTTAAGAACCAGTCTCGCCACCTGTGAGGGCACCACGAGGAGAATAATTTCCCGACTCGCGGCTTCTGCGATATCTAGTGAACCTTTGATATTTGAGGGAAGCTCGACACCGGGAAGGTAGCGCTTATTGGAGTGCGATTGATTGATTTCGTCGCACACGTTTTGCTCGTTACCATAGAGAACGACGTCAAGTTCACGGTCAGCAAGAGCAATAGCGAGGGCAGTGCCCCAGCTTCCTGCACCAAGGACGGCAGCATTTTGGATCATGGGATTTACTCAAAGGGTTGATTTTTCGTAGCCAGTCTTGGGCTCTTCGCCTTGTTTCAGCCTGCCGATATTGCTGCGATGTTTCCAGATTGCAAGCACACAGACAAACAAAGCAAAACCGAAGGTTGGAATATCAAAGCGGTCTTTTATAAAACTTTCGACAAGCACTGCGGTTGGAATAGCCACGGCTGCAGCGATGGAGGCAACTGAGACATATCTGGAGATCTTCAACGTCACCAGCCATGCGAGGACTGCAAATAGAATTGCAAAAGGCATCAGCGGAACAACAGCTCCGGCAGTCGTTGCGATACCTTTTCCTCCCTTGAAGCCAAGCCAAAAGGTGTAGTTGTGCCCAAGAATAGCTCCGATAGAGGCTGCGATGGGAATGATGCTTGTTTCGGAGCTGCAGAGAGCGATCATGGCGGGGGCTATCCCCTTGAGAATGTCAAGCAGCAGCACAGTGATGCCGACAGGCTTCCCCAGCGTGCGCATAACATTTGTCGCTCCGATATTACCACTACCGTGATCACGAATATCGATACCTTTTATTTTTCCCGCAAGAAACCCAAAGGGGGTCGCTCCGATAAGATAAGCCAGTGGGACAGGCCACCAGTATTCCAGAATATCTAGCAGGTCAGGCATTGGGGGTATGACGAATAATGTGAAGCCCGGAGTAGTTTCTGTCCAGTCTGGGATTCTCCTGCTAATCGGTCTGGGGAGCTCCGAGAATAAGATTTGCGGTTCTCTTTGTAGCTCCCCGATGACGTTCTAGCGCCGCTGCTCCGTTTCGAATGAGCACTTCGCATCGAGTCGGATTTGAAAGCAGTTCATCAACAGTCGGAAAAAGCGACTCGGTGCCCGTAATCTGAACAATGCCGTCGGCTTTAACGAGATTGGAAACGATATCGGCAAAGTTTTCCATGTTTGGACCCACAATTGTTGGCTTACCGGTTAGAATCGGCTCTACGGGATTCTGTCCGCCTTTTCCGCAGAGGCTTTTCCCCACCACAACGATTTCTGCGAGGAAATACCAGGCTCTCAGTTCTCCTGTAGTGTTGGCAATCCAAACTTTTTTCTTACTGCTGGACGAACCCGCTCTAGCCTCATTCGTTTTTTGGAGAATAGGCAGGAAACCGGCAGTCTCCAGTTGCTTAGCGATTTCCCCACCGCGCTCTGCGTGGCGAGGAATAATGACTAGTTCGAGGTCTGGATGATCGACTTTGAGCTTTTGAGCAGTCTCTGCCAGCAGCATTTCTTCGCCGTCATGGGTCGATCCTCCCAGCATAATGCGGCTGTGACAAGGAAGGCCATGCTGGATAAGCCATTCCTTCAATTTATTGATCTTATGATTATCGGACGCCGTTAGTGTATTGTCGAATTTGACACTACCAAGAACGCATATCCTATCGCGATTGATTCCTACAGAGGCCCAGCGGTCGACATCGCCTTCAAACGGAACGGTGACCTGATCTATCTGGGAGAAGATGGGCTTAATTAAAGAAAGGGCTTTTTGGTAGCGCCGCTGGGATCGCGGGGAAAGTCGGGCATTAATCAATCTGATCGGAATGCCGCGATTGTTTAATTGTCTAATCAGGTTTGGCCAGATCTCAGCCTCGATCAGGATGAGCTGCTCGGGATCGATTAGCTTGATGACATGGGAAGTGACGAACGGAATGTCAACCGGGTTGTGAATGACGATTAGAAATTCGTGCGTGTGTTCGTCTGCAACATCGAATGCGGTAGTCGTTGTCGTGCTCAGCACGATTTTTTTCGTGGGTGCTGCCGCATGGAGAGCTTCGATGAGCTTAAGTGCCAGAAGCACTTCTCCGACACTTACCGCGTGGATCCAGATGGGATTCCCGCCCTCAAACCGGTGCAGGGTTTGGCCATGGAACCAGCCAAGCCGCTGGCGAAAATTGCGTGCGAGGCCGCCTCTTTTGATTCCCTTGACGATAAATGCAGGCAATCCCAGTAGAAGGACTCCAGGAAGCAGTGAATTGTAAATGAGATAGACGAGGAACCTTGGCATGGCATCAGCTTCGAAATCAGCTCTTCGGGACAAGAAAGCTTACTCGTGTTTTGCCGTAAATTTTCTCTTTTGCAACCTCCCAAAGTAAAGAATCGGGGAGCGGAGCCTTGGCGAAGCTCTCAATGATAAAAAGGCCATCGGGCGAAAGGGATTGCCGAAGTGTTTTACTGCTGAGCAATTGGGTGATCTGGGTAGAGGTCGCTTCATCGCGAGCATAGGGAGGGTCGGCAAAAATTAAATCAAAACTGTCTGCGAGTGAAAGAGACGATAGAAATCCGAAAACGTCGCGATGCTGAACAGTTCCTCCCTCAAGGCCGGCTTTTACGAGATTCTCGGCCACAACTCGGCACGCGTCGTTGCTGGATTCGACAAAGTTGGCTGTTTTTGCTCCTCGGCTAAGGGATTCGATACCGAGAGCACCGGATCCTGCAAAAAGATCGAGAACCTTGGCGCCCTCAATTTTTGGCCCGAGAGAGGAGAACAAGGCCTCTCGAACCCGGTCAGTGGTTGGCCGAGTAAGATTTTTGGGCACTTGAAGTTGCAGGCTTCCTGCGGTTCCGGCGATGATTCGCATGGGTTGAATGAAAGGCCAAAGATTATCCCAAGGATTCACGGTCTCCAATCGTTTATTCTATGTTCGAAGCCTCCTCTGCGCCTTTTTTTACTGGAGAAGCCGAAAGCTTTCGGGGAAAGTCCCTGTCTGGGCATTCTTATGGCAAGTCCTAGCAGAAGATTTTTATGATGCGTTTGATTCGTCGATTGTTTTTGTTTCTCTGCCTGTTATTAACGGGATTCGTCATCTGGGCGGGGGTCTACGCGCGGAAAAATGGATTTAGCGAGAGCTGGCGCAATGCGATTGAGGATGAGTTCGCCAATCGTGGTTATTATGTTGAGGTTGGTAAAATTACGTTGGGAGCCTTTCGTGGTCTGGTCGCCGAGGATATTCATTTTTTTCGCGACCCACATAAGACCTTTGAAATTGCATCAGTCGATGACGTTTACCTCGACGTTGATTTGAGTAAAATTCTCAATAAAGAGATCTCCGTTAACACGCTCGATGTGGCAGATGCGAGCCTTTCACTTCCTGTCGACCCCTCAGATCCCAGTGGGAAAACGCTGAAAGTTGAAAACTTGTCTGGTCGAGTCGTGATCACCGAGAGTGTGATTGAGATCGTTTCTGCGGAGGCGTCGGTTGCCAATGTAGAGTTGAACCTTGCCGGCAGGCTAGTGAGGTCACCCTTGGATGAGAGGAACCTGACGGAGGAGGAAAGCAAGCGTAACTCAGAGCAATTAGCAGCGAGACGTTATCAAATCAGCCGGATCATCGAAGAGCTGGAGAGATATGAGTTTCTTGATGAGCCTGCAAAGATTGCGGTCGAATTTGGAGGTGACCTTGAGGATCTTTCCACGATGACTGCAAGGGTAGAGATTGAGTCGGGGCAACTCAGTAAAAAAGAAGAGAGCGAATATTACGTTGAGGGACTGAGTGCCGTTTTTCGATTCGATGGTCAATCCCGCGAGGCCGAAATAGAATCGCTCAGTATTCGCGACGAACAAGGTGAGATCGCACTGACGGGGAGATGGGACCAGGACAAAAATCTGATCGAGTTTGATCTGGTCTCTAATGCTGATATTTCGAGTCTCGTTGGATTCTTCTGGAACGATCGTAAGCTGGGCGAAGTCGTATTTTTTACGCCCCCGGAAATCGAAATGAAGGGTGAGTTGAATCTTAATGAAATTGGCAGAGCGACCTGGGCATTTCCGGGATCCGTTATCGGGCAGTTTAAGTCAGAAAGATTCGTGACCCGAGGCACTGTTTTTTCCGGCCTTGATTTTAGCTTCAGTGCAGAAGGAGAAAGGGCCTACGTGAGAAATCTCCGCCTTGATCATAAGAGTGGGGTGGCTTTTGCTAACTTCAAGTACGAGCCGGGCAATGGGGTTCAAAGCATCCAGTATCATACTGAAATTAAGTTGGATCCCCAGGCTTTCCGACCCTTCTTTGATGAAAGTGGTCGAAAATTTCTCGACTCATGGGAATTCTCCGAGAATTCATCAGTCTACTTAGCTGCGGTAGGGGAAGGCGAAAACTGGGATCTTAAGACTTGGATAAATAGAGGCGTCTTAGACCTCCGAAACTTTCAACTAAAAGGGGTCGATTTCCTGGAAATGGAGGCTGACTTTGAGGCTAAATCTGGTCAGCTTTGGCTTAATGATATTGTGCTCGGGCGCAGTGAGGGAGAGATCGTCGCCGAGATGGCGCATTATACGCCGGAGAAAAGTCAGTGGGAGGTGAAAGGTGTCGTCTCCACAGTTAATCTGGTCAAGGGCACAAGAGCGTTCAATGCGAAGCTGTCTAACTATCTGGAACGATACCGGTTCAAGTCCCCCCCAACCGTAAAATTAGCTGGATTTCTCGATTCGAGAAGAGAGGAAGAAGTCAGAGAAAAGCCCCGGAATAATCAGCTATCAATTTCGTTTTCATGTGAGGATTCTGCTGAGTATAAGTTCTTCGGAAAAGTGGTTCCATTGAGCTCACCATCGGGGGAGTTGGAGATTTCGGGCAGCCGTGTTCACCTTACTAACTTTTCTGCCGGGGTTTTTGATGGCAGCGTCGAGGTGGAATATGACGCGCTTAATGTAAGATCAGAGGATAAGCCATACGACGCTTCAGTCAGAGTAAGCCGTGTTCCGTTGGAAGATGTGACACGGCTCTACGGGGGGATGGAGGTTGCGACAGGTCGGGTTGATGCCGTTTTTCATCTTTCCGGTCATGCAGGAGATATATCGAGGCTCAATGGCCATGGTGCTGCTTCGATTGAGGATGGCGAGTTGTTTACTTTACCCGTAATGGGGGCTCTCGCCGGTTTTCTTCAGGTATCTCCGTCCAACGGAGGGGTTGCGAGGGAGGCGCAGGCTACCTATCAGATTGAAAACGGAGTGTTGCAGACCGATGACTTTGTGGCTCTCGCTGATAACGTTTTTGTCAGGAGTGCCGGAACAATCTCTTTTACAGATCAATCGGTTGATTTAGAGGTGGTTGTAAACCCCAAGGGAGCTCTGTCTCGAACAATTCTTACTCCGGTTAGTGAGTTGTTGACCTTTTCCTGTTCAGGAACAATGCAAGAACCAGTTTGGAGTGCTAAGCATATTTCAAACATCGGTAAGCTTCCGTCGCAGGTTATTACTGAGATGACACAAGTCCCTTTTGAGGGATTAAAAGCGATTGGAGGCGGGCTCTTCAAGCCACAAGCCGAGGAGAGTTATGAAGGATCCGAGGGAGGTGCTTCTCCGGTCCTGAATAATAATGAGGGATTAAAGGCGATCGGTAAGGGCATCTTTGGCCCCCAGAAAAAGCGAATTGAGAGAGGCGGCGTAGAATCCGCCGAGAAGCGGCAAGCCATACTCCCTAGATAAAAAGGAAGTTAGTCTCAGAAAAGCCAGAATTGACGTAAAAGTCTCTTGGCGTCCCAGTGGCATTGCCTTGATTTGTAAGTAAGTGAGACTTGGCATCAAGGGGATTTGTAACATTTTGACGGCAACTGCTATTCGGAAGATCAACGTCGCCCGCCCATCAGAGGGTTGCACTGACTTCAGGGATAAACTTACAGAAATCGGCTTAGGGACAGGCACGCTTGCTTGACAACGGCGCTGGTATCGCCATTTTCCCCGCCAACCACCGCATTTAACTATCCACAGGCGATGTCGAAGACAAACACACCCGAGAAGCGCGAGTTCCAGGCTGAAGTCAGTCAGGTTCTTGATATTGTAATTAACTCTCTCTACACGGATAAGGAGATTTTTGTCCGTGAACTGGTTTCCAACGCTTCTGATGCGTTGGAAAAGCTACGCCATACCCAGTTGACGGAAAGTGAAGTTCATCAGCCTGATCTTGAGATGGAAATCAAAATTGAGGTGGATGAGGAGAATAAGACCGTGACCATTATTGACCATGGCCTTGGAATGACTCGGGACGAATTGAATGACAATTTAGGAACGATTGCGCATTCTGGCTCAAAGGCTTTCGTGAAAGCGATGGAGGACTCTCAGCAGAAGGAAAGTGCTCTTATTGGTCAGTTTGGCGTCGGTTTTTATTCGGCCTTCATGGTGGCTGATGAGGTCCGTGTAACGACTCGTTCGTGGAGACCCGAAGGCGAAAGTCTTGTCTGGATCAGTGATGGCAAAACGGGCTACGAGATCGAGACAGCGGACGGTGATGTCGATCGGGGTTGTCGTATTGAGATGAAGCTTCGGGAGAATTGTGAAGACTTTGCCAGCGATAACCGCATAAAGCAGATCTTAGAAAATTACTCCAGTTTTGTCTCATTCCCAATTATGATTGGGGAAGATCGGATCAATAAGATCGAAGCCATCTGGCGTAAGAAAAAGTCTGAGGTCACTGACGAGGAGTATAGCGAGTTCTACAAGTTTTCGGCCAAGGCTTTCGACGAACCGCGTTATCGGATGCACTTCAGCTCAGAGATGCCGATTGAGATCAATGCGCTTCTCTTTATCCCAGCTGAGAACACGGAGTTGTGGGGTATGGGTCAGATGGAACCAGGAGTTTCCCTATACTGCAAGAACGTCCTGATCGATGATAAGCCGGATGGCCTCCTTCCCGAATGGCTGCGTTTCCTGCGCGGTGTGATCGACAGTGCTGATATTCCGCTCAACATCAGTCGCGAATCGATGCAGGACAGTTCGCTCGTTCGTAAGTTGAACAAGGTGGTGACGAAGCGTTTTCTCAAGTTTCTCGCAGGCGAAGCGAAAGATGATGCTGACAAATACAAAGAGTTCTATGGCAAGTTCAGCCGCTTCCTTAAAGAAGGCGCTGCGGTGGACTTCGATCACCGCGAGTCTCTTTCCAAGCTGCTTCGTTTTGAAAGCTCCATGACCGAGGTAGGAGAGTGGACCAGCTTCGAAGATTACCTGACCCGTGCGAAGGACGGGCAGGACAAGATTTACTACCTCACCGGTGCTGACCGCGCCGCGATTGAGGGTGGGCCATACCTGGAGGCGTTGAAGTCCCGTGGGTTGGAAGTGATCTTCTTTTTTGATGCTATTGATGAGTATCTGCTTCAACATCTTCGCGAGTTTGACGGGAAACAGCTGGTTTCGGCAGCGAGCTCCGGTCTCGAGTTTGAGGACGACGATAACGTCGAAATAGAGGGCGATGCTTTGCCTGATGATGAGATGGCGTTGCTTATCGAATTTTTAAACGGTGAACTGGGAGAAAAAATCGAAAATGTTTCCGCCGGCAAGCGCCTCGTCAGCAGTCCAGCGGCTGTGATGACCCCTCAAGACGGGATGACTGCCCAGATGCGTGCCATGATGCAGGCAATGAATCCTGACGAGCCACTTCCGCCTTTGAAGGTCGATCTGGAACTCAATCCTCGTCATGCTCTGATTCACCAACTTTCTGAGGCGCGCGAGAATAATTCTGACTTGGCAAAGCTTGTCGCGGTGCAGTTACTGGACAATGCATTGTTGGCTGCTGGCTTGCTTGAAAATCGAACTGATCTTGTCTCTCGTACTTTCGAGTTGATGGAAAAAGCGATGAAAAAGTGATTTAATTTGCAACTGATCGGTAGAGGCGGCGTTTCCTCTCATGAAGGACGATGATCCTGACTAAACTCTAAACCTATCGAAGTAATGAAAAAAATCCTCTTAGTGGCGACCGCTTTGGTTGCCGGAATGACGTTGGGCCTTGAGGCCCAAGATGGCGACAAAAAAAGTAAAGGCGGCAGAGGCAAGGGAGACCCTGCTAAGCGTGTTGAAATGATGCTCGAAAAGCTCGATACGGACAAGAACGGATCCATTTCGAAAGCTGAATTTGCTGCTTCCCCCATGGCGGGCAAAGTCAAGGGAAAGGGAGGGGAGAATTCGATCGACAAGCTGTTTGCGGCTCGAGATAAGAATAGCGATGGGGAGCTCACTAAAAAGGAACTCGCTGCACCCCGCGCTGGAGGAAAAGGCGGCCCTAGCGGCAAGAAACCCGAGGGCAAAAAAAAGAAGGACGCTGATTCCTGATTCGCTCCGACATCAAGATTTAGACTGCACCCGCCGACGTATTCCACGTCGGCGGGGTTTTGCTTTGGGCCGGTTACCTAGACGTTCGAAAGGATTTTCTGAATTGAGGAATCTACCTGCGAAGCATAGCTGCCACCGAAAAGATTAAAGTGGTTCAATAGGTGGTAGAGATTGTAAATGGTCCCACGAATCGGCTCCACGGGTGGGATTTGGCTGCGATAAGCCTGGTAAAAATCAGTCCACCTTCCTCGGTTTCTGCCATGTAGGCTTCGTTGATGCAGCCGCCTGATACCGATCGGGCTGTCGATGAGCGGAGTCGGAGTCCTTTCTCCGCTTCAAGCCAATCAGCAATAGATTGGGCTATCATGGCAGATCCTTGTTTTTCCAGAGCGTGAGAAACGAGGTGCAGCCATCCTCAATCAGATCGAGCCCTTTTTCGAAGCCATCAGGACCACCGTAGTAGGGGTCGGGGACTTCATCTTCTTCGTGTTCGTCACAGAATTCACAGAACAAAATCAGTCGCGCGGTTGGATTGGGACAACGATCTCTTACATCGAGCAAGTCATCATAATTGCTTTGATCCATGGCGAAGATCCAGTCATAACGGGCAAAATCATCGGGATTGACCTGACGAGCTCTTCCTTTCATTTCGATGTTTCGTTTCTCCGCAGCGGCGATCATTCTGGAGTCGGGCCTTTTGCCGATGTGCCAACCGGCGGTGCCTGCGGAATCAATCTCAAACTCACTACTTAATCCCATTGAGTCGATAATATGGCGCATCACATTTTCGCCTGAGGGCGACCGGCAAATATTTCCTAGGCAAACGAAAAGTAGGCGTGTTTGATCTGACATAGCTGCCCATGTCTGCCGTTTCGTATGGCGCTTGTCAATTGGCAGTCACCCGAGTGCCGTCGGAAAATGGAATGCCTGAGTTGAATTAGAGCAGATTTTAGAGCTGACTCCTACAATTTAAGTTTTGCCTCGCGATATCGAAACAGCCTTGGCGGACAAACTAAACTCGTAAACAATGAGGCTCTGGATTTTTAGCTGAGATTGAATCTTGAAAAACTGGTGGTCGTAAGGCTTGGAATCATAGAGCATTGCCTCCATGGTCATATTTGGGCAGGTGGCCTTTTTACGGTCGACATGCGCCGGACATTAAACTGCATTAATATCTCAATGACTCCTCTCAATCGACGCTCATTCATTCGATCTACTGCTGGTGCAACTGCGCTTGTCAGCCCGTTGGTTGCTCCCTGGATCCGCGCGCAGCCGAAGTCCGGAAAAAAGTATCGTACCGCTCTAATTGGATCGGGGTGGTGGGGTATGAATATCCTGCGAGTAGCAATACAAGATGGCAGCTGTGACGTGGTAGCGCTTTGCGATGTTGATTCTGACGAGTTGGAAGTTTCTGCGGATGAGGTTGACGCGTTAACGGGAAAGTTTCCGAATATGTACAACGATTATCGCGATTTGCTGGAGAAGGAGAATATCGAGATTGCTATTATTTCAACGCCCGATCACTGGCACGCTCTGCAGAGCATTGCATGCGTCGAAGCGGGGGCACACGTATTTGTTGAAAAGCCGACCGGACACACGATTGGAGAGAGTCGTGCAATGGTAAAAGCCGCACAGGTGGCAGACCGAGTGGTGCAGGTGGGGATGCATCGGCGCATTGGACCACATCATGTGAGCGGTATGAAGTTTCTCAAAGAGGGTGGCGCTGGTGATATTGGAATGATCCGAGCTTTCGCCCATGGCGGCGGAGGAGCGGAGACCCCGACCCCCAATTCGGAAGTTCCCAGAAACTTAGACTGGGATCTGTACTGTGGTCCAGCACCGATGCGCCCGTTCAACAAACGGATACATCCGGGCGGGTTTCGTAATTTCCTCGATTTTGCCAACGGCACGCTAGGTGATTGGGGAGTGCACTGGTTGGACCAGATCCTCTGGTGGACGGATGAAAAGCATCCGAAATCTGTCTACTCCACTGGAGGAAGGTCGGTGAAAGGAGAGGCTGTAATGAATGATCAGGAACAAACCACCGATGCCCCCGATCATCAGGTGGCAACTTATGAGTTTGAAAATTTCACAGCGGTTTGGGAACACCGGCGCTTTGGGGGCAATGAGGCGGAAAAGTCCCGAGTAGGCTGCTATTTCTATGGTTCCAAGGGAACTTTCCACATGGGTTGGCGCGATGGCTGGACATTTTATCCAGCGAAGGGGGGGCAGGTGATTCATGAAGATCCCAAATTTGACAATGAAAAGGACGGTCACAATGTGCCGCCTCTCTGGCGTGACTTTATCGAATGTATTGAGGATCGGAGCAGAACGCCGGTTGCCGACGTAGAGATAGGCCATCAAGCTACCAATTTGAGTTTGCTTGGCATGATCAGCTACAAGGTCGGTCGCAGTATTGAGTGGGATGGTGATAACGAGACCATTCCCGGTGATACTGAAGCGGCAGGACTCTTGACCCGTGACTACCGCGGCCCCTGGGAATATCCGGCGATATAGAAAATGAAGATTCAGATATTGATACTTTCCCTGCTGGCGACGACTTCGATCGGGCGCTCCGAAGAGAAGCCGTTGAATTTCATACTTGTCCTAGTGGACGATATGGGATGGATGGACTTGTCCTGCCAAGGCAGTGATTTTTACCAGACGCCTCATATTGACCGCCTCGCAAGCGAAGGGATACGTTTCATCAACGGTTATGCAGCTTGTGCGGTATGTTCTCCGACCCGGGCTGCGGTCCAAACTGGGCGCCATCCGCATCGGCTTGGTATCACCGATTGGATCCGATCAAGATTTCAGCGCGGTGGAAAAGCTGCGCCGGAAACTAACCCAACTGAATATGTTGGTGCCGTAAATCGAAAATTGCTCTGCCCGCCAAATCCTTTTTGGATGGAGCATGAGGAGATTACCCTTGCTGAAGCCCTGCGTGATGAGGGCTACGAGACAGCTTACATTGGTAAATGGCATCTTGGTGACCCAGCTTGGTTTCCTGAGCATCAGGGATTTGCTGAGAATCGGGGCGGCTGTGACTATGGCCAGCCACCTTCTTTTTTTGATCCTTACAATCAACCAAATGGGAAGCACGAAACGCTGCGCGAAGGAATCTATAAGCTACCAGGGAGAGAAGCGGGAGAGTATCTGACTCACCGGGAAGGTAATGAAGCAGTCCAGCTGATCCGTAAATGGGAAAAGGAACCCTTCTTCATCCAGATATCACATTACGCCGTGCATACCCCAATTCAGGCCATTCCCGAAGTGGCGAAAACCTATGAAAACAAGCCTGGGGTGAATCAGTCAAATGCCAAGTATGCAGCAATGGTAGAGTCAGTCGATGATTCGATGAAGATGGTCATGGACGTGCTCGAGGAACTGGATCTTGATGATCATACGATAATACTTTTCACAAGTGATAATGGAGGACTCGATCGGGATGGGAATCCAACTGATAATGCGCCTCTTCGCAGCGGAAAAGGCTACGCCTATGAGGGTGGGATTCGGGTGCCTTTTCTCGTACGGTGGCCGGGGATGATTCCTAAAGGCTCGATTAGTGAGACACCAGTGACTTCGGTCGACATCTTCCCAACCTTTCTCGAAATGGCTGGTGTGGAACTGCCGAGGGATCGGGAGATTGATGGAATGTCACTCTTGTCTCACCTCAAGACCGGGGGAGAAGCTGATTTTGGGCGTAACAAACTCATCTGGCATTTCCCGCACTACAGGCATGATCCTGGTCCATATTCGATTATACGCGAAGGCGACTGGAAACTTATAAAATTCTGGGAGGGGCCCACGGAACTTTATAATCTCAGATCGGATCTCTCTGAAGAGAATAATTTGGCCGAGTCTAATGGCGAGAAGGTGGAATCTCTTGAAGCCAGCCTCATGAAAATCCTAGAAAAGACCGAAGCTAAGTTTCCGATGTTTAACCCAGGATATAAAGAACCCAAGTAGCTGCTATTTCCTTTCGGGAAGAGCCGCCAGGTATTCGGCACGCAACTCTCCAATTAGTTCTTGCTGCTCGGTGAGTTGTTGCTCCTGATGAGTTCTATCCGCTTCTGCCTTAGCTAGTCCCTTGGCCGCCTCCTGTTCTGACTTGGAGCGTTCGGCAATCACCTGCGGAGTTTCGCTTGCCAGTTTGGCAGCCGCGTTGACCTCGGATTTTGTTTTATCCGCCTTAATATAGGATGTCTGGAGAAAATCTTCTAATTCACTTAGCCGAACTCGCAGCGTTTCAACTTCAGAATCCAGTTCATCGAGAGTCTTGTAGGCCAGTGTTTCAGCCGCGACTGCTTCGATTCTCTCCACTGCAGCGTCGACGGACTCCTTACCCGCAGTGATGTCGGCAGACTCGCCTGTAGTGGAAGCCATTGACGCCGTTTCCGCTGCTACCACTTCTTTAAGCTCAGTCACGGCCCGGCTCGAAACAAGCTCGAGCGCGTGCGCAAGAACCGTTGTCGATTTTTCCTCGAGCTGCTGGTTTCCAACAACGATAGTTCTTTTGGCGTCCTCAAGAGTCTGCTCAGCAGCCAATCTAAACTGGGTTGCCTCAGCAACTTCAGCCAGAGCTTCGGTTTCTTCCTCTTTGAGTTGGTCCAATTCCATTGTCATATCCTCCAACTCCTCCGATTGCTCGTGGGCAGATAGATTGATGGCAGCAGCTTCCCATTTCTTTGAGAGAAAAAGGTAGCTTTCTAATTGGGCCTGCGCCACTGCTAGCGACTTCTCTGAGTCGGCCTTCTTTTTGGTGAAATCAGCGACCTTCTCTTGTGCTTCATTTTTTGCCTCAGTGGCATTGGCGACGGTTGCCTCAGCTTTCTTGATCGTGTCTTGCTGGGCTGCGAGTTGCTTATTTACCGAGTCAAGCTCAGCACGTTTCGCGCTGAGGGACTCGGTCGCGCCTTTGGCTTCCTCTTGAGCCTGTGTCAGGATGGCTTCGCGCTGACTAATCATCGCAACGATGTCTGCGACTGCCTTATCGGCCGCGTCCGATTGACCCTTGATGTTCTGGTAGGCTTTATTGGCCGACCCGTGAGCCGCGGACTTGGTAGCGAGTTCTAACCGGGCAGTTTGCGCTCGAGCGGAAGCATCTCGGAACGGCTTAAATGCGGCTTCAGCCATGGTGCGTTTGGTCTGGGCGGCTTCGTGAGCTTTTCGAGCCTGATCCTGAACTGCTTTGGCTCCTGCGAGTTGGCTTTCAATATGCTTGCGATCTGCCTCGTTTTTCTGACGGGTAGCATCAGCCGTCGCGACGGCTTTGCGAGAGGTCTCGGCAGTTGCACGCGCCTGCTCTACTAACTCGTCGGCTGCTTTTTGGTTTTTGATGAGTTGGTCCGGAATAGGCGTTCCGTCTTCAGAGCTATTTTTGATGGCAGCTGCCGCTTTTTGGCGAGCGTTCGAGGCGTCAGTCAGCTGAATCTCGGCGCTAGCTAAAGCGGTTTGATGCTTCTCTAGCTGCTCGGCCGACACAGCTGCAACTCTCTTTGCCTCGGATAACTTCGCTGCCATCTGCGGATAAATACGAGTTTTGGCATCGAAATCTGTTTTGGTGTCCTTGCTAAATCTATCAGCCTGAAGAAGCAGGGTGGCGAGTTGGTCATGCTTCTGCTTCTGATCAGCGGGCAGAGCCGAATCTTCTACCTCAGTTTTCGCGGCCTGCAGGGCAGCGGCGGCAGCTGTTAGGGCTGCGTTTCTTTCAGATATGGCGGCTCTGAGAGTTTCAGCCTTGGCTCGGCTCGGTTTGAGTTTGCCATTTGCCTGACCCAGTGATTCCGTCGTATTCGCAACGATCGCATTCCGAGCGTTAGCAGTTTCTTGCTTCTCGGCCAGCTGGGGGGTGAGCGCTTTGATCTGCTGCTCGAGCGCAGTAAAGTTCAGTTGGTTGGTTTTTAAGGCCTCTTTTGCTAAGTCGGTATTCTTGTCAATTTCATCGAGTTCGTCCCGAGCGGCTGCGAGTTGCTCCGAAGCGATCTCAATGTCGGTCTTGAGCGTCGGCATCTTTTCTATGATCTCGCTGACCCGCTGTTCAGAGTAGGCGAGCTGATCGACGATTGTGGGGGGGTTTGGAACGATGCTGGCAAGTTTTCCCCCCGATTCAATGTCCCAAGCGTCGACATTTCCGAAGATGTCGCCGCTGAAAGCACGCGAGCTATCGTGGCTGATAGCAACGCTGAGGACGACGTCGCTGGACGCTTCGATCGATTTGATCTCTTTGCCGTCTCCCTGCCAGACTTTCAGTGTTTTGTCGCGACCAACCGAAACAAGATTACCATTTGGTGCGAAGGCGACTGAAAGCGTTCCTCCGGGGTGGGCGTTCCATTTTTTGACCTGACTGCCCTCGTTCATTTCCCAAAGGATAATTTGACCGTCCTCGCTGCAGGAAGCCAGCACGTTGCCATCAGGTCGCCAAGAAAGCCCTGTGACCCCTTTGGTGTGTCCCTTCAGGGTGAAGAATTCGTATCCGGTTGCTGATTCCCAAGTGTAAAGATCACCGCCGCGTCCGCCGGTGGCAAAAATTACACCGTCAGGGCTGAAGGCGGCCGAGAGCATCCAATCGGTGTGCTTTTTGATGCTGGTGATCTGTTCCCCGGCGACGGTATCCCAAATTTTGATGTTGCGTCCCGGCCCGCCCATCACCGCGAGTTTAAGGTCGGGTGAAACGTCAGCTCCGAGCACGCAGTCGTATTCTTTCCCGACTTCGATGATGCGCTCGCCCGTCTTGACATCCCAGGCGACGACGTTACCGGATTTGCCGGCGCGGCCACCACCGCATGAAAGATAGGCTCCGTTCGGGCTGAAAGAGAGATCTTGGGGGAAACCTTCAGGGTAGGGCAAAACTCCAAGAAGATCGAAATCTCCTGAATGGTAGAGGAGGACTTGCTTCTGCCCGGCCACTGCAAGAATGGGGGCCCATGGACTGTGCGCCAAGGCAGGTATTGAATTTGGACGTTCGGTGAGCACCGCTGGCTCCAGCAAGAGGTGTTCTGGCATGGCCGGTGGCCCCTCGGGTTTGCCGCCGGAAGTGATTGCGTCAAAGTCCACCTTTGGTTTATCGGACTTACGTGCCGTGCTCTTGGAGGTCTCAAGAATGCCTCCGTTGATCCATTCCGAAAGAATCTTCAACTCCTTCTCCGTCGCTTTCGTCCCCCGCGGTGGCATCACCGGTTCTTCGAGATGTGCGGTGAGCGAGAAAAGTCGAGATCCAATATCGTCCTCGGGAATAACGACTTCGCCGCCCGACCCTCCCGTAAGGGTGCCCGTATATGTCGAAAGGTCGAGTCCGCCCTTGGACTCGTCTGGGTTGTGGCAGTTTGTACAGCGGTTCTCGAGGATCGGCAACACATCATCCACAAACGTAATTTTGTCGCCAGACTCCATTTCTCCAGCCGAGTGGGCAATGGTGTGAAGCGCGAGAGAAAAGACAGGAAATAGGAGGTATTTCGCTTTCATGTAGAAAAACTAGGGGATTTACCAATCACTGCACCATTCCTACGAAGGACAGAGGTCAAAAAAGCAGTTTTTATGGAAAAATAGACTATCTACCATAGGTTACGCTCATAAAGTCGTCTCTTCCTGCTGAAATTTTATCGTGGAAAGGCAATATCCACATAGCTCTAAAGGGGCATACGATCGGACAGCAACGCGCCTCTATTGAAAATCTAAAAAAAAACTAGTTTAGGAAATTGTAAAATCAGGGCTCCCGCAAGTCCGTTTAGTAAAAATAAGGTAACAAGCAATTATGAAAGGCTGCTCAGGATTTAATCAAACAGGTATTGCGAATCGTCGCGAAATGCTCCAAGTCGGTTTCGCTGCAGGACTAGGCCTTTCCCTGCCAGAACTTCTGAAAGTCGAAGCTCAGGCGCAGGCCAAATTCTATGAGTCAAGAGAGGGAGTGGCCAAATCGTTGATTCACATTTACCTCCCCGGTGGGATGGCGCACCAAGAAACGTGGGATCCAAAGCCCTACGCACCCTCAGAATATCGTGGGCCTTACAAAGCAATCGACACCAACGTGGCGGGTCTCCAATTTAGTCAAAATTTCAAGAATTTGGCGAAGGTGGCAGATAAAATGACCGTCATTCGTTCGATGACGCACGGAGAGGCGGCGCACGAGCGTGGCACGCACAACATGTTCACAGGTTACAAGCCAAGCCCAGCCATTCAATTTCCAAGTTTTGGTTCGGTGATTTCCCATGAGTTTGGTCCTCGCAAAAACCTACCTCCGTATGTGTGCGTGCCGAATCAACCGAACGAGTTTGCTGGGACTGGCTACCTCAGCTCGATGTATGGTCCTTTTTCTGTGGGCAGTGATCCAGCGAGCGACAGTTTTAAAGTGCGTGATCTCACACTTCCGAATGGGGTGGACGAAAACCGATTCGAGCGCCGCCGCACTCTTCTTGAGGCGGTTGATAGTCATTTCCGAGGCATGGAGCAGGCTGACCAGATTGACGCGATGGATTCATTTTACCAGCGAGCCTACAGCTTGATTGGATCTCCCGAAGCGCGGGATGCCTTCGATCTCTCGAAGGAGGACGAGAAAACTAAGGAGCGTTACGGCAAGAATTCAGCGGGCATGAGGATGCTGCTTTCCCGCCGTCTCGTCGAGTCCGGCGTGCGACTCGTTTCGATGACGTATGGTAGCTGGGATCACCATGATCGAATTAAGGATAATATCGCTCGCAATGTGCCGCCCTTTGATCAGGCTCTAGCTACTCTTTTGACCGACCTTGATGATCGTGGTCTCCTCGACTCGACCTTAGTTATGGTCTCCTCGGAATTCGGGCGGACTCCAAAGATTAATAAAACCGATGGTCGCGATCACTGGCCCCGAGTTTTCTCCACGATGCTCGCCGGGGGTGGTATCAAACGGGGATTTGTCTATGGGTCCTCTGATTCCTTAGCGTCGGAGCCGGATAACGATCCAGTCGATGTTCAGTCTTTCGCTAAAACGGTTTACTCGCAGCTCGGAATCAATGCCGACAAAGAACTTATAGCGCCGGGTCCACGCCCGATGGAGATCGTCGATGGCGGCGAGGTGATCGAAGAAATTATCGAAAAGCGCTCCGCCGTATAAACCTTTTTTCCACTTAATACCGCATCGATATGAATCGTATTCTGACTCCTCAGGGTGCGGCACTTACGGCGTTTGCCAACAGACTGGTCACAGCAGTTACGCTGTCATTCTTGTTGATAAGCCAAAGCGTAGAGGCTGCTAACCCCACGTTTTCCACTACTATCCCGCGCGGAGCGCAGGCGGGGACAGAGCAAAAAGTCACCTTTTATGGAGATCGGCTCAGCGATGCCGAAGAAATCCTGTTTCATCACGAGGGGATATCAGTAAAAGAGCTAAAGGTTCTCGACTCAAAAAAAGTTGAAGTGACAATGATGGTCGCTCCGGATTGCCGCCTTGGTGAGCATCACTTGCGCATTCGATGCCGCTCTGGCATCAGCTATGCTCGAAATTTTTGGATTTCCCAATTTCCAAACGTGGCGGAGGTCGAGCCAAACGATGATTTCGAGAATCCTCAAAAAATTAGCCTAAACGTTACTGTTGAAGCTGAGGCCAAGTCAGAAGAAACAGACTATTACCAAGTGACTGCGAAGAAAGGCGAGCGCCTTTCTGTCGAGATCGAAGGACTGCGGATTAACAACATTCGGAACAATATTGCGATCGATCCTTTCGTTTCGATTTTGAACAAAGAAAGGTTTGAAATCGCCTCTGCAGACGGGTCAGCCCTTCTGAAACAGGAGTCGATTCTTTCCGTGATAATTCCCGAAGATGGCGAATATATCGTTGAGGTTCGCGACAGCGCCTATCAGGGGCGAGGTCGCTACCGTGCACACATAGGAACTTTTCCTCGTCCGCTCGCGGTGTTTCCCGCTGGCGCCAAGGCTGGCAGTGAGATGGAGTTTAAGCTGATTGGAGATGTGAAAGGAAATTTTTCCACCAAGGCGAAACTCCCACTCACAACAACGGAAGGGACCTTCGGCGTGTTTGGTGCCCAAGGCGGATTGAAGTCGCCATCACCGAATTTGGTTAGGGTGAGTGAATTTGACAATTTTCTGGAGTCCGAGCCCAACAACTCTAGTAAGGAGGCCACTCTTTATGAAGGGTCACTGCCTGTGGCATTCAACGGGATTCTCGAACAGCCTGGCGATACCGATTACTTCAAGTTTAAGGCCAAGAAGGGTGAGAGTTTTCGCTTCCGTGTCTATGCTGACTCCATTGGTTCTCCAGTCGACCCGGTTTTGTATATTTATGACGCCAATATGAAATCACTTGGCAGTAGCGATGATGCTGATGGTACTAAAGACGGTCGTGTAGACTTCAAGGCGCCTTCTGACGGTGATTATTTTGTCAGGATGCGTGACATGCTCAAAAATGGCGGGCCGAACTTCATTTACCGCATCGAAACTGAGCCTCGTTCTCCCAGCATTGCTGTTACCATGCCGGAAATGTTGCGTCGCGAACTCCAGTATCGGAAGCAGTTCAACGTTCCTCGCGGAGGCTACTACGCGATGGTCGTCAATACATCTCGCCGGAATTTTTCTGGAGATCTGGTGTTTGATCTGCCTTCGCTTCCACAGGGCGTGACCTGGGAGTCCGGCAAAATTCCAGGGAGCGTGAGCCAATTTCCTATACTCCTAAAGGCTGCTCCGGATGCTCCTATTGCCGGCGGAATGTATGATCTACTTGTGAAAAATACGGATCAAGATCAGCCGGTAGAAGGGAAATTTCAGCAAGCCTTAGACCTTGTGCGAGGACCTCAGAACGGTGTGGAGTATTACACTCGTCGCCACGACAAGCTCCCTGTTTCGGTCGTTGAAGAAATGCCGTTCAGTATCACGATCGAGCAGCCCAAGGTTCCAATCGTTCGTAATGGGTCAATGAAACTTAAGATCCATGCTAATCGTTTGGAAGGCTTTGATCGTAAAATCACAACTAGGTTGATCTGGAAACCTCCTGGTATTACCAGCCCTTCAACCGTTGTATTTGGCGAGAAAGAGAACACGATTGAATACGAGTTGAATGCCAATGGATCAGCTGAAGTTAACACTTGGAATGTTACAGTTATCGCCGAGGCGGATGCGGGGAAGGGACTAATGGTGACGGCTGCTCCCTTTGTAAAGTTGTCTGTTGAGGAGCCGTTTGTTGAGATGAAGTTAAATCTCACCACTGCGAAGCAAGGTGAGCAGGCCAACATGCTCGCCAATGTCACGAAGCTTAGAGACTTCAGTGGTCAGGCCGATGTCCAGCTGGTTGCAATACCTGCCCACGCAACGGTACCGATAATGAAGATTGATCAAGGAACCACGGAATTGAGTCTACCAGTGCAGACTTCTGAGAAAACTCCGGTTGGTCAGCACAAAAATCTATTCTGCACCGTAACCATTACGAAAGAAGGTGAACCTATTGTTCATAGAGTAGGAATGGGAGGAACCCTGAGGGTGGATCCAAAGCCAAAGGAAGCCCCTCAAACCAAAGTGGTGGCAAATAACAAGCCAGTGTCCGAAAAACCTTTATCTCGACTTGAGCAACTTCGAATGGAAGCAAAGCAACAGACTGGGAACTAGTTCCTGAAAAAATCTGACGAAAATTTCTGTCTACCCCACATGAAAAAATCGATCACCGCAGTTCTCTCAATGCTTTGTGCGGCCTCTCTCCCGCTTTCAGGTCAGGATGCCAAGATCAGTTTTGACAAAGATATTCAACCAATCCTTGAATTTCATTGTGTTGCCTGTCATGACGCAAATAAAACCAAGGGAGGTCTGCGCTTCGACGAGGCCAAACTTTTCTTCGAAGGCGGAGATGGTGGTCCTGCCCTAATCAAAGGGAAACCGGACGAGTCTTTGATGATAGAACTCGTCTCCTTGCCCGAGGATGATCCTGATGTGATGCCACCGAAGGGAAGAGTTCTCAATGAACTGGAATTAGCAAAACTTCGTCAATGGATCAAAGAGGGAGCTGAGTGGCCTGAGCATTTGAAACTCGTTGCGAAGGAGGAGACCGATTTCACGAGCGCAACGCCCCTTGAAGACAAGGGTAAGTCGATCGCGAGGGTGGATGTTTTCCCTGAGGATATTGTTTTGGAGTCTAAACGCGACAGTCAGTCGGTAGTGGTGATGGCGACTTACGAGGACGACACCACCCGAGACGTGACCTCAAACGCTACGTTTACGTTCGCAGATCCATCACTCGTCGGCCTGAAGTCGCGCAGCCATTTCATTCCGACCAAAGATGGAGAAACGCGGCTGTCCGTTGAGGTGGCCAAGCATACCGTCGAAGTTCCGGTCACCGTGAAAGAGACCACCGTTAATCATCCGGTCAGCTTTAACCTAGATGTCATGCCAGTTTTTATGCGCAACGGGTGTAATACTGGTGCGTGTCACGGCTCCGCCCGAGGTCAGGACGGCTTTATGCTGTCGCTTTTTGGATACGATCCCGACGGAGACCATTATCGACTTACTCGTGAGATGGCGGGTTATCGTGTCAACCTCGCGATCCCAGAAGAATCGCTTCTCGTTGAGAAAGCGATCGAGGCAGTTCCCCACACGGGAGGTAAACTGATGGAAAAAGGGGGGCACGCCCATAGTACTCTCGTTGAATGGATCGCGACTGGTGCTGAGAACGAGAAGAAAGAAGATGTCCCCTACGTCACGGAGTTGACTCTCTACCCGCCAAAGTTGGTTCTTGAAGGTGCTGGATCAGAGCAACAGATGACCGTTCGAGCCAAGTATTCAGATGGCCATGACCGGGATGTTACCCACTTAGCCGTGTTCATTACCAACAACGAGCCGACTGCCAATATCGATCCATCCGGAAAAGTCACCGCCGGCAAACGTGGTGAGGCATTCATCATGGCCCGCTACGAAACAAAGACTGTCGGTATCCAAACGATCGTGATCCCCGAAGGACTTGAATACACCCGTCCTGAGATGACGGAAAACAATTACATCGACAGTTTAGTGCATGACAAACTTCACAAGCTGCGGATCACCCCATCCGGTAACTGCAGCGATGAAGCTTTTCTTCGCCGGTCCTATCTTGATATTTTAGGTCAACTTCCGACCTCGGAAGAGTATCATGCTTTCATCGTAGATCAGGGCGATGATAAGCGTGCCAGAAAGATTGACGAACTGCTCGAGCGCAAAGAATTCACCGAAATGTGGGTGATGAAATGGTCCGAGCTTCTTCAGATACGTTCGGATGCCAATATCAATCAAGGTATCTCCTACAAATCTGCGCTACTCTACAACGGATGGTTGAGGGATCGTATTGCCGCGAATGATCCGCTTAATGAAATTGTGGTCGATCTTGTTGGTTCGAAGGGTGGAACTTTTTCGAATCCTGCGACCAATTTCTACCAAGTGGAGCGCGACGCTTTGAAGCTTTCCGAAAACGTGGCTCAGGTTTTTATGGGAATGCGCCTCCAATGTGCCCAGTGTCACAACCATCCTTTCGATCGATGGACGATGGATGATTACTATGGATGGGCTGCGTTCTTTGCTCAGATTGGACGCAAGCGTGGGGTCGACCAGCGCGAACAACTAATCTACAATCGAGGAAGCGGTGAGACTAAACACATTGTGGGAGGACAGACAATGGCACCCAAATTCCTTGGAGGTGAAACTCCTGATGTTCAGGGGAAAGATCGCCGCGAGGTTCTGGCAAAGTGGCTAGCTTCACCGGATAATAGTTATTTTTCGAGGAATGTCGTTAACATGGTTTGGTCTCACTTCTTTGGCGTGGGGATAATTGATCCAGTTGACGACGTGCGTGTGAGTAATCCAGCATCAAATCCGGAGCTTTTGACTGAACTCGCGCATCGTTTTGAAGTTGACTACAACTACGACTTTCGCCAGTTGGTTCGTGATATCTGCAACTCGGCGACTTATCAGCGAACTACTCAGGCGAATCCATCTAATCAAGACGACTTGAATAATTTCGCGAAGGCTCGGGTTCGACGTCAGCGCGCCGAAGTTATGCTCGATACGATCACGCAGGTGACCGATACTAAGAATAAGTTTCGAGGTCTCCCTTTGGGCGCTCGAGCCGTCCAGATTGGCGACGGCAGGACAAGCAACTACTTCCTTACGACGTTCGGTCGTGCGACTCGCGAGACGGTTTGTTCTTGTGAGGTGACGATGGACCCGAGCCTGTCTCAGGCGCTCCACTTGATGAATGGAGATACGGTCACCGAAAAAATTGAAGAGGGGGGCATGGTCGAAGCACTTACAACTGAAGGGAAAAATCCCGAGCAGATTATCGAGCAAATTTACATACGAGCGTTGACGCGGAAGCCGACTACTGAGGAAATGACCCAACTCCTCGAAGAAGTTAATTCTGCAGGCGAGGATCCGGCGCAGCGAGAGTTAGTCCTCAATGATGTATTCTGGGCAGTTTTGAATTCGAAAGAGTTCATGTTTAACCACTGACCAAGTGCTAACGCAACGCTCAAGCGAGCGTCTTTGGGGCGAGAGGTATTCCCCCGCCTTTTTTGACAAGGAGCGAGTGTCTTCTTGCATTTTCTTTACAACTTCGAGCTTATCTTATCACCATCTTCGTGGTTAATATGTAGCTTGTTGGGTTTCTGAACCCTTTTCGCTATGAAGAATTACGCGTTTTCTTGGTTACTTTTAAAAGGGGCTGTTTTCCTAACCTCGATTTTTGGACTCGGGACAAACTTCGCCCGCTCTAATGATACCACCGCATTCCTGGAAACTTTCGCGCTTGCTGAAGATCGAGGCGAAGCGCTCAAAGAGCTTATCCCGGGCACTGAGGATTACTACTACTACTCAGCCTTGCTGGCCCAACAAGAACAGCGGCTGGACGATGTCAAGGATCTGCTCGAGCCATGGATGAAGCGACATGGTGAAACGCCTCGATATCGTGAAATTGAAAACAGGCAGGCACTTTTAGGATATACAGATGCTCCCGATATCACCCTTGACTACCTTAAACGTCGGTTAGGGCTAGAATTCAATCACCAACAGCAGCGTCTCGATCAGAAACCGGATTTTCCTACTGAACTGAATCCGGATCTAATTACCTGGGATGCCTATCTGGAACAAGTCAGGCGTCGCCACAAGAACCTTAGGGGAGTCTTGGATGATGGTCTCGATCGTGTGATCCGGACGGAACAGGATCTTAGCGATACTGAGCGTAAGAGCTTGTTGCGCCGCCTTAAATACCCTGACTACGAACGGCTGGTGGGTTTGATTGCAGCCGACTTGCGAAGCCAGTCACCGTTAGCATTCGGATCGATCCCAATTCACGGGAATCTCACTATCGACCAGCTAAAGGAGCTTTTAGGGCTGCGTCCTCAGTTGGCAGGCGATCCGAGCTTCGTTGATATCTGGCTTTCTAAGCTCAGGCCGGGAGAAGACGAGTCGGTTGAGCTGAGCCTCGCGACACGGATGGCTTACATCGATCGACTATGGAGCTACGTTGAATCACTCGATCCAGTCTTCAATTCTCTGAAGGCTAACGTTCTCTATCAGAAGCTGGATCTGGCTAGGCACCAGGGTGAATATCCACGCGAACTCTTCATGGCCTACCTTGCCCTGCCGCGGATCCTTAACTATGTGGAGCCGAAATATCTGCAGCGGCGGGAGGTAAAAGCGTTTCCCGTCAACCTCAACGAAAACTATTCCGAGCAGATCGGTTCTGGTCCAATTCGAAGCGATGAAGAACTTGTCCGCGAATACCTTGAGCACTTTTTAAAGGAAGATGAGAACTACAACAGGTTTTCAGCCTTCATTAAGGAGCCTTATTTGAAGCGGGTATTTGCTGAGACAAAGCTTCTCCATGGAGTCGGGGAGGCGGAAAAATGGTTTTCCATGTTGAGCCCAGGCGAGGTCCAGAGTCTCCAAGACAGGATCGAGATTTCATTCGCGAGAGTGAATGCAATGGATTTTGTGGTTGAGGATGACGTCAGTCTGGCCCTGGATTTGAAGCATGTAGATAAATTGATCGTCAAGGTCTATGAGATCAATTCGCTCAACTTCTACTTGGATCAGAAACGCGAGATTAATACTGACCTCAAGCTCGATGGGCTTATCGCCAACGAGGAGAAAATTTATCAGTATGACGAGGCGCCCATTCTGCGGCATCGAGAGACGTTCACATTTGATTCCCTGAAGGACCGTCGTGGAGTCTGGGTGCTCGAGTTTATCGGGAACGGTATAAGTTCTCGTGCGCTCGTAAGGAAGGGGAAACTCCAGTACGCATCTGAGCCCACCCCGGGAGGAAAACTTGTCACAATTCTCAACGAAAAGAATGAGTCGATTGCAGATGGCTCGATTTGGTTCGGTGGGAAAAAATATGAGACGAATGATGCAGGGAAAGTTCTCCTGCCATTTTCAACGGCTGGGCGGGCAAGCGTCGTTCTTAGCGATGGAGTAATGTCGAGTTTAACTGAGATCGATTTGCTGCGGGAGGAATACCAATTCACGATGGGCGGGCTTCTCGAAAGGGAGTCATTGCTTCCCGGTAGTGAGGCGGAGCTTTCGTTGCGACCGGTATTGAGTCTCAATGGTGCTCCCATGCCTGCGAGTTTGCTTGAGAATGTGCGGTTAATCGTGACAACGTTGGATCATGATGGAGTCGATTCGAAGAGTGAGGTTTCGGCTTTTGATTTGTATGATGATCGCGAGTCTATCCATCGTTTCCGGATCCCTAATCGTCTAGCCAGTGTCAGTGTTGAGTTGAGGGGAGAAATCCCCCCGGTAAGTTATTCCGGGGCGCCTATCGAGGTTTCTTCTTTTAAAACGATTGATGTTAATGGTGTCGATCAGAGCCCGTCGGTGGCTGATGCCTATCTGAGTCGGTTTGGAGAAAGCTATGTGTTGGAAGTGTTAGGTAAAAGTGGCGAAGGGCTACCTGACAAGGCAGTCAACCTTCAGTTCAATCATCGTGACTTTGAGCAGCCAATACTTGTGTCATTGAAGACAGGTCAGGCAGGGAGGATTAACCTCGGAAGGCTGGATGAGATTATCCGCGTCACTGTCGATGGAGGAGGCCTGATGACCCGCAGTTGGCCGTTGAGAAAAGACAGTCAACGGATTAGCCCAATAGTTCATGCGGTTGCTGGTGAAGCTATCACGATCCCGGCACCCCAGGTCGGGGCTGAACTTCAGCGGAGTGATCTTGCCATTTTTGAGGTGCGAAAAGGTGTGATTGTCCGGGATGTATTCAATCATGTGAAGTATGAGAAGCGTGCATTGAGGATAGCAGACCTTGAGCCAGGAGACTATCGAGCTTTGCTTCGGTCAGGCGGGGAGACTTTTCAGATACGTGTCACAGCCGCCGATGCCAGAGAAAGTGGGTATGCACTTTCTCAGTCGAGGCACTTGAAACTTAATCATGAGGCTCCTCTTTTTGTTGCTTCTGCGGGGGTGAATGGCGAGAACGTCGAGATTGGACTCGAGGGCGTTAGCGCGATGACACGAGTCCATGTCATCGCAACGCGTTTCCTTCCTGAAGTGAGCCTCTTGGACGAGATCGGCCGGGGGCATCGGATCGACCCGATCATTATATCTCGGGGAACCAATGAGTCCCGATATGTCTCGGGACGTGATATAGGTGAAGAATATCGCTACATCCTCGAACGACGGAACGCGAAGAAGTTTCCGGGAAATTTAATGACCCGTCCCGGTCTCTTACTCAATCCATTTGAGCTCAACGATACGGACACGGAAATCAAAGATGCCGAAGAGGGTGAGGTCTACGATCGAAGTAAGGAAATGGCCGAAGCAAAGCGTCGGGGCGGTGCGCCCGATGCTTTTGCTGATTCTTCTCAATTGATGTCCCCCAAACTGTCACGCAGTCTTGATTTTCTGCGCCGCCAAGCGGTGGTGATTAGTAACCTTCAGGTCGGAGAAGATGGACTTGTCCTGATCAATAAAGAAGAACTCGGCGATCGCCAGCACATTCATGTCGTGGCAGTGGATGCCTTTCATTCGGCGTATGCTCAAGTATCCCTTCCAGAAGTTGAAGGCGGAACCGAGTTCCGTGACCTACGCCTCCTCAACCCACTTGACCTCGACAAGTCATTCACCCAGCGGCGGAACGTGACCTTGCTGGAGGAAGGGGAAACTCTGACTATCGGAGACTTGAGATCGGCGGAAATGCAGACTTATGACACCATTGGTCAGGTATATGATGCACTGGTGGCAATTAACCCAGATCAGGCTCTCCGCGACGCGAGACTGCTGATGCAATGGCCTTCACTGGACGAAGAGATTAAGGGGCGACAGCTCTCCGAATTGGCCAGCCACGAACTTCACTTCTTTCTAGCGCAAAAGGATCCGGAATATTTTGAGAGGGTGGTGAAACCCTATCTGGCTAACAAGAAGGATAAAACCTTCATGGATCACTACCTGCTTGGAGATGACCTCTCTCGCTTTCTCGCACCATGGGAATTCAGTCGTCTTAACATTGTTGAAAGGATCCTGATGTCCCGGCGCCTCGGAGATGAAGCCCGCCAGCGGAATTCGGACCACGTGACTAATCTTTATGACCTGATGCCCCCGGACCCCTTAGGCCGGGCTCAAGTGTTTCGCCAGGCACTTAGGGGGTTGAGTGCGAATCGTTCCAATTACATGTCCGTGAATCTCGGCGGTACGTTTGATGAATTGGCGAATGCATCAGATGCAGCCAATCCTTTTGGTGCTCAGCCAGCACCTGCAAACGCCTCGGCCCGCTCGAGTATGAGAGGGAAACCAGTTCCTCGTGGAGTTGGTTTAGCTTTTAAAGAAGCGCGAGCCGCTAACGAGGTCAACGCGGTCATGAATGATCAGGCGATTGCGGAATCAACTTTAGCGGTGACGAGCTCTGATTTAGGGGCTGAAATACCTGATCTGCGTGAGCAGGGTCGCCGGCAGGTTTTGTTTGAAAAACTGGAAACGACAAAAGAGTGGGCGGAGAACAACTACCGTATGCTTCCGATTGAAGAGCAGAATGCTGACCTCGTTCAGGTGAACGCGTTTTGGAAAGACTTTGCTGCCTGGGACGGAAAAGGAGGATTTTATTCCCGCGAGTTTCCCGTCGCGACAAGTAATTACACGGAGATGATGTTCGTCCTCAGTGTGCTTGACCTGCCTTTTGAATCGGAAAAACACGAGATAACGGTTGAGGATTCGGTCCTGAAGCTCACTTCCGCGTCACCTGTGGTGATCTTTCACGAGGAGATTCAGGAAACCAAGGTCTCGGAAGAAGACACTCCAATCCTGGTGAGTCAGAACTTCTTTCGTTCCGATGACCGCTTCCGCTATGTGAATGGTCAGCAACTCGACAAGTTCGTGACGAGAGAGTTTCTTACCGGCGTGGTCTATGGTGGTCAAGTCGTGGTAACAAACCCGACCTCTTCAGTTCATTTACTTGATCTCTTGGTTCAAGTTCCGAGGGGGGCGACCCCAGTCGGGGGCAGTGACTACACTCGGTCCTACCCACTCAGCCTCGGGCCATTTTCAACGGAGCGACATGAAGTGTTTTTCTATTTTCCGAAGAATTCAGGAGAAGAGTCCTTTGACGTCTATCCGGTTCAGGTGGCGAAGAACGAAGAGATCATCGCGTCGGGAGAGCCGGCTCAATTTAAGGTGGTTAATCAGCTGACGCAGTTTGATGAGGCTTCTTGGGATTATCTTTCTCAATTCGGAACGGAGAAAGAGGTCCTTGATTACTTGGCCAGCGAGAATCTTTACCGTCTTGATCTTGGCCGCATTGCTTGGAGGGCTCGTGAAAGTGTTGACTTTTTCAAGCAGGCGACGCAAATCATCTCGGAGCGCCACGCCTATAACGAAGTTCTCTGGAGTTACGGTATTTACCACAACCTACTGGCAGAGGCGCGCGAGTATCTGAAACATCGTGACGGATTCTTACGCCAGTGTGGCGGTTGGATTGAAACAGAGTTGGTTAGTTTGAATTCGGTGGAAAGGCACTGGTATCAACACTTGGAGTATTCTCCGATGGTAAATGCTCGGGCGCACCAGTTGGGTCGTGAGCGACGCATTCTCAACGATCGTTTCCGGGGGCAGTATCACGCTTTCTTGAAGAACATGACTTATCTGCCCGAGTTACCTTCGGAAGACCGGCTCACGATCTCGGGTTATCTATTCCTGCAGGATCGAATCGAGGAAGGGTTGATATGGCTAAGTTCTGTCGAGCCTGATGAAATCAAAGAAAGGCTCCAGTATGATTACCTTGTCGCTTATGCCTCCTTTTTCGAAGAAAAGCCCGGAGTGGCCCGTCGTATCTCAAACCGATACGTGGACCATCCGCTAGAGCACTGGAGAATCCGCTTCCAAGAAATAGCCAATCGATTGAATGCTGCTGAGGACGCACTTGATGAGGACGAGGAGACCCGCGACCAGAAAATGGACCGACTCTCATCGTCTGATTCATTCCTTGAACTGACTTCGGAAGGGCGTGAAGCGAAGATTGAATTTACGAATCTTCCCGAAGTGACCGTGAACTTCTACGAAATGGACCTGGAGTTTCTATTCTCCAGCCAGCCGTTTGTTTCGGGAGGAGACGGGCAGTTCAGCTACATTAAGCCGAATGCATCGCTTACAATGGAGCTCCCGGGAGAAAGCGGTAGCGTGAAGGTGGAGATGCCTGAGGCATTCGCCAAAAAGAACGTTCTGGTTGAGGTCCTCGGAGACGGAAAAACCCGATCTGTCGCCATCTATGCGAATGCCTTGAAAGTGAAGTTTTCGGAACGCTATGGACGTCTCTCGGTGATTCAAGAAGAGAATGGGAAACCGGTTCCAAAGACCTACGTTAAAGTTTACGCGCGAATGAAAGATGGTGCTGTGCGGTTCTTTAAAGACGGCTACACGGATTTTCGAGGTGAGTTTGATTACGTCAGTCTCAATACCAACGAGTTGGATCAGGTGAATGAACTTAGTCTTCTCGTGATGAGCGATGAACACGGGTCGCTTGTCCGCGAAGTTAGTCCACCGCAGCGTTAGCCAGTGACGAGGAAACGGCGCAGCATATCGGTCAGGGTGCGGATTCCCCAGTGGAATCCTGCTTCTGGGATGCGTTCATTGTCGCCGTGGAATAGGGTGGCGAAATCAATGTCCTCAGGTAGTTGCAGTGGGTAAAAACCGTAGCAGGTCGCTCCGAGCTTGGCGTAGTTTCGGCTGTCGGTAAAACCGGGGATTATAGAGGGCATGACATGGCCGTCTGGGTCTGCGCTCTGGAGGGACTTCACCATTTCCTGATAGAGTGGGGTATCCGCCGAAAACGTCACGGGAGGGGACTCTTGGAGAATGGTAAACTCGAAGTTATCACCGAGAACGGGTCGGATGATAGAGGTGAGTTCCTCTATCAGTGATGCGGCGGTTTGACCCGGAGCAAGCCGCCCGTCAATTTCGACAGAAGCAGATCCAGGAATCACATTGATTGCAGGACTCCCCGTTAGTCCAGTCGGATTGGCCGTATTTCTGAGCACTCCTTCTACGGTGGCGCGCTTGGCCGGACTGGCGACCGCGTAGCGGAGGAGCCGAGGTCCCCAAAATGGATGCAGCAGAATGGGCGAGAGCTTGTGTGCAATGCCTCCTTGGGGCTTAGTGAAACCTTGGATATAATCCGCAGCCTCCCGACTGGGGTGCCACGGTAGTTTAGTTGATCCAATCGCATCAATGGCCTTGGCCAGTGAAACTATCGCGTTGTTTTGGAGCGGCAGTGAACTGTGGCCGGGCTGTCCTTTCACGGTAAGGCGAAGCCAGGCGACCCCCTTTTCAGCAATTTGGACCGAGTAATAGCGGCGTCCATTCTGATGAATAGTAAATCCACCGACTTCGTTGATGACATACTCTGGATTGTCTCCCAGAAGATCAGGGCGTTCATTGACGAGCCATTCAGAACCATGACGGGTACCCGCTTCTTCGTCGCAGACCGCTACAAAAATGACATCACGATTGATCGGCGGGTTCTCCTTAACAAGGCGAGTGAGTGCGGCCAGGCCCATAGCGGCAAAGCCTTTCATGTCGATGGCACCTCGCCCCCAGATGCACTCCCCGTCGTGATGGCCGGAGAAAGGAGGGTGGATCCATCGATCTGGGTTGGCCGGCACCACATCCAGATGGCAACTGAGAACAAGAGGCCGCTCAGTCTGGTTTGCGGGATCAGCTGCCCAGCGAACGGCAAGGTTGGGCCGGGCAGCATGGGATCCGACGACTTCGGGTTTTAACCCAATCGAGCGACAGTGACGGGCAACGAGTTCGGTAGCTTCCTGTTCATTTCCGGGAGGATTCGACGTGTTGATCCTCAGGAGTTCCTGAAGCAGTTGAGTGGCCGAGCTGAGCTCGTCCGCGGGAAATTCCGGGGCAGCCTGTTCAGAAGCCCAACCTGCGGGAGGACCTTGCATTACTTTCCAGGCCTTTTCGGTTTGGGTCCACCGAGATAGTCTCGCTCGAACATTCGTTGAGGGAAGGCACCAATTTTCACGTCACTGAAGCTGAGAGTGATACTCCGGGTGTTGTCATTGATGACCATCTTTGAGAGGAAGGGACGCTCGTTAGCGCTGTTATGATATTCCATGGTGCAGCTGCGAAGCAGGGTGCCGGACTTAGCATAGAATTCGGTGTATTTTCCAAGATTACCCTCCTTGGTGACCCAATATTTAATCTGGGCATAGGTGTCGGTCAGAGAATTTGATTTCATGGTGTAGATCGTGGCTGCTTCACCCTCAAAATCTGCTTCTTCCTGACTGACCACTTTGTAGCCCTTTACAAAACTGGTCGAAGCGATATCACCGATGGCAGCGTCTCCTGAGAGTCGTTGGCGCTTTGAGACGGAAACAGGACGGCTTAGCCCCGGCTTCCAGAACCACATGTTTCCTTTTGCTTCCGCGAGATACTTACGTCCTTTCGCTTCTTCAGGTTCAAAGACCTCGGCATAGACTTTCCCATCCTGAGAAGTGGCAATGAAGCGGGCATTGTTGTTCCCGGTAACGCTGACCGTCCACTGGACCCCTTTATCGCCGGTGAGAAGCCCGCGTGCCTGCTCCGCTTCGAGAAGAGCGGTATCTTGAGCATAGGTAGGGAGAGAGCACAGGGAATATAGAAGGCAGGAGATGAGAATAAATGATTTCATCTTGGTAGGAATTTTAGACGTGGCCCAGTGAATTCACAATGCTTTGCTTGGCGGAGCGAGTGGCCGGTGCAATCGCAGCCAGTGAAGTGAAAACCACGAGTAGGACGAAAGTTAATAGAAGATATTCAGGGAGAATGTGAATTTCCCAAACAATCTCTCGTGCCGTCACCGGCGGTGCCCAGGTTGGCTTGAGGATACCGATAAGCATGGAAAAGCCAACCGTTACGAGAAGGCCGGTAATTGCCCCAATCACCCCAAGAAAAGCACTCTCAATGCCGAAAAGTCGGACGACGCCCGGACGCTTCAAACCGATAGCACGCAGTGTGCCGATCTCACGGGTCCGTTCGACCACAGCCATGCCGATCGTATTGAGAACCGACATGATGACGATCACGGCAATGATGACGAAGACGAGTCCGAAGATGATGTCAAACATGCGCTTGGTTTTCAGGTAGAGCCGGGAAACTTTATACCAGGGAACGACTTCCCAGTCGCCGTCAGCGAGCGACTCTTGGATTGAGGCGACCACGGCGTCGGTGTCGTCATCATTTTTCAAAAGGATGCGAACCGAACTAACCCCTCGAGTATCGTAGAGAATTTGCCCGAGTTCGAGCGGCATGAAGGTGTAGTGATTGTTCAACGCCTCGGCGGCAACATCCTTGATCTGCAAAACTTCTGCATCCATGGCGTTCATTTGACCGTGAATGGTAGGAGCCATCAGGATGACGCCGGCGCCTAACTTGAGCTTCAGGTTTTCCGCCATCCCCGGTGCGATAGAGATGCCAAAGGGATTGTCGTCGGTGATGGCGCTACCACTCTGGTTGGGACCCTCGGCGCTCTTCAGGGCAGTGGAACGGGAAAAAATTGTTTCGCGCTCCGAGGGCACCATCGCTTGCCCGAAGAAATATCCCGGATTGCCTTCGTAGTCGAGATTGCCGGTCACCTCAAGCATGCCCGCTGCTAAGTCGATTCGTTCGTCTTTTGAGGCGATCTCTTTGATGGACTCAAACTCTTCGTCAGAAATGAGAAAGGCAGCAGGATCCGAACCTCCGTAGTCACGAGCCCCTCTTTTCCAGACCTGAATGTGGCCGTTGATTTGCTCGTAAATGTGGGCTTCCTGAATACTGGCAAACATGTAGCCAGCGAATCCCGCAAAAATATTGGTGGCAGCGTATCCGAGCGCCACGGCCGCAATCGTCGTGATCGAACGACGAGCGTTACGTAGCAGGTTTCGAAGCGCCAGGGAAATCCAGTTCACGGGTTGGAAAATAAAGAACTATACCGTTACGGTTAGAACAAGGCCGCCTCAAGAGACAATTCGCCCGAACCACGCCTGCACTATTGGTTTTTTCCAGAAATGGAGGAGAGGCAAACTGATTGGGACGAGGGCCACAGTAGTCACGCCCATCAGGATGAGAGCGAAGCCGATCAACCATCCGCCTGGGCGTGGGGGTAGAAAGTATCCAAGTAGAGTGGGGATAAAGAAGAGAATTCCCAGAACAAGCACCATGATGCCGAAGGTTCTGGCTTCCAACGCCTCCATTGCCAGCTGTTCGGGGGACGTAACAAGAAGAGCAATCCCTGTCCCGGCAAGGCCAAGGTAGAGAAGGGAAAGTAAGCCGCAGTAGGCGCGGAACCAGAGGATAGTCGATGGCATCGGATTCACGATCGGGAAATTAGTGAAATGAACTTTTGATAAGCGCGACGGAGGCGGGCCAGAGCTACGAGACGACTTCTTCGAGTCGCAAGAATTTCGAACAGCTTAACGGTGAGCCACACGATCGCGATGACTCCGATAAAACCAGGAATCGCGTAAGCCTCGTAGACTCGCAGCCAGTCAGAAACGACCTCACCCATCTTAAAGGATAGAATCACGAGGATAAACGCAGACAACATTCCCGCGATGGCCATAAAGAGCGTGAAGCGGAAGAAAGGGTAATTTAGAACGCCGGCGGCGGCATAAACAGGTAATCGCGATCCAGGGAGGAGACGGGACGAAAAGATGAGCTTGGCCCCGTTCTGCCGGAAAAGCTCCTCCGCCTGCACGATTTGGTTTTCCTTGATCAACCAGCGAAAGGGAGCGTGGCGGAGGAGGGCGATCCCCCCGATCCGACCAAGAGCGTAAAGAGCCAAGTCGCCAAGAAATATCCCGAGAAACGAGGCGGTAATCGCCCATGTGACAGTGAGAGCTCCGCGACTTGCGAGGATGCCGGCAGCGATGCAGGCGAGGTCTTCGCTGACAAGCGTCGACAGAGCGATAGCCGCCACCTTCTGCCAAAGGGGCAAGGCATCGGAGGCCTCAATGCGCTGCAACCAGTCCGCGGAAGAACAACCAGTCATCAGAACGACCATCAGGTAGAGGACGAAAATTCCTGGAAGTCGCTGTAAAAGACGAGACATGAGAACAGGCAATCCGAATGATCCTAACTTAGTTGAAGGATGGCCTGACATCGAGAAATGATTTCGTTTTGAAAAAGGCTGAACTTAATTGTTTTTTTTCCAAAATTCAAAGGTCGTAGCGAAAGTGTTACTGTGGTCGGCAGGGTGACTCTCAGAGCGTTGGAGGCTCCATTCTCCAAGTGTTTCAAAATCAGGAAAGCGAAGTTCCCCGCCGGTGTTCGTATCCACTCGTGTCAATCTGAGTTGCTCTGCCAGAGGGAGACTGCTTTTGTAGAGTTCAGCCCCGCCGCAGACGACAAGCTCTTCAGCCCCTGCTTCAGCTGCCATCGCAATCGCTTTCTCGAGTGACGAGGCAACTTGGTGGCGTGATTCAAAGGGCTCAAAGTCGTCCTGTCGCGTGATAACGATAGGATGATGCCCCGAGAACCAGCCTTCCATTTCACGGTAGGTCTTCCGGCCAATGGCGAGCCATTTACTTTCCGTATAGGAGCGAAAAAATTCGCGATCGCGTGGGAGGTCCCAAGGGATATTTCCCGCCTTTGATCCGATGGCTCGATCCCGGTCCATTGCCACTATCAGTGAAATCAGCATCATTCCGTCCGAAAGAATCAACAGGGTAAAATTGAGGAGTCAACAGAGTTAGGTGGCGTCCCGCCATGAAGCGGTACTATCCGCTTGCTAAGCAGGGCAATATTATGCGATGAACCGCGTCATGGAAGAAACTTCCGGAAGCGAATCTGCAGATTCCGTTAATGAGATACTGGCCAAGGCCAGAGGCGAAGTTGCTAAGGTAATTATCGGGCAGCAGAAGGTTGTCGACTACTCACTGATAGCAATCTTTACGGGAAGCCACATTCTCCTTGAGGGGGTGCCCGGGATTGCAAAAACACTGCTGGTTCGAACCCTGGCCAAAGTGCTCGGAAGCGATTTTTCCCGCATCCAGTTTACTCCCGACTTGATGCCCTCTGATATCACGGGGACGAACGTCTTCAACCTACAGGAAGGGCAGTTTCATCTGGTAAAGGGCCCTATTTTCACCTCATTTCTGCTCGCCGATGAGATTAACCGGGCGCCGGCAAAAACTCAGTCAGCTCTGCTCCAGGCGATGCAGGAGAGGCTCGTGACCATTGATGGTGTGACGCATGAGCTGCCGGCTAACTTCACGGTCTTCGCCACGCAGAACCCAATCGAATACGAAGGTACTTATCCCTTGCCCGAAGCTCAGAAGGATCGTTTTCTCCTGCGGGTGGAGATGGACTATCCGGATGAAGAGGACGAGAAACAACTCGCTGTCCAAAGTCTGGGCCGTGAAACTCCGGAAAATATCCTAGAAAGTGATGCGGTGAAGCCCGTGCTGACGAGTGGGGGAATCGCAAAGGTTAAAGAGGCGCTCGACACAATTACGCTCAAGGAAGAACTAATTTCCTACGTGGTTGAATTGGTCCGGGTGTCTCGAAATACCGACTGTATACAGGTGGGAGCGGGCCCAAGGGCGACGAAAGCTTTACTTCTTTCCAGTCGTGCCCTTGCTGCAATTGAAGGCCGAGACTACGTCACGCCGGATGACATTCGTTTGATGGCCTATTCGGTCCTCTCCCATCGAATCATTTTGCGACCGGAATATGAAATTGAGGGGATGACCGTTCGTGAAGCGGTGAATCGGTTGCTTGAATCGGTCGCAGTGCCCCGATAGGGGTAGAAAGAGTCATGCGCGTGGTTCCTCATGTCCTTTTGCTGTGGACAGCACTGGTGGTAATCGTTCCCGCGATGACCGTGGTCGTATTTGACGACGGCGCTCTCCGATGGACTGGCATCATTGTTTTGTTTTGGGTGGTGTTAATAGCTCTGGTAGATCTGCTATTGTCCCGCCGGCGCTTGGCGACGGTCTCTGTTGAAGCTCCCGAATTAATTCGCGGCACCAAGGGTCGTGAGTTGTCGTTTCCGGTAAAAGTAAAAAACAGCGGCCCGCGGCTGAGTGAGTTGCGAGTCGGGCTAAGTGTCTCTCAATACTTTAAGATTGAAGGCGACGTTGTTCGGTCGATAAAGCCGCTCGGTGAGGGCAAAATGGCCACGGTTCCATACCTCATGCTTCCACTGAAGCGAGGGCAGCACTTTCTCGATTCCATTCATCTTGAGACCCGGTCGTTGATGGGCTTATGGGCGATACGTCAGGGGCATGAACTCAAGACAGAAGTCAGGGCATATCCGGACTTAGGCGCGGAACGCAAACGACTTTCCAGTATTTTCTTAATGCGGGGGAACGAAGGGTCCCATCTTGTCCGGCAGGTTGGTAAGGGAAGGGACTTTGAGCAGTTGCGCGAGTATCAGCCCGGGGACGATTATGTGGACATCGATTGGAAAGCAACTGCCCGGCGTCAAATGCCGGTGACACGAACATACCAGATCGAACGCACCCAGGAGGTGTATGTGGTAGTGGATCACTCTCGGTTGAGCGGTCGGGAAATTCGAGTGCCACTTGATGAGGCCGCTGAAGGTGACTGGCTTTATCAGGAAAGTAGTACCGGAGGTGAACATGTCATCACTTCACAGTTGGAAAAGTTTTTGCACTGCTCCTTAATTCTAGCTTCGGTGGCGGAGAGGCAGGGCGATCTGTTTGGGTTTGTTAGTTTCGCTGACAAGGTGTCTCAATTCATTCGTGGGAGAAGTGGAAAGGAACACTACAACCGGGTTCGAGACGCGCTTTACACAATCGAGTCAAAACAGGTCGCACCAGATTTTGAACAGCTCATGATCGACTTAAGGCAGCGCCTCACACGTCGGGCGCTTATCGTGATGTTGATTGATCTCAGTGATCCGTTGACCGCTGAACAGTTTTTTGAGGCACTGCCCCTGATCAACAAACAGCACCTCGTCCTCGTAAATATGGTGAGGCCCGAGAAAGCCTATCCGATGTTTTCACCCGGCACCGAACCAGACGAGGCGACCGGAATCTACGAGAATGTAGCGGGGCACCTTCAATGGCAGGAACTCCGTGAAATCGGGAAACGGCTAAATCATCTCGATGTCGAGCTCGGCATCCCCGAACACGAGGACCTTTCTGCCGAAACGGTCAAGCAATACCTCAATGTGAAGAAGCGGCAGCTTCTCTGATCATCTCTTGGGCATCTTCGGCTGAGCGAAATACCTCTGGTGAAACTGCATCAGACTCGTGCCGGTCTCCTCGTAGTTCCCCGTTGCTGAGTGACCCACGTCCTTCGCCATGAGCGTCTCGTGAGAAATGCCCAGATCGGTGAGGTGGTCTGAGAATTTGAGGTTGAACTCGTGGTTAAAGCCGGCGGTTCCGCACCAGAGTAGGATGGGTAAGCCGGCTTTGTCCTCACGCATAGCGTAGTCTTCGGCAAGGTCCCACGCGTTGTAGCGCGATGCAAAAATCACGTTTTCGTTCTCAGCTCCGCCGTTCTCTTGGATCCGTTTTTCTGGCTCATAGCCGGATCCGCCAGGCGCGGCCGAGGCAAAAAGATGCGGGTGGCGGAACATGATGCGCGTAGCGCCGCGTCCCCCCTGGCTGAATCCTTCGATGGCCATCTCGCGGGTGCGGTAGGTATCCTTAAGGTGAGGGATTAATTCGTTCACAAAAACGTCTTCGCCGAATCCATGGGGGATTTGCGGGTAATTATACCAACTCATTGGGCCGCCGTTGGGGAAAACGTAGATGGTCGGCTGGATATCACCCGCCTTGATGGCCGCGTCAACGAAGGTCGCGAGTTTAAATGACTTGGCCTCAGAACCAGGACGACCACCGTGGAGGTGAAACACGACCGGAAAAGTGCTTTGGGTCCGTTTTTCGTAGGCATCAGGCAGGTAGATGTAATAGCCGACATCGAGGCTCATCGATTC
>PBSY01000007.1 GCA_002726915.1 Verrucomicrobiales bacterium | reverse complement strand
AGAGTTCCTTTGGGTGCTCCGAGAAAAGTTTGGTCGAGGGGAGAAGCTGCTTGAGGGTCAGAGCAAACTGGTGCATTCAATGCGGGCGCGCTGATTAGAATCGGATCGCCTTGAACACCCATGAAAGTTTTCTGGCTTATCCTTCGGCTTGGTTTTGGGGCTCTTTTCATTTGGAGCGGTGTCGCAAAACTGAAAGACCCCATTACTTTCGCTGATACAGTGAGGAATTTCCGCCTCATCGGAGATCCGGTTGCCCCAGCCATGGCACTTCTTATCCCTTGGATCGAGGTCGTCTCAGGTGTTGCCGTAATGGCTGGTAAATGGGTGCGGGGAGGTGCTTTTTTACTTGTGGGTGCGCTGGTGATGTTTACCGGCGCCATTGCAATTTCATGGGCAAGAGGGCTAGATATCACTTGTGGCTGCTTTGGTAGCAATGAGGAACTAAACTACCCAGTCAAGGTTTTCGAAAACGTTCTCCTCTTGGTCTGGGGGGTGGCGATCTGGTTTCGGGCAGAGATGAAAGCCTTCAATGGCTCACTAACCTCAGATCGTGCATCGTCCGAAGCGAGGTAGACGAAGTAGCGACCCCTAGTAGATGGGCAGAGTCTCAGTGTTGGCACCTTCGGCCGGCTCAATGCCAAGCATTTTACACACCGTTGCGTGGAAGTTGAGCTGGTCGATCTCGTCTAGTGAACCCCCGCCTATCGGAGAATTGGGGAATCCAGAGAGTAGGACCTGACCAGACATCCGAATCGATTCCTCAACAGGATAACCATAGCCGGCGAAAGCGTTTATTGGATCAAACACTGGGTCGTCTGACTTTTCTTCGGTAAAAGCGTATCCCGTTTTGAGGACTAAAATTCGATCTCCGGTGCGTTCAGGGTAAACATAAGACCATTCCTCAGGTATTTCCTCTCTCTTGATCGTTCTGAAGTAAATCCTCTTGCCGAGTTCGCTGTCGAACTTCTGGATGAATACTTTCTGCTCGGCCTCAGACTCGGGAAGGTCCTTAAAGAAAAGGTTGGCAATCGCGTCATGAGCAACGATTTCCGCGTTTGCCATCATTTTGTCGCCAAGGAGGTGAGAGATATTGACGTTCTTCTGGCGCTCGGCCATACCGTGATCGGTAGTGACGAGGAAGATCAGGTTGGCATTCTCCGGTGCGAGAGTATTCCATTCAGCTTGAACGGTATCAAAAAAGGTGTTCAGAGCAGTATCAGTTTTGCTGATAGCCGCGTAAGTATCGTCCTCTCGAGGACCGAACTCCATGCCTGCTTTTTTGACGTCATCGAGACGGAGCATAACCAGTCGGAACTTTTCGGCACTGCTATCAGTGGGAGTAACCGGAGCATCAACCGATCCAACTTCGGCATTCATTGCGGCGCCATCTTCGACTTCGGCGGGAGATTCTTTTTCTCTGGCTAGAGTGGCACCGGAGTCTGCTCTCCATGCATCAAGGGCACGGTTGAGGCGCGCCACATCATCGAGGCTGTCATCGTAACTGGCCAAAAATTCCGCTGCGGCGTTGTCACCGGTTTGATTGAAAGACAGAGGCCAGTCGTGAACGAGGGTCTTGATTCCCTGGCGCGTCGCAGTTTGCCATATGGGCTCGGCATTGAGCAGATCCGGATCGGTCGCATTGACGATGGCGCCCCCTTCGCGAATTTTATCGCCGAGAATGCCGTGGACGGACACAGGAACACCGGTCGCTAGAGTTGTGTGTGCCGGTGAAGTCAGGCAGGGAAAGTTAGGGCGCATCTTGTTAGTTTCGTCACCGTCTCGCGCGAGCAAGTCAAAAAACGGTGTGTCAGCCTTTTCAAGATAGTCACCGCGGAAACCCGGAATGCTCACCCAGATGACAACAGGAGGGCCGTCACCTCTGGACACGTTGGTTTCGGGCTCGTCCATTTCTTCATTGTTATCTCCGGTGGAGACAATCTCACTGGCCTTGCTCTGCTTGGCGCGAATGTCCGCTAGAATCTGCGGGGTGGACCGGTCGCCCTCCATGGCCACACGGGAAATCTTCACTCCTTGACTCCCGCTGTAGAGAAAGATGATGACAAATGCGAAGAGGAGGACGGCGATAAAAGTCAGGATCGAGCTGGCGAGAGATCGGAACATGTCGGTTACTATTCGAATTTGAGGCTTGGCGCAAGTGGTGGAAAGGCAGAAATTAAGGCCGGAGCAGGGCAGCAAAAGCGCCATCGTAACTATCTTCCCAAGGTAGGCAGCGTTTCACCTCTTCGACTTGGAGACCTGAAGATTCGATCACTGCCTCATTTTCCTCGTGATCGATGGAGCAGGTACTGTAAACGATGCGCCCGTCTGGTTTTAGGTGTTCAGAGACTCGTGCGAGCAACTCTCCCTGAAGTTTGGCCTGCCGTGAGAAATCATCCGGTTGCAGGCGCCATCGGACATCGACTCGGCGCCGTATCACACCACTGTTGGTGCAGGGAACGTCCAGCAGAATGGCGTCAAACTTTCGATCTTTGGGAAAAGACGAGTCTCGCGTCCAGTCTGCTTCGCGAATATCGACCTGGCTGGCTCCCAGTCTCTCAAGATTCTCCCGTGTTTGTTGAAGACGCTGACTCGAGCTGTCAGTCGCGAGAATTTCTCCCTCATTCTGCATCATTTGGGCGATGTAGCCAGTTTTGCCTCCGGGCGCTGCGCAGGCATCGAGAATCGCTTCGCCCGGCTTAGGATCGAGGAGGAGGCATGAGTGAGAGGTGCTTGGGTCCTGAATGTAGATGAGCCCTTCGTTGAGCCATTCGGTGTTTGGAGGGCCGTTCAGCTGAAAAAAGTCGGGGTATTCCTTGCCTAGTAAATAGGATTCTGTCTCAAGCTTGACTTTTTCGAGTGCTTCCTTGTTTGCGGCGAGGGAGTTGATTCTAGCGAAAACTGAGGGAGGGGTGTTGTTCCACTTCAGTAACGAACGGGTGGCTTTTTCTCCGAACTGTTTTTCCCATCGTTCAATTAAAAATCCGGAGTGCGAAAATTGCTCCTCGAGCGGCCAGGTGGCGATGTCATCCTTAATTTTTTCTTCCCGTCGTAATGCGTTCCTGAGGATGGCATTTACAAGGCCTTTTTCGTGTGGTCGGGCGAGGTTAACCGTTTCGTTGACGGCCGCGTGATTAGCGATACCCGAACAGAAAATTTGGTAAAGACCGATGCGCAGAACGTTTTGTGTCGCCGGTTTGATCCTACCGTGGCGGAGTTGTTCTATAATTTCATCGACGAGGAAGAGATTGCGTATCGTGCCATAAAAGATTTCCTGCGCCAGTCCGCGGTCTGCAGATGAAAGCTGAGCATTTTTTGCGAGGTCCGAGAGGATCTCGTCCGCGTAAATGGATGTGTCTTCCCAAGTATAAAGCGCTTTGAGTGCGCATTTTCGAGCGGACATGGAAGAATAAAAAGTAGAGAAGGGGAAGCTAGTTTGATGCGCTTAGCTTTTTGCGGATGGCTGAAGCGGTATCCCCGTCGACCACGAGCGAGACGGCGAGAGCGTTGCCAAAGTTTTCAAAATCATTGAAGCTCCAGACCACTTGTTTATCACGTGTGATCTCGATGATTTGTGGATTGTCAGGACCGGCATGGCAGTTGCCAATAATAAGGTTTCCGTTTTCTAGTTCCTGAAGGGTGGTGACCCATGCGAGGGTGATATCCTCAAGATCGTCTTGCTCAAGCTTCCACACGATTTCTTTCGCAGGATTCACTTCGAGGACGCTGTGCCCATTGCCGGTGGCGATGAGGTAGTTACCATTCCTTGCTTTGATCGCGTTAAAGCACTTCCCGCCGAATGAATCAGGCCCATGGCCTTTAGTGGGCTCTCTTCCAAAAAGTGGAATGGAGAATTCCCAAACTACCTCCCCCTCGGGGCCGTATTCCTTTATGACTTGGTCTGCTTCGTGGGCGACTAGGTAATGGCCATTCCCAAGCTTGTGGACTTGCCGGGTATCAGAGTGACCGTTGGGAGAAGAAACTCGAAGCGGGATTTCCTTGAGAAGTTTACCATCGGTATCGACCTCGATAATTCGACTTGAACCGGATTCGACAATCATGGTTCTGCCGTTTTCGAGTCTCTCAATGGCATGAATTTCATATTTTTCAGGGGTATTAGCCTCCGTTCTGTTATTCTTCGCGGCATCATAGCTCCAAACCACACCTTCGGTTAGGCACACCTCAATGATATTTTTCCATCCATCTTGAGTCAGAAGATTGAGGTCAGGCATCAAGTGTAGGTTGTGGACTGGTCCGTTCAGATTGTGCTGCCAAAGGAGTTTGTTCCCGTCAGACGGATCGACGATGGCGACAGAGCGTTTTCCTTCGGCGCCGATGACAAGTCGGTCTTCAGCGCTGAGCGAAAAGGATAGAGCACCAATAAGGATGGTGATAAAAGTGGTGGTCTTCATTGGGTCTAGTTGAAAGTTTGGGTGGCGATCGGCCAGTTGGATTGTAAGTGGGACGATTTAATCCAGCCTCTCAGATTGCCAGGAATATCAACGTAGCACCACTGGCCAGAAGTTTGCAAGGCGCGTACCTCTGATCCCGGCGGAAGAGCAATGACGATTTTGGCACTGGGTGAGGGTGCGGTGAGAGCGGTGGCATCAGAGGAGGTGATCGTCGAAAAATTCCTAGCGTCGATGTAGCGATTTTGATGGTGCTGAAGTGCGAAGCCTGCAACGCCAATTGTTATCAGGATGGTAGCCAGTGTCACCGTGACGGAGCGGTTCGGTCTTAGTCGATTGCTGAAAACGGCGCCTGCTGCGCAAAGTAATCCCATCCAGAGACAACAGGTCCCCGTCCAGCGACCCGCGGCGGGAGGCAGAATTCCTAGGAGTTGGCGTAGGGAGCTGTCATCAAATTCGAGAAATCCAAGGCGGATCCGGAGGAACTCAATATTTTGTCTGGCCTCTGGCATGCCGGGTTCTGCGATGACGGCCCGCCGCATCCAGACCATTGCTTCACCTTCGTTTCCAAGTCGGAAGTGAGTTGTGCCAAGATTGAAATAGAGCTCCGATGAGATCAGGCTTTTCTCAACGAGGCTCTGGAACTTAAGTTTGGCCTGCTCAAAGTCTTTGGATTCAAAGTCAGCGTTTGCCGATAGGAAAACTGCATCAGGTTCCTCGCTGAAACAGATTGAGCTTAACGCAAGAAAGAATGATGCGGCGAAGGGCGAAAGAATTGTAGTCGAGGGCTTCACTAGCGTTGGAGTTTTCGAAGGATAGAATGAATTTCGCTGGCTTCGTTTTTGGCGATTGGAGCGTCTGAGGTGAACTCGCCGCTGTAGAGAAGGTCCTCGCAGCGCTTCAAAAGGTTATCGACAACCTCAGGCGCCTTATCGGAAGCCTCGCTGTTCTCGTCTTTCCACAGGGTGAGAGAAGTGGAGACCGCATGATAGAATTCCTTCTTAGGTGCTCCGTCTTTCGGAATGCGCTTGAGTGACTGCCTGAAAGTGGTCGAAGTCTTTGGGTGATTCTGCTGATGTTTAAGTTGCCTCAACCAGCGGAATAATCCGAAGCCAAGAATGGTGCAGAAGGAGACTGAGAACAGGATCTGCATCGAGATGTAAAATACCCCAGGATTATCTGGACTAATCTCGGCAAGCCAACGCGGGGCGTTGAGCCGGATGTGCATCATGTCCTCAAATTTGGGATCCGGCTGTGCGGCTGCTGTCTCCCTTTCCGAGCCCCCGTTTGAGACATTGAGCGGTTGCTCTAGGGCTTCGTAGGAACTCCCATCCTTAGTGACCGAAATAGGTATGGAGTCCGTTTTCAGGGTGACGTATTCAGCACTAATCGGGTTGAAATAGGTTAGTTCAAAGGGTGGGATTTCGGCGGCCTCAAACTCTGGGATGATCACCTGCGAAAAGGTGACCGTGCCGGGCTCTATACCATCGGAGTCTTGCTCCTCGTTTAGTGTTTTAGCGGGGGTGAAAGTCTTCCAGTTTTTATCACTAACGGAAAATACCGGAGCTGACATGGTGCGGAGATTGCCAACTCCAGTCACTTCGAAGTCAATTGAAATAGGATCTCCAAGATTAAGCTCCTTGGTCGATGGTATCATCTTGATCATGAAGTTTCCTACACCTCCGGTAAAGCTGCGCGGGGCACCTCCGGGGAGCGGTTTCACCGTGGTAGTGACGGTATTAGTGGCGAGTTCCTTAAGGCTGGTGCGCGTGAAGAAGGCGGAGAGGCCTCTGCCTCCTCCTGATTCTACTACACGCACCGCGATAGTGCCTGGTCCAAGGCGGTGCTCGCCAGGCTTCAGAGCAAAAAACGTTGAGGGAAGTGCTGCCTCAGAGAACAGTGTATTGCCGATTTCCGAGGCACTTGTGCGGACATTGCGGAAGCCTTTGAAGATGAAGCTTTCATGCTCGAGTTGGGCGCGGACGACATCGTTGATTGAGTTCCGGCCGCGAACGTAACCTGTCATGGTAAAAGGTACAATTTCATTGACATAGAACTCAGCTTTTTCGAGTTCGAGTTTGCCGAATTCAGTGCGAGCTGAATTAGCGGTGTCGGAATTGTCGCGCTCGTAAATCGTCACCTGTATGGCCTCTGACTTCAGAGTTGCGTCCTTGAGTGGGACCTCGACGGCCGGGATTATGAAGGTCCCCAATTCAGTTCCTCGAACCGTGTAAAAATGGGTGGTCACAAAAGTTTTGACACCGTTGATGTTGAGAGAGTGCTGCTGTTTTCGCGACTGAAGAATTTCTAATCCGTCGGCCTCAATTTGGTTGGGAAGGTCGATATCACCTCCTGCAAATTTGAAGACAAGATTGCTATACTCTCCAACTGGAATTCGGTTGTCACCTCCTAGTAACTCTGCCGAGAAGATATTTTGAGATCCGAGAGGTTCTTGGGCTGTCGAAGCGAAGCCGATGAACAATGTGAGGAGAAAAATGGCAAGGCGGCGCAGCATGGATTACCAGTTTTTGTAATTCTCGTTTCCTGAGGGAATCAAGACAGGTTTGACTTCGGTCTCATCGGCAAGTGCTTCGAGTAGTTGACGGGCTTCGGAAGGCGAATACCCGGTTTCGGGATTCTGCCTCCGATCCTCCGGATTCATTCTGCCTTGCTGTGGCGGGGTGTTTTGGGGTTGATCAGCTTGAGCACTGAGATCGCCGTCTTTCGGGGCGTTGGGTTGCTCCGGCGTTTCTTGAGAGTCCTGATTGTCGGTTTGTGGAGGTTCCTGATTTTCCTCGTTCTGGTCCTGATTGCCACTGGGTTCTTCAGGTTGCTTCTGTTCGTTTTCCTCAGGGTTGTCCTCGGACTGTTGATCGGCGTTCTGCTCGTCCTCGTTTGAATTTTGCTGATCTTCTTGTTCCTGTTCGTTTTGTTGGTCCTCCGGTTCCTGCGGAGATGACTCATTGTTTTGCTGATCCTGATTCTCGTCGGGTTGGTCAGCGTCTTTTTGCTGCTGATCCTTTTCCTGCTGTTTCTTAAGTTCCTCGAGCTTGTTTTTCACGACCTCAAGATTGTGGCTCGCTTTTTGGTTTTTTGCGTTGATCGAAAGGGCAGACTTGTAATGCTCGATGGCACTTTCCCACTGTCTGATCGTGGTGTCACGCTGGTCGGAAGGTGAGGAGAGGCTTTGCAATGTATCCGGGTTGGAGGCGGATTGAGTGGTTAGGCCAGACTCACCCTGTCGAAAGAGGGTGTTTCCGAGGTTGTAGTGGGCTAGTTCCTGAGTGCTCTCGTTAGAGCCTACTAAAGCCTCGCCATAGGCTTCTGCGGCACGCTCGTAGTTACCGTGCCGAAATGTGGCTGCTCCAAGCCCCATCTGGAGTCGCGAACGGTCACTGTTAGATGCTTTTCCTGACAAGGCAGTTTCGTAGGTAAGGATGGCAGAGTCGTACCTTTCCTGAAGATAGAGTTCGTGTCCTTGAATAACGGCGTCAGATGAGAAAGCTGATGGCGTTATTAGGAGTATAATGAGGGACATCACAGCAGCACGGGAAGTTTTCACTAATGAGATCTCTCGAGGTTTCGGCCAAAGGAGGGGAACACAGTGCGATAGCGCAAGCAGAATGAAACCAGCGCCAAGAGGCCACATGAAGCGCTCGATAGGGCGGAGTCGTGATTCACCGGCTTCTCGTGTGGTGGTGATCCCTTTTTTGATTTCCTGAACGACGCGTGAGAGGGAGGATTTACCACCGAGATGGAGATAGATTCCGTCATTTCCGGCCAATTCGCGGATGGCTCCGGTTTCAAGTCGACTGCGGATAATCTGCCCTTCGCGATCCTTAAGGAAAAATCCTGGAATGGGTCGGCCTTTCTCGTCTTGCTCTGGGATGAGTGAGCCTTCGCGGGTACCGACGCCTACCGTGATAATCGTCATTCCTGCCTCGGATGCTCGCCTGCGTACGCTTTCCAGTTCTTCGCCGCCCTCGAGGGCTTCTCCATCTGAAAAGATGACAAAAATGCTTTGCTCGAGGTTAGATTCATCGAAAGTTTTAACGGCCATTTCGGCTGCAGCGGCCAAGTTCGTGCCACCGCGCGGGATGACCTCGGTATCCAGTTGGGAGATGGCTTCCAGCACCGCTTCGTGGTCGACGGTGAGTGGGGCCTGCAGAAACGGTCGTCCCGCAAAGGCCATCAATCCAATGCGGTCTTCAGGAAGTGCTCTAACGATGTCGGTGGCTGCCAGTCTTGCGCGGGCAAGGCGATTGGGCGCAAGATCATCTGCCATCATGCTACGAGAGGTGTCGATCGCTATGATCAGATTCCGGGAATCTGAACGGATCTCTACTTCTTCATAGCCCATCTGCGGCCGACTCATGGCTCCGAAGAGAGCAATAAGGGCCATTATTCGAAGTAAAAACACAACCCAACGCTGTGGTCGACTACGGCCGTTGATTAACTGCCCTGTCAATCTTGGTGAGACAAGGCCGGGAAGGTTGCTGCTGGCGCGCCAGTGCGACCACATTCGCAGGGCCAAGAGAGGGACTATCAGCAGCCCTCCCCAAAGCCAGGCCGGAGATGCAAAAGTTAGGTCGGTCATGGATATCGTCTCCAAAAAGTTTCCTCCCCTACAATAGTTAGTAACCCGAAGATAATGGCAGCGAATGCAGGCCAATAGAAGAGTTCGTCTGCCTCAACTCGCGTGTGTCGAATGACTTCAGTCTTTTCCATCTCGTCGATATCTGCGAAGATTCGCTCGAGTCCGGATGTGTCTTGCGCCCGAAAGTACTTTCCATCGGCGATCTCTGCAATTTCTTGAAGGGTTTTCTCATCAAATTCCTGTCGCAGTCGCTGAGGGCCAAGTGGGGTCTGTATGACGTAGTCACCATAAGTCCCGACCGCGATCGTGTAGATACGGATGTTAAGGGTCTTGGCTAGTTTAGCCGCTTCGAGCGGGGACAGTTTTCCGGCATTATTGACCCCATCGGTGAGCAGTACTATAATTTTGCTCTTGGAATCTCTCCTGTCTAGGCGTTTCGCCGCGGCTGCGATGGCTGAGCCAATAGCAGTCCCGTCTTCTACCATACCAATATCGACTCGTTCAAGTCCCATAGGACCTTCGAGCCAAGCTTTAGACATCGTGAGTGGACTGGCAAGATAAGGACGGCCAGCGAAGGCGAGAATCCCGATCCGGTCAGTGGTTCGGCTTCGGATGAAATCACGTGTTACTTTTTTCGCGGCTTGGAGACGATTGGCTCGGCTGTTGGCAATCGTGAAGTCTTCCACTTGCATGGAACGGGAAACGTCGATGGCCAGAATAAGTTCAACACCACTCTCGGAGATATGTTCAGTGCGATTGACGATTTGCGGTCTTGCCAGTGCGCAGGTGAGGCAGATCAGCGATAGGAAAAGGCTGGCGAGCCGAAAGCCTCCAGCACGCCCGCGGGCGATCGGGCCAAGACGCATGAGGATGTGAAGCGAAGAAAACACAACAGCTCCTTGGTTTCCCGACGCGCTGCGCAACAGTGCAAGAAGAGGGAGCAGGGCAAGAAGCAGAAATGCCCAAGGGTAAGCGAAAGTAAAAGTAGTTTCTGCGAGGTAAAACATCACGCTACGGAGGGGTTTATACCGCAAACGTCCATCCGATTGTAGAATTTACCACTCGATAACAGCACTGGCCCATGTCAGGCCAGCTCCGAAGGCGACAAGCAGAATCTTGTCCCCGCGGTTGATGCGACCGCTTCGGTGGGCTTCATCGAGGGCGATAGCGACGGCAGCGGCAGACGTGTTGCCGTATTTATCAAGGTTGATGAAAACGTCTTCGCGTCTGATTTCAAGTCGTTCAACGATAGCGTCGATAATACGGAGATTTGCTTGATGGGGGATCAGCAGTTTAATGTCCTGAAAAGTGAGCCCGGCTGCTTTAATGGCCTCGATGCTGGCTCGTTTCATCGCGTTGACTGCATGCTTGAAAACCTCGCGTCCTTGCATCGCTAGAACGGCCGTTTTCTCGTTCGCGTTTTCAAGTGTGATAGGGCAGGCCGATCCTCCGCATGGGATATTCAATAATTCAGCTTGGGCACCGTCGGTCCCAAGTTGGGAAGAAAGAATCTTTCCGTCTCCGCTAACAGAAGGGAGAATGACAGCAGCGCCGGCTCCATCGCCGAAAAGGACGCAGGTATTGCGATCGTTCCAGTCAACAAACGCGCTTAGTTTCTCTGCACCAATGATCAGAGCATTCTTAAATGCGCCGGCCCCTACGGTGTGTTTGGCGTAATCTAAAGCGTAGAGGAATCCCGAGCAGGCGGCAGAAATATCAAAGGCTACTGCCTTGAGTGAGCCCAACTGCTGTTGCACGTAGCAGGCGGTTGCCGGAGTGAGGGTATCAGGAGTGATCGTGGCAACGATGATTAGTTCCACATCGTCAGAATTCAGTCCGGCCTGCTCTAGAGCCGCTTCAGCTGCTTTGGTCGCGAGGTGGCTCGTGTATTCGCCCTCAGCGGCAATGCGACGTTCCTTGATTCCGGTGCGCGTAGTGATCCATTCGTCCGAGGTGTCTACCATTGCCTCGAGGTCATGATTAGTCATGATCCGCTCGGGGAGGTAACTACCAGTTCCAGCAATTTTCACCGGGACCAGCGCTGGAGCAGAGGGTGCAACGGAATCAGTCATAGATTTTAAAGCGGATCACTCAACCAGAAGAGAGGCAACTTGCGCCATCTCCTCTTCGATGTGCGGGTTCACGTGATGTTTTACAGCTTCTGCACCGACTCGGATAGCATTCTTTATCGCCCTTGGTGAACTGGAGCCGTGTCCGATGATTACAATCCCATTAACCCCAAGCAGTGGGCTACCCCCGTAGGTTTCGTAGTTCCCTCGCTCTTTAGCGGCCTTGAAGGCACCTTTCGCAATAAGCCCCCCCAGCTGGCGAATGGGCGACGCCATCATTTCCTGACGTAACCATTTGGAGACGGCCTTTGCAGTCGCTTCGCAGGTTTTAAGGAGGACATTTCCCACAAAACCGTCACATACCACCACATCTAAGTGAGACTCAAAGAGATCATGCCCTTCAATATTTCCGACGAAATTCAGGTGAGAGTCTTTTAACATTTGGAACACTTCCCGGGTGAAGTCAGTTCCTTTTGAGTCTTCCTCGCCGACAGACATTAGGCCGACCCTCGGATTCTCTTTGCCTTGAACGTGGTTCGCGTAGACTGCTCCCATGATACCATAGCCGAGGAGGTGAGAGGGTTTGGCTTCGACGTTTGCACCGGCATCGATCATGTTACAGGGGCCGTGTTCGTTAGGTAAAGGGGAGGCGATGCCGGCACGCTCAATTCCGGGAATGGTTCTGAGCTTAATCGTAGATGCGGCAACGACTGCTCCGGTGTTGCCAGCACTGACAAAAGCCTCGCACTCGCCTTTTTTAATGAGGTCGAGAGAGACTGCAATGGAAGATTTTTTCTTCTGACGAACCGATTTTACAGCAGATTCATGCATTTCCACGGATTCGGGGGCGTGAACTACTTCAATTTTCTTGTGAGTGAATGAAACGCGGTCCAATTCGGCCTGAACGGTGGTCTCATCACCGACTAGGAAGAGTTTTTCGAAGTCGATGGAGCTGTCTGCAAGTGCCTCTACGGCACCCTCAATAGCGGCTTTGGGGGACTTGTCGCCGCCCATAACATCCAGCGCGATTCTCATCGTGTGATTCGAAGGCTATCTAGGAACAGTGGGGGGTGGGTTGCAACCCCGAAAAAGACAAAATCACCTCGGAAAGAGATGATTTTTCGATGGTTTCAGGCACTGGAGACCTGATTATAGTTCGTCTACGGTGATCACCTGGCGGCCCTTGTAGTAGCCGCAGCTAGGGCAAGCGATGTGCGAGGGAGTGGCGCTGCCGCACTCGGGGCAAACGTTGAGCTTGCGTGCTCGCCAGCGCTGGCCGGAACGGCGAAGGCGCTTCTTCATTTTGGAGGTGCGACGTTTTGGAACTGCCATAGCTGAGCTGAATTCAAGTGGAGCGCGCACTAAAGCTCCGTTTACTCGAAAGTCAATGCAGGAAAACGCAGGATTTTTCAGGAATCTTAAATTCTGTTGTTCCCGATAGTATAAACATTGGACTCGTCTTGGCCTATTTTTCGTTCTGGGCTGATTTCAGCATAGTTATTCTCAACGGCGGAGGCCGTGGATTCGCGTGTTCGGCACACGCGAGCAGCTGCGGTAGCAGCAGAGTCGATGGGTAAAAACTGCGGAATTTCGCGCTAATCGGTGATTTGGACAGTCGATCTGCAAGGAATATCACTGATTTGAGAACCAAAACTGGACGGCGCCCTTTCTTTCTTGGGTCATTTGAGCGATAGATGACAAAAGTTGTGAATTTCTTTAAGTTCAAACCATGTTGAGAATCGGTTTTCTTTTTTCCCTGACGGTGCTTGGACTCACCGTCAATATATCTGCAAAGCCCAACGTGGTTGTCATTTTGGCTGATGATCTTGGCTGGTCAGACATTGGTTGCTACGGCGGCCCCGTTGAAACTCCGAGTTTGGATCGATTAGCGGCCGACGGAGCCCGCTTTACCCAGTTCTACTCAGGCTGTGCGGTGTGCTCTCCTTCGCGGGCCTCGTTGTTGACGGGTAGGCACCATATCCGCACGGGCGTCTACAGTTGGATTCATGACGAGAGCCAAAACTCCCATCTGCTGGAGCGCGAGACCACCCTGGCGGAAGTCCTGAAAGAAGATGGCTATGGGACCGCCCATCTTGGCAAATGGCACCTTGGCCTTCCAACTGAGGAGCGAAAAAAGCCGACCCCAGCGAATCATGGTTTCGATTATTGGTTTGCGACTTGGAACAATGCGGAGCCCAGCCATCGTAATCCGAAAAACTTTATTCGTAACGGGAAGCCTGTTGGAGAATTAGAGGGCTATTCTTGCCAGTTGGTTGTCGACGAAGCAATCACCTGGTTGGATGAACATCGCGATCCCGATTTACCATTCTTTCTCAACGTTTGGTTCCATGAGCCTCATGCGCCAATTGCGGCCCCTGATGATCTTGTTTCAAAATACGGAGACCCCAGGGAAAGCTCCGCAATTTATTCAGGAACGATCGATAATACCGATCGCGCTATCGGGAGACTCATTGCTAAGCTTAAGGAGGTGGCTCCCGGAGAAGACACTCTTATTATTTATGCCTCGGACAACGGTAGTTACCGGTCTGATCGTGTTGGTAATCTGCGGGGTAAGAAGGGAACCAACTGGGATGGTGGAATACGTGTGCCGGGGATCGTTTCGTGGCCTGGTAGAGTGAAAGCCGGAGTCGCGATTCACGAGCCTGCTGGCATTGTTGACCTGCTGCCCACCGTTTGCGGATTATTGGGACTTGCATACCCCGATGGCGTTCACCTCGATGGGAGTAATCTTGCGCCCCTACTACTTGGGGAAGAAGCTGAATTCTCGCGTCATCAACCCATGTTCTGGCATCTGCATAAATCAAGGCCGGTCGTTGCCATGCGCGATGGCGATTTTTCTCTAGTTGCCTATCCAGACTATGAGCTTCCGACCAGCAATTTATTTCAAGAAGCTTGGATTCCCTCGATCAAACGAGGGGGCTACCGGGACTTCGAATTATATAATCTCGAAATCGATCCCAGCCAAGAGAACGATCTTGCCGGGGATCAACCGGAACTGGTCGACCAGTTGAAGAAAAAGCTACTTGAGATCAACGCCAGCATAATGGCGGATGGTGAAAACTGGCATTTGAAGTGATGCTGGTGGCTTGATAATGCGTGGTTGGGTGCTGGCTGATAGCCTAATTCTCCTGTGGGGGCGGGTGGCTGCCCTCTTGCATGTCGAAAGCGGAAAGAGAAATGCTTTATTTGGCTCGGCTTGTGCTGTTTGAAAAACGTAAGTTGTAAGCGAGTTTGAAGCGATCTATGAAATTCCCCAAGTTTCTCAGTTTAGTTACATTCTGTTTTAGTCTAGGCACCTCCGCTCTTTTTGCTGATTCGGTTCCCGACGATCTTCGAATTGTGACGATGGCTGGTCCGGACATCGTTCCGAGCCCGGCTTGCCTCTGCTCCAGCGCCGATGGCTCCGTCTTTGTTGGTGTTGATCTGAATGGATCGCTTGGTAAGGGGCCCGGTAAAGGCCGCATCGTGAAGCTTGAGGACAAAAACAAAGATGGGGTTGCTGACTCCCACACGATCTTCGCCGAGATTGATAACCCGCGGGGTCTGATCGCCGCTGGCAATAGACTCTGGGTCTTGCATACCGCGTTTGGTAAGGATGGTAAGGCGACAGGCATGGACCTCAAAGTGCTTTTAGACGCTAATGCCGACGGCATCGCCGACGGACCGCCGAAGCTTCTCGTCTCAGGTATCTGCTCACCTTCATCACTGAACTCCCGCGGTACTGACCACTCAACTAACGGTATCCAGATTGGGATTGATGGTTGGATCTACATCGCAATAGGGGACTTTGGTTTCGCCAATGCCAAAGGCGCCGACGGTACTGAATTGACTTTGTTGGGTGGGGGTATTGTTAGAGTTCGACCAGACGGCAGAGAGATGGAACTTTACACCACTGGGATGCGCAATATTTACGATGTCGCGATTGATCCCTTTATGAACATTTTCACGCGCGGTAATACTAACGATGGGGGAGGTTGGAACGTTCGCTTTACCCATCACGTTCAGAGCGGTGATTATGGCTACCCACGTCTCTTCATCAACTTTGCCGACGAGATAATCCCAGCGCTGGAAGATCTAGGCGGTGGTTCTGGGGTTGGCGCGCTATTTCTTGACGAGCCAAACTGGCCGGAGAAATACAACAAACAGCCTCTCATGGCCGACTGGGGGCGCAAGGCGGTTTACCTTCATCGTCTCACCGTAGACGGTGCAAGCTATTTGCAGGCTCCTGAGGATTTTGTGAGCGTCTCTCAGGTATCTGACCTTGATGTTGATACCTCAGGCCAGATGTTTTTGAGCGCTTGGGATGGTGCTGGATTCAAAGGGAATGACTCGAAGGGTTACGTGGTGCGTGTCGTGCCGAAGAGTTGGTCTTATCAGCCTGGACCGGACTTTGGGAAAGCCAGTGTCGCTGAGCTGTCCGCTTTGATCGCTTCCGCGAGTGCCAAGATTCGGTCCTTCGCTCAAATTGAGCTATTGGAGCGTGATGATGCCGAAAAGGCTGAGCTCTTACTCAAAAAACAAATCAGGAATACATCGCTGTCTCTCGAGGCTCGTGTAGCATCGCTCTACACGCTCGCTCAGCTGACTGAAAATCCTAGTGATTTGCTTGCCTTCACCAACGACAATAGTCTCGTTGAATTCGCCTTGCGGGCAGCTACCGACCGGTTGCCCGCAATCGAAGATGCTGATCTTCCGCTCGAGCCGTTTATTGCGGCGCTTCATGACGGCAGCCCTCGCCAAAAGGTAGCATCCGCGGTGGCCCTTGGTCGCCTAGGCAATCCTGAGGCCGCTGCCTCGCTTCTCTCAGTTGACTACAAGCGATCTCGTGTTGGCGGCAGGCCGAGCTCAACGCAACTCGACACCCTCAAAGGAGGTAACCGAACCGCTAATGTGAAGTTTGAAGTGGCAGAAGGTGAAACGCTTTATCTGAACCTGAAGGAAACCAACAGGGCAGACGTTCCAACTCATATTTCCTTTTACAATCCCGTCTTTATTCTTAGCGGTGGCAAGGCCCTGAAGCTCGGCGATCTCAAGCCGATTTCCGGTCGAGTTCACATCGACAGGAATCCAGATGGATCGGAGCTCAGCCGGAAAGCAGCGAGAGGAATTGAGCATTTTGTGACTGCCGAGGTCCAGGATGGACTCGCCTATGAGGTGCCGGCCGGCGCCCTTCGCTTTGAAGCCAAAGTTAGAAAGGCCGAGTCAGGTCCCGCTGATGGTTCAATTGATTTCTTTGCTTCGACCATTCATCCGAAAGCTGGCGCAGCAGGCTCTAACGTGGCCCCTCTTCATTCGACCGCCAATTCGGCGGTGGTTCTGCCTCATGTGGCGGTGAAATCTCTTGTTCGCCTGAATTCGGTTGATGCCAACCTTGCTGCGGTAGGAACCTCAAGCCAGGATCTTGCCCTTTGGGCACTCTCCTACATGCACAGTCCCGAAACGGTCGACGGTTTGCTCGCGGCACTTGAACGCGCCGACAACGAGGCTCAGCAGGAAGACCTCCTTCGTACTCTCGCTCGTCTTTATCAGAAAGAAGCCTCTTATGATGGGAGCTGGTGGTGGTCGACTCGACCGGACACTCGTGGGCCCTACTACAAGCCGGTGACTTGGGAGAGCTCCGAAAAAATTGCCGTTGCTCTGAAACATTCACACTCCAGAAGCGAAGAGGAAGGGCAGCGTTTCTTCTCGCGTCTTAACGATCGGATGCGACTCGGGATCAATGGTCTTGGAACTCTTGTTTCTGAAGAAAGAAAGAGGGAAGTTCCAACCGTCGATCTTGCGAAGATTCGATCTAAAAAGGGCGCCGTTGGGACCACTCCGATCGAGGATGTGATTCTTTCGCTGGAGAAAATAGAAGGCGACACCGCCAAGGGGAAGCAGCTATTCACTCAGCAAGGTTGTATTGCCTGCCATGCCCTCAAGGCCGGAGGCCCTGCTCTGGGTCCGTTTATGGGCCAGATTGGGTCTATCATGAATCGTGAGCAGATTGCTGTCGCTATACTACGGCCGGAAGATACGATTTCTCAGGGATTTCAGACAGCGCAGGTTGAGATGAAGGATGGCACGGTTCACATTGGTTTCGTAACCGAGAGCAACACGGACACCCTGACACTACGAAATATGGCGGGGCAGGTAACGAGATTGAAAGCCTCAGAGGTAAAGCACGAGGAGCACCTCCCAGTATCTATGATGCCTCGCGGCCTCGCGAGTGCGTTGTCGCTGGAAGAGTTCGCCTCGCTCATAGAGTATCTGGCGCAGATGAAGGGGTAGTGCCTTGTCTGTAGATGCAGTTGTTACCCCGAAAATAGAGTCTTTGTCAGGACGAAACGGGGAGCTGGGGAAGAGCGCCTGCTGAATCCTATAGATCATTCTGCGGGTTTCAGTGAGAAGATATCAACATTGACGCCCTTTGAGAAGTGCGCCTGATCGGGGGGGCGTCCGTCAACGTCAAATCCACACCAAGTCATCGCCCCAGTCCGATATTCGTTCACCTCTGCTGTCTCGAGACGGTAGGGGGTATGGTGGACCCTGCCGGTGAAGAGGCGCTTACGCTTCTCCTGCCACGCAAAGAGTAGGTAGCGCTCAGCGAGAAAATACTCAAGGCTTCCTGGAGCACCAGAGACGTCATTGCCGTCACCTTGGTAACGTACTCGCGATTCGTATCGGCTGTCTCCCCGTTTGGGTTGGCATCGATAGTCAATCCAGTCAGCTTCTCGCTGTGCTGAGATCTTGGCGTGGTAATATGGGAGGTGGTATTTGGCTTGGGCTACAACACAGGCAAGAGAATTAGTGGCATCTAGCGAATAGAACCAGACGCCGGGGCGGCCTTCGGTGTCATGGACATAGGTCCTGACATTCATTTCAAGGAAATTGGTGTTTCCCGGTATCATTGGCAGTCCTTTTAGGCGAATGTTCCTCATGTAGAACGGGACGAGACCAACATACGCCTTTCCTTCATGGGTATCGACGTGGAGTCCCGGAGGTAGGGTTGCGGCAATCTCATCTGCTTCGAACTCCCAATGAAGGAAAGCAAGGTCCGTCCAAGTCTGAAACATCACCGGCTTCCCCCTTGGTCGCAGACACGCCTGCTTTCGGGAGTTTATGGTAGGCAGTTTAGCCATTACGCATAGGACAGTGAAGGCTCAGTATAGCTGCCCTTTTCGATAGGCGGCTGGAGAGATTCCCCGATGTTGCTTGAGCATGCGGCTAAAATAATAGCGGTTGGGGAAACCGCAATTCTCAGCGACTTGTTCGATTGATTGATCCGAGTGACGCAGCAAATGGCAGGCTTTGTCGAGGCGATAATTGAGCAGCACTCCCATGGGGGCTACCCGGAGCTGGGAGCGGAACAGGTGATTGAGATTTCTCACGCTGACACCGGCGGCCTTTGCGGCGTCCTCTGCGTTAATCTTGCGGGCAAGGTTTGTTTCGAGGAAATCCATCGCTTTCTCTACACGTGGGTCGAGTTTCTGGTCGGTCCACGCGGAGGAAGGAAGGTTGCCGAGAGCGTGGATGACCAAGCTTGCTGACTCCCAATTGCAGGGCTCACCCTTGGCATTATTGAGTGTGTCAATAAAACCTTGGCTGATTTCATCGATCTCTTGGGTGTAGATACCCGAAACAGATAGAAGATCGGACCGGCCTAGGATGAAGTGCACATACCACTTCGTGAAGGGTTCAGGATTGTGCGAGGTGATTGAAGTGCGTGGGGGAATCAGGTACAAATTTCCGGGCACGAGCTCAATCTCTTTGTCACCAATGCACACGATCGCCTTGCCCTCGACCGGACAGTAGAGGCGCCAGTAGGGGTCAATGAGGCCCTTTAGGTCCCACTGTTCCAGACGAATCTTGCGAGTCGCGTGGATTTCGAGGGACATACCGGGTAGCATCACCTCACGCTCGCCCTTCACATCATGAGGAGATCCGTCAGGGACGAGACTGAAAAACTTATCGCGTGGGTTGTTCATTTTGGGGACCTTCCGAAAATGACACAACCAGAAATCTTTTCCAGACCTAAATACTGGGATTAGTATGCTTTTTATACCTCATCTTGATACAAAACATAAACCCCAGAAGGCTCAGCGTTCGCCCCTCCCAAAGAGAAAGCGGCCAATTTTTTTCACCTTATTGCCGAAGTCGCCTTCACCAAGCGGTGATCTCTGTGAATTGATTGGCCGGGCGACTAGCCCTCCCGGGATAGAATAGGCTCGGGGCTTACGGTCCATCCCCGCGAAGGGGCCTAACCCGTGGCCGCGGCAAGTAGCACTTGGTTGACGGTCGGGAGGGAGGGGCATCTGATAAGGATACAAAGTTTGTTTGCCGGCGAGCAACCCGCATTCCCGGCAGAGAATGGTGTTCTTGCAACCGGGTGGCAACGGCAGGGCTTCGGCGGCATATCCAGAGTTTTCAGCTGTTTTCATGACCTCCGTCCAGACGGGCAGGGCGAGTGTGCTGCCATAACCTCTTTCCATGATTGTCTTGGGTTGGTCGAGCCCAACCCAGACTCCGGTGGTGATTTTGTCTGTGAAGCCAACGAACCAAGCATCTCTGTAGTCATTTGTGGTTCCGGTTTTGCCATAGGAGGGAACGGTGTAGCCGGCATTTCGCGCCGAAACTCCGGTTCCCGTCGACATGACTTCCCCGAGGATATCCGCTGTCATCCAGGCGGTAGATTCGCGCAGGACTTGGGTTACACGAATCTGATTCTGGTAAAGAAGATCGCCGTTGCTGTTTTCGATCCGCTCGATCAGGTATGGCGTGAAGTTGACGCCCTTGGCCGCAAAGATAGACATGGCGCTGGTAACGGTCATGGGGGTCGTCTCGAACGCGCCGAGATAGATGACCGGTGAATCTGGTATTTCACCGAATTTGAGAGTCCTAGCGAGCTCCCTCACATTATGTATCCCTCCAAGTTGTCCGACGCGGATCGACATGGTGTTACGCGAGCGGATAAGGCCGACAGCGGAAGGCTGCAGACCGGTAAAAGTTCCATCGCTATTTTGAGGGCTCCAGACGGGGCCGCCGTTATGGCTAAGACTAATAAGGTCATCATTGACGTAGGCTCCGGGCAGCAGGCCAGTGGTTTCGAAAGCATTGGCGTAAACAAAGGGCTTGAAGGTGGAGCCAACTTGGCGGTGGGCACGGTAAACTCGATTGAAAGCGCTGTCCCCAAAGCTACGGCCACCGACCATTGCGAGGATCGCACCACTGGAGTTGTCGAGGCTGACGACGGCTCCTTGGAGATAGCGAGTCGCTTTGCCGCGCTGGTGAACGCTTTTTTTCGGATGCTGAAAACCAGGGCGGGATTCGATTCTTGTGAGGTGGTCGTCTAGAGACTTTTCGGCAGAGGCCTGAAGCTCGGCGTCGAGGGTGGTGTGTATCTTGAGACCACCGTTCTCGATGTCTTCAGGCGCGAGGAAATCACTTAGCAGATCAAAGACGGTCTGGAGATTATAGCTCCCAGTTGCTAGGCGTTTGTCAGGGGGGCGGAGAGTGATAGTCTCGGTTTTTGCTTCTGCTGCGTCGGCTTCGCTAATGAGCTTTTCCGCGACCATTCGGGCAACTACTTCGTCGCGTATGTCTGTAGCAGCTTCGAGACTGCGAAATGGGTTGAGTAGGCTAGGACCACGAATGACACCGGCGAGCATGGCGCCTTCGCCGGGGGTGAGGTCGCTGGCGGGTTTCATAAAGAAACCCTGCGAAGCACGCTCGATACCGTAAAGGCCGGACCCAAAGTAGATCCGGTTCATGTAGAAGCCTAGGATTTCATCCTTGCTGTAGTTTTGTTCGATCCGTACGGCGATGGCGACTTCTAGCAGTTTTCGGTGAATGGTTTTGTCTTTGTTGCCGTAGGCATTCTTAGCCAGTTGCATGGTCAGGGTCGAAGCGCCCTGGTCGAAGCCTCTAGCTTTGATGTTGAGCACAACTGCCCGCATCGCCCCGATGTAATCGACGCCACTATGTTCATAGAAGCGGCTGTCTTCTCTGGCGAGCAAGGCATTAATGAAGTGATCGGAGACTTCCGAGGCGTCAACGACGAGGCGGTTTTCCCCATGACCAGATAGATGGCCAAGAAGGTTGCCCTGCTTACTGTAGACAAGGGTGCGCTGAGGGACCTCCTTGATCACGTTCATGTCGAAGCGTTTCGCTAAGATACTGAAGTAGATGGATCCAATAACGCTCAAAGTGATACCTAAGGCCGTTAGAGTTGATCCAAGTCGGAACAGTGCCCTGGAAAAGCCAGAACGACCTTTCTTGCGACCTTTCTTGCGACCTTTCTTGCGACGTGACTTCGCGTAGATCATTTCGAAGGGACCTGATTTTGCGTGTTGGGGTTTCTTTTGTGGCATGGGCACAGGGAGAGAGACTTCTTAAGATAGGTTAAATAACTCGATTGGTCCAATTTACAGATGATTTTGGTGAGATTCTCCCGTCGCTCGAACCGTGAGCCCCTTTTCGGGAAAAGGGCTTTCTGAGGCCCTATTCGTTCTGGTAGACTACCTACTAAATGAGGGAACTCTTTCGCGAGGCGGACTCAACAATCGTCGGACACATGAAGTCGATCCTTGAGAGCGAGGGAATAGCGACGGTGATCCGCAACGAGCACCTCTGCATGGCTGGTTTTAGTGAGGTGCCGATTCCTGAGTTCTTTCCCGCCCTCAACGTGATTCACGACGAGGATTACCCTCGCGCTTTGCAGGTGCTGAAGGAATACGTCGAAAATTCGCGTATCAACGCTGGAAAAGTGAACGAGGAGGTGGCCTGTCCCTCTTGCGGAGAAATAAACCCGGGTAACTTTGAAGCCTGCTGGTCATGCGAGAGCCTGTTGGCCTTGACGAGAAAATAGATGGAAGCTTGCCCTCCTCCGCCACCTTGCGAGGGCGGCCTCGGAGGCTGAGGTCGAGCATTCCGTTACTAAATCACGCGGTCGTTACCACCATCGATCGGAATCTGAGCCCCGGTAGTCTTTCCGAACAATGGACTGGCCATGGCTGCGACCATGTTGCCGACATCCTTGGACTTGATTTCTGTCTTCATGAGGTTGCGAGTCTTATACTCCTCAACGGACATGTTGTAGCGCTCAGCGGAGCGCTTGAGGTTCTCTGGAGTCCAAAGCTTCGTATCAAAGACCGCATCGGGGTGAATGATGTTGCAGCGTACTCCGAAAGGAGCGAGTTCCAGTGAGGCCACGCGGCAGAGTTGGGTCAGACCTGCTTTGGCGCAGGAGTAACTGGCGGCGCCGGCGCCGGGTGCATTGACATTGCGGGAGCCTACAAGGACGATCGCCCCGTCGATTCCGTTTTTGAGATAGGGAATGGTGTTCTTAAGGAGCAGTTGATGGCTGGTCAGGTTGACGGCCATGGATTTCTCCCAGTTCGATGACTCAAGGTGTTCGAGGTAGGCTCCGGCCGTAAATATACCAGCGTTGCTGACAAGAATATCGATGCCACCGAAACGGCGCACAACGTCGTCGATCACTGATTTGACTTTCTGATCATTGGTAAGATTGGCAATAACGCCAATGCCACCGATTTTGGCCATCTGCTCTTTAATCTCAGGACTGAGATCAATGCCAATGACTTTGGCTCCCTGCTCGGCCAGAGATTCAGCACAAGCAAAACCAATACCAGCAGCAGATCCGGTTACCACGGCAACTTTGCCTTGGTGAGTTGGAGTGGAGCCGCCCTTCTTTAGTTTAGCTTGCTCGAGTTCCCAGTATTCGATTTCAAAGAGTTTTCCGGCTGGAAGAGCTTTCCAACCACCTTCGAAGGCAGCTTCGGTCTTTTGAATTGTTTGCCAAGTGTGAGTCACGATATCGGCAAGGATACCGGCCTCTTTTTCGGTCGCCCCGAAGCTGATGACGCCCTTGTCCCGCCAAACTGCCCATCGGGGATCGGGAGTGAGTATAGTTTCACCTTGGTTGTATTTCTCGAAATACTTGGCGTAGTCGGCAGCGAACCTACTTAGAGCCTTAGCGGAGTCTGTGCCAATGATCGCAGGGATCCGCTTGCTACGGATAGTGTGATCGGGCGTTAGTGGTCCGCGAGTCGCGAGACGAGCAACGTCCTTGCGACTCGCGAAGCCAGCAGCGAAAGGGGACTGGTCAAGCGAGGCAATTACTGGGACGCCACGGAGTTCGGAAACTAGTTTTCGGATTTCGGAAAGAGCGAGCAGGTCTTCGTTCGGCTGAGCTTTAGGAAGCTTGAAGCCTTTGCCAAGCTTTTTGGCGAGGTAGCGCTCGGCATCAGTCACGAGCTTAATCATGAGTTCGTAGCTCGTTTTTGCGTCGTCATGCATCGTGAAGATGCCGTGGTTCATCAGGATGATACCTTCAAGCTTGTAGGGATCGACCTTTGCGAGGGCCTTTGCGACGGCCTTGGCAAGATCGAAACCTGGCATGACGTAGGGAATGACGGCAACGCGGTCGCTATAGACTTCCTCGACCGCTTCGCGACCGTTCTTGTGATTGGTCAGGGCTACGACTGCATTAGCATGCGTGTGATCGACAAACTTCTGTGGGATCGTAGCGTGGAGGATGGCCTCGATGCTCGGATTGGGAGCGTTCGGTTCAAGCATGGCAGCACGCTGCTGCTTCACCATTTCGGGATCAGACAGCCCTTTGCGTTCGGCCATCTTCAGGAGAGCGTCCATGCGCACGGGAGCGAAGCCCTGTTTCTCGATTGTAGCGAGGTCCCAGCCGGATCCTTTGACATAGAGAACATCAACTTTATCGCCGAAGAAATCTTTCTCATTGATCTTAACCGAAGTGTTACCGCCGCCGTGGAGAACGAGTTCGGGATTGGCACCTAGCAGTCGTGACGTGTAGACGCGCTTGCCGAGGTGACCTCTGAATTTGCGGGCTTCTGAATCAGACCAAAGGGATTTCATTAGTGCTTATTGCGGCGAAAAGGTTGGTTGGTTTCTGTCGCTTTCGAATGCTAACTCAGCCCTGTCTCTTCTGCACGGGTGCGCATAGCAAGGGCGGCCGTAAGAGCGTTTTCTTTTACTTGTAGACCACATTCGGGTCGTAACTCCGATCTTCGATCACCTGATTTAAAGATACGGGATCACCGGCTTCCTGTATATTTCTGTAGAAGCAAGATCTATATCCGACGTGGCAGCAACCGGGACCTTTTTGGCGCACTTTGAGAACCAAGGCATCCTGATCACAGTCTGTGAGTATTTTTTCAACGGTTTGCGTGTGGCCCGAAGTGGCTCCTTTGTGCCATATTTCCTGCCGGCTTCGGGAAAAGTAGACTGCTTCGCCGATAGCGAGGGTCTGTTTAAGAGAATCCTCATTCATGTAAGCCACCATGAGAACCTCGTTGGTATCGGAGTCCTGGGCAATGGCCACGATTAGTCCATGATCATCGAATTTTGGCGCGAAAGTGAGTTCGGTTTCGACGATTTTCCTGTCGTCGCGCGATCCAAAGGTTATTTTTGCTGTATCGGACATGATTCTGTTTAGGGTTGAGAATAATTAGGAATAGACTTTCCTGTGTCACGCATTCATAGATGCAATTGTCTCCGATGCAACGCGGGAAATTTATCACATTTGAAGGTTCGGAAGGTTGTGGCAAATCCACGCAAATCCAGCGCTGTGTCGCGATGCTGGAAACCCGTGGGTTTGATGTTCTCCAGACACGCGAACCGGGAGGAACACCTGCGGGTGAAAAGATTCGAAATCTGCTTCAATTCGATGAGGAAGGCACAGACTTGACGCATGAGAGCGAGTTGCTGCTTTTTGCAGCGAGTCGGGCCCAGTTGGTGCGTCGCGTGATTGAACCTGCCTTAGACAAAGGAACCTGGGTCGTGGCAGATCGATTTCTCGACTCGACAACGGTCTATCAGGGGGTCGGACGTGGACTCAATGTGGACGCCGTCAAGGAGATCAATTCTTTCGCTGTTGGTGAGACCATGCCCGACTTGACCATCCTGCTTGATCTGGATGTTAAAACAGGGCATTCGCGGGCGGTCGCCGCAAGTGGCAGTGTTGAGGACCGAATGGAGTCGAATCCGATGGAGTTTTTTGAAAAGATCCGTGAGGGCTACCTACGGCTCGCAGCGGAGGCTCCGGAGCGGTTCGCCGTTATCGATGCCTCAGCAACGATCGACGAGGTGACCACTGAGATCGAGTCAGTTTTCAACAAACGCGTGGGAGTTTCGATGGGATGAGCTTTTGTTACGACAAAGCGGTTGATCTGATCGGACTGGCCAAGGAGAATGAGCGCCTGGCTCATGCTTATCTTGTTACCGGTCCCATTGGTAGCGGTAAGGAAGCCCTTGCGATTAAAATGATCGAGATGGTCAATCCATCGGGCGAAACTGGAGCGAGTTCTTTGGAAGATCTCAAATCGTCCACCACGACTGTTATCGGCCCGGAATCGAAGTCGCGGAGAATCACGGTCGCTGCGATCCGTTCGGTCGAGCACACGCTCCAAATGGCTGCCCCTAAGGGTGTGACCAAATTTGCGGTAGTCAAAGATGCTGATCGTATGGGACCTGAGGCAGAGAATGCCTTCCTCAAGACTTTAGAGGAGCCGCCCGCTTTCTGTCGGCTTCTACTTCTAACGGCGCGTCCGGAAATGCTGCTCGATACCATTCTTTCGCGCTGCGTTCAAATCAAACTAGCCAGAGAGCCGGGTCCGGTAGACTTGAGTCCGTCGGCTTCTGATTTTCTCGCGACCTTGAAGAAACATGCAGTCGAACAACAGACTGGAGTTTCTGGAGCTTTGGGGCTTATGGCCAGCTTCGCTGCAATATTAAAAGAAGAGAAGGCGACGATCGCAAAACGGAATGAAGAAGCCATGAAGGCTGAAGTCGCTCACTACCGAAAGACAACGGAAGGGGACTATCTCAAACGGCGGGAGGAATACTACAAGGCCCTTACCGAAGCTGAATACCTACAGCAGCGGAATCTGCTGATCGATTATCTGATGATGTGGTTCGGCGATGCGCTACGGATCCAGCATGGGGTAAGGCACCTCGACCTGCCCGATTACGAGCAGGGCACCCGCCTGCTCGCAGATTCACTCAGTATCGATGAACTTAGCCAGCGAGTCAGAGCAGTGGAGACTCTGCGTGATAACCTGAACACGAATGTGTTCGAGGCGCTTGCGCTGGAAGTCGGGTTTATTCGGGCGTTCGGTTAAGATCGAAGACTAGTCCATCTTTGGACTGACGCTGGGACCGGAAGGATCCTGGTCGACGTGAATATCCATCTGGGGGAATGGCATGGATATGCCGGCGTCGTCGAGCGCAAGTTTGATATTTTCGGTCAGAGCGCACTTGGTAGCGAAGAAATCAGGCGTTTTGACCCAGGGGCGAACGAGGATATCTACGCTGGAAGCACCGAGTTCACCGACGGCGACTAGGGGTTCCGGTTCAGCGAGGATACGGTCTTCTGCGTTGATTACTTGTTCAAGAGTTCTCTTGGCTTCTCGAAGGTCATCGTTGTAGCCAATGGCGACGACAAGATCGATTCGGCGAGTATCTCGAGCACTGTTATTCGTGATTTTACCGCTGAAAATGTCTCCATTGGGAAGCACAATTTCACGGTTGTCCGCTGTGCGCATCGTGGTGCTGAAAATCTGGACATCTTCCACCACTCCAGAAGCGCCCCCTGCTTCGATGGAGTCACCCGTCTTGAAAGGCCGAAACATAATCAACATGCCCCCCGCCGCAAAATTCTGGAGTGAATCCTTGAGAGCAAGTCCAATGGCCAGGCCCGCGGCGCCCAGAACGGCGATAAAAGACGTTGTTGGCACTCCGAGCCGATTTAAGGAGGCGATGATGAAAATGAAGTAGAGTAACCATTTCAGAAGGCTGGTGACAAAGTCGATCAGCATGTCGTCAAACTTGGCATGCCTCATTCCATGACGGGCCAAGTTCACGATCCATTTGGAGACAATGATACCAACAATTAGAATAAGAAGGGCGAACCCAATATTGGCTCCCCATGGAATGAGATATTGCTCTGTGAGCCCTTCGTAGTCGAAAGGGGTCATTTTTTCTGCTGTGGCGCTAATGTCATTTTCTTCCATGATTCGGATTGGCTGCATGGATGATGCCAGATTCACCAATTAGTTGCATTGTTTTTTCAGATTACAGTCGAAACGGGTAATGGGGCTATCTTCGCGGCTAATCGTTAATTTCCATCGCGCCCATCCATTGGCTTGCAAGGGTTGGCCATTGGCGAATTTCCTCCGGCGTATTTTGGTAGCCAAAGCCGTGCCCACCCTTGGCGAAGACGTGCAACTCGCACGAGCGGTTGTGGCGGAGCATCTCAATGTAGTAACGGGCGCTACCTTCCACCCACTTCTTATCGCCATGAGCGCAGACGATAAAAGCGGGCGGGGTATTTTCATCGACGGTAATCTCGGGTGAGAGCCTGTCAGGATCGTTTTCATCAAGCTGGTAGGCTGGGTAAACGAGAATGCCAAAGTTCGGCACGAGATTATCGTGGTCCATCGAGGGATCAGCCTTATAGGTGCGTTCTTCATCCCAGGTCAAGGCCATGGTTGAGAGATGACCACCGGCTGAGAACCCGAGAATCCCCACTTTTCCAGGATCTATCTTCCACTCTTTAGAGCGGTTTCGGATCATGCCAATCGCGCGGTGCACGTCTTGGAGCGGTGCGTGGTGCTTCTCAAAAGTTTTGCGTCGTGGGACGCGATATTTCAGGAGGGCGGCTGACACTCCGAGGGAATTGAGCCATTGGCAAATCTCTTTTCCTTCGTGGGAGTAGGCGAGGATATTGTAGCCGCCTCCAGGACAGACAATAACTGAAGTTCCGTTGGGGGTTTCGGCAGGATACCAAGTGAGGGTCGGGTCGCTCACGTTTGAAACGATTTCAATTTTTAAATTTCCTCGAAGCTCGACTTTCTCCTTAGGGAACTCAAGGCCAGCCTCATCGGGGACCCCTTCGGGCCAAAGTTTGATAGGCTCGAGGGGGGTAGCAAGAGTGAAGTGGTGGAGCAGCAGGTGAGAGAAGATTAGGATGGCTGTTCTCATGTTATACGAAGACTGTAGAGCGAATAATTCAGCGCTGGCCAAGGGTGATAACCATTGCTGCAAGTTAAGGTTAGCAAAGGCCGGGAAATGCCTCCTTCAGCCCTTTTATGTGTTCCGGAAGGTGATTTGCAGAAAGTGTGACTCGCAACCGAGCAGTCCCCTTTGAAACAGTGGGGTAGCGAATAGCTGGTATGAGATAGCCGCTCTCACGGAGAGTTTGAGCTGCCGCGAGAGTTGGTTCATTCTCCCCGATGATCAGCGGAATAATGGCGCTGGTGGCCTCCGAGTTGAACAATTGGATGTTGTCCCACAGGGCTGAACGAAGAGTGGCACCATTGTCTCCCGCGATGAGGTCAAGGCAGTCAGAAATGGTGGCGGCAAGTGAGGGCGCAGGGGCGGTGGAGTAAATGAAGCTACGAGCCTTGTTCACGAGAAGATCGGTCATGTTGCGGGAACCGCAGATATAGCCACCTGATAGTCCAGCCGCCTTACTAAAAGTTCCCATTTGGAGGTTGATTTGCTCCTCGAGGCCGAGTTCTGCAGCGAGCCCGCGTCCCTCAGGGCCGATATAGCCGAACGCATGCGCTTCGTCGACCAGAAGAAGGGCCGGGGAAGGGGTGAGGAGATCGCAGATTCCCTGTAGGGGCGCCCGATCGCCGTCCATGCTGAAGACTGACTCGGTGATAACAAGGATTCGGCCGTCCTTCGCAATTTTTCTCTCGGCCCAGGAAAGATGGCTGGCGAGCTTTTCGAGGTCATTGTGAGGGAAGACTCGCATGGTTGCCCCGCTGAGACGAGCCCCGTCAATCAGGGATGCATGGCAAAGCTTGTCGAGAATGATGATGTCCTCCTTGTCGCAAAGAGCAGGAATGACACCGGTTGCGGTTGCAAAGCCGGAGCTGAAGGTCAAGGCGCTTTCGGTTTTCTTGAAAGCGGCTAACTTTTCTTCCAGTCCGTGGTGAGGTGACTGGGAGCCACAAACGAGACGGGATGCACCGGCGCCGGTTCCGAACGCCTCAATGTTCTTTATGAAAGAGGCCCGGGTAAGCGGATGATTGGCGAGTCCGAGGTAATCGTTGGAAGAAAAGTTGAGAAGCGTAGTTCCATTCGCGAGCGTAATCACGACTCCCTGGGGCGAATCGATGCGCCTCAGTTGGCGACGTAGCCCTGATGACTCGAGGGCCTCTAGCTCACTTTCAGGACTGCGCATTGCTTAACCATCTGAATTGATAAAAGCAGTCGCATTGAGTAGGTCGGCAGCCTGCTGCAATGCCCGGTCCTGAAGCGGAGGCTTGTCCCACGGAGTGGGCTTGTTATCACTGCGAAGAAGATAGTAATCGATCTCAGGATCAGTGCCAGCAACGAGCGCAGCTTCATTAAGGCGTGGGCGTTCTTTCTGGACGAGAAAATCTCCGAGTTTTTTTCCTCCTTCGGTCTGACGGAAAATAGACCTTTTAGATTCATAGGGAGTCGGTGTGACAATGTCAGGAGTAATGCCAACCCTGAAGATCGAAGAGTCGTCTTCAAGCACTACTTCGGCGATCGCGTAGCGTAGAACACGATCCTCACCGATGGGAACATCGCGGTATTCCACGGTGAGACCGGGAGTCTTTTCGCCGATGACGAGGCAATTGGTTTCGCGTTTCAATACGGCCGCGATGATTTCTCCAACATTACCCGTTTCGGCATCCACCAGAATGATGAGTTCGCGATTCCAACTGTGCTCGACTGGTTGGGAGATAAAGAGCGTTGGCCGATCGTTTCCTGGTCGTCGGATCTTAAATAGAAGTTCGTTCGGAGGGCGGAAGCGGCCAAGGATTTCCGAAGCGATGACGAATTTTGCCTGCGCCTGCGGGGAGCGGAGGTCCATAATCAAGTGGGTGATTTCTGGATTTTTAGAAAACTCGTTTAGTGAGCGGTCAAGTTGGGTTAGACACTTCTCGTTGAATCGGCCGAATCGGATGTAAGCAGTGTCTTTGGCGATAATGGCTTGGTGAAATCCAAACGGAGAGTCACGCTCGTTAAGTTCTTCCTCAGTCAGTAGCATGGCGCCGAAATCGAGTCGCTTGAGCATTCCCTGCAGGGCGGCGCGATTAATTTCGAGCTCGCTGAGATTATCATGATTGATGTAGTCGGTAGTGAGCAGGCGAAACGCTTCCTGGAGGCTGGACTGATTCAGCGTGTCGATCAGCTCGCGCAGACGCTGTGTATCGTCGGTGGTCAGCAGCGCGGCCGGGAGTTTCGCTTCTGGCGCAGTATCTTGCTCAGCGAAGACGATGCAAGGGATTACGGCTAGGAGAAGAATGAATCGCTTGAGCATGGTCACGATCAGTCTACGGAATTCGGTAAATGATTCAACGCTTCGCTGCCGCCGGATTGAGGCCATGAAAAGTGTGCTGCCAGCGCGGAAGTGAGATAGGACACGGCGCCGGAGATCGCCTCGAGGAGTGGCTGACCAAGGGCGAGGTGGCTCGCGATTGACGATGAGAGGGTGCAACCGGTGCCGTGGATATCGGCTACGGCAAGCCGTTCATGAGGGAGTTCAATAACGTTGCCTCCGATGCAGGCGTAATCAACGATCGTTGTATCTCCATTCGTGTGGCCTCCCTTGACAAGGAAAGAAGAGCCGAAGGTCTCGAATAGTTGTAGGGCCGCTTCAGCGGGTATGATCGAGTCTTCGCACTTTTCCAAGAGGACAGCAACTTCAGGGAGATTTGGAGTGATGAGGGTTGCCAGTGGAATTAAATCCTCCACGAGTCGATCCCGCCCGAATTCATCGAGCAGAGCTTCGCCGGCAGTGGCCCGCATCACAGGGTCAACAACGACAGGAATGGCGGGATTGGCTTCAATAAAGCGAGCGACGGCCACCACATTTTCTCCAGTTGCCAGCATCCCCGTCTTGATGGCCGATATGGGAAAGGAAGTGTTTACGCGGCCAATTTGAGCAGTCAACAGACAGGGGTCGGTCGGTTGAATTTGTGAGACGGACCCTGGAGCTTCTGCCACGATGGCCGTAATGGCGTTGACTCCATAGACTCCGTGAGCCGCGAAGGTTTTCAAATCCGCTTGAATCCCAGCACCGGCGGACGAATCGGAACCGGCAATAGTCAGGGCGACAGGAGGTGAAGTAGGGGAGGCGATATCGTTAGGGTTGTGAGAAAATGATACTGGTGAAGCTTGCCAGAAAGCTGTGTCGAGTGCAAATAGGTCTATTGCCTTTCCATGAGTCATACCCGCTTTGATCCACCCTATCCACAATCTGTCTTCGCGAGTAAGCTGACAGACGACTCCGGTATCACTGAGTTGATGGATGATCTCGGTGAAGCGCTTACCAGTGGTAAGGATCGTTTACGCATGATGGGTGGGGGGAATCCAGATCATATTCCATCCATACAGCGACTCTGGCGCAAGCAGATGGAGGCGCTCCTTGATGACGAGGGAAATGAGTTCGACCGCGTTCTCGCTGATTATGATCAACCAGCCGGGAGTCCTTCGTTTCGCGAAGCTGTCGCGGGCTTTTTGCAAACTCAATACGGGTGGGATTTAACTCGGGAAAACATTGCGGTCACCAATGGTGGTCAAACAGCTTCTTTCTTTCTTCTAAACCGCTTTGCTGGTGAGATGACAGATGGTGGCGAAAAGCGCATCTTGCTTCCCATTGTCCCCGAATACATTGGATATGGCGATCAAGGGGTTTCAGATAACGATCTATTCGACAGTCGGAAGCCTCTGGTCGAAATAACGGGGGAGCGACGCTTTAAGTATCGAATCGACTTTGACAATCTAGGCCTCAATGATTCTCACGGTGCTATCGCTGTTTCGCGACCGACCAACCCAAGCAGTAATGTGCTCACCGATGAAGAAATTTCAGTTCTCAGGGGGTTGGCCAGTGAAAAAGGCATTCCTCTCATCATCGATAATGCATACGGTTTACCCTTCCCTGGCGTTGTATTTCGTGATGCCACTCCCGTGTGGGACGACAATATCATCCTGATATTAAGCCTCAGCAAACTGGGTCTCCCTGGGACCCGCACCGGCATTGTTGTCGCCCGTCCTGAGATTGTCCGTGAGATTCGTTCGATGACGGCTATTGTCGGTCTTGCAAACAATAATGTGGGACAGGCCTTGGTCCGCCCATTGTTGGAGACAGGCGAAATTAAGCGACTGTCTAATGAGGTGGTTCGTCCACATTATCAAGCACGTTCAGAGCAGGCTATGGAGCTTGCAGAAGAATTTTTGCCGCGAGAGGTGCCATGGCGGGTTCACGAAAGTGAAGGTGCATTTTTTCTCTGGTTCTGGTTTGAGAATCTGCCAATCAGTTGTCGTGAGCTCTATCTTCGACTGAAAGATGCCGGTGTCATTGTCGTCCCGGGCGAATATTTCTTCTTTGGTCTCAATGCTGACGGATGGGATCACGCTCGGCAGTGCATTCGTGTGAGCTACACTCAGCCCGAGTCCATCGTGAGAGATGGATTTCGTATCCTAGGCGAGGTGATCCGGGAAGTTTATAGAACGAGCTGAAGGCTGTCCTTTGAGAGCTGTACGGCAGCAATTAAGTTGTAGAGGTCGTTTTAACTTAGCCCCTAACCAACACCGCAGTCGGATTTCCAGTGGAGTCGCTTATCAAAGAAATCCTCAGCTTCCAATGATCTGAAATTTTCTTAAGCAGCTGACGGCGAGTAATTCCTGGTGATGAAAAATTGAAAGGGGTCGTGATAGAAGATAAGCTATCTGTTTGATAGAATATATCGTTTAGAGGCACCTGATCGAAGATTAGTTCTGCGGTCATGTGCTTGTAATTAACCTCGAAGATTTCGTCGAGCCACATGTTGAGAGGCTCGAAGTCTGTTTCGAGAAATCCAACAGTATTAATCGTCGCGTCGCCGGTCAGAGGGGGTATGCCACCCTTGTTTTTGTTACTACCCAAATGACACGAGGAAAGTCCGAAACAAACCCCTACGATTCCGATAAAATGCCAACCGTTACCGTATTTCATGAGATTAATAATAAGCGGGAATCTCGGAAATGTCTTTGAAAAACTTCCAGATATGGGGTCACAATTCCCTGAGTCTGGTTAAAGTCAGATTTATGTTCTATGAAAACTGCTATTTACCCAGGAAGTTTTGATCCAGTCCACAACGGTCATCTAGATGTTATTGCGCGGGCGTCCAAGCTCTGGGATCGCGTTATAGTCGCGGTGGCCCTTAATCACGAGAAGGAAGGGTTCTTCACGATGGAAGAGCGAGTTGATCTAATTGAAAAGGCTTCCTGCCATCTTGAAGGGGTGCAAGTGACTGCGTTCGAAGGTTTGCTCGTGGATTACGTAAAAGAGGTGGAAGCGAACGCAGTATTGCGGGGTCTTCGAGCGGTTTCCGATTTTGAGTATGAATTTCAGATGGCTTTAATGAACCGTAGCCTAGACGAGACGCTTGAGACGGTTTTCCTGATGCCGAGTCAGGAGAGCATTTACTTGAGTTCACGAATTGTGAAGGAAGTTGCAGCCTTCGGCGGTGATATCGATCGATTTGTTCCTCTAGTGGTAAAACAAGCGATGGCGCAGAAGCTGAAACGCTGAAGCGTGGCTATTCGGTCTTTTTTGCAGCAGCTTTTTTCTTAGCTGTTTTCTTTGTGGCAGCCTTCTTGGCGGCTGTCTTTTTCTTCGCGGGCTCGCGAGGGGGGAACTCCCATCCCAGCATGCGGCGTCCCTTCTTGTTGCAGGTCAGCGCAGCTTTGAAAGGGCGTCCTTTTTTACTGATCCACTTGTCGATGACGTCGGTCTTACCTTCGGTGAAGTATTTTAGCGCTTGGTCATGGGGGATCTCGTATTTGCACATCTCTTTCGATAGGCGGGCTTTGCAGCCGTCTCCAGAAACTCGACGGTCACAGATGTAGCTGTGAGGTGTCACGTAAACGTTGCCATTATCGCAAAGTGGGCAGGCGCAAAGTTTGTTTTCCTCCTTAATGGATTCAACTTCTTCCTCCTCTTCCGGAGTTTTCTCGAAAATGAAGCCCGCCTTAAGTCCTGCTTTTTTGTCTTCCTGAAGCTCGATAGCGGCATCGAAGGGTTGCTTGAAACGATTCACAAAGCCGGTAAGGGGGCCGACCAATTTGGTGGTCAGAAGTGTTTTTGCTTCTTCCTCGGTGAGCGGGCGGCTCGCGACGACCTTTGGCAGGGTGAACTTGCAATCGGGTTGCTTGCACTTGTAGCGACCGTCGTCCTGATCCATCGTCGGAGCAGCACAGACAGGGCAGGGAGCAGGAAATTCAGGCCATTCTCTTTCGAGTGCTGTTTTCGCGTAGTCCTTTGCGGTGTCGACCACGCTACTAGTGAGTTGCTTGATGTCTCGCATGAAGGTGGGGCGGTCTAGTTTGCCCTGTTCCATCTGGCGAAGCTTATATTCCCATCTGCCCGTCATTTCGGGTGAGGTCAGTAGGCCAATTTCCATGCTGTGGAGCTGGTCAATTAGTCTAGTGCCGCGAGTTGTCACAATGATATCTCGTCCGTCTCGGTTGATATACTTATCGTTAATCAGACCTTCGATGGTGGAGGCACGAGTTGCTGGTGTGCCGAGGCCGCGTTCGGACATGGCATCACGAAGTTCTTCGTCGTCAACTCGCTTGCCTGCAGTCTCCATCGCGGAGAGAAGGGTGCTTTCGTTGAAGCGTGCCGGAGGTCGAGTTGCCTTCTCTTCGAGTTTGATCGAGTCGGTCTTGGCTTTCTCGTCGGGTGCTACAGCGACAATCTGCTTGTCGGCGCTGGCTCTCTTGCCGCTTTCCTCTTCGTGGGCTGGTTTGTCAGGAGCACCGACCTTCTTGCCATAGACTCCCAGCCATCCTGCTGTAACGAGAATTTTTCCGTCGCTCTTAAATGCATCTTCTGCGATTCTTGTTATACGAGTCGTGTTCTCGAATTCCGCCGACGGGTAGAATGCTGCGATGAAACGGCGGCTCACCATATCGTAGAGTTTCAGCTCGGCTTCATCAAGGCCGGAGGGGATTTGACCGGTTGGAATGATAGCAAAGTGATCGCTGACTTTAGCTCCGTTAAAGATGCGCTTGTTGCCTCCAGTAACTAGGCCGTTCTTAAGTGCATACGCGGCATGGTCTGGCATATCTCCAACGGTGAAGTTAGAGGCGCTTGAGATCTTGGTTAGCGTTTCAATGGTCGTCTCGAGATAGTCGTCTGGCAGATAGCGGGAATCAGTTCGCGGGTAGGTTAGGGCTTTGTGGCGCTCGTAGAGCGATTGAGCCAACTGAAGGGTCCTGCGCGCCGAAAAACCAAAGCGTCCGTTCGCTTCGCGCTGCAGGCTGGTCAGGTCGTAGAGTTGAGGGGCACTCTGCTTTGAAGGTTTCTTTTTCTCCTCGATGGTGGCTTCCTTGCCGAGGCAACGCTCAACGATGGCGTCGGCTTGCTCACGATCCCAGATACGCTCGGCTCGGGCATGAGGCTTCTCTTCTGACTTCTTGAAACCTTCATCAAACCAGCGACCGAGGTAGGTGCCGGCGGCGACTTGAAAATTACCATGCACTTCGAAGTAGTCTGCGCTGGTGAACTCTTCAATTTCGCGTTCACGCTCGGCTAGGAGAGCCAGTGTTGGTGTCTGCACTCGTCCTACCGGGGTCTTGTTGAAACCTCCGAACTTAGAATTGAAAGCTGTCATTGCCCTCGTAGAGTTTATGCCGACGAGCCAGTCTGATTCGGAACGGCAGTAGGCGGCATCAGAAAGAGGCTGCATCTCTTTATCGGAGCGCAAGTCGGTAAAGGCTTCGCGGATCGCGCCATCGGTCATTGACTGCATCCAGAGACGACGCACTGCCTTCTCAATGCCACAAAACTGCACAATGTAACGGAAGATCAGTTCGCCCTCACGTCCAGCATCACAGGCGTTGACTAGCTCAGTGACTTCTTTGCGCTTCATGAGGCGTTTGAGCAGGTTGAGACGGGTTTTAGCGCCTTTCTGTTCACTCGGTTCGAGAACAAAATCGAGTGGGATGACGGGAAGGGCATCAAACTTCCAAGGAAGCGATTTACCCTCAGCAGTCATGGGTTTAGCCGTCTGCACAAGGTGACCGACCGCAGATGAAATAATGTATCGGTCATTCTCGAAATAGTCGTCCTTTTTGTCGAATCTGCCGATAGCAGGATCCTTTCCTAGGACGCGAGCAAGGTCATTCGCAACGCTAGGTTTTTCGGCGATGATAAGTGATTTCGACATGGTGCTTGGAGAGTGAGGGAGTGTTCCCCGGAAATGGAGTGCCCCGTTTTTAGTCATCCGTCAAATCAGTTTCGTGAAGTATTTTCCCGGAAGCTGTTTTACGAGGTGCTTCATTTCGAGTTGCAAGAGGTTGGCGCTGACAGCACGGGCGGGGGCACAAATAGCTTCTGCAAGGGTGTCGATGGTTTGTTCGCCTTTTTCAAGTTCCTCGAGGATTTTTACCTGCTGATCATCGAGTGAATCGAGGATTGGGGAATGCTTGGCCCTCGGCTGTTCGGGGGAAGCAAATTCAAGATTTAGGGAATTTAGGCCAGTGTTTAGGTCGTCGATAACGTCTTGTCCTGAGGTCACGAGAGTGGCTCCATCTCGGATGAGACGATTGCATCCTTCCGACGTGGGCCGATCGATTGGACCTGGGACGGCAAAAACGGTGCGACCTTGCTCCATCGCTTGGTTTGCTGTGATGAGAGAACCGCTGCGTGCGGGCGCTTCGACCACAAGGAGCCCCTCAGACATACCAGAAACAATTCGATTTCTTAGGGGGAATGACTGCTTATCTGGAACATAAAGCACGGGAAACTCGGAGATGACGGCTCCATTCTCGACGATGCGGTCGGCCAAAACCTCATTCTCCGGTGGGTAAATGTTCCCAATGCCTGATCCAAGTACAGCGACGGTGCGGCCTTCGGCGGCAAGAGCAGCTTCGTGGGCAGCGGTATCAATTCCCCTTGCCAAACCGCTAATGATCGTAAAGCCGGCTCTTGCAAGCTGGAAGCCAAGTTTTCTCGCCTGCTCCCGGCCATAATGGGTCATACGCCTTGAACCTACGATACCAATAGCGGCAGCATCACTAGGCTCCAAATGGCCTCTAACATATAAAAGAAAGGGGGGGTCATGAATTTCCCGCAGAGCGGCGGGATATTCGTTGTCCTTGAGGGTGAGAAGGGAAATGTCATGCTCGGCGATGCGACGCTTTTCCTCAGCGAGATCAACGAGATTTTCCCAGGATCGAATTGAACGGGCCATTTCAGCACCAATGCCGGGGATCTGTTGTAGTTTTTTTTCGCTCGCCTTGAGCAATTCCGAAGGCTCTTCAAATTCCTTTAGGAGGTGCCGCATCCGAATCGGACCAATGCCAGGCAAGAGGTTGAGCGCTAGGAATGCCTCCGTGGAAGTCATCAGAAATCGGATACTCGATTTTGCCCTTTATGGCAAGTGTTTAAATGAACAGCATTTAGATTCGAAGGTTTAGGGGTCGGCGTTTCAACTGGGTTGCGAAAATCGATTAGCAGTTTCGCGGTTTCCCGTCTAACATCGCGCGGTCTAACTTATGAAGCTGTCCCCTTGATCGTTGCCGAAGTTTGACGCTAAGTGTCGTTTTACCATGAATTCACTATTCCTCGTATCCGGCGAAATCAGTGGAGACATCCACGGATCAGCGCTGCTGCGTGCACTCGCGGAATCGGGTGAATGGCAATGCGCGGGCCTCGGAGGCCCCCTGATGCACGAAATTTCCGGGGAAATTGAGAATTGGTTGGATGAGGCGGCGGTGTTGGGGCTCTGGGAAGTCCTGAAGAAATACGGCTACTTCAAAAATAAGTTGGATGAAACCGTCAATGTAATACTTCGGCTGAAACCCGACGGAGTCGTCCTGATTGATTACCCGGGCTTTAATCTGAGACTTGCGAAACGACTGCGAAGTGAAGGCTATCAGGGGAAGTTGATCTACTACATTAGTCCCCAGGTATGGGCCTGGAAAAAGGGGCGCATTAAGACAATGTCAGAGTTGCTCGACTTAATGATTTGTATCTTTCCCTTTGAGAAAGAACTCTACAAGGAGTCGGGCCTCCCTACGCAGTTTTCAGGACACCCGTTGGTTGATGAAATGGAAAAGCTCAAGAACGACAACCTTGTGCGCAACCCTAAACTCGTCGCCCTGTTGCCGGGCTCGCGGGAACGCGAGATTGAAAAACTCTTCCCGCCGATGCTGGGTGCCGCAGCCTTGTTGCTGAAGCAGCACCCTGATTTGAAGTTTATCACATCTGGAGCTACGCCTGCACTGACTCAGCGTCTCAGAAAAATGGTTAGTGAGACGGGTCTGTCAGGATCGGTTGAAGTGGGTGAGTCAAACAGTCACGACATCATGCAAGCGGCTGGAGTCGGTGTGGTGGCGTCGGGAACTGCAACACTGGAGGCGGCCTGCCTTGGTTTGCCTCATTGCCTGACTTACAAAGTGGCTTGGCTCACAGCAGTAGCGGCGCGACGCCTCATGCAGGTGAATTATCTCGGAATCGTCAATGTGATGGCCGATCGTGAGGTCGTCACCGAGTTACTTCAGGATCGAGCAACGCCTGAAGGGATTGCCGAAGCCCTAGGTGATTTGCTTGCCAGCGAGGATAGGCGGAGCCAACTGCAGAATGACCTTGCCGAAGTGGTAAAAACACTCGGTGAAGGCGGAGCCTACGAGAATGCGGCGCGTATTGTCAGTCACCTCTGGAAAAACTGATGACGGGCCGAAAATTGATTCCTTTCTTGCTTGTGGCTTTCCCCGCCGGATTACTCGCCATTGGTGTAACGTCGATGGTGAACTCTCACCTCCAGAAAGCGAAAGGACCACAAGATCCGAACGAGCAGGTCCGCCTCGAGGCGGCCAGTCTCAATCAGGAGCCGGTCAGTCGCGAAACTCTCGAACGACATATCAGGATCCTCTGCGAAACAATTGGCGAACGTCACGTTGGTAAGATGAACCAACTTGAGCAGGCGGCTTTCTGGATTGAATCAAGCCTCGGCCCCACCAATCTCGGCTATGTCGTAAAGCGGGAGGAATACGAGCTTGCGTCAAGCTTCGCAGAAAATGGGAAGCCTCACCGAGTCCGGAACCTAGTAGCGGAACTGCCCGGGATGGCTTTAAGAGATGAGATCATCATTGTGGGGGCTCACTATGATACAGTTCCAGGTTCTCCAGGCGCGAATGATAATGGCAGCGGGGTGGCGGCCCTTATATCAATCGCTCAGGCTTTGGCAGGAGAACAACAGCAGCGCACGATTCGTTTTGTCGCCTTCGCAAATGAGGAACCACCCTATTTCCAAACGAAAGAAATGGGGAGTTGGGTTCATGCGCGCGGCTGCGCAGAGCGGGAAGAAAAAATCGTAGCGATGATCGCTTTCGATGGACTCGGGTATTTCACGGACGAACCAAACAGCCAAGAGGTGCCTCCAGGGCTGGAAGGGGTATTTCCGAAGGAAGGAAACTTTCTCGCTTTTGTGGCGAACGAGAATTCGCGGTTCCTTGGTGATCAGGCCAAGAGAGTCTTTGAGGGCGTCTCTGGTATTCCGGCGGTCGGCGGGGTCTTCCCGGAATCGATTCCCGGAGTGGGTTGGTCTGATCACTGGTCTTTCTGGCAGGAGGGCTTTCCAGCAATCATGGTGACAGATACGATTCCGTTCCGATATGAGCATTACCACAAACCAACGGATACAGTCGACCAGCTGGATATGGAGCAACTCGAATTCGTCGTCAAAGGACTCGAGGAAGTGATCAGGTCTTGGGCTAATCCCTGATCTTCAGCAGGCGCTACTCGCTCGTGAGTGCTATTCCGGCCTCTTCGCTGAGGAACTCGGCAATGCCGTTCTCCTTGTTGCAGAGAACCACTTTCGGTTCGACGGGCTTTTCGGCGAGCTCAAAGCCCATAATAATCACCCTCTCGCCAGCGTTGATAAGGTGGGCTGCTGCGCCATTGATGCCGATGATCCCGGATCCGGGGGCGCCCTTGATCACATAGGTTTCGAGACGCGTTCCAGTGCTGGCGCTGACGACGAGTACCTTTTCCCCAACCCAGAGACCCACCGCATCGAGCAGGTTCTTGTCGATGGTGATACTACCGACATAGTCCACGTTTGCTTCTGTGACGGTAGCGAGATGGATCTTGGAACGTAGGAGGCTTCGCATGGATGAAAAGTGGCGAAAGATTTCCTAGAAACGCCCGAATTGCAAGGGATCACTGCGTCGTGGGAATAACTCTCTTAATTGGGTTCTACTAAGCCCTACAGCAGAGTTCGTTCCACCGCTTTATGCCACTTGGCGAGGGTTTCCTGCATGGTTGCGTGATGGATACCGGGATTAAAGCGCGAGGACTCGGCCCAGATCGCTGCAATTTCCTTCTTGCTGGACCAGACGCCAGCGGCAAGACCGGCGAGAAAGGCTGCGCCAAAAGCCGTCGTTTCGGATACCTGCGAGCGAACGACGGGAACGCCTAGCAAGTCAGCTTGAAATTGCATCAATAGGTCGTTTCTCGAGGCCCCGCCATCGACTCGCAGTTCGGAGAGTTCAATACCCGTGTCGGCGATCATGGCCTGCATAAGGTCATGGCTCTGGAAGGCAATGGCCTCCAGAGCGGCGCGAGCGATGTGAGCCTTGCCTGCACCCCGTGTCAGCCCAGAGATGGTGCCACGGGCAAAACCGTCCCAGTGGGGAGCCCCGAGACCGGTGAACGCGGGAACAAAGAAAACACCCCCGTTATCCTTCACCTCGAGAGCGAGGGCTTCGACGTCTTTTGAGGCCTCAATAATGCCGAGTTGATCCCTCAGCCATTGAACGACGGCCCCGCCAATGAAGACGCTGCCTTCCAGAGCGTATTCTGTAGTTCCGTCAATCTGCCAAGCAATGGTAGTCAACAAGTTATTATTAGATCTTACGAATTCTGAACCAGTGTGTTTGAGCATGAAGCAGCCGGTGCCGTAGGTGTTTTTGGCCATCCCGGGGTGGTGACAGGCCTGCCCGAAGAGGGCGGCCTGTTGGTCGCCGGCAATACCGGAAATGGGAATGAGATCGCCGAAGACCTCTTCGGCAGTGTCGCCGTAAAACTCGCTGCTTGAGCGGATTTCCGGGAGGACGGCGGCGGGAATCTCGAAGAGAGCAAGCAGTTCTTCGCTCCACGATACGTTGCGAATATCGCAAAGCATGGTTCGGGATGCGTTGGAAACGTCAGTGATATGGAGCTCGCCACCGGAGAGATTCCACGCCAGCCACGAATCGATTGTGCCAAAGGCCAGTTCGCCCGCCTCCGCCCGCTTCCGGGCGTCGGGGTAATGATCGAGCATCCATTTAAGCTTCGTGCCGGAAAAGTAGGCATCGATGATGAGGCCGGTCAGCTCCTGGATGCGCTCGCTGTGACCGGCTTCGACCAGTTCCCGACAGTATTCCGCGGTGCGCCGGTCCTGCCAGACGATGGCATTGCCGAGCGGTTCTCCCGTTTTGCGATCCCACAACACTCCGGTTTCTCGTTGGTTGGTGATTCCGATGCCGGCGATTTCGATGGGGGCGAGGCCGGCTTTTTTGATGGCTTCGCGAGCAACATTGAGCTGCGTTTCCCAGATTTCGACTGCGTTGTGCTCCACCCAGCCGGGTTGGGGGAAAATCTGATTGAATTCCTCCTGGGCGACCGAGACGATTTCACCCTTCTGGTTGAAAACTATCGCACGTGAACTGGTCGTTCCCTGATCGAGCGAAAGGATGTGGCGCGGCATGGAGGAATGGTAGGGAGAATGAAGGCAGGAGGGAAGGGAAAATAGTCGGGAGCCTCTCTCGATTGGGGTGCCTGAAAGAGCGAATTTAACAGGGCTGAGTGGCTGATTTGAACCTGTTGAGTGTGGGAATGTGAGGTGCTCAAGCGAATAAGTTTAACAGAGAGGACGGGAAGCTCGATAAAATTCGCTGAGATGCTATCAGGCGATGCAGCAAAATTGCTTTGCAAATTGCTGATTATTGTTGTCGGGATTTAATCCTACGTTTACGACTACTCCTAGTGATCACAACCGACCCTACTCGAATCGCCGGCCTCCTCTTCGGGTGGGGTGTGGGTGGAATCGCCACACTCATCGGCCTAGCCGGTGTTACGATGACGGCTTGGAATATTAAGCAGGACCGTGAGAGCGAATCCTGGCCACAGGTCACAGGGGAGATCACCATTTCAAGGATAGGTTCGAGCACCACCCGCAGCTCACCTGGCGGGGCGAATAAATCGAGCGCCAGCGACACGGACTACTCGGTGGAGATTCGCTACAATTACGAGGTCGAGGGGCAGGCTTACAAAGGACATCGGCTGCGCTTCGGATCTAATGACCACGACCGGCGCTCTGATGCCCAGAAGGAGCAGCGGCAATTCCCAAAGGGAGAGAAGGTGTCGGTCTACTACCACCCCGAAAAACCGGGGCGCTCCGTCCTAGTCCGCGGCACACAGGGCAACTGGGGGCAGCTTATTGGTCTTTCCATCTGCCTGCTCTGCGGACTGGTCATCCTTTTCCTTACCATCCGGTCAACGATAAGGAAGCCAGATATAATTACCCAGCGGTAACAAAGACTGCCGACTGACCTGATAAGGCGTCGCAGATCAACGCCAAGCCCGCTCCGATTCGTAAGCTCATTGACCAATTTCTTCGTCGTTTATTTTGCCCTTAGCAGTATCCGGTAATTAGTTCTCTTTTGGGACGTCGCGGTTTTGACTGATTTTCCTGCATCTTTCATCCTGTTTTACGAGTAACCAATAGGTGGACGCGTTTGGCGTTTTCTCCTAACCAACCTTTTCATTATGGCAAGACCTTCCGTCGAACTTATTTCCGCCCTCCGAGAAACTGCAGACCGAGTTGAGTCTGGAGCTCGCTATGAGTGGGGACATATGGCGCATTGCAACTGTGGGCATCTCATCCAGACGGTGACACAGCAGACTGGCATTGAAGTCGCGCGAAAGGTTAACGATCATCTGCTCGAATGGACCGAGCATGCGCAGGTCCGATGCAGTCATACCGGTCATCCACTCGAAGAGATGTTCGAGGCGCTCGAAAAAGTTGGCTTCACAAGAGAGGACGTGATCCATCTCGAAAATCTTTCGGATCGTCAGGTCCTCCGCCACCTCGGAGAGCGAGTCCACCTGAACCGTAACCAGCGCGATGATATGGTCCGCTACTTGCGCGCTATGGCTGAACTCCTCGAAAGGGATCTGCTTCGGATGACTGCTTCCGTGCTGTTGGGGCAAGCCAAGCCCTGACCTGCCCCAGTTAACTTTATTTCTGGAAGACGAGAAATTTTCGGCAGGCGAAGTTCACCAGCGCCGACGTGATCATAAACCCGAACTGAGCTGCCCACGGATCCAGACCGGCTGATATCAGGAGGGGCCCTCCCAATAGGCCTAAACTGAAGCTGGCAAGCGAGATGCCGGTAAAGAGGGTGAACTCAAACCATTTCGAGTGGCGGCCCGGAGTGAATACAAATAAAATATTCAAAAAGTAGGCGCAGAGGTTAGAAAAGGGGAACGCGATCAGGTTGCTGATGATGGCATTTTTCTCCTTCACCTCACCTGAAAGGGGCGGCCCGTTAAGGTAATCGTGTGCCGGAAACAAGCTGTGAGAGAGCCAAATGAAAATGGCGAGTTGGACCACCGTGGAGATTCCACCTGAAACGACGTATTTCACGAATTGAACGGCGCCCGGTGCTTTTTTCGTCGGCAGCCACATCAGCAACTCCCGCAACCCGTGTTCGCGGCGATACTCTAGGACGGTATGCAGATCCTGTCGGAGAGATCGGAGGAGCGCCTTGTGCATAAAAACGCACAAATATGGCGCAAAGTGCCAACTCTGCCAGTCACGATGTTGCCATTGGGGCTTGTGACGAATGATCTAGGGTGGCCCACTTAGTCTAAAGCTCATACGCGAAAACGCTGTTGTCTGAGGCGGCGCGAGTTAGTAAACTTTTGTCGATGGGTTCCCCAAACATCATCGTTTTCTATTTCCTTGCCCTGATCGCGAAAACCCCAGCTTTGGGGTCCGATGTTGGGATGGCCTTTTTTGAGTCAAAAATTCGGCCGGCCTTGGTCGCGCATTGTTATGAGTGCCATTCTGAAGCGGAAGGCACTAAAAAGGGCGGTCTTTGGCTCGATCGTAAGGCGGGTTGGGAAGTTGGTGGTGATTCCGGCCCGGCCGTGATTCCAGGCGATGTTGAGGGTAGTCTGCTAATCGAGACGATCCGCTACGAGGATCCTGATCTGGAGATGCCTCCTAAGAGCAAGTTGCCAAACTCAGTGGTGGCCGATTTTGAAAAGTGGATCGCGATGGGGACTCCTGATCCGCGCGAGCGCGGAATGGGAGGCGAAGACGGAGGTATGACGGTTGAGGAAGGGCGGAAATTTTGGTCTTTTCGCCCGCGACAAACCGATTTTGGCAAACGGGATTCGATCGACGATTTCATCAATGCGAGGCTCGAAACTGAAGGTCTCGAAGCTTCCCCTGCGGCGAGTCCTCAGCGGCGACTGCGGCGGGCTCGGGTTGATTTGACCGGTTTCATTCCAACAGTAGAGGAGCAGCTCCACTTTGAGCTTGATCCTAGCGAAGAGAATTGGGAGGCGTTTGTGGAGCAGTGGCTGGCTTCTAATGCGTTTGGAGAGCGATGGGGCCGGCACTGGCTCGATATCGTGCGTTATGCGGATTCCAGTGGAGGAGGTCGTGCCCTGCCTTTTCCGGATGCCTGGAGGTTTCGTGACTACGTGATCGACTCCTTTGCCACAGACCGCCCTCTTGACGAACTGATCAAGGCTCACATCGCCGGTGACTTGTTGCCATACGAGACTCAGAAGGAGCGTTCTGAGAACCTAATCGCGACTGGATTCCTCGTGATGGGTCCAAACAATTACGAGAACCAGAACAAGGCGGAGCTCGATTTCGAGATCATTGATGAGCAGGTTGACACAATCGGTCGTGCTTTTATGGGGCAGACCATCGCCTGTTCGCGTTGTCACGACCATAAGTTTGATCCAATCCCGACCAAAGACTATTATTCGCTAGCTGGGATCTTCCTCAGCACAAGATCGGTGAAACACTCCAATGTGTCAGCCTGGCATCTCGAACCAGTTCCGCCCACTAAGGAGGCAAAACGGGCCATTGAAGACTACGAAAAAGAGAAAGCGGCAGCCGATGCCGAGGTGGTGGCCTTCAAAACGGAGTTGGCCTCCTTCGGGCGCGGTGCTGGCAAGAAATCTAAGAAAGTCGCGTCCACGCTTCTCCCGGGTATCGTGATTGACGACGAAGAGGCGGTGAAAGTTGGTGAGTGGAAGTCATCCAGCTCAGCGCCTCGTTTTATTGACGCGGGATACGTCCATGACCTCAATGCAGGGCAGGGAGAAAAGTCGGTCCGTTACGAGCACGTTTTTGAAGCAGCGGGGCGCTATGAACTCCGGGTTTCCTATTCAGCTTCCAGCAATCGTAGCCCGATTGTTCAGGTGATGGTGAACGTTGGATCTGTCGCGGAAGGTTATCAGATCAACCAAAAACTAACGCCTGAATACGATGGTTTGTTTCAGGCTATCGGGGTCTTCGATATTGAAGCCGGGGATGAGTCCTCCATTGAAATATCAAACCTTCACGATGACGGCGTTGCGATAGCCGATGCGATTCAGTGGCTCCCGCTTGAACTAAAACAGAATCGGGAGAGCAAGGAGGGCACCACTGATAATCCGCGTATTCTCAATTTGGAGAAGGCGTTGGCCAAAGCAGAAGCGAAACTTAAGAATCTTGAGAGGAATGCCCCCAATATTCCGCAAGCGATGAGCGTGGTCGACCATCCGACCGATAAGATAGGGGACACCGAGATACGCATCCGTGGGGTAGAAGCGAGTAGGGGAGAAGTTGCTCCGCGAGGCTTCCTCGAAGTCGCGAGCTTGGATGAGGTTGATATATCAGAGTCATCCAGTGGAAGATTGGAGTTGGCCGAATGGCTTACGAGCGATCAGCATCCGTTGACGGCCCGCGTGCTGGCAAATCGCATCTGGTTAAAACTAATGGGTGAGGGTCTTGTCGCTTCTCCTGACAACTTCGGCACGACGGGAATTGCGCCAACTCACCCCGAATTGCTCGACTACCTTGCAGGACGTTTGATAGAATCTGGTTGGTCTACTAAAGCTCTCGTGCGAGAAATCATGTTTTCGGATGTCTATTCCCGATCCACCAAAGTGGCCACGAAGTCGGTTGAGACGATGGACCCGGAGAACTCCTTTTATTCTCGCGCCCATCTCAGATCACTCGACGCGGAGTCGCTTCGTGATGCTATGTTGACCCTTTCCGGGGCGCTCGACGGCAATTCGGGAGGGCCTTCCTTGCCAAAAGGGTTCAAGAGTGAATTTGGCTATGAATTCACGACCATGAAACGCAGCGTTTACGTTCCCGTCTTTAGGAATTCCAGCTACGAGATGTTCAGTGTCTTTGATTTTGCCAATCCTAATTTTACGATAGGGAAGCGCACCGAAAGTAACATTCCAACTCAGATGCTTTTCCTGACTAACAGCCAATTTGTCCATGATCGATCCATCGAGGCAGCCAGCGAATTGCTTCGGCTTAGGGCCGAGACGAGAGAAGAGCGTATTGAGTTAGCCTTCCGCCGAACACTCGGGAGACTCCCTTCCGCAGAGGAACTTGACCTTGCGCGCGGATTCATCAGCGACACGCAGGTAGGTGACACCGAAGCTTGGGCTGGCCTGCAACGAATACTGTTCGGCTCGGTAGACTTTCGATATTTGAGGTAATTTGTGATACAACCACGCGAATAGTAATGAGTCCTGCCCTAGTTGATTCTCCATTTGATTCCGCTCCCAGCCGTCGAGCGCTCCTCAAGAGTGCGGCATGCGGATTTGGTGGGCTAGCGCTCTCTTCTTTTGCAAATCAGAGCCCAGTCATCGTGCCACGAGCCAAGCGGATTATCTTCCTTTTTATGCAGGGAGGTCCGAGTCAGGTAGATACCTACGATTACAAGCCGGAACTAACCAGAGGCCATCAGAAGAAAGCGAATTTCTGGGTGCCACGGACTCGTCAGAATGAGGAGCGCGAGCTAATGAAGTCCTTCTGGGAGTTTAAGCAGTATGGTGAATGCGGGCGGTGGTCTTCCAGCCTGTTTCCGGAAGTGGCCAAGCACGTCGATGATCTTTGCTTCATCCACTCGATGCACACGGAGGGCGTGGCTCATGGGCCGGCAACTCTCTTTTTGCATACGGGTGCTACCAATTTGGTTCGCCCTTCAGTGGGGGCCTGGATTAGTTACGGTCTTGGTTCAGGTAATTCGAACCTACCGGCGTTTGTTACTGTGAATCCTCCAGCCAACAAAGGAGGTCCGCGGAACTGGGGGAACGCCTTTCTTCCAGCGTCGACACAAGGCACCGTGCTGGGACAGGCCGGTAACCCGAATGCTAAGCCAGAGATCCGCAACTTGGTGAGTCCGGTAAGTCCAGCCGAATCCAAACGGGAGTATGAGTTTCTTAAACGGTTAAATCAAGTTCAGCGGGGCAATTCAGAACAAGGGCTGGTTGATGGTATGATCGCCTCACACGAACTCGCCTGGCGAATGCAGACGCACGCTGCTGATCTTATCAATATTGACAAAGAATCACGGCAGACGCAGGAACTCTACGGAATTGGCGATGACGATACAGATGGTTTCGGGCGCCAATGCTTAGCGGCACGTCAGTTGGCTGAATCCGGGGTCCGCTTTATCCAAGTGAGCCATTGCGATAATAAATCGACGCCCGTGTGGGACCAACACAATAACATGCCGAAGCATGAGCCCCTCGCGGGCCAAGTCGATCGGCCCATTGCTGGGTTGCTCACTGATTTAAAACAAAGGGGTTTGCTGGAAGATACTTTGGTATGGTGGGGATCGGAATTTGGCCGCACGCCATTCACCCAAAATAAGCTAGGCCGCGATCACAACCCCCGCGGGTTCACAACGTGGTTGGCTGGAGGAGGGGTGAAGCCAGGCTTTGCGCACGGTTCTACAGACGAATTTGGGTTTCAAGCTATGGAAAATAAGGTCCACATGCATGACCTTCACGCTACCCTTCTTCATTTGCTAGGTCTCGATCACAAGCAGTTGACCTATCGATACGCAGGGCGGGACTTTCGCCTGACCGACGTTCACGGTCATGTCGTTGAAGATATTCTCGCGTAGAAAAAATTCCCCACGGAGCTACAACCGGTCAGTGGGCATCAGTTTTCGCCGTTGTCGATCCTCTTAACGTGCTCAAGGTAGTCATTGGCTTCTTTCTTGATCACCGGCAGGAGGAAATAGAGCCCGATTAGGTTGGGGGCAACCATCGCAAAAATCATGGCGTCAGAAAGGTTGATGACGCTACTCAGAGAAGCAGAAGAGCCCACGATGACGAGAAGGCAGAAGACTACCTTATAGATGATGACGGGGATTTTGACATTGTCCCCGAACTTGCTGAAGAGATAGATAATTCCCTGCTCGCCATAATAAGACCATGAGATCATGGTTGAGAAGGCGAAGAGGACAACGGCGATCGTTAGAACTTTCGGGAACCAAGAGATCTTAGAACCAAAAGCGAGGGAGGTCATGGGAACCCCTTTGCGGTCGGCGATGGCTGACGATTCGACCCAACCGGTTTTTTTGGTGGAATTCTTAAACTCCGGGGAAACGAGACCAATCACCTCAGTGTAGTTGACAACTTCTGCCTCTTTTCCGTTCGTCGCAGGCTTTTCAAAATCCTCAGTTCCTTTGACATGGATATACTGCCCGTTATCGAGTTGTTGAACCACTTCCGATGCACCCGGCGCGACCACCATGGCAATGCCCGCCTTACTGGAGACCTCTGCACTGACTTGCCAAGTTCCTGTAATGACGATGACAAGGGCGGTCATCGTGCAGACCACGACGGTATCGACAAAGGGTTCCAGTAAGGCAACAAAGCCTTCACTGGCTGGCTTATTTGTTTTGACAGCAGCGTGGGCAATGGGCGCAGAACCGAGGCCGGCCTCATTGGAAAAGGCCGCCCGCTTAATTCCCTGAATGAGAACTCCGATCAAACCTCCGGTGACAGCGCTGGTGCTGAAGGCTGAAGAGAAAATGACGCCGAAGGCACTACCCAATTCTCCGATATTTGAAACAATGATGAAGAGTGCCGCGAGAACGTAGGCGCCACACATGAAAGGGACGAGAAAAGCGGTTACATGGGCGATGCGGACGATTCCTCCGAGAATTACGGCAGCGACGATCCCCGCAAGAATACAACCGAAGACAAGCTTTGCGGTATCAATGGACATGTCGCCCATGAACTGGCCATGGAACTGCGAGAATGCCTGGTTGGCTTGGAACATGTTTCCGGCTCCAAACGCGCCACCCAGTACGAAAATGGCAAAAAGAATTGCAAGAAACCCGCCAAAACGACCCATTCCGATCTCCTTGAAGCCGTCCCGAAGGTAATACATGGCGCCACCCCTGACCGTGCCATCTTTCTGGATACGGCGGTATTTTACGCCAAGCGTGCACTCAGCAAATTTGGTCGTCATACCGCAAAGACCCATAATGATCATCCAAAAGGTTGCCCCGGGCCCTCCGATACCAACGGCGACGGCGACACCGGCGATATTGCCGAGTCCGACCGTTGCGGAAAGAGCAGCGCTAAGTGCCTGAAAATGAGTGATCTGACCTGGCGCATCCTTGTCGGTGTATTTCCCTCGAACAGTGCGGAAGGCGATCCCGAAGCCTCGAAGATTGATGAATTTGAAGTAAACCGTCAGGAAGACTGCGGTCGATCCGAGGATCACGAGGATGATTGGAAGCGTAACCCCTTCTGTTATGGTCGGGCCACCAAAAACGAAATTAGCAGCGACGTCTGAGACTCCCTCAAGAGCGCCATCAATCCGACTCGCCAAGCCAGAGGAATTTCCCTGTGCGGTAGCTAAGGCTGGAAAAAGCGCTAATAGCGCGGCGAAAAGGCGAAAAAGACAAGACATGGGGCAGTTCCGGCATGCTAACGGAGGGCAGTCGCTTTTTGCAAACAGATTTTGGGCAGGATGGTATCGGGAAATGAGTACCAGGGCGACAAAAGGGTCATATGACAAGAAAGAGCAAATTTTTCTAGGTTTTATACCCCATCTCCTTGCAAATGCGTGGCGTATTGCTTAAAGAGACCGCAAATGAACGCCCTTACGAACGCTATTATCCGATTTTGGCAGTCTTCGATTGGGAAAAAGCTAATCGTGGCCATTACGGGCGTTGTTCTTGTCGGCTTCTTAATCGCCCACGTTGGAGGTAATATGCTGATTTTTGCGGGACGCGAGGCGATGAACGACTACGCCTACTTTCTGCATCACTTTCTCCACGGAGCAGGCATTTGGATTTTTCGAGGGGTATTGGTCGTGGCTTTCGTCATGCACATTGTGGCGACTATCGCTCTCACGAAACAGAACCGAGCCGCCAAAGTTGAGAATTACCAAAATGAGGCAACCAACGTCGCTTCGAAAAGTTCCCGAGTGATGATTTGGAGCGGCCTTACTGTTCTTGCTTTTGTCGTGTTCCACATCTTCCACTTCACAGTAAGGGTCGATCCAGAGCTTGCAGGGATGAAGGAGTCGTCAGGGAGACACGATGTTTGGGGCATGGTGATTGTTGGATTCCAGAAACCGTTAGTCGTCCTTTTTTACTTTGTCGGTATCTCACTACTGTGCTCACATCTCTCTCATGGCATAGCTTCTATCTTTCAAACCCTAGGGTGGCGCAGTCGTAAAAGTAGTGAAGCAATTAACAGGCTTGGGCTTGCTGTATCGGTAGCTCTTTGGCTCGGATTTCTCTCCATTCCGCTCGCAGCCTCAGTGGCAGGTTTCGGTAGTGATGAAATGGAAACGCCTGTGACTGACATTGCCGATGTCACCGAAGAAAAACGCTAGTTCTCGTCTTACCAATTTTTAACCGTATTCATACCTCCCCAATGGCAGCTAACGGATCTTCAAACGAAACATTCAATTCGGCTATCCCCGACGGCCCGATCGCGGAAAAGTGGATCAACCATAAGAATAATTCAAAGCTGATCAATCCTGCGAATAAACGGAAGTATTCGATCATCGTAGTTGGATCCGGCCTCGCTGGCGGAGCAGCAGCGGCTACGCTCAGCGAACTTGGTTACCAAGTGAAGTGTTTTTGTTATCAAGATAGTCCGCGGCGAGCGCACTCGATCGCGGCGCAGGGAGGAATCAACGCGGCCAAAAACTATCAGAACGATGGGGATTCGGTTTATCGTCTGTTCTACGATACCGTAAAAGGGGGGGATTTCCGTTCCCGCGAGGCTAATGTGCATCGACTCGCCGAGGTGAGTGGAAACATCATTGACCAGTGCGTGGCGCAAGGCGTTCCTTTCGCTCGTGAATACGGTGGCCTTCTTGATAACCGTTCCTTCGGTGGGGCTCAGGTTAGTCGGACCTTCTACGCTCGAGGGCAGACTGGTCAACAGCTTCTGATTGGCGCCTACCAAGCGCTTTCTAAGGAGGTAGCGAAAGGAGGGGTAGAGATGCACTCGAGAACCGAAATGATGGACCTCGTTGTTGTGGATGGTCATGCAAAAGGTATCATCGTTCGAGACATGGTTACGGGCGAGATTTCGCGGCATGCTGCCGATACCGTCGTCCTTGCCACTGGGGGATATGGCAACGTCTTCTTCCTCTCTACCAATGCAATGGGATGTAACGTCATGGCCGCCTATCGGGCTCATAAGAAAGGGGCCTACATGGCCAACCCTTGTTACACTCAAATTCACCCAACCTGCATTCCGGTGAGCGGGGACTACCAAAGTAAATTGACCTTAATGTCGGAATCACTGCGAAACGACGGGCGGATCTGGGTCCCTAATTCAGCGGAAGATGCCGCCGCGATTCGCGAGGGCGTTAAGACCGCTGCAGACATTCCCGACGAAGATCGGGACTACTACCTCGAACGCAAATATCCAAGTTTTGGAAATTTGGCTCCTCGCGACATTTCCTCCCGGTCCGCCAAGGAGGTTTGTGACGAAGGTCGGGGTGTCGCTTCTACCGGACTTGGAGTGTTTCTTGATTTCCGCGACGCGATCGACCGCCTTGGCGAAGACACCATTCGTGCCCGCTACGGCAACCTTTTCCAGATGTATGAGAAGATTCAGGGCTCCAACCCCTACAAGGAACCGATGATGATATATCCTGCGGTGCATTACACCATGGGCGGTCTCTGGGTGGACTATAACTTGATGTCTAACCTGCCTGGTCTCCATGTTCTTGGTGAGGCTAACTTTTCTGATCACGGAGCCAACCGACTTGGAGCGAGCGCTCTCATGCAGGGCCTGGCTGATGGGTACTTTGTTATCCCAGCTACACTTCCCAACTATCTTGCGAATCAAGTGCCCGGGAGCGTGACGACCGAAAACGAGGCATTCGACGAGGCAGAAAAAGCGGTAACTGATCGCATTGAGAAGCTTCTTTCGATAGGGGGAGAGCGAACCGTTGACAGTTTTCATCGCGAGCTAGGGCTCTTGGTCTGGGACAAGTGTGGTATGTCTCGTGACAAGGCAGGGCTTGAAGAGGCGCTTGAGAAAATCCCGAAGATTAGAGAAGAGTTTTGGAAGAACGTGAAAATCCCCGGAACAGGTGAAAGCCTAAATGCTGAATTGGAAAAGGCTGGTCGCGTTGCTGATTTTCTAGAGTTTGGAGAACTGATGTGCCGCGATGCGTTGAGTCGGGAAGAAAGTTGTGGCGGCCACTTCCGTGAGGAATACCAGTTCACAGAGAAGGATGATGCGGTAACCTCGGGATATACAAACCCGGGCGAGGCTAAGCGCCGTGATGAAGAGTTCAGCTACGTGGCTGCATGGGAGTATACAGGGGATGACTCTCCGCCTAACCTTCACAAGGAAGAACTCATCTTTGAGAACGTCAAACAATCAGTGCGCTCCTACAAGTAGCGTTACACTCATTATTCCATTTTCATGAATCTCACACTGAAGGTATGGCGCCAGAAGCACGCAAACGATACGGGAACGATTGAAACCTACGAGGCGAATAGTATTCCTGCCGAAGCTTCTTTCCTTGAGATGCTGGATATCGTGAACGAGCAGATCGTACAACGTGGTGGTGAACCGATTCACTTCGACCATGATTGCCGCGAGGGAATATGTGGAATGTGTTCGTTGACTATTAACGGGGTGCCTCATTCCAAGGAAAAAGGTATCACGACCTGCCAAGTTCACATGCGCAAATTCAAGGACGGTGATACGATCTGGATTGAGCCCTTCCGAGGAAAAGCATTTCCGGTAGTACGTGATCTAGTTGTTGACCGTTCCGCCTTCGATCGAATTGTTTCAGCGGGCGGATATATATCGGTTAGAACAGGATCCGCTCAGGATGCGAACTCGCTGCCGATTTCCAAAGATAGCGCTGACTCGTCTTTCGACGCCGCAGCCTGCATTGGTTGTGGTGCTTGCGTCGCGGCATGCAAAAACGCCAGTGCCATGCTTTTTGTCGGTGCGAAGGCAGCTCACCTCAACCTGCTTCCGCAGGGCCAGCCGGAGAAGGACAAGCGCGTTCTCGCGATGGTTCGTCAAATGGACGCCGAAGGCTTTGGTAACTGCACCAACCATTATGAGTGTGAGGCCGTTTGCCCGAAAGAGATCAGCGCTGATGTTATCGCGAGGCTCAATCGGGACTACGCGGTTGCCTCAACGAAAGAAGCCTTCAAATAGTGTGTCGAAGGTGAGAAAGCGTTAGAGCTGTAGTAATCAGGCAGAAATTGCCATGTGTGATGGCAAAGTGCCGGCAAAACGCCCCCTGATCACGCAATCGCTTTTCCTTGAATCGATTGTGATTTGCAAGACGCTCTAGAGGGTTACAATGTTGTGAATCCAATGACACTCTCGGAGTGTTGTTGGACTGACAAGCCTAGCGCTGCAGGGCGTGCGACTGAATACTGTTTTGATACGGACCTCCCAACCTCACATGTCTTCCCCAGTTGATACGATTAAGGCCATCAAGGTCCCCAAGCCTGTTCCGATTACGACGACCCGTTTTCGGCCTCCGAAGAAAAATATTCCGCAGACCAAGATAGAGAGGGATTACTTTCTCGAGAACATCAAAAAGTATGTGGAGAAGGACAATCCCGTTCCTCCTATGCCACTGGATGAGTTGGAGGAACATGCGAAGGAAATCCTCAAGCGAATGGGTAGAGAGGGTGAGAAGACCTACCTTCACTACACGGCCGTGTGCCTCAATAACGAGATGTGGAGGGAAACACTCGCTGAGATTCCGTTTGAGCGGCGTCTCCTACTCATGCCTAAATGTCTCCGAGTGGAGGATAAGTGTCCCGCACCGTTCGACGAATTTGGGCTGCTTTGTAAGCAATGCGGTCTCTGCACAATCGAAGATTTCCAAAATGAGGCGGAGCGCCTCGGCTACGCTGTCCTTGTAGCCGAAGGGTCGGCGATTGTGATGTCCCTGATCCAAACAGGGCAGATCGAAGCCATTGTAGGGATCTCATGCCTTCCGGTTTTAGAGCGCACCTTTCCTTATGTTGAGGCGGCAGCAATCCCATCTATCGCCGTGCCCCTTCTGCAGGATGACTGCATCAACACTACGGTCGATAACGATTGGGTGTGGGAATACATTCACCTAACCAGCGAAGACAAGACGCGTCGACTCGACCTGAATGCTCTCCACGAAGAGGTAATGAGCTGGTTTAGCGTTGAAGCGATTGAGGAGATTATGGGGCCGGCAGAAGGCGCCCAAGAGCGGATTGCCCGCGAATGGCTTGCGCGAGACGGCAAGCGGTGGCGTCCCTATCTAACCGTGGCTGCTTACCAGGCGCTTCGCGAAGACCGGGGTGAGCCAATTCCTGATGATATTAAAAAGATCGTATTTGCTTCTGAACTTTTCCATAAGGCTTCACTGATACACGACGACATTGAAGATGAAGATCATGGCCGTTATGACCAACCAACGCTTCATGTCGAGCATGGTATTCCGGTTGCATTGAACGCTGGTGATCTTTTGATCGGCGAAGGTTACCGAATGATCGCGGAGAGTAGCATCTCTGATGCACAGAAGGGAGAGATGTTGATGGCTGCCTCTATGGGACAACGTGAGCTCTGTCGAGGGCAGGGGGCAGAACTTGTCTGGGCTCGCGACCCTAAGCCGCTCAAATCCAAGCAAGTGCTAGAGATTTTCCGTCAGAAGACTGCTCCTGCTTTCGAGGTCGCCCTAAAACTTGGTGCCAGCTATGCAGGACGCCTCGATGAGGTCTCCGAGGTACTTGAGAAATTTTCTGAGAACATGGGAATCGCCTATCAGATTCAGGACGATATGGATGATTTGGGTGAGGATGCTGGCGACAATGAACTGGATAAGATGCGTCCCAGTGTATTGCTGGCCGTAGCTCGTGAGCGGGCACGTGGAGACGATAAAAACCTCTTGGAGTCGCTTTGGAGCCACGAAGATCTGCAAGATGTCTCGATCCATAAGATCCGCCGCTTGGCTCAGGAGGTGGAAGCTGATAACAAGTGCCTCTTGCTCCTTGAGACTTACAAAGAGACAGCGGTCCGCAGCCTTGCTGAGCTCGAAGATGCAAATCTAAAAGGCCTGCTTCGTCGGGTTATGGGTAAAATCTTTAACGACCTTGAAATCAAGGGATGGTGCCGGGAGCAGGAAGTAAAGAACGGAATAGTTGAAAAACCAGAGGGCGCCGAATAGGCGGCAAACCGAACATCCGATCAAGCGGTGGGGTTGGTTTAGATCCCCGAGAAGATCAACCACCATCCGATTCCGCAGGCTAGGCAGAAAAGGAAAAGGAAGCGCATGCCTGCAATGCTGCGCTCAGCGTGGTAACGACGTCTTGCTGCGTGAGTCAACACTCGTTTGGCGCGTTTATGGGCGGAACGATCCGGAGGAGGGAGGATGTTCTGCTTCTTCATCAATTCACGCTGAGCTTCAGTGGCATGATGCTTGGCTAGTAAAGACTCAATAGCTCCGATCTGTGCGTGCAACTTGTGCTGAGTCTCGCGCGGGCAGGATTTGCCACGTTTTGGGCGAGTCAACTCCTGGGCATCGTCAATCCACGAGGAATCTTTTCGCGAAGAGAGGCGGCTTCGCTTGCGATTTTTGGGGGACCTTGGGAAAATACTCATGGGCTAAAAAAGAGGTGGCTGCATCCGTGGGGTGAGAGAGCCTTTAGTGGAACGAACCAGCCAAAGCATCGCGCTCTATTAGAGCAGAAAGACAATAATTAGGGCGATCGCGGCGAAAGCGACAAGTGGCAGGGAAAAGGCAAAGCCGCTGCGGAGCCAATAGAGAAAGTTTCCCTGTTGTGTGGGCGAATTCAGTCGCATTGAAGGCGAACCCATCTTAAGAATGCCGCCGCTGCTTGACTTCTTGACTCCAAGGCTGTTCACCAGAGGCATGAGATTATCAATCTCATCTTCAGCGGCCTCAATGCAGCTGAGGGCGCTCGCCAGCTCAGTTTTTCGGTCAGCGCGGCTCCAGCTTTCGGGATGGAGCGCGTTAATATTAGAAAGGTGCCCCTCTAGGCGTTCGTAGGAAGCGGCACATTCCTCGGCGACGCGCTGAGCCTCAGTGGACTCACGATCGAGAACGGACAGGTAACGTGTAATGTCTTCGGTGACATCAACGCGGCCCTCTTTAAATTGCTCTTCCCTTTTTGTGAGCTCCTCCAGTTCAGCTGCCTGACGTTTGATTTGTTCTTCTTGCTGGCGGAGCTGCCGAAGTTGGTCTTGGGCCTGCTGATACTCATCGTTTAGATCATCTGAGTAAGGCGTGACCGCCTCAAACTGCTGGGGATCAAATTGGATGTCGAGGTCGTTTCCGCCCTCTTCATCGAAGAACATGGGTTGGATTTCAGCTGCAACAGACATGACAGGAAGTGTGGGTTTAATTACTTAACTTCCATTAATATTATAAATTGCTTAGTATTTCCAGTCTTTTTAGCTTTTTTTTCGAAAAAATTAGAGGTGTCGCGGTTACTATGAATGTTAGAATCAGGGTAGTGAGGGTTCCAATGAGGCCTCTCGGCGTATCAATCCAGTGAGGATTAACCTCATTTTCGGTGAATATGCTCAGTCGCGTGTATGCAAGGAGCATCATGAAGCAAAGAATAAAGATGAAGCTCCCAACGAGGCACAGCGTGCCTCCAAATCCACTAACAATCTTGGCGGCGTTCGACTCTTCAAGATTGGGAAAAAGCACACCAAGCCCAACAGCAAGGCCGTTCAGCCCGATTGCAAGCAGGGTGATGGCGGTTGCAAAAAAGACTGATTCTTTCACGCCAAGTTGGAGATTGTAGCCGCCGATGAGGAGAATGAGGATTACTGCTGCGCCGCTGAACAAGGTGCTAGTGAGGAATTTTTGAGTCACGATTGTCGGGAGTCTCAACGGTGACATGGCGAGTATCCACAGTTTCCGTCCTTCAAGGCTGAATTGTGGAAAAACGAAACGAGTCGTCAGTGTGGAGAGCGCGAGCGCACACACAGCAAGGTTGAGAAACGCAACAATGTAAAGATCTCTCGGTTCGCTGATGTCCCGGTTCATCTGACGAAGGCCGCTAGCATAGATCGCGAGAAGCCCAAAAACGACCGAGAATTGAATCCATTGAGCCGGTTCGCGGAAAAAGGTAAGATAGTCTTTTCTCGAAATAGCGGCCAAGGGCCGACCAATGATTCGGGATAGCGGTGAGCCTGTTTTGAGCCTCTCGGGTTTGCCTAGGCTATCGCTCTTAGACTGCCGTCGATCGGCTGCTAAAGCCGCCTGCTGCAGGGACCGATTCCAGGATTTGTAAAAAACGGTGTTACCAGCCCAGAAAAGCGCGAGCCCTGCCATAAGGCAATTGCTGATCAACAGCGCGGGGTAGAGCAGGTTAGTGGAATGACGGTAGGGCCGGGTCCAGTCGATGAGCGAGGCTGCCAACCAAGTGCTTGGCATGGATCGATTGACCGAGATATTGGTGTGCTGGAGCACTCGCTGAAAGGTCAGCGCTGCACTGAGCCCGGTTTCATCGGCGGCTTTCTGGCCCTCGATTGCAGTAAAGGTTGCAGATCCGATGAGAATTATGATGATGATCCCCAGGGTAATCTGAAGCTGCCGCATATTCAGCCATCGCACCGAGAGAACCATGAGAAGGCTTCCAGTCGAGCTGGCGAGCATCAAAAAAGGAAGCAGAAGTGAAAGCGCCTGAACGTAAAAAAGGGGGCTGACCTCGCGATTTTGTGCAAAGGCGACAAGCAGTGGAGCAAGAATAAAAAGCAGCCCCCAGCTCGAAAACATGGCCGCTTCGAAACTTTTCCAGAGAAAGATAGCTCGGTGGGAGACGGGTAGATTCAGTAGCCAGGTGGTGTCGCGATTTCGGTAGAGTGAGATATAGCTGGTGATGGAAACGGAAAAAATCAGCATCAGCATGAAGCAGAAAAACATCACGCTGATAAGTCGGTCGCTGAGCAGGGATCCCGCGGCGGGAAGTGTACTGACATAGTCCAAGCCTTGGCTGAAGAGCCAGAAAGATGCGATCACGTAAGCTATCAGAAAAGCGATAATCGTCCCTGTCATGAGGCGTGAATGACGAGCGACAATGGTCGCTTTTCTGAAGAAGATTTTCGTGTGAAGCTTAAATAGCAGTAGCCACTGTGAGAAAGTCGACATGGAAGGGCGAAAGAGGAGGATTTTTCCTTTGGAAAATTCAATTTATCTCTAAGGTGAACCCCATGGCAAGCATTGGAACCCCGTTCACTTCAGAAGCCACCCGCGTTATGCTCTGCGGGTCTGGCGAACTTGGTAAAGAAGTGGTGATTGAGCTCCAGCGCTACGGCGTTGAGGTGATCGCTGTCGACGCCTACGAAAATGCCCCAGCAATGCAGGTGGCGGATCGTTCACATTGCGTTTCCATGCTCGATGGTGAGGCGCTTAGGGCCGTGATTGAAAAAGAGAGGCCCCATCTCGTAGTCCCAGAGGTGGAAGCAATCGCCACCGATACGTTGGCAGAGCTTCAAAGGGAGGGGTTGACGACGATTATCCCGACGCCGAGAGCAACCCAATTAACGATGAATCGCGAAGGGATTCGGCGGCTTGCTGCAGAAGAACTGGGTTTAAAAACCTCACCTTATCAGTTCGCTTCCAGCGAGGAGGAGTATCTTGCTGCCGTAAAAGAAATAGGTCTGCCATTGGTCGTGAAACCAATCATGAGTTCCTCCGGTAAAGGGCAGAGCACCGTTAGGAACGATGAAGAAATTAAGCCGGCTTGGCAATATGCCCAAGACGGCGGTCGGGCTGGCAAGGGGAAGGTGATCGTCGAAGGCTTTGTCGATTTCGACTACGAAATCACCCAGTTGACTGTCCGCCACGCTGGAGGCACCTCTTTCTGCGAGCCAATTGGCCATATCCAGGTCGATGGCGATTATCGCGAAAGTTGGCAGCCTCAGCCCATGAATGATGCGGCGAAGGCGGAAGCGCAACGATATGCGAAGGCGGTAACGGATAACCTTGGTGGGCGCGGCATCTTTGGAGTGGAGCTGTTCGTAAAGGGGGATGAGGTGATTTTCTCAGAAATTTCGCCACGGCCACATGACACCGGCATGGTAACGATGATCGCTCAGGACTTATCCCAATTCGCCCTCCACGCGCGGGCGATTCTGGGTCTGCCGATTCCGAATATTCAGCAGCACGGTCCTTCTGCTTCGGCGGTATTGTTGGTCGAAGGAGAGTCTCTTTGTGTCAGTTACAGTAATCTTGAGCGAGCGTTGACCGATCCGGACACGCAGCTTCGTCTCTTCGGAAAACCCCAGGTGTCCGGAAAACGACGCATGGGGGTTGTGGTGGCTCGCGGGAATTCTATCGATGAGGCTCGAGAAAAAGCTCGCAATGCCAGTGCCGCAATTGACGTCACTCTGTAATCTCTATTTCTCAGCAAAATTATGTCCAGTATCATCAAGCAGGCACACCCATGGCTCGACGGGTTAGTCGCATACGATCCCGGCAAGCCGATCGAAGAGACGGCTCGGGAGCTCGGGTTGGATCCTGAAGCTATCATCAAGGTCGCTTCGAACGAGAACCCTCTGGGGCCCTCACCGAAAGCGGTTGAGGCAATGAAAGAAGCTGCGGAGGGGGTTAATATTTATCCTGACGGAGGTGGCTACAAGTTGCGAACAGCAATTGCCGAAAAGGTCGGGCTCCAGCGTGAGAACGTTGTTCTGGGGAATGGATCGAATGAAATTATTGAGTTGATTGGCCATGGATTTTTGAATCCTGGAGACAACGTGGTCGCCGCGGAGCACGCCTTTGTTGTCTACAAGCTGATGGCGACTTTGTTCGGGGCTGAAACCATCGAGGTGCCGGACCCGGACTTTGTTCACGATCTCGATGCCATGGCGGCGGCCATTACCCCGAAAACCAAAAAAGTCTTTATCGCGAACCCTAATAACCCCACCGGCACTATGGTCGGGCAGGATGGGATTGAGCGTTTCATGGATCAGGTGCCGGATCATGTTATGGTTATTTTTGACGAGGCCTACTACGAATTTCTGCACGAGCCACCGGACACGCTTAGATATGTGAGTGAAGGCCGAAACGTTGTGATAATGAGGACCTTTTCAAAGATTCAAGGCTTGGCCGGGCTGCGAATTGGGTATGGTCTGACAACACCCGAAATAGCCAGTGTTTTGCAGAAATGTCGCCAACCGTTTAACACCAACGCGATTGCTCAGGCAGGCGCTATTGCCGGGTTACTCGATATCGAACACCAGCAGCGTACTTGTGACCTGAATGACGAGGGATTAGAGTATTTGCAAGGTGCGTTCAAGGAGATGGGTCTCGAGTATGTTCCTAGCGTTGCTAATTTCGTGCTTGTGAAGGTTGGCGACGGCGATGCTGTTTTTGATCTCATGTTGAAGCAGGGAGTTATTATTCGGGCGATGCGTGGCTACAAGCTACCCGAGTGGGTCAGAATCTCAGTAGGGACGATGGAGCAGAATGAGCGTTGCATTGCGACTCTCAAGCAGGTTCTCAGCTAACAATGAAAAACAAGCATGAGTGGCACGACCGTGCCGTGGATGGCGAGTTGGTCTATTACCGTGCCATTTTGCATGCGGGGAGGTGGGAGTTCTATTCTACACGAAAGTCCGATCCTGACTGGGAGCGGCACGAGCTTCTGCCTCTGGAGAAAATGGAAGTGCTTCGGGAGGTAATGTGGAACAAGCATCTGCGCCGACGCCTGCCCTTGAAGCATATCGACTATATCGACAAGCTAATTGAAGATCTCAAGCTCGCCGAATCCTCTGAAGGGGCCAATTCTTCGGAATAGAGTCTAAGTGGAGCTATTGCTAAAACCAACCGATCCGCCTGAGCGCAGCTGCCACCATGGTTTTTGACCTTAGAGCCGCGATCGCGCCAATGAGGTTAGTTCGTTTGTCTTAAACTTCGAGGCGCTTATCAGTGCAGCGGTTCAAGGGGCAAATTCTGAAATTTGGGTTATACTACTGAAGCTGAAAGCACTAGCTGTATGAAATTGCACCTGACTTCTCTGGCATCCTCACTGGGTATTGGTCTCAGCCTTGGTTTTGTTACCGCACTTGGTGCGGCCGATTTTGACGTTCGAAAAGCTGCCAACGATATTGACAAGCTGATTTTTGCCGGTCTGGAGAAGCATGGCGTTGAGCCGAACGGAGCGATCAGCGATGAAACGTTTGTTCGGCGGGTTTACCTTGATATTATCGGGCGTGTTCCAACGATCGAAGAGGCAGAAAACTTCCATGGGTCTACCTATGAGCGCAAGCGAGGCCAGCTGATCACTGATTTACTTGAAAGCGACGGACACATGGCCAAGGCATACAATTTCTGGGCCGATATTCTTCGAATTAATAATGGCCTTGGAAACAATAGTCGCACCGTAGAGGCGGCTTACCAGTTGTGGGTCAAACAAGCAATCAAGGAGAATAAACCGTATGACGAGTTTGTGAACGATCTCGTCTCCGCTAAAGGGGTAGTTTGGGAAAATGGAGCGATTGGCTACTACGTGCGCGATCGCGGCATGCCCCTCGATAACATGTCTAACACGGTTCGGGTTTTCCTTGGGACTCGCCTTGAGTGTGCTCAGTGTCATGATCATCCCTTCGATAAGTGGACGCAGATGGATTACTACCAGATGGCCGCATTTTCCTACGGGATGGATTCGCGCCGCTACGACACGCCTAACCGGGTCGCGCTAGGAGAATACCAGCGCCAACAGCGTAAGGAAGTAATTCAAAGTGCGGTGGAGATGGAGAATTTCCCCATAATCACCAATCAGACGCAACTGAAGAAAATCGTATCAGGGAAAAACTATGACCGCACCCTCCAAAAGCTGGGGATGAATGGAAAGCAGTTTAAAAGCGCTGCTTACAAAGCCATCGATGCTTACGCTTCTTACGATCATAATTATCGGGTTCAGCGTCGGGTGGTTAGCGACCTCTACAATCCCCTTCAATACGTGCAAAACGTTGAAGGGAGCAAGGCACTAAAGCTTCCTCACGACTACCAATACAAAGATGCCAAGCCACACGATCAGGTCTCCCCCCGAGCCATGTTCGGCGAAGGTATAGACCTCGAAAATATCGACGCGGGTGTGATCAACAGATACGCCGACTGGATGACTTCCAAGAAGAACCCGACTTTTACCAAAGTCATCGCCAACCGTCTCTGGAAGCATGTGTTTGGTCACGGAGTTTTTGAGCCGGTCGATGAGTTGACTGAGCAAACGAGTGTCTCCAATCCCGACTTACTCGCCTACCTCGAAGCAATGATGCGCAACCTTGATTATGACATGCGGAAGTATCAAGAGGTGCTTTTCAATACGGCAGCCTACCAGCGCGGGGCGAACTCTGAGGAACTAGTGTTGGGTAAGCCATACCATTTTGAAGGGCCGCTTCTGCGCCGAATGAGCGCCGAGCAGATTTGGGACTCAATTGTCGCGCTGGCATTACCGGAGGTCGATGTTTACCGTCCCCGCCTGAAATCGCAAGTTTCAAGCCTCCAACGCGTTCAAGATATCTACAACGCTCTCGAAGATCGCACTCCCGAGGATTACATTGCGATGGTAGAGGAAATTTCCAAAGTGTATTCTGAGATAGCTCCTAAAGAGGCAAAACTTAGAGAAAAAATGTATGAGGCCCGCGAGGCTGAAGACGGGGAGCTTTATCAACGGCTCAACAGAGAACTTGGGGCCGTGCGACGACGGAGCCGTGATGCTATTTCCGAAATTGGCTATGGTGAGCTTGGCAAGAAAGTCAACGATGAAGATTTACTGGCTGCTCTTGGTATGAGTGAAATGACAATGTCAGCGGGCGTTGACGCGCCAATGTCTATGCAAGGAGGCGTCGACGAACAAGTCGTCATGACCAAGCTTCCCAAGGTTGATTTTCCCGAGGTTCCGAAAGATCTCGATCGCAGTCAGCAGAGGGCATGGAGGGCGGAAAGGCAGGCCGAACATCGCACATATACCAATCTTGTCGCAAAGATGGCGCGCTCCTCAGAGCTTTCCTCACCTGCACCTCGTGGCCACTTTCTCCGAGAGTTTGGGCAGTCTGATCGTGAAGTGATTGAGAATGCTTCCTACCAAGCTTCTGTTCCCCAAGCTCTAGCGTTGCTCAACGGCCCGATTGTTGAAGCACTCGTCAATAAGTTCGCGGTCTTCGGTCGGAGAGTTCATGAAGCAGGGGATCCGGAGGAGAAGACCCGCATGATTTTTCAAGCCATGCTGACTCGTGAGCCGACTGAGCGCGAAATGGCGCTCTCTCTCGCTGAAATCGAGAAATATGGCGACAAAGCCTACGAAGGGCTTGTGTGGGCCCTTCTCAATACCCAACAGTTTATCTTTGTTCAATAAATCGATTTCGATCCGTGTTTTATCACCGACCTCACCTCAGTCTCAGAACTTATGAATTCAATTTCCAAAGCAGATGAATGGAGCCGGCGGCGGTTTATGGAAGGAACTGCGAAGTCCTTTCTCGGTGTTGGTGCTCTTGGAATGGCGAGCCGTTCCAATGCCGCCCTTGGCCCCGACCTAGGGCTCCCTGAACGAGCCGGTGCTGCGAAACATGTCATCTACCTCTACATGGGCGGGGGAATGACACACCTCGACACTTTCGATACCAAGCCTGGACATGAGAATCAGGGTCAGACTAAATCGATCAATACCAATGTTGACGGTCTCCAGATCTCCGAATATTTACCTTCTCTGGCAAAGCAGTCTGACAAGCTCACCATTGTGAACTCGCTGTCCTCAACCGCAGGAGCGCACGCGCAGGGTAACTACTTGATGCATACCAGTTACGAGCAGCGCGCCACGATCAAACATCCCGGCATCGGCGCCTGGGCGCTTAAGTTCAAGGGGAAGATGAACCCGAATCTCCCTGGGTCTGTGTTTATAGGTGGCAACAGCCGAATCAATGGTGGAGGAGGTTTCTTCGAGCCCCAATACGAGCCGCTTGCGATCAATGATCCCGCTTCGGGCCTGAAGAATTCGAAGCTCCGGGGAATAAATCAGGAGATGTTCGATGATAGGCTCAAGTTGGCTTCGCAATTCGATGAGGACTTCCATCAGCTTTACGACGTGAAGCAGGTTCGAGCCTACACTTCCATGTATGATGACGCAGTTCGCATCATGCAGAGCTCAGACCTTCAAGCATTTGATCTGAGTCAGGAAGAAGAAATCACCCGAGATCGGTATGGCAACAACGCGTTCGGTCAGGGCTGCCTTCTCGCGCGACGTCTTATTGAGCATGATGTTCGAGCTGTTGAAGTGACCTATGGCGGTTGGGATATGCATAATAATGTGTTCATTTCCGCTCCGGAACGATGCGCCGTGCTCGACCAAGCCATGGCTGCACTCCTGACCGACCTCGAGCGCCGGGGGAAACTCGAGGAAACCGTTGTGGTTCTTACCACGGAGTTCGGGCGGACGCCTCGTATCAACCAGAATGCCGGTCGCGATCACTACCCGAAAGCTTTTAGTTCTGTGCTGGCGGGCGGAGGCTTCAAGGGTGGTATTAAATACGGCAAGACTGATGAGGGTGCTGAAACTGTCATTGAGAATGTAGTGAAGATCCCTGACTTCAATGCGACCATCGCTCACGCGCTCGGCTTGCCGATTGATCAAGTTTTATACAGCCCAAGCAAGCGTCCTTTCACAGTTGCTCACAAAGGGAAGCCGGTTTTAGATCTTTTTGCCTAGATCCAACTCGGGTATCCGGTTTGTGTAGTAACGGATAGGAGGCTGCCGATTTCTTTTCTCTTAAGCTAGGCTCTCTTGCCAAACGGAGGCCCCTAAAGGATGTGGGCGCCGCGGCCATTTACTTTGGGATCACGCGCGCTGGTGACTGCCCATAGAGAACATTTGCAAATCCTCGAGTGCAGGTCCTTAGCGTGCGTGGTTAATGAAATAATCATTACGAGCGCAGAGGCAAGGGGCGGGCGATGATGTTGAGGGAATACTCATCTTAGCAAGAGTAGGGGAGCTTTGAGGAAGAGATTAAAATGGCAAAATTGGGCGAATTTAAAACTCTGTGGTCGCAATCGAGAGAGAGCCCCCTTACCCTGTCCCAGTTTTCAGCTTTAACGCCTAAAGATGTCCCAAACCGTCCAGCCCAAGCCAGAAAGGGTTCAGGTTATCGTGAATCCCGCTCCTTCGCGCAGAATCCCGCTTTTGGCGATTTTGAACCAGGCTTTCCGTGATGCTGGCATCTACTGGGATATCTCGATCACCCATGGGACAGGGGACGGCTCTGCTTTAGCGCGCGAGGCGGTTGAGAGCGGAGCTGAGGTTGTTGCAGTCTATGGTGGTGATGGAACCGTCATGGAAGTGGCATCTGGTCTCATAGGAACCGATGTTCCCATGCTGATCCTCGGGGGAGGCACTGGAAATCTGGTGGCCTCTGAGTTGCGACTTCCAACCCAATTGGAGCGGGCTTGTGACTTGATCTGCGGAGAAGAATACACCACTCGCCACATCGATGCCGGCATGATGGGAGACCACCCCTTTTTACTTCGAATTGGTTGTGGCATCGAAGTTGGAGTGGTCCAAGAGGCTACTCGAGAACTCAAAAATCAGTTTGGAAAGTGGGCCTACGTCTTTGCTGGGATTAAGATGCTTCAGGAGACCCCTGAAGCGAATTACCGCCTCACGATAGACGGTAAGGAGTCAATTAATGTTTCAGGCGTTGCCTGCGTCGTTGCTAACGCAGGAACCGTTGGCGTCGGTAGACTTACCCTTGCACCTTCTGTCGACGTGAACGACGGGAGGCTCGACCTATTTATCCTGAAGAAAGCGAACATTGAAGGAATCGTACAATTGGCCAGTAAGATGATGGGTTTGGATCACATAAGGCGGGAAGACACCGAACAGGCGGCTCTCGATGCCTCGCAGTTAGTGAACCACTGGAGTGTCGAGAGCGTGAAGATTGATACCGATCCCGCCATTGATATTCAGGTGGATGGAGATGTCGTCGCCAGTACGCCCCAGCTAGTTAGGGTGGTTCCAGAGGCACTTCGCGTCGTGGTTTGAGTGGGGATTTCCGCGCGGTATGGTCTCGGCGAGGGAATAACTGCATGAAAATAACGGAAATGGTGCTAATTGAGCCCTAAGCCGAGATTAACTCAACTGTATCGATTCCTTTACCTGTCGTATGTCATCACCAGAGAATAAGAGACTCGTGATTGCCTGCGGAGGCACTGGGGGGCACTTGTTTCCAGGTATTGCAGTTGCGGAAGCGTGGACAAAGGCTGGTGGGGAGGCGTTGCTCCTGATATCTGAGAAGCAAATTGATACGTTGGCTTCCGAAGGCTACGATTATCTCAGATTCGAAAAGATGCCGTCGATTGCGATGCCACCTCTCTTTTCTCCTAAGATGGTGACGTTTCTGATTCGTTTTGTGAAGGCAATGTTTGAGTGCCGAAGCTTGTTCAAGAGGTTCGGAGCCGATGCTGTTCTCGGGATGGGCGGGTTCACTTCCACTGCCCCCCTGGTCGCCGGAGACCAGTTGGGGCTGCCAACGTTTATTCACGAGTCAAATTCGATACCGGGACGTGCGAATCGCCTGAATGCAAAATTTTCTCACACGGTGCTGTTGGGATTTGAAGTCTGCGTAGCACATTTTAGCGGTGTAAGGACTGAGGTGGTCGGGACGCCGATCCGCCCCTCGGTCACTAATCGCCCCTCGCGGGAAGAGGCGATTTCTTTCTTCGGCCTCGACCCGGAAAAGCCAACGGTCATGGTAATGGGAGGAAGCCAAGGCGCTCAGCGAATCAATAAGTTGGTCGCTGATGGTCTCGAGCAATATGAGGAGGCAGGGATTCAAGTGCTGCATATCAGCGGGCCAGCTGATTATGAATCAGTGAAACTGGCTTACGATAGAGTCTCTGGAGGAGGGGTATTGAAGGGATTTCTTAATGAAGTACAGTACGCGCTGGGGGTAGCCGATCTTGCGATCTGTCGCTCGGGCGCTTCGTCGCTGACTGAATTGTCATTTTATGAAATACCGTCGGTATTGATCCCGTATCCATACTCAGCGGAAGATCACCAACTTCACAATGCGGAGATATTCTCTAAACCGGGAGCCGCTGAACTCTGGCATCAGGATGATCTCAGCGAAGATAGCTTTGCCGGGAAAGTAGTCGCACTGGTAAAGAACAAAGAAAGATTGAAGCAAATGGAGGAGGAAATGGCAAAGCTGGCTGTAGCAGATGCGTCAGGGCGGGTCTGTGAGGTGATTACGTCAACTCTCGCCTGACCGGGTGATCTCGAGATTTGTAATTTGAGTGTATGAAGAGTAGTTCGAGGGACTGGGCGGAACGTTTTGGAAACCGCAAAAAAGCTTTGAGAGTGCATCTGATTGGTGTGGCCGGGTCTGGCATGAGTGGACTGGCATCTCTTTTCGTGGAACTGGGCCATCACACGTCTGGTTCGGACCAAGTCATTTCCAAAGAAACCAAGCGGCTTGAAAAAGAAGGGCTCGTGTTCTCTAGCCCTCATTCCGCAGAATCCATCGAGGATGCGGACGTCGTCGTTTTCTCCAGCGCCATAAAGCCGGGGAACGCAGCCTATGATGCCGCGGTAAAAAGGGGAGTCCCGATGTTACGCCGGGCGGAGGCTTTGGCAGCTATCATGCTGGGTAAGAGGGGAATCGTGGTTGCAGGCACGCATGGAAAGACGACGACTTCAGCCTTGGCAGCTCATGTCCTCAAAGTTGGCGCTAAGAATCCGTCTCACTATGTAGGGGCAGAGATTCCAATTCTCGGCACCAATGCGAAATGGGATGAGGCGGGCGAATACTTGGTGGCAGAGGGAGACGAAAGCGACGGTACGCTTGTCAATTTCTTTCCTGAGCACGCTATTCTTCTGAATGTTGAAGAAGAGCACCTTGATCATTATCAGGGAGGGCTAGACGAAATCTGTGATGTTTTCAATCAGTTCTGCGATCAAGCGGATGGGAAAGTCTTCTATTGTGGTGACGACGAAAATGCCCGGAGGGTTTGTGGTTCACGAGAAAACGGTGTGAGCTACGGTTGGAGCAGCGAGTTGGATTATTCTGCAGGTAACCTTTCGCCCAAGGGAGCCGCAACAGAGTTTACTATCTTCCGCAATGGTGAAGAATTTGGTCGATTCAAGCTCGGGATTCCCGGTCGCCACAATGTTCTTAACGCACTGGCTGTTGTAGCTCTGGCCGTCGAGACAGGAGTCAGCCTTGACCACATTAGTGAAGCGCTCGGTTCCTTTCGGGGGGCTCGACGACGCTTTGAGTTAAAGCGCGAAAGCAGTCATGTCACAATCATTGATGACTACGGGCATCACCCTACGGAAATTGCAGCTACGATCCAGACGGCCCGTAGTCAGCATGCCGGGCGATTAATTTGCCTATTTCAGCCGCATCGTTACTCTCGGACTCAGCTGTTGAAAGAGGAGTTCGGAGTCTGTTTTGACGGGGCGGATGAGCTATGGGTATCAGATATTTACGCGGCAAGTGAACAGCCGATTCCTGGGATTTCCGGTCAAACAATTGTTGAGGCGGTTAGGCAGAGAGGCGAGGTCGGCAAGGTTGTCTATCACCCTGAACTCGCCACTATGCATCTGCACGTGGGTCAAAAATTGAAGCCTGGTGACTGGGCGATGACGCTCGGCGCCGGTAATATCCACGAGGTAGCGACGCGACTAAGCCACGACCTGTCTATAGTCGATGATTTGAAACGCTTGCTCAATGAGCCTGATGGCGTCGTGAAACTCTACGAGCCTATGCGACGCCACACCACGATGAAAGTCGGTGGTCCTGCTAAATTCTGGGTTGAGCCAACTACGGTTGAAGGTCTAGCAAGAATTGCTAAATATTGTGCTGATAAAAGGATGCTCCTGCGTGTGGTCGGGAGAGGTTCGAATTTGCTCATTAGGGATGGTGGAATTTCCGGCGTCACAATCAATCCCGTGAAGGGAGAATTTGGGGAAATTCTTATCGAGGGAAACACGATTCGGGCTGGAGCAGGCGTAAAATTAAAGGCGTTGGCGGCAGCGGCTCAATCGGCAAGGATTGGCGGATTTGAATGGATGGAGGGAGTGCCTGGCAATGTTGGCGGAAGTCTTCGTATGAATGCTGGAGCGATGGGTGCCGAGACCTTTGACCATGTGGCGAGTGTCAAGATGGTTGATGCTGACGGTGGCGTCTTTGAAAAGGCTGCTGGAGAGATCAGGCACTTTTATCGAAATGTCCCTGAGCTTGCGGACAACATAGTCGTTTCTGCCTTATTTCAGGGGGAGCAGAGTCCCGACCACGAGATCTCTGCCATGATGGAAGCCTCTAAGGAGAAGCGGCGTTCTTCCCAACCCATTGCTGCAAGCGCAGGTTGTATCTTCAAGAACCCAAAGGTTATTGGAGCTGGGCAGCTGATCGATGAGCTAGGGTTGAAGGGTTATGCTTGTGGAGAGGCGCAAGTCAGCGAAGTGCATGGTAATTTTATCGTTAACAAAAAACGCGCTACCGCAACGCAGGTTCTTGATTTGATAGGGCAGATCAAGAAGAAGGCACGGGACGAGCGTGGAATCGAGCTTGAAACCGAGGTTCAGATTATCGGTCAGGACGAGCCGGTATAGTACATCAGATAAGAAAGTTTTTTGAATTCATGAAAGAGGTCAATGAAATGCACGTTGCCGTGCTTGCGGGGGGGCCAGGTTCTGAGCGTGAAGTTTCGATGGCGTCCGCTAAAGGCGTTGCCGGCGCGTTAGAGGGTAACGTTGCCAAGGTAAGCTTTGTTGATGTGAAGGGAGCCGATTTTATGCTACCCGACAATGTTGACGTTGCATTCAATGTTATTCACGGAACCTTCGGTGAAGACGGTGAACTGCAGGCGGAACTTGAAAAACGAGGTGTCCCCTACACCGGTGCCCGCCGCAGGAGTTCTGAGGTCGCTTTTGATAAGATTCTCAGCAAGAATGCGTTTGTGTTAGAGGGCGTCAGCACCCCCGACTCTGAAGTTGTGCTGATTAATCAGGGGAACTGCACGCCGGGCTTTGTTGGGGTGCCATGCGTCGTAAAGCCGCCTCGCGAAGGTTCAAGTGTGGGAGTGCATCTCGTCGAAACTCCTGAAGAGTTGAATGCTGCAATTGCCGACGCGGGAAAGTACAGTGACGATGTTTTGGTGGAGCAACTGATTCGAGGAAAGGAATTGACGGTCGGAATCGTAGGTGATGAGGTTTTGCCAGTGGTTCACATCCAGCCCCGTTCAGGATTTTATGACATGTCCAACAAGTATCCTTGGATGACAGGGGAAGGCGGCACCGACTACTTCTGCCCAGCCGATTTATCGGACGAGGTCACGCGCTCCGTCCAGGAACAGGCATTGAAAGCGCATCAGTCGCTTGGGATTGAAGTCTATTCTCGAGTGGATGTATTGCTGAGAGAAGCAGACGATCAGCCCTTTGTCCTTGAAGTGAACACCATTCCCGGGATGACGGAGAGTAGTTTGCTCCCCAAGGCAGCCAGTGAAGCGGGTATGAATTACGCAAATCTTTGTTTGAAAATTATTAAACTTTCGTGTAATTTCGACTAATGCGAAAGAAAACAGGCAGAGGAAATCATCGCAAATTCAGCATTATTCCGTATTCATGGCGTCGTCATAGTCTCCCAGATGAGACGGATTGGATAGTCCTCGAGGCAAACGCTTCGCGCAGAGGCGCTCCACGGAGGCGTCGTCTTCCCCGCTACGTATGGCCTGTTCGCATCTCTGCTGTCTTAGCTCTTGCCGTCAGTATCCCGATGGGTCTGGAGTGGGCCAGTGGAAAGATATTCTTTGAGAACGAAGAGTTTGTTCTGCGACAATTGAATGTGGAAACGAATGGAGTTCTCAGCGAAGGCAAACTACTAGAAGTGTCCAATATTTCACCGGGAATGAATCTCATGGAGATTGACCTCGCCCAATTGAGGGGGAGACTCGAGAATCTTCCTATCGTTAAAGATGTCATGGTCGAGCGTGAATTGCCCGATAAAATAAGCATCTCAGTGTTCGAGCGAAAGCCAGTTGCCTGGTTGTCGAGTCCTCCGCTAGGGATTCGCCCCGGGGATGTGGAGCGGGGTTTTCTTCTCGATAAGGATGGTGTCTTTTTTCGCTGCGTGAATCTGACCGAGAATGAGCAAACACTTCCAGTAATTGAAGTTTACCGAATGGACGATCCTAAAGAGGGTATGACCATGAGTTCGGATGGGGCTGCCTGTGCTTTGAACCTAATTGCCAAGCAAGGGGAAGTGCCGGGGACTGAAGATTTGGTGGTTCAGGCAGTGAAGCTTCGGAATGAGTGGTCAATCGAATGCCTATATCGCAGTGGATTAGTGGTTACCTTTTCGATCCTTAATCTCGAGCGGGGACTCGATGATCTTGGTGTCATCCTTGCTCAGTCGAGCCACATGCAGGCTTCGCTGGCAACGGTAAATGTGGCGGTTGCGATAAATATTCCTGTCACCTTCTCGCGGCCCATTGGCGCGGCGCTCGCAAATTCCTCGGAAAAGTCTTCTGAGGGCAGACACGAAAGCACAAAGGACGTGAGAGAAAAACACTTGCGCTCTATTTTGAATAGCGGCTAGCTTCTGAGGAGAGCGCGATTTTTTAATGGCAGTGTCGAATATTTACGTCGGTCTGGAGATTGGGACGTCCAAAGTGTGCATTATCGTGGGCGAAGTTCGCGGGGATGGTGCGATTAAAATTCTCGGGGTCGGTCAGCATCCCTCCGCAGGAGTGAGGAAAGGGGAAATTGTCGATCCTGAGACTGTTCAGACCTGTTTACATGATGCGCTTGCGCGTGCCGAAGAGCGAAGCGACGTGGAGGTGAATGCCGTGTTTCTGGCCGTCACGGGTTCTCATATCCAAAGTATGAATAATCGTGGCACTATTCGTGTGTCCGACGATCAGATGGAGATAAATGGTGAGGACCTTGAAGAGGTGAAGAAAATTGCCAGAGACGTTCCTGTCCCTGCAGAGAACGGTTATATTCATTCTATCATTCAGCACTATTATGTGGATGGTCAGGAAAAAGTGCTAAATCCCCTTGGAATGCTCGGCCAAAAACTCGAGGCAGATTACCACATCATTAATGGTGTGAAGACCCGCATTCAAAACTCGATCAAGTGCGTTCGTGAAGTGCCCATAGAAGTCGAGGATATTGTCTTTTCGCCTGTAGCGGCAGCCCAGGTTGTGCTGAATCGTGAGGCAAAAAATGAGGGGGCTCTCTTGATCGATGTTGGTGGAGGGACCACGGATTACATTTGCTTCGTAGACGGTGTTGTCGTTGCCAGTGGCTGCGTTCCAATAGGAGGTGATCACATAACGAATGACATTGCTCTGGTATTGAAAATTCCGCTGGCTCGTGCGGAGAAGCTAAAAGTGAATCACGGCAGTGCTTCTTTGAAAAATACCCGAAATATTGAGATAGCGATCGAGGGCGAGAGTGGTAAAACGGTTGAGCAAGAACTGCTCAATCAGATAATGAATGCCCGCGCAATCGAATTACTCTCGTTGGTTGCCGAACCTCTTCAAAAACAGGGGCTGCTAGCCAAGCTTGGCAAAGGTATTTTCCTGACAGGGGGTTCATCGTTGATGACTGGAATCGGCGATGTTGCGGAAGAGATCTTCGGTATTCCTGTCCAAAAAGCGGGTTCGACTGCGATGTCAGGGCCCTCTGCTCTTTTTGAAAATCCGCAGTATGCTACTCCGGTTGGATTGATTCGATACGCACAACTCCTTGACGATCAACGCCCTAAGAAGTCCGCGCTCAGTAAACTCGGCAAAAGTTTCGAGAAGATTTTCGGTGGGGGTAGATGACTTGGGCAAAGCGTCTAAATGTTTGACAATATTGTGACGTTTACGATGCTAGGTTAAACCCATGATCGAGTACAACCATATGGAACAAGGTGAAATACCTGCGGATTCGGAGCTAGGCGTGAAGGTAATTGGAGTCGGCGGTGCCGGCGCTAATGTGCTCGATCGAATGGCCTTGGAGGGAAGCGACGAGGCGGAACTACTGACTTTGAACACTGATGTCAGGGCACTCTCAACATCTGTTTCGAGTGACAAGATTCAGTTGGGATCCACGCTTTTGAAGGGGATGGGAACCGGCGGTGATCCCTCGCTTGGAAAGCAAGCGGCTCTTGAGGCGGTTGACGAAATTCGAGCTGCGGTTCGAGAGACCGGCATCATTTTCATCTGTGTTGGACTCGGCGGTGGTACCGGTTCGGGGGCTGCTCCCGAAGTTTGTCGAATTGCCAAAGAGGAAGGCGTCTTCTTGGTCGTTTTTGCGACGATGCCGTTCTCGTTTGAGGGGGCTCGCCGGACAGAGCAGGCTCGCGAAGCGCTTGAGGCGATCGGTAAGTATGCCAACGCTGTAATAGCGTTCGACAATGACCGCATGGGCGAACTCATCGTTCCAAAGGACGGAGTGACTCAGGCCTTTGCAGCCGCCGACAAGATTATTAGTCAGAGCATTCGAGCGACAATGAATGTGGTCTTCCGGCCCGGTATTATACGGATCGGCATGGACGATTTGCTCTCTGCGCTGGATTCTAAAGACTCTCGCTGCCTTTTTGGATATGGTCTTGCCAAAGGGGACAATCGCTCCCACGAAGCAGTTGAACAGGCGCTCAAGTGTCCGCTTCTAGACAAGGGTCGTCTGCTTAACGATGCAAGTGCCGTTCTCGTTCAGGTGGCGGGTGGGGACACCATGACTCTTTATGAAGTGCAGCTGGTCATGGAAGAGGTGAACAAGCATGTTGGCGACGGCACCCAGATATTGTTCGGCACCGGCACTGACAAACGCCTCGGCAACAGCCTGTCGGTTACGATTATAAGTTCCATCACCGGCCCAGAGGGAGGCCAGACAACCGGTTCCGGCGCAGATAATGACGAAGAGGCTTCTGTCAGCTTAGGCGGTGTGCTTCCTGTATCGTCACCCTTTACCGCTGAAGAAGACGAGGCGGTCTTTGAAGAAGAGGCTGACGGAGGGAGCGGAGATTCGTTTCTATCAACTCCTGAAGAGAGCGGGGAAAGTGACCAAGCAATATTCCTCGAAGACGCCCCTGAAGAGGGGGACGAAGCTTCTCCGACAGGAGATGACGACGAAGGCGACAATGACGACGTTTCTGACGCAGTAGTTCCCGCAGCAGATGCGTCAGTAGATGAAGACGAGGAATTTCCCGTGCTTGCTGGCCTTGAAATTGATGACGAAGAGAGCGAGGAAGATGATCGCAATCCAATTGCTAGGGCTGTTGAAGCCGCGGGCGATGACTTGCTTTCCTCAGAGCCGGTGTTTGGCTCAGATGATGATGGAGGCGTCGATCGTGTCGAAGCTGTGACCGATGCTGAGCAGAAAATTACGCTGACCCGCATGGTTTCTGATAGCAACGCCAGCCCTTTTAAGGCGCGCTTGCCTGAAGAAATCGGAAGCACCTCTTCGGATGCCGAAAGTGAGGTTGATGACGAGGCCTTGGAGGGCAATCTGTCCGAGGAGGGGGAGACTTCAGAAGAAGCCAAGCAGCAACAAGAAATGTTACAGCTTGAGCCAATTTCAGGGAAAGGCCGTTTCGCCAAAACTGACCCGACAATTGTGGATGGGGAGGATTTGGATGTGCCTACTTTTCTTAGAAAGAAGTAGCAAGCATATCTACCTGGTTTCCATTCGAGATTCCAAAGAGCCGGGGCGCGTTGCTCCGGCTTTTTTATTGGGTTTTAGGTTGTTTTGATTTGGGCAACCGGAAGGTAATTCCTCGTCGACCAGGAAACCGTTATAAGTGTAAACTTTATCTGGATTCTGAAGAACGCATGTTGGATTGATACCTAACTGCTTTAACAGTGTCGTCTTATGCGCATTGGGTGCATACCAGTTTTGGAGTTGTTCGCACTCGAGTTGCATATCCTTTCGCTCAACTATGAAAAAGATTAGAACAAATAGAGCGTTTCTGACCAAAAGAGAATGTCAGGTTTTGAAGTTCACGAAAACGTTTGAGCAATAGAGCAGAAGCTCTGTAAAGGTTGTTTGGTCTTTGCTAGATCTTGCGGTAGCGAAGGATACCCTGTGCAATCTCTTCCGCGAGGATTTGACGAAACCACTCGGAGCCGCAGCGCTGGCTTTCCCAACGATTGGTGATAAATCCGCACTCGATGAGAGCAGCCGTGCACTTTGTTTTTTCGAGAACTTTGAGTCGCTTGGGTTTAAATCCGCGGTTTCTGGTAACGAGACGGCGACCTAGTTCACTCTGAATATAGCTTGCAAGCAATCGACCGTTTTCGCTTCCAGGCCAGTAGAGGGTTTCGGTTCCGGCAATACTCCGATCTAAGTGACCGTTGAAATGTAAGCTGATGAAGATGACTTCGGTCGAAGAGTTTGCCACCTTCGCGCGATCTTCCAGGGAGATAAAAACATCTTCGCTCCTCGTTAGAGTAGTCGTGAACCCCTTATCAGTGAGGACTCTCTGGAGACGCTCCGCTAGATCTAGCGTCAAATTTTTCTCCACGAGACCGTAGGCGCTGGATCCAGGGTCTTTACCTCCGTGGCCAGCATCTATCACCACGTGTGTAAACGCCTCCTGTCCAGGCAGAGAACCAGTCGACAATGCGGCGATTAGTGCGGCGACCGCGATGGGAAACCAGAGGTGATGTGCTAACATAATTCTTGGCGAACGTAGCTAGGGAGCCAGCCGAAGTCGAGTAACTGTTCTGGAAAACTTAACTAAGTTTTTGATGATCAGGTTTCGTCAAATTCTTTTAGCTTGAACCAGCGGAGGAGAATAGTTGCCAAGCAGCCAAATAGCATCACCCACAGGGCGATATGAGGAATCGGAGTCTTCAGTCCGGAGGTGATCGGAAAAAGCATCAGAACCGAGGTAAGAGAAATCAGGGCCAGTCGGTGGATCCGTGTCATTGGGCCGATGGAAGCACGTTTTTTTCCCGCTCCGCGCATCACGCCAAGAGATCTTATGTAAGCTGAAAAGATGGCCGCGAGTGCGGAAGCTAGGCCTAACCATGGGCTCGATGATGCGGCAAAACCAAATCCAATAATGGTGACCGCGTCTGAGACGCGCTCGGGCAGTTCAGTGAAGAAGATCTCCTCAACGGAGTGTTGCGAGTTTTGGTGGTGAAGAAAAGTATCCAGCCTAATGCAGCCTATTCTCAGGATACAGCATACGGCTCCTACCAGCCAGAAAAGGTGGGGATTGAATGGTTCACGAGTAGCCATGAATGAAAATCCAGCGAGGATACCGAGAACCATGCCGGTGATTGCGGCTATTTCGCTGGAAACTCCAAGTCCCATCAGTGAAAGGGAAAGGCGTCGCATCGGCTGCCAGCGATGACGGGCTTTCAATCTTTGGCGTTGGCTCATTTAAACTACCGGAGGGCGTAACTTACTGTCATGTTTGGGGTCTAATTTCGTAGCTTGATGCTTATGACTTTAACTGTTATTGGACGCTTACGCTCACTAAATTGCCAAGATTTTCGTTCCCTATGACTTCGCCGAATGACACGCCTGCCCCTCTGGATGAGGAGGCGGAAAAGCGCGTGGCTAACGAGCGGGATGTGGGCTTAATGTTGAAGGTTAAATCGGGGGATATAGCTGCCTTTGAGGAGTTGGTAGAAATTCATCAGGGATCCGTTATTGGAACTGTCGGAAAAATGTTGGGCGGCTATTCTGAGGCTGAGGATATTGCTCAGCAAGTCTTCGTCAGAGTTTGGAAATCAGCGGAACGCTACCAGCCTCAAGCCAAATTCACCACCTGGCTATTTACCATCACGAGGAATCTTGTTTTCAATGAGACTCGAAGACGCAAGCGTAAGCCAACCGTCTCTGTGGAGGAACGTGAGGAAGAGTCTTATCAGGTGGTTGAAGATGTTGCGACAGTTTCTCCGGATCAGAATGTCTTGCACGCGGAGCTTGAAGCCGCTGTCAACAAAGCGATTCGAGAGTTGCCGGAAAAGCAGCGGATAGCAGTCGTATTGAGGCGCTACGAGGAGATGCCCTATGATGACATCGGGGACATTCTTTCAATGTCTGTGCCTGCGGTTAAGAGCCTGCTTTTTCGAGCTAGGACACAGTTGAAGGAGTCTCTCAACAAGTATTTAGACGGTTAGCGATCACTCGCCGATTCGCCAGAGATGGGCTTCGGTTCTAACAATAAAGCCGTCACCAATAACGGCTAAAGAAGATAGTCCGAACGCGTTCAGTTTGTTTTCGGCCACCTTTTCAAAATTCTTACCTGGTTTAATCACGGTAGTTGTACCGTCGCCGCTATGAAAAAAAAGGTGGCCACTCGCGAAGACAGGAGACGCCGAGTAGCCTCCCTTCCCATCAAGACGTTCGCGGTAATGCACGGCACCTGTGGCAGCGTCGAAGCAGGTCAGGACACCCTTGTCGTCATTCAGGTAAAGCTGGTCGTCAACGATGATTGGTGAACTCTCTTTCGGTATGGTCTTCTGTTCACTCCATGCGAGGTGAGTGTCAGTTACATCTCCTCGTCCATCGACTCTTATGGCAAACAGATTGGCCTGGTTAAAGCCTGAGCAGACATAGACCATGCCGTTATAATAGACTGGGCGCGGCACGACTGAGTAGCCTTCACCGTAGCGAAAACGCCAGATCTCGTTGCCTTCCTTAGGGTTATAGGCGACGACTGCCCCAGAGCCAGGAATAATGATTTGAGGCTTTCCATCTACCTCGATGGGCAGGGGGGTTGAGAAGGAAAATGGCCTGCTGACTTCGACGTTGCGAGGTATTTTCCAGACTACTCGGCCGGTATATTTATCGAGCGCAGCGACGAAGGGGGCTTCGGCGCCATCGCAGGAAAAAAAGAGTTGGTTTTCAAAGAGAAGTGGGGAACCCCCGTTTCCATGTACTGGCTTGTAGGGTAGCCCGGTCTGCTTCCACAGCACCTTACCGTCTCGTGCGTCGATGCATGCAGTTCCGTTATGCCCGAAGTGGACGTAGAGTCGCCCGTTTTCGTGGATCGGTGAGGGTGAGGCATGGCTATTTTTCTTGTGAATACGGCCATCCTCGACTTTGAAGGCCTCCCGCTCCCATATTTGCGCGCCCGATGCGAGGTCGTAGCATCGTGCTTGTAGTGAGAGGTCGTTTTGATTTGTGGTAGCAGTGGTTACAAAGATGTGGCCACCGGCGACCACCGGGGGTGACCAAGCATTGCCAGGCACCCCAGCTTTCCAGCGAATATTATCCCGGCTGGACCACTGCAATGGAACGTTGCTTTTCAGAGCGTGGCCAGCATAAGAACTTCCTCGAAACTCGGGCCAATCGGCTTTCGCAATGATACTCGAAGCCGAAAGCGTGACGTAAATGAGAAGTGTGTAAGGCGTGCTTGGCATTCCAACTACTCGATCAAAACCATACTCCATGGCAAGTCCAAATTGGCCTATGGATCGAGTTCTCTTGCAGTTATTCAAAATCCCTTTCGCCAGAGATAGTCATATCCGTAGTCCGGGTAGTAATTTTGAACTATCATGGCGACAAGGATGTAATCGACAATCAAATGCACGATCAAAACCCAGAGTAGGGATTCAGACTTCTCAAACATATGGCCTTGAGTCCAAGCGAAGTAGAATACGATAAAGACGCCGAGCCCTGTGAACGCCATATCAAAAAGAACGGCTGTGTAGAGCACAGCCTGCATCGCGTTGGCAATCTTGTAGGAAAAAAGACTTCGTAGAAGCGCGTAGACCGTGTTTACAAAGAATAGTTCGTCCCAGATGCCGACGAGATTGATCCCAATGAAGAGCCGTTTGATCGCATTTTGATCCGGCTCCTTCGGCATAGTCCAGTGACGAAGAAGTTCATCATCAAAGAGAGCCTGATTGCCCCATATGTATCCCTTAAGGATCAGCCAGGCCAATGGGATTGAAATGATTGTGTAGATGACATCATGTTTGCGCCAAACCTTCGGCCAGAAGCGGTAGCGGATTACGTTCCGATCAGTGTATTGAGCAATCAGGAAGGGTCCCCCGATCACCAACGTGAAAGGAATGCCGACCTGCAGGAAGTTCTCGTTGCTGAGGGATGTGTTGATGTCACAAAGCCCGAGGATAACGACACAGCCAAGCAGGACGCCCATGCGTCGGCGAACTTTCACTTCTTCATCTGTTGCGACAAAGAAAATGCATGCTGCGAGACTGAGGAAGCCAAATACTAGTTGTTCGGCTGGAATCAGTAGGACGGTTGCCGCGACATAGGCGGCCAGCATCATCATGCGGCGCGGTGTCAGCTCCAGATTGAGACTTTCGATCACGGTGAGAATGTCGCTTCGCAAAGCGGACGGTCAAGTGTTTGCCGGCTACATGTCGCAAGTGAAGCAAGTATCACGTGAATTCCGTTCTTTTTTGCGGGTGGGGAGATGATTGACCACCTCAAATAAATGTGAGAAATCCTATTCATGAAAGAGAAGTTTCTTGTGAGTCCTTTCCTAATCCATGCAGTGGGCGTCATTGTTATTCTTGGCGTTACAAGCGCTGAGTCTCAGGAGAATAAACCGAAGTTGGAACTGGTCGATAACGAAGGTAAACCAACCGTTGAGGGGAAGGGGAATCCATCGAGGAAAGAGGATGCTAAAAATAAAAAAACTGGTAAACCGGCACCCCCTCAAAATCCTCAACTAGCCAACTTTGGAATCTATGCGGATACGGCTCCGATTCCTCAAAATGGAGAAGCCGTTGAAACTGCGTTGCCACTGAGGGTAGAGCAGGGCGATCGCATTGCTTTTGTTGGGAATACTCTTCTAGACCGTGGTGGGCAGTTTGGCTTCTTCGAATCGATGCTTTACCAAAGCTTCCCCGAGCTTGATCTGCGCATTCGGAACTTCTCCTGGTCGGCTGATGAAGTTGATCTTCAGCCGCGCCCCGACAATTTTGCGACGGTTTCACAGCATCTAGCTCACGAGAAAATTGACATAATCTTTGCCGCGTTTGGATTTAATGAGTCATTCGGAGGAGCGGCGAAAGTCGAAGAATTCAAGAACCGTCTCCGCGCCTATTTGGAGGAAATCAAGACGTCGGCATTTAACGGCGAAACCGGGCCTCGTATCGTTCTTATTTCTCCCATAGCAAACGAGAACACCCATAAGGTTTTAGCTGCCGATATGAATAATAATCGCATCGCTCTCTATGTCCGGGCGATGGAGGAGGTAGCGGCTGAGGAGAAAGTGGGTTTCGCCAATGTCTTTGACGTGACTCGCACGGCTATGGATGACCCTGACACTCAACTGACGATTAATGGGGCTCACATGACGGAGCAAGGTTATGCTATTTATGCTGATCAGGTTTACCGCGAAGTGTTTCAGAAATCTCCGCCTGATGTTACTGAAGCGATACGCGGAAATGTGGTGGATAAGAATCGTCAATTTTTCCGGAGATACCGTCCGGTAAATTCTTTCTACTACGTGGGTGGGCGGAAGAAAAGCTACGGTTATCTCGATTTCCTTCCGGCAATGAGAAACTTCGATCTCCTGACCGCCAATCGAGAAGCGCGGATTCATGCTCTCGCCCGTGGTGAAAACGCGAACGGACCGATTGATGACTCGAACCTTCCAGAGCTTGATGCGGTCGTAGAGGGAAGAGGAGCCAATGAATGGCTAAGCCCGGCTGACGAATTGGAGGAATTTCGGATCGATCCTCGCTTTGAGGTGAACGCTTTCGCAACTGAGGAAAAGTTCCCGGAAATTGCTTGCCCCATCGCTATGCGATGGGATTCGAAAGGGCGCCTCTGGGTCAGTTGTTCCACTACTTACCCACACATTTATCCCGGCAACGAACCGAATGACAAGATCGTGATTCTCGAAGACACAGATAAAGACGGTAAGGCTGATAAATCGACTGTTTTTGCTGATAATCTTCATATTCCATTGTCTTTCGTTATTGCCGAGAATGGTGTTTATGTTTCGGACCAGCCTGATCTTGTTTTGCTCGAAGACACCGATGGTGATGACGTGGCGGACAAAAAGACTCGAGTACTGACCGGGTTTGGAACTGAGGACAGCCATCACTCCCTCCACGACTTTGTCTGGACTCCGGACGGTGATCTCATCTTCCGCGAGTCCATCTTTCACAATTCCCAAGTTGAGACCGCCTACGGTCCGGTTCGGGCAAAGAACTCATCCTGGTTCCGTTACACGCCCCGGACAGAGCAGCTTACCGCTTTCGGGGGCTATCGGAACACAAACCCTTGGGGTGTAACTTTTGATGATTGGGGAAACCACGTTGCCAGTCACCCGATCTTTGCCGAGGCCTTTCATTCGCTCAATGCTCCGTATCCCGAGCAGCATCCCAACGCCGTCGAGATCCCTGCTTACTCTGGAGTCTGTGGTCATGAGTTCGTCGACTTCCCGATGTGGCCCGAAGAAATGCAGGGAGGGTTCGTGAAGGTTCGTTATAAGCCGACCAATCGTGTGGAATTTCATAAGTGGGTGAAACATGACGATCACTACACTGAGGAGTATCAATTTGATCTCATCTTCTCCGAGAACCTCAGCTTCATTCCTGTCGATCTTCAGTATGGACCTCGAGGGGCGATGTATATTTGCGACTGGTACAACCCTGTGAAGGGACATGCTCAGTATTCCCTTCGGGACCCGCGACGTGACCGTGATTCGGGTCGGATATGGAGGATTGTAGCGAAAGGGGCGGAGCTTCAGGATACGCCGCAAGTCGACGGCGCCCTAACCGGTGACCTTCTGGAGTTGCTTAAGCGGCGTGAATACCGCTATCGCTACTGGGCAAAACGAGAGTTGGCGAAGCGGCCAGCTGAGGAGGTTATCCCGGCTCTGGATGAGTGGGTTGCCGGGCTCGATGGGAGTGCAGAGCGTTTTCGTCATCATCAGATAGAAGCGGTTTGGACCTACCGCCGCTTTGGCGAAATGCGTCCTATCTTATTGGAGGACCTTCTGACCTGTGATGTCGATGATGCGCGCGCTGCTGCAACTAAGCAGCTGCGATATTGGTATTCGAGCTTTGACGATGGAGGCATCGGTGTTTTATCATCTGCGGCGGATGACGGGAGTGGATTGGTACGCTTGCAGGCAGTGATTGCGGCGACTTATTTTGGAACATCGGAAGCACTCGAAGCTGTAATACCCGTCTTTGAGAAGCCGATGGGCGCGCACCTAAAGTATGCGGCAAGAACTGCGATTGGCTCTGAGGCGATGCGCCACATCTGGATAGAACAGCAGGAAAAGTTTCCGACCGTCAGTTCATTCTACAATGACTGGGCCAGTTATGAAAAGCTCAGTTCAGGCAAGGGAACTCGAAACTCAAATGATTCGAACTTCGACAGTCAAAAAGGACTTGTGACAATCGAGATCGGCTGTGTCCCCGAGCGGATGTTGTATACGAAACCTCGATTCAAAGTAAAAGCCGGTGCTCCTGTGAAGCTTATCTTTACCAATCCCGATGCGACACAGCATAACCTCGTGATAGGGAAGCCAGGCTCTCTTGAAGAATTGGGCATGGCCGGAAACGAAATGGCTAAGGATCCCAGTGGATACAAGAAGGGATTCGTTCCAAAGAACGAGAAGGTTCTCCATCACACTAAGCTGCTCGAGTCGAATACAAGCGAGACGATGCGTTTCATGGCTCCTAAAGAGCCTGGAGCTTATCCCTACGTTTGTACGTTCCCAGGACACTGGATAATCATGAAAGGGGAGATGATCGTTGAGTAGCGGTAGCCAAGTATACCGAGTCCAACGGGGAAATTCAGTGGCCTTAGTCTGTTTGCTTGCTGAGTTTGAAATAGGTGTCCTGCGTTTCTCCTCGTGACACCGAGGTTGTGATCCGCTTCGTTGCCCAAGAAAAACACAAAACTAAATGCGAGTATCGAATCGATCAAAATGAGAAGCGCCATGAACGAATTGGCTGCAAGTGAATGTTTCAAGGGAACGCTTAAGCATCACTCAGGGCGCCCGAACGTGAAGGGGGTGCCACAATGTTTTGAATTTTCCCCTACATTGATGACCACGTTTCTTTCCCGAGAAAAAGCGTGAAACTACTCGCTACGGTCTAGCAGTAAGGCTCTGCTAGCGGCCTTTGCCTTTGCCTTTGCCTTTGCCTTTGCCACCCTGTCTGATAATTGCTCCATGGTCGATGACACCATCTCCGTCGCGGTCTTCGCCATATGGCATTTCATTCTCAAAGTAAATTCGTTCTCGTCGCCCAAGGGATACGTGATCTCCATAGTCCTTGCGTTCTTCGGTTTCGGCAAACTCACGATTGGCCTCCAGCAAAGCCGTTTTAACCTGATCTCCTGAGGCGGTTAGAGGCAAGTGATCCATGACGGAACCGCTCTGTCCAAACTGACCGGCTCGAATGATAAAATATCCAGCTTGGTTTTTACTCCTCTGAATATTTTCGTCCCAGTCCTTGTCCGTATTCTGATCAGCAAAGTCGACATGGAAACGGCCAATAACTGAGCTGTCCGCCATGACGGGACGGAGAGTGCTCTCAACTTTGGATTGACTTGTTTCAGGTGAAATCACAAAGAGAAGTAGCCGTTGATCAGCGGAGGCAACGTTGAGCGCCTGTCGAAAAGTGTGAAAGTCCTGTAAAGTCTGTTCGTTTGTATCGCCTTTGGGTCGGAACCTCCTGGCTAGATTCGCCAATTCCTCAATTACCAGAGAGTCATCGGCTTCGGGGGAGCCAGGGCCACGACGTCCTGGCTTGAGGACCTGATTGGGACCACGCCCGCTCCCTGAGAGTCTAGTGTCGCCGTCAGGGGCGAGCAGAGAGAAGGCTGTATTCGCAAAGGCGCCTCCGAGAAAGCTTCGAACCATGTCATGATACTGCTGATTTTCGAAGGACTCGAGACGAACGCAAACGTAGTTTCGAGAGGCGGCGATAAAATCTTCGGACGAGAACAGACCGTTCTGCGTGTGGGTGTAACCGGGTCAGAATACCCCCGAAATACCCGAACAAGTAGCCGCTGCCGCCATAAAGAAGATGGGCCTATTAGATCGGGCTGCTTCGGTGAGTGCGGTATCCCAAGTGGTGTACCACATGATACTTTCCGCTCCGATAGGCTGAATGCCGGCGCCGATTTCAGAGGGTCGAACTCCGCCCTTAGATCCGCCGGAACGTTGTGCTTCTGACAGGGAAGGTGGTAGGAGAATTGAAAGGATGATAAGTGCTGACGCAATCTTCATAGAATTTTCAAACCCCGTCGAACTCTTCTAGTTTCGAAAAACTTTTAACCTTTTAGCTTGGATAACCGATGTGTTTTTCGTTTTTGTCAGAACTATAGTATTCGATTTCGCAAAAACGAAAAAGCCCGATTGGCACAGGGTCCAACCGGGCTTTCGTTCAAACGAGAAACGGATTAGGAAGCCTCTACAGAGTCAACTTTCTTGTGCTCACTTGTGACTTTGACCTTTTTTCCAACTAAGGAATCAAGATCGGTTTTCTTGCCATTAGCATCTTTGGCTACCGTCTTCTTGGTAGCGGTGAGAGTGACCTCTTTACCGTCGACAGAAACAACGAGTGTTTTGGTGCCTTTATCGAAGGACGAAAGAGTTCCGGAATCGTTCTGCTTTTTGCCGCAACCGGCTTCAACGACGCCAGCGAGGGCGAAAACAGCGACAGCTGTAGTGAGTAGTTTTTTCATAGTATAGATGGACTGTGGGTTTAGATTAGACCCAGAGAGGTAATCACTATGGAAGCGTTCGGCAAGGACGTTTTTGTCGCGATGAAGGTAATGGAGTTGGTGTCAACCGTGATCCAGAGTGGCAACAATGAAGCTGATCAGAATTTTTATTTTTGCGTTAGGAGGGATCTCCACCGTTTCGGCGCATCCCGTTCCCGACATCCCCGTGCATTCTACGTTTAGCGGGGAAACGGTTTCGATCGAGGTGATGATTGACCCGCGAAGTTTTACCGATGATCCCAAAGGGGAGCCATACATGCACTTCAGCGAATTGGGATTTAAGGATGAGACCGAGATTAGGGCTCTAAAGGCTCAGGGGCAGGACCTGATTAATCGGACCATCATTTTCCAATTTGGACCTGAACGACGGGTAAAACCCACCTTTAAATTCGCATTTACTGGCTTAGAGAATTCTGAGTTGAAGCAGGACACCGATCCCGTCATTCTCATTGGGGTGGCAAAGGTTGATGTTCCAGATGGTGTCTCGGTCTACCAGATTGCTGCTGACGAGAATGGAGAGCTTAGCCTTATCTTCGAAAATACCTTAGCCGGCAGGAAGGTCGAACGTTACATGGTCCTCTTCCCGGGCGAAAAGAGTTTTGAGTTGGATATTTCGCAACGTTAGCGAGGCCTCAGGTCTTTTTCTTTGCTTTTGACCACGAGTCTCTCAATCCAACAGTGCGGTTAAAGATGAGTGTGTCTGGACTGCTCTCCTTGTCTGCACAGAAGTAGCCTAGACGTTCGAATTGAACCGTTTCCCCTGGGAAAACACCTGCAAGATTTGTTTCCAATTTTCCATTTGGTAAAACCTTCAGCGATTCAGGGTTCAAATGTTCGAGAAAAGAACCTCCTTTTTTGTCCGGGGCTTCCTCCCCAAAAAGACGGTCATAGAGGCGTATCTCCGCATTCAATGCATGAGGGGCGCTAACCCAGTGGATGGTGGCCTTCACCTTGCGACCGTCCGGTGGGTTCTGACCGCTTTTGGTTGCGGGATCATAGGTGCAATGGAGTTCTACAATTTCTCCGTCATCGTCTTTGATGACTTTCTCGCATTTGATCCAATAGGCAGCCCTTAGCCGGACCTCCGCACCAGGGGATAGCCGGAAAAACTTTTTCGGGGGATCTTCTAAAAAGTCATCCCGCTCGATGTATATTTCCCGTCCAAACGGGATCTTTCGAACTCCAAGGGAAGGATCTTCAGGGTTGATAACAGATTCCAGTTCTTCGGTTTCACCATCAGGGTAATTTGTGATTACGACTTTAATCGGATCGAGCACAGCCATGAAACGCGACGATTTTTTGTTGAGTATTTCCCGAACGGAATTTTCGAGCAGGGCAATATCATTCACACTTTGAAATTTTGTGATGCCTATCGTCTTGCAAAAATTACGCACTGCTTCCGCCGGATAACCGCGACGCCTGATGCCCGAGATAGTAGGCATGCGAGGGTCGTCCCATCCAGTCACGTGATTCTCCTCCACCAACTGAAGGAGCTTCCGTTTGCTCATTACGGTGTAGTTTAAGTTAAGGCGTGAAAACTCGATTTGGCGTGGGGAAGAGGGTACTGGCAGGTTTTCAATAAACCATTCATAGAGCGGGCGATGATTTTCGAACTCGAGGGTGCAGAGTGAGTGTGTAATAAACTCAAGAGCGTCACTCTGGCCGTGAGTGAAGTCATACATTGGGTAGATGCACCAAGCGTCACCGGTTCGATGATGGTCTTCATGAAGGATTCGGTATATGACGGGATCCCTCATGTTTAGATTCGGATGGTCCATGTCAATTTTGGCACGGAGCACTTTTTCTCCGTTACCAAAGTCTCCAGACTTCATCTGCTCGAAAATAGTAAGATTTTCCTCAACCGATCGGCCACGGTAAGGGCTTTCCGTGCCCGGTTGCTGGAGATTGCCTCGCCCGTTCCTGATCTCGTCAGCGTCCTGATCGTCGACATAGGCTTTGCCTTCCCTGATAAGGTAAACGGCCCATTCGTAGAGCTTTTCAAAATAATCAGAGGCGAAGTAAATGTGGTCAGCCCAGTCGAAGCCAAGCCAATTGATATCCTCCTTGATTGAATCAACGTATTCCGCGTCTTCTTTCACGGGGTTAGTATCGTCAAAGCGGAGGTGACAGCGCCCCCCGTATTCATCGGCAATACTGAAATTCAAGCAGATAGACTTTGCATGGCCGATATGCAGATAGCCATTCGGTTCCGGAGGGAAGCGAGTAACCGTAGTGTCGTGTTTACCGGAAGACAGGTCTTCATCGATAATTTCGCGGATAAAATCTTTGGAGGTTGAGGGCGATACGCTCATGGAATGGGGCGCTCACATGGTGCAGAGTCGAACGCGAGTTAGAAACTATCCCCTTTTGAGTTCGCTGCAACGTTCGCTTGAGATGTTTAGATGCAAGTATGGCGAAGAAATGCGTTATCTTCGTGTTTGATTATTCTCCCGAAAGGAGGTTATTTCAAGCCACTAACGAGATTCATTCGCAATAAGCATGACCTGTTCTATGAAACTAACTCCCTTCCTTACCCTTAGCGCCTTGTTCATTAGCGCTTTTTCGCTAACCGGCCACTCGCAAGATAAAGAACTAACTCTGTATACTCAGCGTCACTATGCCTTTGACGAAGAGGTTCATGCGAAGTTCTTCAAGAAAACCGGCATCAAAGTTAATGTTGTAAAGGCGGCAGCTGATGAACTGATCGTTCGACTGCAAGAAGAGGGAGAAAATACTCCGGCCGACCTTTTTATGGCGACCGATGGGGGAACTCTGCACCGCGCCCATGAGGCTGGAATTCTTCAACCAATGACTTCTGAGGCCGCCCTTGAAAAAGTTCAGCCTCCTCTTCGTGAGAAGGGCTCCCACTGGGTCGCTATGACAAAACGAGCCAGAGTTATCATTCATTCAAAGGATCGTGTAGATCCTTCCGAGCTTTCTACCTATGAGGCACTCGCAGATGAGTCATGGCGCGGTCGAGTTGTCGTTCGCTCCTCCACGAATAGCTACAATCAGGCGCTACTTACCACTATGATTGATGCCGATGGCCGGAAAAAGTCACTAAAGTGGGCCTCTGGGGTTCGTAAAAATATGGCTCGCCCTCCACAAGGCAGTGATCGCGACCAGGTGCGTGCTGTTGCGGCTGGCCTTGCCGACGTTGCGATCGTAAATACCTATTACCTCGGTATCCTTGAGACCGCTGAAGAGAAGAAAGATCGAGATGCTGCCGCGGCTGTAAAGATTTTCTTTCCGAATCAGGCTGGGCGGGGAACCCACATCAATATCAGCGGTCTCGGGGTCGTAAAAGCCAGCAGTAAGGTTGGTTTAGCAAACCAGTTTATCGACTTTCTTCTATCAGACGAGGTGCAAGCGCTCTATTCAAAGAACACCTTTGAATACCCTGTCGTCGACGGAGTCCCACTTTCCAAACGTCAAAAAGTATGGGGTGAATTTAAAGCTGACGATGTGAATTTCTCTGTTCTCGGTGAGCTCAACGCTGAAGCGATCAAGGTATTCAACGAGGCGGGTTGGGAGTAGTCGAGAGTCGTGCGAGGTTCAATGGCCGGTGTGTCTTCAGCAGAGGCGGATTCAAATCTGCTAGAGGGCGCTTCGGGCGAAAAGCGAAAGCTTAGACTGAGGCGTCCGGATCGTTGGGGCGTGTTTTCCTTTTTAGTTGTCTCTGCCATATGCCTGCCTATTGCGGCTGTCCTGATCCAAGTCGGGCAGGAAAGTGAGGCTTGGGACAACCTTGTAAAGACCGTTCTGGGCGGCTATTTGCTAAACACGCTGATCCTCGTTGCAGGAGTGGCGATTGTTGCTTCTCTTGTGGCAGTACCTTCTGCTTGGCTGGTGACCTGCTTTGAATTCCCAGGGCGTGGAATTTTCAGCTGGGCTCTAGTGCTGCCGCTGGCCTTTCCAACCTACGTTGCTGCGTTTGTATTCTATCAGGGGTCGGAGTCGGCAGTTCCGTTTTTAATCTGGATACGGAGTAATTGGGGTATTGATACCTTCCTCACCTTTGAGTTGATCATTCGCTACGGGACACTCATTGTCATGATGGCGGCCGTGCTCTATCCATACATCTATCTCGCTTGCCGCTCTTCCTTCTCTCAGCAGGGGCGGACGGTGCTGGAGGCGGCAAGAGTTTTAGGAGATTCGCCACGCCAAGTCTTCTTTCGTGTGGGTCTGCCATTGGCTCGCCCTGGCATGGTTGCTGGCGTAGCACTGGTTATCATGGAAGTTGTTAACGACTATGGAGCTGTGCATTTCTTTGGTGTCCCGACCCTGACGGAAGGAGTGTTTCGCACGTGGTTTGGGATGGGTGATAAGGTGGCCGCCCTTCGTCTTGCCAGTATCGTGATGGTTTCTGTAGGAGTATTGTTAGCTGTCGAGCAATTGATGCGGGGCAGGGCTCAATACGCTGAGACTGAGGACTCCTCGGCCCCTTTGGCTCGGGTGCGTTTGTCAGGGATTAAAAGATGGCTCGCTGTCTTTGTCTGTCTGTTACCTTTAGCGATCGGCTTCTTTTATCCGTTCGGGCAGTTGGTGCGTTGGGCTTGGCTTCATTTGGCCTCGGATGCAGGATTTCTTTTCACTTCGGGGGAAGCGATTGCAAGGGGCACAGGACTCGCCGCGGCAACCGCCGTATTTATGCCACTGCTAGCGGCTATGTTTGCCTATGCGGTTCGACTACGCGAAAATCAGAAGCGCAAGTTGATGGATCGCCTAGCTGGCCTTGGTTATGCGACTCCTGGTGCTGTCATCGCTGTCGGTGTTTTGGTTGTCTTTGGGACTTTTGATCGATGGAACCTTCCTTGGGCCCCATTACTGAGCGGCTCTTTGCTGGTAATCGGATTCGCTTATGTCGTGCGATTTTTTGCGATTCCACTTCAGTTTTCGCGCGCTGGGATGGAGAGAATTGGTAAGCCGGTTGAGGAAGCATCCATGTTGCTGGGACATGGCCCCCTGGCAACTTTCCTGAGAGTCGATCTCCCACTTTTAAAGGGGCCATTAATCGCGGCTGGAATGTTGCTTTTTGTCGATATTTTAAAAGAGCTTCCACTCACTTTGATTCTGAGGCCGGCAAATTTTGAAACCTTGGCAACCACAGCTTTCAGTTTGGCAAAGGAGTCCCGTCTCCAAGCATGTGCAGTTCCATCCTTGATGATTGTGCTCGCGGGTGCGATGGGGTTATTGGTGATGAACCGTTGGATGGCGAAACCCTCTTTAAATGACTGAAACAGACCGCTTACTCTCTTTCCGGGAAGTCACTCGGTGTTTCGCTCAGCAGCAATGTCCAGCCGTTGACAGTGTTACGCTCAGTGTGGAAAAAGGAGAGATTCTTGCCCTGATCGGAGAAAGTGGAAGCGGTAAGACCACTTTGCTTCGCCTCGCGGCGGGGCTTGAAGTTCCCGATGGAGGTGAGGTTTTACTCGAAGGCGAAGTCGTCGCTGATGGAGACGGCAATCTAGTCCCGCCTGAAAAGCGCCGCCTCGGGTTGATGTTCCAGGATGGAGCTCTATTCCCTCATTTAAGTGCGTGGAAGAATGTAGCTTACGGGTTGCGAGGTCTCGAATCCAAAGTTCAGAAAGCACGTATCTCGGAGATTCTTGAGATGGTTGATCTTACTGGAAAGGAAAAGCGTTTTGCTCACGAGCTTTCCGGTGGCGAACGTCAAAGGCTCGCCCTTGGTCGGGCTTTGGCGCCGAGGCCTCGGTTGCTGCTCCTTGATGAGCCGTTCAGTCATCTGGACCCGTCACTCCGAAGGAAATTGAGAGAAGAAATCAGCAATATTCTTACCCAGCTAGGCCAAACGGCGCTGTTGGTGACACATGATCCCGAGGATGCACTTGCTATCGCGTCGAGGGTCGCGATCCTTGATCGTGGGAGAGTTGTTCAGACCGGGCTTCCATCTGAGGTCTATCAATCGCCAGCCAGTCGTTATTGTGCGGAACGATTCGGACCAGCGAATAGCGTTACCGATGCTATGACCGGCGAAGTTAAATGGATGCGACCGGAGGATGCACGCTGGATCTCCTGCGAGGTAGCGGATGAAGGTCATATGACTACCGTAGCCAGTGTGCGCCCGATGGGAAATCTGTACGAAGTTATTGTCATTCCTGACGATGATCCCGAGAATCGTTGGCTTTGCTTCTTCAAGGGCGGAGAGATGATACGGCCGGGTGATCGTGGCAAGGTCGCCTGGCGCGGAAAGCCAGATCAAGTGGCTTGGAAGACCTGAGGCTGCAGAAAGAAGCGGCTGCCACTTTCTCGATTCAGTCTTTTAAATCGTCCAACACGTCCCAAGCATTGTCGCTTTTGTCGTGAGTTGCTTCTTCGTCCAAAGGTTTTTGGATCTTTATGACATAATGCGCCTTGGGACAAACGTGCCCTTCGACGAGTTCGTCGCAACGGGGAGAGGGAGGGAGGTCAAGGAGGAAGTCCTCACGTATGAGTTTCGCCAGATCAAAGCTTACTTGGTCGTCTTCCAACTCAACGTCAGAACTCCATTTTGGGTAATCTGCTACGTATGAGAAGTATTCGAGACAGGTGGCGCACTCGAGTTGGAACTCTCCCGTGAGGTGGCCATCGAAGGCTAACACTCCATCAAAGTGAAAAATATTGGCCTTGTAGGTAACCGCTCCTGTCGGCCGAATACTGTCATTCGGAGAAAGGTCAAAGATAGAGGGAGGAAGAGTTCCTTCACGAGTAAGGCCTTCTTCAGGGATCTCTGAAATAAAGATTTCCATTCTGCTCGTGTATGGAAAAGGCGGATTGCCCCCGATGCAAACCGAACCCGAAATCTAAGCAAACTTTTTTTAAGCAAGAATTGGTATTCCACGATTGCGCCTCTGGAGGGAATCCCCTATATCCATGGCAATGAGTCGATATGCTATAGGCCTTGATTACGGAACCAATTCCTGTCGTTCGCTACTGGTGGACATTGATTCTGGTAAGGAGCTTGGTTCCGTTGTTTTTCCCTATCCCTCGGGCAACTCGGGAATACTAACTGATTCGGCTGATCCGAATGTGGCCCGTCAGAATCCTAGAGACTATCTCGACGGGATGGTTGAGATCATCACCGGTGCCTTAGCGCAGGCTAAGGAAACCAATCCAGACTTTGATGCTACCGATGTCATGGGTATCGGCATCGACACCACTGGCAGTACTGTTATCCCTGTGGACGAGGCCGGCACTCCGCTGGCGCTGAAAGATGATTTTAAAGATAACCTCAATGCCTATGTCTGGTTGTGGAAAGATCATACTGCTCATCAGGAGGCTGCTGATATCACCGAAAAAGCGTCGAACGATCGACCGCAGTATCTCGCCAAGTGCGGCGGAACCTATTCCAGCGAATGGTGGTGGAGTAAAATCTGGCGCTGTCTCAAGGTAGATCGCGGTGTCTTTGAGGCAGCGTATTCATGGGTCGAGCACTGTGATTGGCTGCCGGCTGTTCTTACCGGAAATGATAAACCTTCTGAAGTGAAACGAAGTGTGTGCGCTGCAGGCCATAAGGCCATCTATTGTGAAGAGTGGGGAGGACTTCCTGACAAAGAGTTCCTTTCAAGTCTTGATCCGGCACTTGCTGACCTTCGCGACCGGCTCTACAACCACGCCGATTCTTCGTCGGCACAGGCTGGAAACCTCACTTCGGAATGGGCGCGCAGGCTCGGATTGTCTGCGGGAATCCCAGTGGCAGTCGGGGCTTTTGACGCGCACCACGGTGCTGTGGGTTCCGGCAGCAAAACTGGAACGCTCGTTAAAATCCTCGGAACTAGTACCTGTGATATTACCGTCGTGCCTAATAGCGAGGAATTGGAAAATGTTCCCGGAGTGTGTGGGGTGGTTGATGGCTCAGTTCTTCCGGGGCATTACGGCATCGAAGCAGGTCAATCTGCGGTCGGGGATATCTTCCTTTGGTTTGTGAACCATCTCGTTCCCGATTCCTACGGGGCGACCCAAGATGAGAGATTCATCGAAATGGAAAAGCGCATTCGCGACCAGAAACCCGGAGAGACGGGCCTGATGGCGCTGGATTGGAATAATGGCAATCGTACCATCCTGACCGATGTGCGCCTCAGCGGTATGATTCTCGGGCAAACGCTGCACACGGAAGCACACGAAATCTATCGGGCGTTGATCGAGGCGACCGCCTTTGGCGCGCTAACCATCATCAACCGGATGGAGGAATACGGCATTAAGATTGATGAGGTGGTTAATACCGGCGGCCTCGCGGTGAAAAATGCGACCCTCATGCAAATTTACGCCGATATTCTTGGCCGACCTCTGCGAGTAGCGGCTAGTGATCAGACTTGTGCTCTTGGCGCTGCAATTTTTGGCGCTTCATGTAGCGGTGAGGTTTCAATAACGGAAATACAGGCTAATTGCTGCAAGATGCGGGATACGGAATACACACCGATCCCGGAGAACGAGGAGGCCTATGCGGAACTCTACCGGATCTACAAGACGCTGCACGATGCTTTCGGAACTGCGGACTGGTCCGATTCGCTCGGGCATGTCATGAAAGATCTCATCGACATCCGTCAGCGACAGCGGGGGTGAATTGAATAGGGCTCAAGGGGCCCGTAGATAGCGGGATAGCCTTTGTTGCCCTCTATATTTCAGGAGGCGTTTTGGGGTGTTGACAAATGAGGCCATAGCTCCCCAAAAGATTTTCAGTGGTGGAGTTTAAGCGGAGGCCAACCATGAAAACCACTTATCTGTTATTTGGTATCATCAGCTAGCTGGCTTTGACGATTGAAGCTCGTGCGCACACTGGTATTGACCTTTACGACTGTGCCATTTCATCCAAAGATCGCTACAATTCACAACGAATCTGACTGAAGTCAGTCCGTGAAATTCTTGTTGTGGATCGTGCGAATTATAACACGTTCAATCGGCGCGAGCCTTCCGATTCCGCTGACGGCTAACTAGCCACCGCAGAGCGCTGAGTGACGGATCAGCCGCTCACTGGCAAACCGGATGGTCAACGGCGAAGGGGATGTATCTATTAAAGATTTTCATCCTTAGCGAGGACTCGATTAGTGTGCGGCCAAACCTGTTGGATCCTAACGTGGGTTGAAACTTGAGTTTCGGGGCCCGAACCAAATAAAAATACCGGCGGCGGGAATCGAACCCGCACTTCCGAAGAAACGCGATTTTGAATCGCGCGCGTCTACCAATTCCGCCACACCGGCATGTGATGGGCAACAGGCCGTGGCCCCTATGTTGCGCAGGTGGAGACTGTAGCGACGAGGCAACGAAAATCAAGAGAGGAAAAAGCCTCTAAGTGAAATGACCGCTTCAGTCGAGCCACTCCTGATGGGTGAGGCGAGCCGAGACGAATCCTACCGAAATCTGGGATTGGAGCTCGAGCGGAATACGGTAATCGTCATCACTGATCCAGAGTGTTGTTTGCTTGATTCTGTCGTAGGTCTTGATTGACAGGTCGGTATTGATTTTGCCTACCCGGACATCTAGCCGAATTGTGCTGTAAGTCTTTCCTTTTATTCTGCGGCTTTCTCGCCCCATAACCTTGAGTTCGGCGAGATAAGGACGATTAAAGGGGGTTACGACCATGGAAATTTTTTCCCCGTTATCTAGAGAATGGCTTCGGAGGTAAAAGGTCGAGGAGAGAACGTCTTGTCCAAAATCAAAATTAAACCCCGAAGAGGCGGTCACCGCTTTCTCGTTCTTTTTCTGGGCCGTCGTGGTGTAAACCTGACCGTCGGACTCAAAAATGATGTCATATGAGTTCGTCGCGTTGCGGTCTTTTTCGCGGAGTTGAAAGACGACCGGTCGCAGTGACTGTTTGTAGATAATCGAACGCGCACGAAAGTCATACGGCCACAAAATCCTAGCAAATCCTGAGCTTTTTCCGGAAGCATCGCCAATAAACTGGCCAGAACTGTCCTTGGATTCGGTGACAGAGATCTGAAATTTACCTGCGTTCACCCGATTGTTCCAACTCAGGGTGTAGCCCAGTTTTACGGGGCGAAGGTCTGCGTAGCCACCCGGAGGCACCCGGGTGACGCCATCCATCCAGGAAGGAGGTTCAGGACTCTGAGCGAAGGCGGACAAAGTCCAGGCGCTCAAGACGGTCAGAACAGAGCTTAATGCGATGTTCATCAATGAGTGGCGGTCAGAAAAGGGGCAGTGGGGAGTGAGATAACGTAATGGTGGCGTTGATCTTCACAGGTTTCGGAGGGACCATACGTCAATGGAAGCCATAAGAAAACGAAATAATTCTGAATATTTTGGAAAGTTTAAAAATTCTATACTTATTTTGTTCCTATGTGGACTTTTCCCGAGCTGTGGAGGCCCCGGCAATTCGAAGACTCCTTCGGAATTGGAAGATAATTCCACGACCCTGATGTCTGATTGGCCGCTGTTTCGCGGTGACCCCGAGTTACAGGGGGTTAGTCCTGAAACGCTTTCAGCTCCCCTGGAGCTCGTGTGGACTTATGAAAGTGCCGTAGGGGAAGGTAAGCGCCGAGCACCGATTGAGGCCTCAGCGGTGGTTAAGGACGGCATTGTCTATGTTGGGACGCTTGGTAGTGAGTTTCTTGCCCTCAACCTGAAAGATGGCTCCGAGGTGTGGAAAATTGAGACGGAAGGTCCAACTTCAGCACCCGCCGCGATTCACGATGGGATAGTCTATTTCGGCGACACCTACGGATATGTTTATGCACTCGATGCTAAGACAGGGTCACAGGTCTGGCAGTATGAGACGGACGGAAAGATTGAGGGCGGGGTCAACATCTTGATATCGGAGGAGGCTTCGCGCGTCTTTATCGGTAGTCACGATTACTTTCTCTACTGTTTTGACGCCAAGAGCGGCGAAATACTTTGGAAAGAAGAAACTGGGAACTACATCGTCTCGACACCGTCGATCGTAAAATCCGGGGGTAGCGAAGCCGTTTCCTTCGGCGGTTGCGATGGGCTACTCTACATTTTGCGAGCCGATGGCAAAGGTGAACGGCAAGAAGTCGAAATAGGGTCCTACATTGCAAACTCTGCAGCTGTAAGAGATGGTATTGCCTATCTGGCTCACAACGGGGGGGAGATCGTCGCAATTGAAGTTGCTACCGGAGAAGAGGTTTGGAAGGTTCCAACCGGAGTTGAATACACGGCTTCCCCGGCGGTTGATGAGACCCACCTATTCGTAGCTGGCCCGGATAAGCGCCTCGTGGCATACGATCGCGTTTTAGGAGAAGAGTCTTGGGAGTTTCTAGCACCGCGTTCTCTCGACGCTTCTCCCGTGATTACAGGCGACACCATCTGGCAGGGCGGGATGGACGGGCGTATTTATGCAGTCAGTCGAACAGATGGCTCCGAGCTTTGGAATTTTGAAGTGGGAAGCCAGATCAAGGCTTCCCCGGCGGTATCGCGCGGGACGCTGGTGGTTTGCGGCCAAGACGGGGTGGTGTATGCTTTCAGATAATAATCTCAAAACCTTGTTAAATCCCCAACCTATGTCTGACACTTCCAAAAGCACTTCTCCCGTGGGTGTGATCGACAAACTAAGTATTCCGCTGGAAAAAGAGTCGGTAGAGCAGACGGAGGTCGGTAACTACTTCGTTGCCAACTACCCGCCCTTTTCATTCTGGACACCAGATTATCGACCCGCTGTGATGGATGTGCTCGATGGGCCGGCGCCAACCGATACTAATCTCGGGGTTTACTTTCACGTTCCATTTTGCCGAAAGCGTTGCCATTTCTGCTACTTTCGGGTTTATACCGACAAAAATTCAGCGGAAATCAACGAGTATCTCGAAGCGGGAATTCGTGAGTTTGAGATGTATGCTAAAAAGCCCTATTTGGCCGGCAGAAAGCCCCAGTTTGTCTATTTTGGGGGAGGAACTCCTAGCTACCTGTCAGTCAAGCAATTGAGAGGCCTAACAGACAAAATGAAAGATCTCTTTCCTTGGGATGAAACCGAGGAGGTAGCCTTTGAAGCTGAGCCGGGGACTTTGACCGAGAAGAAACTCGATGCTCTCAAGGATATCGGAGTGACTCGACTCAGCCTCGGGATTGAGGCTTTTGATGACCACCTCCTCGAAGTGAATGGCCGCGCACATCGTTCCAAAGAAGCATACCGGGCGCTTGGTTTTGCGAAGACGTTAGGATTTGATCAAGTGAATATTGATCTCATTGCCGGCATGATGGACGAGACCGAAGACAATTGGAAGAAATGCGTCGACACGGCGATCGAGCAGGAACCTGACTGTGTCACGATCTACCAGATGGAGATTCCCTACAATACAACTATCTACCGCGAGATGAAGAATAGCGGTCGGATCTCAGCGCCTGTCGCTACCTGGCCAACTAAGCGTGACTGGGTCGATTGGGCGTTTAATCGATTCGAAGAAGCAGGTTACTCGGTAAGTAGTGCCTACACCGTCGTGAAGAATCCGGAGACCACCAAATTCGTTTATCGTGATAGTCTCTGGGAAGGAGCTGATCTCCTTTCTGCGGGGGTTGCCAGTTTTGGGCACTTTGGTGGGGTGCACTATCAGAATCAGGCTGATGTGGACCCCTACAATAAGCTTGTGGATAGCGGGGAGCTCCCAATTTTTCGAGCCTATGCGACGTCTCCCGAAGAGCGTTTTGTTAGAGAGTTTGTTCTCCAGTTGAAGTTGGGACGAACTTCAATGCAATATTTTAGAGATAAATATGGCGTGGATGTGGCAGAACGTTATGCCACAAAATTGGCAGAGCTAGAGGCTGAAGGATACTTTTCTACGGATGGCGATGATGTAGTGGTGAGCCGGGACGGCATGCTGCAGATCGACCGCCTCCTTCATGGATTCTTTCTCGAAGAACATTGTGATGCACGCTACACCTGAACAAAGCGAAGCGGGACAGGCTTACGCTGAAGCGCTTCATCGATTACTGCCATTTCATTTCTTCTACGAGAAGGCAGGCAAGCCCTTGCCCAACTTTACTTTTCTTGAAGGTGGTGAGATGCCTTATCCTTATCGATCATTGTTGGTTCACAATAATGATATGACCCCAACTCTAGCCGCGTTCCATCATTCCAAGGTCTATCTTGACGTTCACAAGCACGAATCCAACGAAGAATTCGTGATGCGACTCGTCTCGCTTCATGCTGCGAAGTCTAACAAGCCGGTTGAATACGGTGCGATTGCCATCCAGTTCGCTGGTCTTAGCGAAGAAGTCCGCGAGGAGGTGGTGGCAGGGAAAAAGCCGCTCGGAGGGATTCTGGGCGAGCATGCCGTGGCTCATCAGGGAAGTCCAGGGGCGTATTTTTCGGTTCGGGCAGATACACTGATCGCAGATGCACTTGGCCAAGACGTCGATGAAATCCTTTACGGCCGGTGCAACCAACTGCTAGACACGAGCGGCGCTGTTTTCGCCGATATTGTGGAGATTCTCCCGCGAAGTAATGAATCCGAGGACTGGGTCGGGAGCGTATCTGTTTGATAATCCTTTTAAGTAAACAACACCAATGAACACTTCTGACTGGGACGTTATCGTTATTGGGGCCGGCCCCGCGGGGTCTACCTCGGCCGCTCTGCTTGCTGAGAAAGGCCATCGTGTGCTGGTGTTGGATAAAGAAAAGTTTCCACGATATCATATTGGCGAATCCATGATGCCCTTCTGCTGGTTTACACTGGATCGACTCGGGTTGGTGGACCAGATGGACAAAATAGGCTTCCAGCAGAAGCACAGCGTCCAATTCGTCACCATGGAGGGTAAGATGTCACGCCCGTTTTATTTTTTCCAGCACTACGATCACCCCTCCGCAACAACCTGGCAGGTTGAGCGTCAGGAATTCGACCAAATGATCATCGATAAAGCCGTCTCTAATGGCGCCGAGTTTTACGACCAGACTAAGGTGGTCGCTCCAATTCATAACGACGCAGGTTCTGTTGTGGGTGTAGTGGCAGAGCGGGACGGAGAGAGACATGAGCTGCACGCCAAGCTAGTTGTTGACGCTTCTGGGAGGGAATGTTTTTACGCCAGCAAAAACAAATGGAGGAAGCGTGATCCGCACCTTTCAAAGGTCGCAATTTGGACCTACTATGAAGGGGCGGTCAGGGATCCGGGGCTCGATGCGGGATCGACAACAGTAGCTTACATTCCGGAAAAGGGATGGTTCTGGTATATCCCGATGCGGGACAACAAGGTCAGCGTGGGGCTCGTCGCAGAGAATGGCTATCTCTTTCGCGAAGGACGGGACCCTGCCGAAATTATGGATCGTGAGATCAAAGAAAACGTTTGGATCCAGGAACATTTAGCCCCCGGCAAGCAGGTTGGTGAGTATTGGGTGACCGGCGACTACAGTTACCGTTCTGACTACTGCGCAACAGATGGCGTTGTGCTTGTTGGAGATGCTTTCGCCTTCTTGGACCCTGTTTTCTCCTCCGGAGTTTTTCTGGCTTTGAAGTCAGGAGAAATAGCAGCGGATGCAATTGATGAGGCGTTAGTCGCTGGCGATACTTCTGCAGAACGCTTCGAAGCATATGGACACAAAGTTTGTGAAGCGATCGAACGTATGAGGAAAATTGTTTGTGCCTTCTATCACCCTGATTTTAGTTTCGCAAAATTGGTTAAAAACAACCCGGATTTACGCCCCACGCTTACTGACCTATTGATTGGCGACATCTTCGTCGAAAATCAAAACTTTGACGCTCTTTTCGACGCCGTCAGGGAGATATGTGAGCTTCCGGATGATTTGGAATACGGTTTCAAAGTTAAGGCCGCGGACGCCGTGCCTTTAGCCGGGTAAAGGGCAAGCTAGAATAGCAGTTTCATCCATTGGCCTCTTCAAAGCAGGCTCAAAAAACTTTTCGGGCTTCCTGGAAAAGAAATTCTATCCTGAAAGAGGAGATTCCGTGGCTGATTAGTGAGTCGATGTCTGCCCGGCCTTATCGGCGCGAGTTGGCCTGGCGTTCATTGATTTGGCTATATGAGGGAGTAGGCAATCGCAAGGAGATTGGTGGATTCTCCTCAACAATGGCCATGGAGCCCGGGGAGCGGCTCGCCGAACTCGAGAAATTGGCGTCGGAGATGAATACGTTTCGGCTTGTGAGGCGACTAGAGAAGGCTGCTGTGCCCCATAAAAAACCGTAGAAAACACATTTAAAACACTAACGTGCAATTAGTTACAAAACTATAACCAACCGCTATCCATAAGTCTTCTCACTGGCTGGCCTTCGATTTTGTCTAGCTTGTCTTTTGGGACTAATTCGGGGCGTATCTCTCGAAGGGGTAGTAATACGAAGGCGCGTTCGTTCATTCTGGGGTGGGGAAGCGTTAGATGCTCAGATTCTAGGGAGACTTTACCAAAGTAGAGGAGGTCCAAGTCGACCGGTCGGGGGTCATTGAGGCCCCTAATTTGGGGGCGCCCCAGTTCCTTCTCGATCGACTGAGTGAAATCGAGAAGTTTCAAGGGGGATAGATTCGTTTCAATTTCGACCACGCAGTTGTAGAAATCGGGCGATCCTGCAGGGCAACCGATCGGAGCCGTTTCATACAGCCCTGAAACGAGCAGGTGATCTGAACACCCTGCTCCTTTGAGCCTCATGATGGCTTCAGCGAGATTGGCCTTCCGATCGCCGAGGTTAGCGCCGAGGCCTATTCCAACACTTGTCATGTTGATCTGCGGTGAAATTCACCCTTCCCGGAGCCCAAGAACGTCCTCCATATCATAGAGGCCCGATTCGAACTCGTTTTGATGAAGCCATTTGGCAGCACGTAATGCACCCTTGGCGAAGGTTAGACGGCTGGAGGCTTTGTGGGTCAATTCTACGCGCTCTCCCTCTCCGGCATAGACCACAGTATGATCACCCACTACGTCACCTCCGCGGAGCGCGTGGACGCCAATCTCGCTGTTGGTGCGGGCCCCTACGTCTCCGAAACGACCATGCCTACAGTCGTTGTCGTACGAAAGTTCGCGAACCTCCGCGAGAATTTCGGCGAGTCTTCGCGCGGTCCCGCTGGGCGAGTCCTTCTTTTGCCGGTGGTGCATCTCGATAACCTCTAGATCGAAATCACTTCCGATAATTTCGGTCGCTTTGCGCGTCAGCCAGAAAAGGGTATTCACTCCAACTGAGAAGTTGGGAGCGTGAATGATTGGGATGCTATTGGCAGCATCGCGAATCAACTTTAGTTGAGCGTCATCGTGTCCCGTGGTTCCCATGACGAGTGCCTTGCCGGCATCGACGCAGCTTTCAATGAGGTCATCAGTGAAGGTGGGGAGGGTGAAATCAATCACCGTATCAGATTTTGCGAGGGCTTCTTCAAGTGAGTCTCCCAAGTCAATTCCAGCGGCAACGCGAGTGTCGGGATCATCGCCAACGCTGGCGGCGACTGCTTGGCCCATGCGTCCGCGACAACCAGTCACAAGAACATTCATCATATTATCAGGTGGGTGGAGAGTGAAAAATGAGGCCGGTTGCCCCGGGGATAAAAAAGAACTCGGAATCAAACGAGGTCGAGAGAAGCAAGAGTTAAACGCAGTTCCTCGACTTTCTCATCAGACATCTGGACCATAGGAAGACGTAGGTTTGGAGAACAGTCTCCGGTCAAGCCCAGCGCTGCTTTAATGGGCACTGGATTGGTATCGAGTTTCAGAAAGTTTTCAAAAAGATTGTGATAGCGGGCATGAATTGCCTCAGCCTCGCCGATTCTATCCTCCAGCATTGCTTGACAAAGGTTTGCCATCGCTTCGGGGATCAGGTTAGAAGCAACCGAAACGACTCCCACGGCCCCCGCTTTCATAAACTCGACGGTAAGAGCGTCGTCACCACTGAGTATATTGAAATTTTCAGGCAAGGCAGCCCTCAACTGGAGGACCCTTTCGGTGACCCCGCCTGCTTCCTTGATAGCTTTAATGTTTGGACAAGCTTCGGCAAGACGAACCATCGTATTGATCTCGATTGCGATGTGGCAGCGCCCCGGGATGGAATAAACCATTATCGGTAATTCCGTAGACTGAGCGATTGCTTTGTAATGCTGGAAGAGGCCTTCCTGAGACGGCTTGTTGTAGTAGGGGGTCACCAGCAGGGCTGCATCAGCCCCGGCGAGTTCGGCTGACTGAGTCATCTCAACAGCCTCACGCGTTGAGTTGGAGCCCGTTCCCGCAATCACAAGGCCGCGCTTATCAGCCTGCTTGGCAGCGATTTCGATGACCCGGTGATGTTCTTCAACAGAGAGGGTGGCAGACTCTCCGGTTGTTCCCACTGGCACGATGCCGCTGATGCCGTTTTCGAACTGCTTATCGATCAAGGCGCGAAAGGCTTCGGTATCAATGATGCCGTGGTCAGAGAAAGGGGTGACGAGTGCGGTATGTGCTCCTGAAAACATGGAACGGATAGGTTTGATCAGATAGTTTCCAACATTCCTTCAAAAGTGAAGTCAGCGGGACCTAACAAGGTCACGTTGTCATAAGCCCCGGCGCTCACATGGTCAAATCCGACTTCGAGAGTATCTCCGCCCGCAACCGTGACACGAATGGGGCTGGGAACGTCTGAAATCTCGTGATGGATGATAGAGCAGGCTACCATGCCAGTGCCACACGCGAGGGTTTCGTTTTCCACTCCCCGTTCGAAAGTCCTTATGCAGATAGAGCCTGGCTCAGTAATTTGAACGAAATTCACGTTAGTTCCAGATGGGGCGAAATGCTCATGGTGTCGGATGCCGGCTCCCAGAGATTGAATATCAAGTGAGGAAACATCATCGACGAAAATGACAGCATGAGGCACGCCCGTGTTAACTGAGTGAACAAGTCTCTTTTGGTCCCCGATTTGTAACGTTTCATTGAGGAAAAAGTCAAACGGCTTGCTTAACTGAATTCGAACCTCATCACCTAGGAATTCCCCTTTGATGACGCCCGCTATCGTTTCGAAGGACGTCTCAGAGAGGCTGTTTCCTTCGATCCGATTAACGAAGCGAGCAAAGCAGCGGGCACCATTACCACACATTTCTGCTTCACCACCATCTGCGTTGTAGTATCGCATTCGGTAATCGGCACCGCCCTGGGAAGGTTCAACAGCAAGGAAACCGTCAGCGCCTACTCCACGTTGGCGCTGGCACACTAGCTTGATTTGTTCCTTGTTCAGAGAGAGGGACTTATCACGATTATCGACGATGACAAAATCGTTGCCAGCACCGTTCATTTTGGTGAATTTGAGCATCAGTTTAACCTGGTATCCGCCTAGCGGTGAAATTAGACCGACTTGGCACTATCGACAAGCGGTTTGACGAAGGCTTCAACCTCCGAGGCAAGGTCCTCAGCATCAACGCTAGCTTCGATCTGACGCACAATCGCGCTGCCGACAACTACGCCATCTGCGGAGCGGGCTACTTCGGCAGACTGTTCAGGGGTGGATATGCCGAATCCTACGACAACCGGGACCGTGGCATGCTGCTGTATCGTTGCCACATTCTGGGCAATTCCTTCTGCAAGGTTTTGTTGGGCTCCGGTCACGCCAGTTCGTGAGACATAGTAGATGAATCCTTCACTGCTGCTTGCAAGATGAGGGATTCGATCTTCGGGAGTCGTAGGCGCGATTAATCTGATGTGCTTTAGGGTATCAATTTCTTTGAGCTCTTCATTCCTCGCTATCTCATCCGGAGGAAGGTCGAGTAATAATACTCCATCTGCTCCCGCCTCGGCTGCGTCGTGGTGGAAGGCTTCGAAACCGTAGGTGTAGACGGGGTTGAGGTAGGTGAAGAGAACGATAGGTGTGTCCGAGTTTTTGCGGAATCGGCGAATTAATTCGAGAACGCCGAGAGTCGTGCCGCCAGCTTCAAGCGCACGGTGAGCAGCCATTTGGTTAACGATTCCGTCCGCCATGGGATCGGAAAACGGGATTCCCAACTCGATGATGTCAGTTCCGGCTCTTTCGAGTGCTTGCATGATTTCCAATGAACGGTCCATGCTCGGGTCGCCCGCACAGATGTAGGAAACAAACGCAGATTTCCCTTCGTTGCGGAGAGTTGCGAAACATTGGTCGATACGATTATCGGAAATCATAAAGCAGAGCAAATATCGTAGTATCTGTTAAACGTAAAACAGAAAATCCAAACCATTTTAGCCGCTCAAAGCGAAGGGGAAGCTGGATAATAAAAGGCAACCGAGAGGGCACTATTCTCCTTCAAGTGATTCTGCCACGGCTTCTTCCAGCGCTTTTCCACGGAGGTTGGATGCAACTACTTTGCCGTCTTTGCCGATAAGAAAAGTGGCAGGGATACTGCCGATTCCGTATTGCTGGGCTATTTCATTAGCCCAACCTTTGCCATCGAAATACTGCGGCCAAGGCATCTTATTGGTCTTGATAAACTCTTTCAAAGCGCCCTTATCCTCATCCAGTGAGATACCGACAACATCGAAGCCTTTGTCATGGTATGAATTGTAAACCTCAATCACTGTCGGCATCTCAGCGATACAAGGTCCGCACCAAGTTGCCCAAAAATCGATTAAGATTACTTTTCCCCTCATCTTTGAGAGATCCACTTCGCTACCACGCAGATCGGTGAAGGCAAAATCCATCGTGTCACCGACACCTGGGAGGTAGAGTTCAGAAGCAAGTTGGTCGATGAACTGGTTGAGTTGGGCTGCCTGAGGATTGCTTGAGAAGTCTTCTTTCACGCGAGCAACAAAATCTTTCGCACTGTCGCGTTGATTAGTGGCGGCGGCTGATTCAATAAAGGGCCTGATAATTTTAGTCACGATTAATTGGAGGTCAGCCTCAGGGCCCTTGTTTTGGAGTTCGTAGCGTTGAGCCAGAAGGTCAGGAATTGGCTCGAGTTTTCCCAAGTCCATGTTTGCATCGACCAAAATATCTAGCGCCAGATCGCGCTCTTTTTTATCGGGATTGGTTTTGAGGTAAGCCGTTAGCGCTTCTATCTTTTTAAGATCATGTTTCTTAGCAATCTCAAGGGCGGTTTTCGCCGCTAGGGGCGACGTTATGAGGAAGGCACTGAGGCCAGCGAGGATGGGTGCAGCGAGGAGTTTCATGAAAAATATCTGGGCTATAGCTAACGTTCTTAGTATTGACGATGGAAGACCTTTTGTCTTGCAGGAAAAGATCTAAATTCGTCCGTAAGTCACGGGCCGATCGTGATTCCCTGCTCAACGGAAAGATTGGCTTGTTTTGGGATCAGAAGATGAGGTGGGAGTCCCTGCGTATGGAACTGTGGCAAGCATTGGCGCTTCGACGTCAGCTATAATTTGAGGAAATGACAAGGCTGGATGCCGCGCCCAGTGTGCGCGGGTGAGTTGACCTCGGTTCTGCATATTGAATGTAGATTGACGATAAATAGAATTGAAACTTGTGAAAAATTTTGTTTTATCGATGCAGATTTTTGAGATAGGGGGAATCGATAATTGCTTTCTTTTGGCGATCCCCTAGCTTGAGATTGAGGAAAGACGCCCGCTGCAGTATGTTAGGCGTTCCTCCTGCTGCGATATGGAATTTGATTGGATTGACTGCCATTTTGACCTGAAGAAGATTCCGCCTCGAGAAGTGGAAGAAGCGTTCGAAGACCCGTTCTCCATTCGGTTGCTTCCCGAATCTGAGTCCGGTGATGGCGAAGCCCGCTATTTCTCTCTTGGGAAAACTCTTTCAAGTCGTTACCTGTTTTCTGCCTTTTGGACTGACGGGAAAAATTATCGGGTCATTTTCTGCCGAGACACGACCGATGATGAGTCGTCGTTTTATGAACGCAAAAATGCTGAGTGGATCTAGGCCAAAATTTAATCTAACTGAACCCCTTTCTAACCCGTGAAAACAATCCAAAGCTGGAGTGAGATCCCTGAGTTCGAAGATGAGGCGGCGGAAGCCGCCTTCTGGGCGAAACATTCGCTCGATGCCCGATTGATGAATGCGTCGCTGCATCGACAAAACGTGAGAGAATCAACAACGATTACTTTGCGCTTTGATCCTCAAATGCTAAGTCGGATCAAACGTCTGGCCCGACGCCGCTATCTGAACTATCAGAGTATGATCAAACAATGGCTCAGTGAGCGTCTCGAGGATGAGATTTCACGTCAAGACGACTAAAGTCTGCGCTACTGAGGGATCGAAATGACTCTGATTGAAGCGCGTGAGGATATTCAGCGACTCTCAATAGAGTTGGAGCGCCACAATCGCCTTTACTATGTCGAGGGCAATTCGGATATTTCGGACCGTGACTACGATGTGATGTTCCGCAGCCTTGAGCTGCTAGAGGAGAGGTTCCCTGAGCTTGCCTCGCCTAATTCGCCCACTCGGCGGGTCGGCGGTGAACCAATCGAAGGGTTCGAGCAGCGGGAACACTTCTTGCGGATGCTCAGTATCGATGACGTTTTTTCAGAGGAGGAACTCACGGATGTTTATCAGCGTCTACAGAGGCTTCTGAACCTGAATAATGTCAAAGTGGTCATTGAGCCGAAGATCGATGGAGTTGCGGTAGCTCTTCATTATCAGCGGGGAGAGTTGGCGTTTGCAGTCACCCGAGGCGACGGCGTTGCGGGGGACGATATAACCGAGAATGTCCGAACGATCGGGAATGTGCCGTTGCGGCTCCCAGATGAAGCTCCGGAATGGCTCGAGGTTCGCGGAGAAGTCTTTATGCGGAACGAGCTGTTCGCGGCTCTCAACCAGTCTCGCGAGGAAGAAGGACTTCCGACTTTTAAAAACCCGCGCAACGCTACCGCGGGCACGCTTAAACTTTTGAATTCACGAGAGGTAGCCAAGCGGCCACTGGACTTTATTGCCCATGGAATGGGGCGATTGGACGGCGTATCGGTTGAATCAGTCCTCGATTTCCAGCACTTAATTTCTGGTTTTGGTATACCGATAAATTCTCCGATTTGGGTGAGGGATTCTTTGAGTGGTGTGCTCGAAGTCGTGCGGGAACTCGGTGTGAAGCGACTTGATCTGCCATACGAGACAGATGGCGCGGTCATTAAGGTGGCTAGTCGCGAGCATCAGCAGTCACTTGGAGAGACTTCGAGAGCTCCAAGATGGGCGGCTGCTTTTAAGTATCCTCCTGAGCAAAAGGAGACCGTGATACGGGATATCACAATTCAGGTCGGCAGAACGGGAGTTCTAACCCCTGTAGCGGAATTGGACCCGGTGCTTGTGTCTGGGACGACCGTTAGTCGCGCAACCCTTCATAATCAGGACGAGATCGATCGCAAGGATGTCAGAATTGGAGATGCCGTTCTCGTTGAGAAAGCAGGGGAGATCATTCCTGCTGTGGTAAAAGTCCTTCCAGAGAAACGAGGCGATGGGTCGCAGAAATACGACATCCACGAAGCGGTCAGCGGGAAATGCCCCAGTTGTGCGAGTGAGATTTTTCGTCCCAAAGGTTTTGTCGCTTGGAAATGTCCAAATCCGGGTTGTCCCGCCAAATCTGCAAATCGAATCAAGCAATTTGTCAGTCGAAAGGCGCTCGACGTGGAGGGTGTTGGCAATATTGTGGCTGAGAAATTGGTCGAGAGGGGGCTAATACATGAGGCCCTGGATCTGTTCTCAGTCGGCATGGAAGAGTTGGCACAATTAAATTTGGGGACAGAAGAAAGTCCAAGGGTGCTGGGCGCGAAAAAAGCCGAGAACATAGTAACAACCCTTGCAAGGGCGAAAACAGCACCTCTGAATCGATGGATTTATGCCCTTGGTATACCCCAGGTAGGGGAATCGGCTGCCAGAGAGCTTTCGCGCACTCATGAGCGTCTTTCTCAATTAAAGAGGTCTGAGATCCTTGAAGAGTTGAAGACTCTCAAAACAGGGGAGAGGAAAGAGGACAACCCGCTCCTCGCTCCGTATCAAATAGCGGGGGAAGTCGGCCCCACTGTGGCCAGGAATGTCGGGCTGTTTTTTGAGTCGCCGGAAGGCGAACGTGCGTTAAGGCGCTTAGGCGAAATTGGTATCAATCCAGCCTCCGACAATTACGCGCCTCTTCCTGCCGTTATTGCGGCTGACAATCCGAATCCATTTACTGGAAAAACATTCGTAATCACCGGAACACTCTCGTCACCTCGAAGCCAGATCAAAGAATCAATTCAAGTTCATGGAGGCAAGGTTTCCGGTTCGGTTAGTCAAAATACGGACTTTCTTCTGGCGGGAGAGGGAAGTGGCTCAAAGCTCGACAAAGCGGAAAGCCTAGGGATTAAAGTTATCGGAGAAGACGAACTTGAGGAGATGCAAGCTACCGTGGGTTCAGCGACGCTAAAATAACCCAAATCTCTAGAATCGTTTTTCGATCACAGAGTGGAACTCTTTCTGCCAATGTAGCATCGTAGCCCCATAATCGTCTGAAAGTGTAGCGTCAAAATAGTGACCGCGTTTTCTGCGAGGGCCGAGTAAGGTAGAAAGTGTTCTTCTTGGACGAATGTGGTGCGCTCTGAGAGTCTGGCGACAGCGGCTAGTTTATCTGCGTTCTGAGGGAACGTCTTCGGAGACTCGTCAGCAACTCAACATAAGCGCTAGCCTACACTGGGGTGATTTAGGGTGAGGTTGAAGAATGCCTGGGCGTTTCGTGTAGTTATTTCGGCGATTTCATCCGCGCTCGTTTGGTGAAGCGCGGCAAGGGTCGAAGCGGTGTGGGTGATCATGGCCGGCTCGCATCGCTTTCCGCGAAAGGGGACGGGTGCCAGAAAGGGGCTGTCTGTCTCTAACATGACGCGGTCTTTGGGAGTCATGGTGGCCACCTCGCGGACCGTAGACGCGTTGGGGAAGGTCAGGATTCCTGTGAATGAGAGAAAATGCCCCATTTCGAGAGCTGCCTCTGCCTCTTGAATCGTCCCGGTAAAGCAATGAAGAACGGCTCGAGCTTTGGGAAATTGTCGCAGGACACTGGTGACATCGTCGGCGCTGTTTCGCTGGTGAACTACAACTGGGAGATGGTTGTCGATGGAGAGTTGTATTTGTTGCTCAAACACCTCCCATTGTCTGGATCGCCAGCTTTCTTCGGTGAGTCCATTTGGAGGAGAGTGGAAGTAGTCGAGCCCAATCTCACCGAGCGCTGTAATTTCTGGTTCTTTGACTATTTTGGTGAGCTCCTGCAGCCATCCTTCTTCTGTTTCATGAACATAGAGCGGATGAATCCCTGCTGTGGGAGCGACTACCGATGGGTAATCGCGGGATAGTGAAAGATTTTGGTAAGAATCCTCAATATCGCAAGCAATGGAGACGATTCGCCTTACTCCGGCCGAAGTTGCGGTGGTAATGATCGAGTTGATCTCACCCTCGAATTTCGAGGATGCGAGATGAGCGTGGGTATCAATGAGCATTTCCTGGGTTTCGGTTCCAAGCCTATATCAAGCCCTTATGGTTCACCTAACCTAAGAAAAATCGAAAAAAAATTCTAAAAAAACCTTTTTAAATGCTATTAACCTGTGTTAATCGATTAGAGCTTGTGGAGGCGTGTTTAAGGGCCTCTACCCCCAACCCGATGATGAGAATCCAACGATTTGTATCCGGCTTTGCAGCGCTTGCAGTGACCGCCTCCGCCTGCTCTGCTTTTGGCCAAAGTACGATTACCGACCAATACGGGACCGAAATTTTGGTGGACGTTCTGCCTCCCCAAGTGCAAACACAAGTCCAACAGACGCAGTCAGTGTTGGATTCCGGAGGTGGCGAAGGACCTATCGATGTGGATGAATTAGGCCGCTTTGACCTTGCCAGTGCTGGCGGAAGGGGGAGTTCGGTCGGGACCAGTCAGGACGAGTACCTGGTTAACCAACTCCTCGGCGTTGTGCTCCTACCGAGCCCTGGCGAAGTTAGGCTCGATGGATGGCCTGGAGTAGAAGGAATCTGGCATGATTTTGAGGATTTCCCCCCCTCCGTAGGTAATGTTTTAAAAAGCTTCATTGGAAAACCTGTGTCACTCTCATCTCTCGATCGGATGGTCCGAGATGTCATCATTGCTTACCGTAAGGGCGATCGTCCCGTGGTTGATGTGTTGCTTCCAGAGCAGGACATCACCTCCGGAGTTGTTCAACTTGTTGTAATCGAGTCACAGCTTGCTCGGATCCGCGTCGAGGGCGCAGACGCTGACACTGAAGAATTCATCCGCAATCAAATGCGGATTAAGGAGGGTGAAGTAATCCGTGCGTCCGAGGTTCTTAGAGATCTATCGTGGGTAAACCGATCACCTTATCGGAAAGTTGACATGGTCTACGCTCCAGGCCTCGAGTTTGGGACAACCGATGTGATCTTGAGGAGTTATGAATCGAGAGGCGATTGGTTCTATGTCGGCTACGAGGATTCCGGGAATGATTTTCTTGGCCGGGATCGCATAGTGGCAGGCTTTAATTTTGGTGAGCTTTTAGGGCCCAGCGACTCTCTCAGCTTCCAATATACCGCTGATTTGAACTTTCAACACGTCAGTGGTAGCTCTCTGATTTACACGCATGCACTTCCTTGGAGACACTGGGTGACCTTCTTCGGGTCATTCGTTGAAATTGACTCTAACCCCATCGTGCAGGCCGGACCGGGTGGAACTTTGGATTCGGATGGCAATAATCTTCAGATGAGCGCCCGTTACGGCATACCGCTCCAAGGCGAGGCAAACCGTGAACGCGAAATGGTCCTCGGGTTCGACTTCAAGTCGAACGGAAGTAATCTCGAATTCATCGATCCAGACAACGCAGGTGCAAGCCAGTTATTTGGTTCAACTGCCGAAATCTTCCAATTTAGCGTCGCCTACAACGAGAAGATTCAGCACAAACGTGGCGTTACTGAACTCGATCTACGTGGCGTCTACTCGCCGGGCGGAATCAGCAATCACAACTCTGACGAGGTCTTTGGCTTATCACGGTCTCCGTCTACGGCTGATTATTTCTACGGGGTGGGCGGTATTGAACATCGTCAGCGCATTGGTGACCGAGGTTGGTCCGCGCGACTCAAAGTACAAGGTCAGTTGTCAGACGGCAATCTTCAGCCTTCTGAACAGTTAGGTGCTGGTGGTTACGCAACCGTGAGGGGTTACGATGAAAGCGCTATTCGCGGGGATCACGGTTTCTGGGGCACGGTAGAGCTTTACGCTCCGCCAATGTCTCTAGGTCGCATTCTCGACTGGGAAAATGAGAGCGATAGCTTGCAGTTTTTGGGCTTCTTTGATGCCGCGAATCTTGGAAATGAAGATCTCTTGCCACAGGAGGCGGGCAGTTTTGAAATCGGATCAGTTGGAGTTGGTATGCGCTGGGACTACAGTGATTGGTTCCGTCTTCGCCTCGATTACGGTTACCCTGTGTATACTGAAGACGTCGTAGTTGACGAATCAGGTCGTTTCCACATTGGTGCGACCGCAACGTTTTAGTCGCTGTCGCGAGGACCAGTTTTCCCTAATAGGGGATATTGGTAATTACACGGATACGATACTTCGGCTTTCGGGGACCTATTTTTGTATCATCTCGTATTCGTTCAAATACGGCTTGAAACGCGGGGGGCGAAACGGTATCACTTCTCAGTTCTATTTTGGTTAATTAATCGTTAAATCCATGGGAAGACCAGTCACATTGTTCACCGGCCAGTGGGCCGATCTTGATTGCGAAACAGCAATCGTGAAAGCCAAGGAAATGGGCTACGATGGAGTTGAACTTGCCTGTTGGGGAGATCACTTCGAAGTCGACAAAGCAGACGCCGATTACTGTAAAGCAAAGCGTGAACTGCTCGAAAAGCATGAGATGAAATGCTACGCTATTTCAAGTCACCTTGTAGGTCAGGCAGTTTGCGACCGCATTGATGCGCGTCATCAGCAGATTCTGCCGGATTATATCTGGGGAGATGGAGATCCCGAGCAGGTAAGGCAAAGGGCTGCTGAAGAGCTCAAAAAGACTGCTATTGCAGCGAAAGAGTTCGGGGTGGGCGTTGTGAATGGATTTACCGGCTCTTCGATCTGGCATCTCCTATACTCTTTTCCCCCTGTTCTCCCGGGCCAGATTGAGGATGGATTCAAAGACTTTGCTGACCGCTTTGGCCCCATCATGGACGTATTTCAGGAGAACGGAGTGAAGTTTGGACTTGAAGTTCACCCCACTGAAATTGCTTTTGATATTGCTTCCGCGGAACAGGCTCTAGAGGCGATTGACTACCATCCAGCTTTTGGATTCAACTATGATCCCAGCCACTTCGGCTACCAAGGTGTTGATTATGTCGAATTTATCTATCGCTTTTCTGATCGGATAAACCATGTCCATATGAAGGATGTCTACTGGTCCGATCAACCTTGCGACGCCGGCGTCTTTGGCGGCCATGTCGACTTTCACAACCGAAAAAGGTTCTGGGACTTCAAATCGGTGGGCCGAGGAAATATCAAATTTGAAAAGATTATTCGTGCCTTAAACGACATCGAATATGCAGGCCCTCTTTCGGTTGAGTGGGAAGACGGAGGCATGGACCGCGAAGCAGGAGCAGCAGAGTCCGCTGAGTTTGTTAGAAGGGCAGACTTTCCTCCATCAAAGATTATCTTTGATGCCCAGTTTGATCGCTGAGACCATTGACATGGTCTGCGTCTCATGAGTGAGCGTTGCTGACTATCTTCACGCTCGACAGTTCTGGTTGCAGGGGTGGAAGACTCGCTTAACTCTTAAGCAAGCGCTTCGCTACAAGTCAGAACTGAGCTCTCGGCAATAGGTTCTAGCCCTAGTTGTTTTCAGCGCTTAAGCCGCCTGGCTGGAAGTCGACAGGGAGGCGAACCTTCGGGAATGCCTTTAGGGTCAAACTGAATAGAACACCATACTCGTTATCCCCGCTGCGGTTATCTCGAACTATTCCCCCTAGAGTAGCCGTGCAGCTGGCCAAGTCGCGATGGACGCTATATTGCTGGTATTCCAGAGTACTATCATCCGCCTCGAATCTGTGACTAGTACTGAAGCCCCAGTTATCATTCAGGCGTGTATAGGTATCTACAGTGAACAAGCTTGAGTCTCGAAAGAAGGGGTGGTCGTTAATGAAGTAGTGTCCAAACTCGACCTGAAACCAATCTGTGGGTGTCACACCGATATAGGTACTCAATTCGGAGAAGCTTTGTGAATTGTTGGAAACTGGCAGTTGCGCTGTCGTGGTAGTGTAGAGCCATGGTAGTGGATACCACCTAATGTCAGTGAAAAAGTTTGAGACGTTTCGATTAAACTCGGGATCATCAGCATAAAAATCCATGTAGTTATCAAGTGTCAGCCACCTGTATGTTGAACCATTGCGGCGGGTATACCACTGCTGCGAAACACCCGCGCGAAAGATCTGCCAGTTGCGTAAATCGTCGATAGAGGTGTAGAGCGGAAGATCAATTGGGCGCAAGCGGGTTGACGGGGTCAAACGATCGATGGGAACGAAACGGCCATCAATTTGATCGGTCGTGACATATGAGTAATTCAGGTAAGGACGGACCACGTGAAGGAGACCGTCTAAGCCGAGCGCCCGATTGTAGACATCGTGAGAACGTTTCGAGAGTTTGAAAGAAAGGTCCACGCCCGCGTGCATGCTAGTGCTCTCGAAAGAGTTTAAGCCTGGAATATCAAAGCTGGAATAGTTCGCATACCCCGCACCGGCTCGCGGCACGATGTCAAAGATGCCAGCTTTAACAGGAAAAATAAACTCGTGGTATGACTGAAATCGGTTGTAACCCGAAGGATCTGGTTCATTCGCGAGAATTGATTCTTCATCGAGTTCCTCGTCAAGAATACCGTAAGTGGTAAACCCACTGTAAAAGAAACCGGTCTCGCCCAATGGGGTTCGAATAAAGTCTACAGCAAGTTCAGGAGTCCTTGTGTCAGTCTGAAAAAATTCGTTGAACTGAAAGCGGCTCGTCAATGAAATCTCTCCCTGAGCAAAAACCTTATTTAGGTTGATGAGGTTGTCAGGTTTTGGATCAATCCGAAACTCGCTTGGAAAGAAATCTTCGTAGAAGAATTGGTCACTCAACTTGTTGATATCGAAGTCAACGTAGAAAGTTTCATCCTTGGCTCCTGGGAGATAAACGCGGTGTTGGAGATTTATGCGAAAACGATTGGAGTCGACCGGTGTTTTTCGAACGTCACCGATAAACGGCAGCTGGGGGTTGTCGTCACCAGCATAGTAAAGCTTTAGCTTTCCGATTTGAGAAGAGGTGTCGAAGTTGCGGTCCTTAACCTCTAATCCGCCAGCAATTCCTCGATCTGAGCGAACGTCCAACTGGGCTTGGACAAGGTATTCTGTTCCCAGTTTAAAACCATACTGATTGAGCAGAAAAGCCCCCCACGGCGAATTCCAACCTGGGGTGAAGTGGTAACCAAGCTCTTCTTCCAGCGGTTGAACGAAATAGGGAAACCACATCACCGGGACTTTTCCAATGCTAACCTTGGCTCCGTGAAGAACCATTTTGTCATCAGGGTAGATTTCTAGTTTTTTGACTTTCACCCGAAAATTAGGGTTGGCAGAGTCATGCGTGGTAAAACTGGAGTTCAGCAAAGTAAAGGGACCATCTCTGGCCTCGTCAGGTTTTGCTATACGGTCGGAAGTGTAAAAGATTGGTTCGAGTGAGCTCTTAAACTGACTCGTTGTCATTTCTCCAGTGTGAATGTTGTAAATGATTTCTTCAGCATCCACCGTTTCACTTCCTGTGAAGGCCCGAACGTTTTCTCTGGCAAAAATCTTTCCCGTTTCACGGTGGAATTCCACCTGATCAGCTTGGATAGTTAAGTCGCCGTAGGTAACGACCACATCACCCCAAGCCTTGGCAATATTCATTCCCTGATCGTATTCAGAGAAGTTGCTGTCGATCTCAACATTTTGCACTGTCTGCGCAAAAGATCCCAGCGGTAAGAGAAGAAGTGTCGCGGCAACGGAAGCGTAAATGACTGCGGCAGAGCGCATCCATCGCAGAAGCAAAAGAATAAAGCTGTCGAACGAATTGATCAAAGCGGCTTTTAGGAGAGCGTAAATATGCCTCCACTTTACCGATTTACCAAATCTGATTTAGCCTCAAAGCGACAAAAACGACCGAAATAGGGCTTTTCGGGGCTATTTTAGTTAAATTTACTTAACAAAATTGAAAGGCTCATTTCGAGCGGATCAAAACCCCTCTCTTCGACTTATCGCGGAAAAAGTCATAAAACGCCTTCACTTCAGGGATAAAGTCATCCGATTCTGAAGCTTCCAGAACTTCCGCAAGAGTCTCTGTTCCGCGATAAATGCGCCGATAGGCCTCTTTGATCCCTTTGCGCGCGCCTGCATCGAGTCCAGCGCGTTTCAAACCTACGGAGTTGATGCCGAATACATTATTGATTCCGGCGATGTTTAGGTAGGGAGGAACGTCGAGAGAAGCTCCGGCTAATCCCTGAGCCATAACGTAGTTTCCGACTCTCACAAACTGGTGGAAGGCTGATCCTCCACCTAGAAAACAGCCGTCACCTACGATAACGTGTCCGCCCAATAATGCATTATTGGCCAAAGTATTACCATTTCCAAGGATGCAATCATGGCCGACATGGGCGCCGTTCATGAAATAGTTTTCGTTCCCGATTACTGTAGTGCCCCCCGGTTCAATACTTCGATGCAGCGTGACATAATCTCGGATCGTGTTGTTGTCGCCGATGATAACTCCACTAGCGATGGACTCATCAAAACCAATGTAGTGTGGGTCAGCGCCGATGAGGGCTCCCGACCCGATTCGACAGTTGCTTCCAACTCGAGAGCCATTCATGAGTTGAGCGGCGGCGTCGATTCGGCAACCGTCACCGACGACGACGTCATCTGCAATAATAGCAAAGGGCCCGATAGTGACGTTCTCGCCGAGCTTGGCGGTTTTCGAGACGATGGCTGAGGGATGGGTCGACATGGAGGAAGAGAACTATATGAGACCTGCTTGTCTGAAGCTGAAGTAGAATTGACCGGAAGAATTTGCTAAAGAACCAATAACGACGTGATCCGCGAATTCAAGGTTAACTGCGTCGCAGGCCGCTTTCATTTTTTGAGTAACTTGATGATCCGCATGGCTGGGTGACGGATCACCGGACGGGTGATTATGCACAAGGATCATCGAACTGGCGGCGTGACCAATCGCTTTGCGCAAGATCTCCGGAGGATTGGCGAACGATTGGTTTCCCGTCCCGACGAAAATCTCTGCGATTTGGATGAGGCACTTCTTGTGATTGAGTAAGATAATCCTAACTGACTCTTGGGATAAGCACTGCATTTCGTTCCCAACTAGTTCAAACACGTCTTCCGGGCAGTTAATAGGCCGGTTGTTGAAGGTTTCGCGTGCGAGACGTTGACCAAATTCGAATATCGCAGCGAGTTGCGCAGCTTTTGCTGGACCAATGCCTATTACGGAAGTGAGTTCTTCGACAGAGGCTCGGGAAAGATTTTTCAAGGAACCGAAGTGTCTCAGCATTTCGCGACCCAACTCAATCGCACTTGTTCCTTTTCGGCCAGTTCCGAGAAAGACCGCCAAAATCTCAGCATCACTGAGAGCAAAACTGCCTTTTATAGCGAGTTTTTCGCGCGGGCGCTCGTCTTCGGGCAGTTCTTTGATTAACATACACCTACTTCGATAGCTGATTACGGATAGCGAGTAAAGCTAGGGCTTTTCGACATTGCCACAATAGGGGATCACTGACACAGTCCGGGAAAACTCGATGACGAATTCTACCATTGCAGCGATCGCTTCGCCTCCAGGTATGGGAGCTGTAGCCCTGATCCGCATTAGCGGCCCAGAAGCGGCCAAAGTTGTTGATGAGGTATTTCGCGGAAAATCATATCGGAGTTGGATTCCGCGCCATCAGCACTTTGGGGCCATCTGCAATTCAGAGGGCGCTAAACTTGATGATGTCTTACTGACTTATTTCCCTAGTCCCGCCAGCTTTACTGGCGAGGACGTGATCGAGCTCGGATGCCATGGAGGTGTTGTGGTGACGAAGCAGATTCTGGATGCTGTATTTGAAGCTGGCGCTAAGCCAGCTGAGGCGGGTGAATTTTCACAGCGAGCATTTTTCAACGGACGGATCGATCTGACTCAGGCAGAGGCCATTATGGATTTGATCTCCGCCAAAACCGATCTCGCCGCCAGAGCAGCCCAGGGGCAACTCGAGGGTATTTTAGGTAAGCAAATTGAGAATCTTCGTGAAGCATTAGTATCAGTGACGGCNCACCTCGAAGCTTATATTGATTTCCCTGAGGAAGACATAACGCCCGATTCTGCTGCTCAGCTCATCGAGCGTTTTAGTNNTATTGGGGCAACGCTCAAGAGCCTCCTGTCAACCGCCGACCAAGGAAAGATCCTGCGCGAAGGATTGAAGACAGTGATTGCGGGTGCCCCAAATGCCGGCAAGTCGAGTCTGCTAAACCTTTTCATCGGATTTGACCGAGCTATTGTAAATGAACAGGCTGGAACAACGCGAGACACTATCGAAGAGATGATCAATCTCAACGGGATTCCAATTCGATTGATCGATACGGCGGGCATTCGAGAAAGTGAAGGAGAAATTGAAAAAGAAGGAATTCGTCGAAGCCAACAGGAACTGGAACTAGCGGAATTGGTATTGCTGGTGATCGATAGCAGTGAGTCTCGCGATAGGGTAAATGAAATAGAGATTCCCGAATCAACTCGTGTAATTAGGATTCTCAACAAGTCTGATCTCCAAACTCACCAAGACTGGGAGGGAGACAAAGGAATCAGGTTATCCTGTCTCGACGAATCGGCAGCTAGCGTTATTCGTGAACTTCTTTATCGTGAAATCTCAGCAAACGGTCCCATCGAATCAGCAAGCCTCATCGCAATTAATTCTCGACATCAATTCTGTCTGGGTAAGGCATTACAGTCCGTTGAAAAGGCGAAGACTAACCTTGAGGCGGGAGAGTCCCCTGAGTTTGTTGCCATGGATCTTCGCGATGCTTTGGGATCAGTTGGCGAAGTTATCGGGAAGACCGATATCGAAGAGATACTTGGTGAAATTTTCAGCACCTTTTGCATAGGTAAGTGAGAAAACTATCGACAAAAAAACGCCGAGTGTCCCCACCCGGCGCTTCCAAATTGGAATGTTAGGCGTCTCAGCCAAAAATTTTAGTGGCCGGGTCACCGTGGTTTGCAAATGTGAATGGCCGTTGGGTAGGCGAGTAGATAGTTTCTTCTAGGGGGAGGCCCATTCCATAACCGATTGTCGCGAGGAAATCCTCAGGCTTCATCGGATCGCTTTTTACTTTCTTGCCCGCCCCGTCGGTTGATCCGTAAACGTTGCCGCCTTTGACACCTCCGCCTGCCAGAACGCATGAGTAAGCGGCGGGATAGTGATCTCGACCATCGTTCATGTTGAGGTCAGGGGTCCGTCCGAATTCCGTTCCGATTGCAACCAGTGTGGTTTCGAGTAACCCACGAGATTCAAGATCTTTTAGCAAAGTGCTTACGGCTGCGTCGAGTTCCGGAAGCTTTGAGCGCGTGGCAAGGTCGACGCCGACATGCATATCCCAACCGCCTGAAATAACTTCCACTACGCGGACGCCGTTTTCGACTAGACGACGGGCAAGAAGGCAACCTTGTCCAATACGACTCTCTCCATAGTCTGCCCGGTTTGATTCACGTGAAATATCGAAGGCACTTAATGCATTGCTGTTAAGAAGCTGGTTTGCTTGCTGGTAGTATTCCACATAGGAATCAGGCCCAGCATATTTGAACTTCTCAGTAAATTGTTGGCCGAGTCTGGAAGCCATTTCCATGCGGCGGCTGAACCGATCACCCTCAACAATACGATCGGTATTAGGAACCCCTCCGCTTGGATCTGCGATTGGGAGAGGACTCAGCGCTGGCTCCATGAATCCAGCATTCGATGTGCTTCGTCCGATCACAACACTGTCAGGCAGCGTTTCGCCTCGTTTGCCAAGAAGGCGCTCCACCCATGGGCCGACTGTGGGGTGGACGATCGTTGCCCGCTTCTCGTAGCCAGTCCGCATGATGTATTGACCCTGTTCGTGAGCTCCATTGGTTGAGGTCATCGAATTGATCACAGTAAGTTTTTCGGCCTGTGACGCCAACCCTGGCAAGAGGCTACCAAACTTCATATTATCGACCGGCGAGTCGATGGATTCGGAGTTACCCATAACGTCGCCACGCTTCGGATCGAAAGTGTCGAGGTGAGTCATTCCTCCCGAGAGGTAAATGTATATTAGGTTTTTAGCCTTAGCCCCATCCTGAGCTTTTAGGGTCTTCGGCAGGAAGGGAACACTGAGGCTGACACCCAGTGAAAGCTTGGCCGACATTTCCATGAAGAGGCGGCGGCTCTGGCAGTCATTTTCGGCTAGTGAAGCGATATGATCCATGATTCTAAAAGTGTAACTTGGGGTATGGGTTTTCGATTACTGTATGTAAAGAAATTCAGGACTGTTCATCAGGGCCCAGGCGAGGTCGCTGATGCCGTTGTCGCCGTAGTCTTCAATCATGCTCATTCCTAATTTAAGCTCCTCGTCACTCGGGAAGCGGTTCAGTAGGGTGAAGAATACACCTCGGACTTTATCGTCGGGACCGTCGAGATCTTCTAGGTCGTAAACCACTTTCGAAGAGGAGCCGGTTAACTGGCGGGTGATGCTACCGTTCATTAGGGCAAAGACCTGAGGGACGGAGCCATCGTAGTTGTGGTCATCAGTAATTTGACGATCAGATTGACCGAAGGTGTCGAGCATCGAGGCTGCAGGGGCGGGTTGCTGGAGCTCTGAAGCTCGCAGTTGGTTGTCGTTGACGTAAGTTGGAGTCCAGTCGCCAGTTTCCTTGGATACCATAGCGCTGGCGCCGCGCCCGCCGTAGTTGCTGATCCAAGCTTCGTAATGCTCCCAGACTTCTTCGTTTGAAGCCGTGTTGAAGTCGATGTTGAGAATCTTCTGATACATAGAGCCATCGGCACCCGTCTTGTTGTCAATTTCGTTGCCGTTCGCGAGCACCATCATTGAGTCCCACGCCTGTTCAGCGCGCATGCGACGCAAAATAGGTCCCTGAAAGTAATAGGCGTCAGCCCAGTCCGGTTCTTCGTTGGTAGCAAGCGACTGATAGGCACGAGTATTGTAGAGAATTCGCATGAATTCCCGCAGATCGTAGTCAACGCGCTGCATTTCTCGGGTGACAAACTTCAGCGCTTCTGCTTGCGAAGCTCTTGAGACCATGTCGTCAGAAAAGTCGTTTACCGGGCCAACTAAAGCTCGACCGAAAGCTCGATCCCACATGCGATTGGCGATGACGAGAGCAAAGCGGGGATTTTCCGGAGCGGTTAACCATTGGGCGACCGACTGGCGACGTGTCATGCCACCTTTTTTTGCAGCAGCTCCTACCAGTGTGCGTGGATTAGCCACTTCGTTAGGTTTACCTCCGCTGCCGATAAAGTCGTGGGGAAGGACAGTCTCTAGAGTTTCATTGTCCGTCACATTCCAGCCGAGAGCAGATACGAAGAAGCGAAAGCGGTTGGAAGTGTTGTCTGGTGGAGGCGCGATACCCTTCTCCTCGTAGGCCCAATTCTGAAACTGCCGTTGCCAGTTATCCGGAGCATTTGGCATTGAGGTGACAGCGCCACTCATCATGCCGCCTCCGTAGCGACGAATTGAGCGCTGGGTATTTCCGAAGAAGGCTGCCATCTGGTAGAAGTCTCCCTGCGTCCATTCTTCAAATGGGTGATCGTGGCATTGAGCGCAGGAAATATCGATCCCAAGCATCACCTGTCCAAAATTTGAGAAAGCGTCGAACTCCATGCCCGTATCGCGAAGAATAAAGCCCGCCGCAGGATTTTGGCCGACGTTCCCTTCCGCGATGAGCATATCTACGATGATCTCATCGTAAGGACGATTTGCCTTGAGCTGATCGCGCCACCACTGCATGTAGGGATCCATGCGAATGCCGTTGTTGAAGTCGCTGGCGTGAAGGCGATACATGTCTGCAAAGTAGTTAAACATGTGGGAGGCGTATCCCGGCGACAGCAGAAGCTCGTCGATTAATGCCTGTCGTTTGTCTTCGCGAGCGCTCTCAGCAAACGCGAGAAACTCTTTTCGAGTCGGTATTCGACCCGTAATGTCGAGGTAGACTCGACGCACGAACAAATCATCCGGGAGAGGCTCATTGAATGACGAATATCCATTGGCTTTCAGTTGCTTTGCCAGAAGGCCATCAATCTGGCGAGCTGAAGCCATGGTGAACGAGTCATCACCAATTAGGGCAAGCCGCTTGGCAGCCTCTTGGTCTGCCTTTATAAATCGATCTGCCGGAACCAAAGCCTCTTGTCCGTTGGCGAGCCTAAACTTGAGTTTTTCGTTCTCGATACCGAGGAAGATGGCCTTCATTTTCTTCCCGTCGGTACTTGTCCATTCTCGTGCTTGGATTGAGGAAGAAACGGAAATGATGGCGACAGACAAACTTAGACTGAAGAGCAAATTGCGTAGAAGGCTTTTCATGAGGGTAGCTAGCAAAGAAATATACTTCAAGTTAACCGTTTTGTGACAAAAAGTCACGCTTTGTAGAGGATTTTTGCACGATCTGCTGCAGATTTCGCGGTGATTTTCAGGTTTGAGTTGCCGAGCTGCGGTTGTGTTAAGGGTTGAACTTATAAATCGCCCTGTCTGAGCGTATCACGAGAGCCCCATCAAGCGGAACTGGAGAGGCCATGATCGACCCGTTTATCTGATTGCTGGCAATTTCCGTGTACTCGTCGCCTGGGCTGAACACCGTGACTTTTCCCTCCTCGCTAGCCACGTAGATGCTCCCATCAGCGTAGATTGGCGATGCAGAGTAGTTTCCATCGATCCGCCCGTTCCAAATAATCTCTCCATCAGACGCCTTGAAGCAGGTAGTGATGCCTCCATCTGAGATAGTGTAGAGATTCTCTCCGAAAAGAAGCGGGGAAGGCTTCGCGGGAATGCGCTTTGACTCCTGCCAGGCGATCTTATCACTTGCAGTGATATCACCGTCCCCATTGGTATGCACTGCTATGAGGACGGGCTTTCCGAATCCTGTGGAGAAAAAAACTAAATCCTCTGTTGAACAGTAAACTGGCATTGGAACGACAGAAAAGCCGGATCCATGATCCAACTTCCAGATTTCTTCCCCCGTTTCGGGGGCATAGCTAATCATCCATTGCGATCCCATGCAGATCAATTGGTCCCGCCCAGTGGGGTCGGTAATCAACAGGGGCGTATTATAAGCCTTTTTTTGATCTCCACTTTCTGCCCGCATCTCAGGACGTTTCGTCGTCCAAACGGTGTTGCCATTGCGGACATCAAGAGCCGTTACAAATTGTCGGTCAGTTCCATCACAGATGAGGATAACTAGGTTGCGATAGATGAATGGAGAGCTTCCTGGTCCCACGCTATGATCCAGTTTGATTTCACGCTTCCAGACTTCCTTTCCTGTGGCCTTCTCAAGACAGAAAGTTCCAAACGTGCCGAAATGTGCGATGACGTGATTGCCGCACAGAACCGGAGTTGGCGAAGCATAACTGTTGAACTTGTGGATGGGGTCTGGCTTGTCTACGTGAGTCAACTCAAACTGATTTAAGAGGCGGCCTGTCTCATAATGAACTTGGAGCAGGGCTAACTCCATACTTCTCGCGACCTGCTTTTGTTTGAATTTCTTTTCCTCTTCACCGGCCTGAGTCAGCAGTTCAATCCGCTCTTCTTCGTCAGGTAAAATTTCTATTGCAGTCGTAAGCCATAACGACTCGCCGTCAAAAATCGGTGAAGACCAACCGCGCCCGGGAAGATTCGTTTTCCACTTAAGATTCTTCGTCTCCCCAAACTCAACGGGAACATTGCGGGCTTCAGAAATGCCATCACCCTTTGGTCCTCGGAACTGAGGCCAGAGGTCCGCTTTCAATAGGGTGGAAGAACTGAGGAAAAGGGCTAAAAATACTGGGGTGTTAGTCATAACTGACGAGATGCTCTACATGTTGATTCACTCGGTCTCGGTCCGGGATAGGATCTTGAGCGCCTTTTCCTAAGGTAGTCAGGGCACCAGCACAATTAGCAGCGCGCACTGCGGCGTCGAGACTTTCTCCAGACGTGATTCGGGCAGTAAAGCAACCGGCAAAGGCATCACCCGCGCCAACTGTGTCAACTGGAAGGACGGGAAGTGTAGGAACTCTTAGGGTGTCGCCACCACGTCTGAAAACAAATGTATCTTTGGAACCACGTGTGATGATAAGGTGGGCAATACGCATTTCATGGAGCCGCTGCTGTAGCGACGACTCCGACTCTTCAAAAGGGGAGAACTCAAGCAGTTCAAAAGCTTCAAGCTCATTCACAATAGCATAGTCGACGTGGGTTTCCCTCCAAGGAAAGGTAGGCAAGAAGGGAGAAGCATTTAGGACAACAGTTACTTCTGCGCGATTGGCTATACCGATTGCTTCAACCAGTGCAGGTGTGGGGATTTCAAACTGTCCAAGCAGAGCCTGACAAGCTTCTATTTCGGGTGCGGCTTCAAGGAGATGGACTGCCGTAAGATTTTCATTTGCCCCGGCTGCAGTGATTATCGTATTTTCACCCGCTCCATCTATCGTAATAAATGCTGCTCCCGTTTTGTGGGATACGGTAAGAACTCCAGTCACATCAACACCTTCTTCTTTCAGTGATTTCCGATAGTTAACGCCAGCGTCATCAGCTCCTAAAGCGCCATAGAGTCGCGCTTGGCAACCTTGGCGCGCGATTGAAATGGCTTGGTTAGCGCCTTTTCCACCGTGAAAAAGCTCGAGGCAATCGGAAGCTAACGTTTCGCCGGGACTCGGGAGACATTCAACCCTTGTCAGGTAGTCGATGTTCAACGAGCCGATTACGGCGACGGAAGGTGATGAAAAGTCGCTCATTATTTGGCGGGCTAAAAAATATCAAAAGATCACCGCATGGAAAGTGCTTGTTCTTGTTAGCACTCTTAGGTGCTCTCTACCGTACTATTTTCAGTGAATATTGCCGCAGCTGGTGATTTCAGCCTAGTAGGCAACTGATCTATCGTTGAAGGTGAGGGTCAACCTTTCGAATCGGAGAATAATTCGTGTTCAGAGCCCTTTACGATATAAAAATCTATTTATCAACGTTGAGGAGATGGCGGGCCTAGGGGTTGCTCACGCGGGTCCTTTTAAACCGAGTATTCGTGGAGGGAATTTTCATTCCTGACCAAGATAATAGATTGAGCACTGACTATCCTACGTGCCAAGAGGGTCATCGCTTCTCTAAATTTCCCGAATTAAATTTGCATGTATTCGCCACTTCACGCATCTATTCTCTGGTTGAAGTTATGAATTTTCGCTCCTTTTTGATGTTGCTGGTCCTAGTTTGTATTGCGGTCCCCGGCCGGTCACAGGAAGCCGGCGACTTGTCACCGGACTTCAACAAATCGATTGAGCAGCTTAGTGCCGATGAGGTAATGCGGCTCGTCCGCTACAGCTATACCCTGTATGATCAGGATTTCACTGGTGTTCTTAGAATGAGCTTGACGAAGAAGGTTCCCTTCCTGATGTCCCTCAAACCCGACTCGATTCGATTCATTTTTGATGAACCGGCGCATTTAATCTATCTCGACACTGGGAATTCCGGTTTCAGTTTGTTTGAAGGCACCGAAGGAGAGGAGTTAAAGCCAGTTCCTTCCTCGAAATTTGCGGCGCAAATTCGCGGAACGGATGTGACCTATGATGATCTTTCGATGAGATTCCTTTATTGGCCACATGCCAAAATTGTCAAACTGGATCGGGTGAAGCAGCGCGACTGTTGGGTCGTTCGCGTGAGGAATCCTGACGGCTTGGGTGCCTACGCAACGGCTGATGTCTGGATCGATAAGGGCAGCGGCGGGATGTTGAAAATGATCGGCTACAATAACTCAGGCCGCCCCGTCCGTCGCTTTGAAGTGCTCCATGGGAAAAAATTCGGGGATATATGGATGATCGATGAGATGCGAATCGAGACCATTGAACCGGGAAGTGGGCGCATCAAATCAAGCACTCGCATGCAGATTAAGTCAGCCGTTGAGTGAAAGTTCTATTCTTGTTGTTTGAGCATTTCAGCAATTTCGGCGGCCTTGTTTTGGATAGCTTCTGCTGAGGGGAGTGAATCTAGGTCCAGCTCGGCCAAGACTTCTGGAGGAATGATCCCAGATTGCTGAAGCTTGATCATGCAGCGCTTCCGCTCATCAAGCGCTTTGTCAGGGCTGCGCTCTTTCGAGAAGCGGGACTTGGCTTTCTCACTCCGAGTCCTGAGGCTTGAATATATATCCCCGCCTAGCAAAGAGGTGATATCAACTTTCATACTCTCCCGCTCGACATCCTTTTGACGGACCGGCTCCCCGTTGATGGGTCCAGTGTTGTACTTCGGAAACATGATCGCGACTTCTGGGCAAACGCGGGAGCACGCAGGACAGTTGGTTTTGCAGTTATCGTTATTCTGAACCTGAATTGTTTTCTCGTCGTCAACGCCATAGACGTCAAAAAGGCAGAAACTAAGACATTGCATGCAGTTTGTGCAGCGATCGTAGTCGATTACTGGGAACCATGGCTTCCACGCGCCGTTCACGCCTGGCTGGTTTTGCTCAACGTCCAACGCTGATCGCGCATCGTCGACCAGTTCCAGGACCGATTCTTGACTCAATCCAGTGGTATTTCTAGCTTCGATTTTCGAGGCTCCTGTCTTATCCGATATCTCTGGAGTTGTTCCCTCGAATTGACCCAAAACGATGATCGAGGAAGAGGATTCATTTGGTTTGGCTGGAGTGCTCTTTGAAACCCTCCTCACACTGTAACCCCGATCAAGAAGAGAAGCAGTGAGCGCAAAGCGCTCAGCTGAAGGTGTTGGGTGTGTGCCAAGACCCTCATAAAGAATGATTTGTATGGGTTCTTTATTGTCCTTCATTCGTCCAATAAAGCGTCTAAAACCGTGGATGCGTCACTGTCTCTCATATTGAGCACTTCGACTGAATCGTCGTTGGGAAGTTCGACCCCTGCCTGATGGAAGAGCCATTTCACGGCGCGAGGGTAGCAGGCGGCGATTCTAACTTTCTCGCACCCTTTAAGCAGTTCGCCGATCCGCTCGTCTCTGCGGGCAGACATTTCACAGAGGTCGGAGACGCACTCAAAATCTCGCTCCGATTCGCAGAGTTTCTCGAGAACCAACTCCTTCGTTTCGACGGGAACGACCTGCGAAAAGGCGCAGCGGCAATACAGGATCTTAGGGGAAGAGTCGCTCACGGTGAGGGAGGAAGAGAGGTGGAGACTAAATTCTTTCAGGATTATTCGATCCTTTCGACCCGGTTTCAATCGTAAATTCTGTGTATTAAGGGCGCAAGGACGCCTGAAATAGCGGGGTTTGAGAGCAAAATTGGGTTTCCAACTGGTTGAATGCCGCTAACTTAACGTGTCGTGATTGTTCCCAATTCCAGAATAACCCTCACCTGCCTTGTTTCGGCAATCGCGATCATCATGGGCGCGGCAAAGAAAGGTTTCACCCAAGAAATAGATACGAAGTCTTTTTCTGCGATTCCGGATCGGTTCTTTCAAGTTCAAGATTCTTTTGGTTTTTTCTGGAGTGCAGCGCCAAACGGAGCCCTAACCTCAGGCGAGACTCAGTATCTTCAATCCGGCTTAAACCTGCTGATTGATGACCAGAAATTCAGACCGAATCGTGGCTCCGAAGTCGTTCCGGCAGGAGACTCAGATTCGGCGCAGCTATTACTCTGCGAAAACCGTGATGGTCTTGAGATTAGTCGTGACTTTTTGTTTGATAAGGAGCGAGGCGGCGTACGAATTGTGGATACTTTTAGCAATACCTCCGGAGCAGCAGTGACGCTCAGGGTGCAACTCCGAACGACCTATCCTTTCGGCTGGAAGTCACTCCACGGTAGCGATGGCAGCCAGTTGAACGGTGAGCCAGCACTCGCTTTGGCTGAAGGAGAGGGTGGAATCTTAGTTCGTTTTGGAGCCTCTGAAGGGCGGCCTGATACCCTAATTCTTGCCAGTGACGGTCAACCGGATAATCAACCGAATATCGAAGCTTCGGCGAATCGAAGAGAATTAGTCGTCGGCTATTCGATCGATCTGAAACCTAACAGCAAACGGATGCTCCTTCATTGGGTGTTACAGCGTTCGCTCGCCGAAGCCGGCGAAGCAGAAGGTGAGCTCTCTAATTTCTGGCAGCGAGGTAAATTAATTCGATCTGGCGTTGAGGCGAATCTCGCCAATCATTTTCAGAATTTCGATTCGAAAACATTTCCGCGCGAAACGGTGGCCCCTCCGAGACTGCGATCCCTAATTTCGTTAAACGAGTTGATTGATCGGGTTGGAATTCATCGAAGAAATGAAGAATTGCTTTGGATTAGCACGGCAAACCAATTAGCTGGTCAGGCAGATCCCGGCGAGGTGCTTAATTTTGAAGCTTCTCATCTGGGCTTGATTGAGGTGAAAGTTTCCGACATTGCAGCCATCAAGGGTGGAGCAGGTTTCGGAAGGCGTCAGCTAATTTTTCTTCGAGACGGTTCGGTCCTGTCGGGAGAAGCAATTGATGATGAGCTGACTTTCGATATCGCTGGTGCTAAAGATCAGTCATTGAATCTGGCTGCGCTCAACTTGCTGTTGTTTCGCGCTGGAGAATCCGATGGGGTTCCTCCTGTTTCTGCTGACGTGTTCGTTGAGCTTAGGGATGGATCTGTCATGGCCTTGTCCGATTCTGACTCTGTTGTCCTCGCCGGAAATACCGCCTGGGGCGAAGTTGAAATCCCGATATCAGTTATTGCCACCGCGCGCTATTCTGCAGATCCTCATCCCCGTTTGGTCTTGCTGACTCTGCAGGGGTCGCGCTTATCGGTTTTTGTTCGCGATATCCCACTCTTTGCGAAGCTAAGTTCTGGCGAAGAGGTTGAAATTTCAGCCCTTTCCGTCAAGCGTATTTGGAGGGCGAATGCAGACGGTTTTGCGAGTGGTGGCGACTCTTCTGATTGGATTGCGCTTTCAGAGGTCCCCGGAGACATACCTCAAAGCGCTGCCTTGCTAATGGGGAATAATCTTATAGCCGGAGCACTGACAGGTCCGGAACTTTTGTTTGATGTTGAAGGGACGACGATGACCCTGCCGGCAGCACAAATAGTGGCGATGACGAGGCTTTTTGGCGGAGTGGAGGAGTCGCCAGAAAAAGCACGATTTGAGGCCAGCTTGGAAGGCGGAGACTCCATCAGTGGCCGTCTGTTGGACCCGTTCGTCCGCATCGATGCTCAGCACGTTACCATCGTTCCCACTCAGCACATAGTAGATTACAGGAACGCCGTATCTTCGGAAGAATGAGGCGTCTTAGCATTAAGCGAAAAACAGTTTGCCTCACTCGGAAGAGCATTGGGGCTGCTCTGGCATGTCTTCTCGGAGTACACGCTGTCGGTGCGCAGGAGCCTGAAAAGGTTGAGGAGAAATCTCACCTGCTACCAGCTGCGATGGGGGTTAGGATAGACAAGTCAGGCAATTCGTGGGATATAGCTGCTGATGGCTCCATCGGTCGTGTAGGCAGCACGATGGTGAATCACGGTCTTGCGCTGGAGTTGAATGGACAAGAGTTCGATTCTTTCCAGCCTCTCATGACTCGTGATGGGCGGGAAGTCGTGGTTTTTGGCAAACCGATGCCGCATCTGCCGGGAGTAGAAGTTCAACGCCGCGTGAAATTAGTCGATGACTTAGGTGCTCTGCGCTACGTGGAGTTTTTTTATAATGGCTCATCACGAGAGATCGTTCTCGACGTTTTCCTAAAGACCAACTTCTCGGGCAACTACCAGACCTTTGTCTCAAACCGGGGGCGAACAGAGCCTCTTATACTTGAGGCGGGTGAAACGGGTATTGTAGTTAGCCCAAGTCCTGGGCAAGCGAACAGGGCCTTTCTTTTTAACCTCGTAGGTTCTGGCGCGGGGCTTCGTCCGGGGATCTCATCCCAGAACCGGTTTGGACTGACCTTCCAGTATCGAGTAAGCCTTGAGTCTGGCGAATCCGCGTCGCTAATTCACGCGGTCGCGCAGGTGGCGATTCCCCAGAATTTCGATCGTCAGAGTCTTCTCGCTTTGTTCGATCCATACTCGCTGGGAGGTCTAGCCGAAAAAGACGATCTCGACGACTGGAATGAGCTTCTCGTTAATTTGGCCGGTGAGATAGGCGCGGTAAAAGGGGATCATCTAGGTCTTGAAGCGCTAGGGGTCGAACGAGATACAAGAGATGTGCTCGCGATGGGTGAAACGACTCGATTGATCGGAACCGCAAAAGGCAGCGAAGTAGTCGCAAGCGGACCCTATGGCGAGGTTAGCATCCCGCTACGTTCGGTAGCTGCGATCGTTGGAGACTCAGGTGCTGGCTTTGAGCCGAGTGTTTATCTGCGTGATGGTCAGATTTTTTCGGCAAATCTGTCTCTACCCGGGATGAGTTTTTCCCAGACTGGTGGCGGCAAGCTAGAGATCAATGCGAGCACGCTTGACCGTCTCGTACTCGGGAATGCCGAAGCTGACATCGATTGGCGGGAAAGCGGTGTCGCCATGATTGAGACCTATTCGGGCGATCGCTTGCGTATCAACGATCCGGAAGCGCTGAAGTTCATTGCCATTACGGCGTGGGGCGAGTTGCCGATTGCTTTGAATCAGCTGACATGGTTGGAGCCAATCGGCCGGAGTGGTGCCGGCTACATGTTAGAATTGATGGATGGAACACGCTGCCGAGTTTTCCTCGGTCGAAACAAGGTTTCCGTTGATACAGACTTGTTGGGCAATATTTCGATCAGTCCCGTCGACCTGAGGCGGGTGACGACACTTGCAGAGAGAGGTCAGCCAAAGCAGATAGTTCAATCAGGTATGAGGGCTGCAATTCGAGCGGCAGGAGGACAGGTCATAGTGGGCAATATAGGCAACACGACGCTACCGCTAGTAAGTAGTGGTGTTTTGATCGACACACCCACCTCACAAATACGACAGATAACGCGAGTGGAGGGAACCGCGCTAAGTTCTGGAGGGATGCCTGAGAAGTCGCCGCACTTTGAGATCGAAAGATGGGATGGCGGGGTGCTAAGCGGATTAATCCGGCTCGATGAGCTATCAATGAGGGTTGGAGGTCGAAACTGGAAGATACCTTTGGAAGACATCCAGGAAATTGATATGCCTTGGCCGCTACCAGATCACAAATCTCTCGAAGCTATTAAGAAGCTAATCACTTTGCTAGGATCGAGCGAGTGGGACGTGAGAGAAAAAGCGACGCGAGAATTAGGCGCATTTGGTTATCTTGCACGCCCGGTTTTGCAGCGCGAACTTGCTACCAGCGGAGACCCAGAAGTTAGCAGGCGTCTCGAACGGATTTTAACAAATGTCAACTGAGCCTTGATTCTCCGTTCAAGTCGCCATCATTTTGACATCAGAGACTCAACTTTTTGGATACTGAGCCACAGCTGAAGACCTATTTTGAAGCATCTGCGATGGTTAATCGCCGACTCGGAATAGTTGCGTTTGCCGAATGGGTGAAGCGAGGCCACATCGTCTTCGGCATCTCCGGCATCCTTTCAGTTTTACTGCTGAGGCTCGCTTTAAAATGGGAGTCAGGGGAATACGTTGCAGTGTTAGTGCTTTTCTCTGGATGGATGATCATCGGTGGTGCCCGGATGTTGCGGCATATTCCCTCAGTTCTTGACTCGTTGAAGGCTCTAGACCAAAGCGGCGCGTGGAAGGACAGGTTCGCTTCTGCATGGTTTTTTTTAAATCAGGATACGAGAACCGTAGCGGAGGAGCTTCATATCGAACGGTCTAAAAAAAAGCTACCAAAGGCTCTCTCAGAGTTCCCGGTAGCGACTCCGTTTCCTAGGCTTCGTGCGGTGTGGGTCCTTCCACTAATCGCATTCGTTTTTTCGATCACGCCGATTTTTCGTCCGATTCCGAAATCTGCCAATTATGTCTTATCAGCTGAGATGGTTGAGGCAGCTGCCGGTCAAGCTGACGAGATTAATCGAAGCGTTCGGCAAATCGCTGCCGTGAATTCTTTAACCAAAGTGGAGCAGAGTGAATTGGAGCGACTTCGCAATGATGTCGCACAGATGGCTGTCCAACTTGGGGATGCAGAGGGGCTGACGACCGGCGATATTCTTGAGTCGCTGGAGGCCCGAGCTCGAGCCGTCGAACGTTTGGCACGCAAGGTTGGAGATGAAGGAGAGGTTTGGGCTTCAACTGCTATGATTGAAGCCATGAGTGGCTATCCAGATACGTTTGATTTTTCGATCGCTCTTCGAAAAAAGGACGCCGGCGCGGTTGCTGAAGAGGCGACCAAAATGAAAAGAACCTTCGAGGACGGAGCTCTTCCAAGTGAGGCCGAAGAACGTCTGGGGAGAGCCTTAGGGGGTATCGAGAGCGCCCGAGAAGAAGCAGATAAAATCCTCCCTGTTGGTGTGCGATTTGGAAACGCTTCCGCTAAACTCAAGGCTGCTCAGCCCAGACAAGCTGCGCGTGAATTTGAAGAACTTGCAAAACATTTCCGCTTTGTTCTAGACCGCGAAAAAGCGAAGGAGAAGCTGGATAGTCTCGCGACAATGATGCGTGAGGCCGGAAGCGAAATTAGTGGGAAGCAACTCGAGGCCATGGAAGAAGCGGATGCTATCAGAGGCGAAAAGAGGGCTATTCCCGAGGGTTTGGAAAAGCTCGATAAAGGTGCATTGGCTAATCAATTATCTGAAATGAAGGCCCCGCAGTCGTCAGAGGGAGCTGATTCGGCCTTGCCAGAAATAGCCGGTGGTGACGGCGAGATTAACGCACCTCCTGTCCCCGGTACGGATCCAACTGGATCTGCGGGCGAGGGGTCAACCCAGCAGGCTTTAAAGGCACCTATTCCTGGTGAAGGGGCTGCAAACGGGGAAGGTGGCTCCCTAGCCGCTAACGATCTTAGCGAACGAGGCGGGGGCAACTCCCTTGCTGCTCCGATACCGGGCATGGCTTCAGGCGAAGAGCAACCCGGGGGTTCAGTCGGTGCTTCGGTTAAACAGATGGGAAGCTCGAATGTATCCGGGCAGGGGGGCAATCAGGCCGGAACTGGTAGCGCGGAATTAGTTGATTCCAAAACAAACCTTTTCGAGGCAAAAAATGATTCGAGAGTGGTGGCGCAGGTTAAGGAGGGTGGTGAGTCAAGCTTTCGAGCGGTAGAGGGGGATATTAGCAAGGAGGAGGCGACGCGTCAGCGACGTAACATCGCTTCTGACTTTCTTTCGGTTGAAGAACAGGCTCTCGATGAGAAGTCTTTACCGCTTTCGAGGAGGCAACATGTGCTCCGCTACTTCTCTGCCGTCCGCAAACAATTCGAGAAGGAGGGAGAGTAATCCGATTTGCCATCCTCCATTTGATTCTTTTAGAATGAGTGAAACAAAAGATTTAGAAAATAACCTCGAGCGATTTCAAGAAAAGTTCGCTGAGCTTAAAAATGAGATTCAGAAAGCAATCGTCGGCTATGACGAACTTCTTTCTGATACCTTGGTAGCTGTCTTTGCTCGGGGTCATCTGCTTCTTGAAGGTGTTCCCGGATTAGGAAAAACCTATCTGGTGCAGAACTTGTCCAAGGCTATGGGGCTTAAGCCGGGACGTATCCAGTGCACTCCGGATTTAATGCCGGCTGATATACTCGGAACGCACATCGTCAATGAAAACGAAGAGGGCCGCCGAGTTCTTGATTTCGAACCTGGGCCGGTCTTTGCCAATTTGATTTTGGTTGATGAAGTAAATCGTGCCACACCAAAGACTCAGGCTGCTCTTCTCGAGGTGATGCAGGAGGGAGCTGTCACAGCAGGCGGCGAAACAATGCCACTGCCGAAACCTTTCTTCGTCATGGCGACGCAGAACCCGATGGAAATGGAGGGGACCTATCCTCTGCCTGAAGCGCAAGCTGACCGGTTTCTATTCAAATTGCGAGTGCCATTTCCTGATAAGGAAACCCTAGTTGAAATTTCAAAGCGTACTGCAGCCTTTGATACTCCTTTATTGAATCAAGTAATTACGGAAGAAGAGCTCGTTGCTTCTCAGAAAGTAGTGGCCAGCGTTCCCGTTTCCGATCACATCACTGACTATGCTGCCCGCCTCGTTCTTGGGACGCACCCAGAAGAGGGGGAGCGACTTGATGCGGTGACGCAATACATCAGTTATGGAGCAAGTCCGCGCGGTATGCAGGCATTGATAAGGGGAGCTCGAGTCTATTGCGCGCTTGAGGGTAGAACTGCGGTTTCCGTTGATGATGTGAATCGGGTTGCGCTCCCTGCCTTGAGGCATCGCGTGATTTTAAACTTTCAGGGCGAGGCGGAATCGACGGATGTCGATGCACTCGTTGAAGAGGTTATTGCATCGACCGGAGAATAATTCAGAAACGCGATGAGTAGGGTGATGGCAGACTTAAAAACTGCACTTCAGGTTTTTCTGGGGCTGGTTCTGCTAGGTTCCTCTACCGCCTACCCTGAGGAGGGAAGCGCGGGTTCTTTTGATGATTTATCTATCCAGTATCGGACTGCGCTGTATAACGATCCGTTATTGGACTTTGCACTAGACTCGCTCGTCGAATTGTATCGAAAGGCGGATCGATTAGGTGAGCTCGTTGGAACCTATCAGAGTCACATTGAACAGTACCCAACAGATCCGGGTGCTAAGACTGTCCTGATTCAAGTCATGCAATCAGCAGATCGGACGGATTTCGAAGAATTACTAACCTCCTCCGTCGCCCTTCATCCCGACTATGCTCCGCTGCAGTATCTTCTCTTTTTAACTCTTGATGCAAAAGGAGATGAACGTGCGATCGACGTGTTATCCCTCGCCGTTGACTTGGAGTCGAGACCTCAGCGTCGCAGCGAATGGCTCGAACTATTACTGGAACGCTCAGGCTTGGAAGGGCGACGTGAAGTAGCTGAATCCCAGCTAAAGAATATCATGGAAGCGGATGCGATGACTTTTGAGGATGCGATGTCGCTCGCTCGTTTGATGCAACGCTACCAGTTCTGGAGCGTAAGTATCGAAGCTCTTTCCCGAGCTTCTGAAGCAGGTTCCGACGCCGAGGCTTCGGTGGAAATTTCGGTTAGACTAGCAAAAGCTTTGGTTGAAACCAATAGGAGAGAAGACGCAGGAAATACGCTGGATGAACTTCTTGAAAAGCTCGGCCCTAACCACTGGAGGCGGCGAGAGATCATGAACATGCGCCTTAATGTTGTAGCCAGCAATGATGAGAGAACTGATTTGGTCAATCGGTTTAAAAAACAGTATCAGGACAACCCCTTGAATGAAGGAGTGATACTTGACTATGCCGATGTCCTAATTGCTTCTGAACTTCGAGATGACGCTACAAGAATACTGGTTAAGCACGCTACAGAGTTGCCTGACTCAAAGTTGATGGAAGAGCGGGTCATTGAATTGCTGCGCTCTGCTCAAGATCCTAAAGCATATGAGTCATTTCTACAAGGTAGGTTAGAACTCCGTTCGGAGCGCCGTGATCTTCGGCTCGAATTAGTTAAGATTAAATATCTGTTAGGTAAAAATGCTGACGCAGATCAAGATTTCAAGACTGCAATTGCCGGGATGGATCCGGAAGAGTCATCGAGAGAAATTCTGGATCTGCAACGCTATCTAAGGAGCATCGATCGTAAAGACGCGGCATCGCCTTACCTAGGCCAATATCTAAGGCGACATCCAGACCGCCTCGATGTGGCGAGAGAGCTTATCGAGATTCGATTATCGACAGGAGAACGCGCGGCAGCTGAAGCTTTGGTTGAATCGCTTGATGCCGCTTCAGCTGCTCCCGAGAATATCGCAGATCTAGTCGAGTATCTTCTTTCGGAAGGTTTGGCTGCCGGTGCTCGGGCTATCCTCGTGGATCGATTGGAGAAAGCTCCTAGCGATTTTACTCTTGGGTTACTTTTGATTCAAGTTCTTGGCGAACTGGGTGATCAACAAGCTGTAGAGCGGCACATCGCCTTGATGCGGGACAAGGCAGATTCACCTGAGAAGTATGCCGGCTGGATCAATGTCTCGATGGAAGCGCAGTCACGCCTTGAGTCCTTGTCCGGCTTCCTCGAAACAGAGCAAAAAAGATTTTCTTTTGGTGAGGGCGAATGGTCATCCGACAAGGCGGAAAAGTTTTTGATTCTTTGTGAGGGTGCCAAAAGCCGGTTTTCCAACGAGACTATAGCTGCTTCTCTTAGGGAGCGATTGGCGGCTGATAGTCTTAGTGGGCCCTTGAAGGCTCGCCTGCAGAGGTTTCTTCTTGGGCTCCTTGAATACGCGCCAGATTCCTCTAGGGAAGCTGAGGCTCTTTTAACTGAACTTGCGAAGTTAAGTCCGGATGAAGCGCCGGAATATGATCTAAGAAGAGCTCTTGTCTACCACCGTTCACAGCAAATTGAAAAAGCGCAGAATCTTATAGAGCAAATCAATGCGGATAAGGTCATGGGGGTCAATGCGTTGAG
>PBSY01000006.1 GCA_002726915.1 Verrucomicrobiales bacterium | reverse complement strand
TGAAATCACATTCATACAGATCCGAGTGAGCCTGGTCGGCTGTTCCGACGGCACGAATGCCGTAGTCATCGCGAATTCTTTCGAGGAACCGGGCCATGTTCGCTACCGAAACCACTGGAACGTTGTCCGCGCCACCGCAGGAAATCCGGACAACGGTTTCCGTCACCGGCGCCGACTTGTGCCGAGGGACCACAACTGCCTGTACTCCAGCACCTTCGGCCGATCGAAGGCAAGCCCCCAGATTATGGGGATCCTGGACTCCGTCGAGTATTAGAAGAAACGGCTCCACCTCTCCCGGATCGGCAAGAAAGTCACACAACGACTCTTCAGAAAGTCGCGCGACTTTCTGAATTTTTGCAGAGTGCGCATTCGCGCGTGCTTCACGGGGTCGGTTTCCAGCGGACTTGGGTCGACGGTGCCTGGCCATAGAAAACACTTCGCCCAAAAACGGTCGACACGCAAAGACCGACAAGCAGGATTTTCACTTCCTTTTCGATCTCCCCAACTGTCCTCGGATCGCAAGAAAGAGTCCCATCACCACCACCAACAAGCCAACCACCTACCATGTTGCGAGCGGTTGCCCAAGAATAATGACATCCCAGATCGTAGTCACCTCCGGCTAGATGAGCAATGTAACCAATGCCTGGCTTGCGGGAACGCCACCGAGCCAGCGGGCAATCAATCCTTGACCACAAGCATGCATCAAAATCCCAATTCTCAACCAACAAGCCCACACATCCCGCCGCCCCGTTAACTCCACTCGCAAGAACTGCGAAGATCGGAGCAAAAGAGGCGCATAAAGCCCCCCCCACGATCACTCCAATCAAGTGGGGAATGAAAACCGAAGTTTGACTGTCGCACGATGATTCACTCATGGACGTTGCAGATGTCACCGCAAGTGGACGGCAAGTCCGACGGAATCACGGCACGTAAAGCCTTTTCTTGCATGACGCGCTCATGCTCAATTAGCTCTCGAAATTCACCAGTGCACCGATACCTTTTTGCCATGAACATCTCTAATGTCCTGATCCTCGCCTGTGCTCTATCGGGAACTGCTGCTTTGGCTGAAACTAAGTTGGCAGCCATCGAGGGAGCCGCAGTCGAAGTCTATAAGAAGGCGTCACATGACGATCTCCGCATTTACCGTATCGATCCCGAGGGCCACGATCCGAAGACCAGCCGGCGCCCTGCCGCCGTGTTTTTCTTTGGAGGGGGCTGGAACGGCGGTTCTGTGGGTCAATTTGAACCCCATGCCAACTATCTGGCTGGGCGCGGCATGGTAGTCTTTCTCGCGGATTACCGTGTCAAGTCTCGCCAGAAAACCTCTCCCCTCATGTGCGTCCACGACGGGAAGTCTGCCGTTCGTTGGGTTCGCAAAAATGCCGAGCGTTTCGGTGTAGACCCCAACCGCATCATCGCAGGCGGAGGCTCTGCAGGAGGCCACGTCGCTGCCACAACCGGCATCTGCGATGGCCTTGAAGATCCCGAAGACGACACTTCAATTTCCTCCAAGTCGCAGGCCCTGCTTCTTTTTAACCCGGTCTATGACAACGGGCCTGATGGCTATGGTCACAGCCGCGTTACCAAATGGTTTCCCGCTATTTCGCCTGCCCACAACCTCACCAGCGACGATCCGCCTACGATCGTCTTTCTCGGGTCCGAAGATCAGCTGATTCCAGTTTCAACCGCCCAGAAATTTCGCGATACTCAGGAAAAACTTGGGATCAAATCTGAGCTTCACATCTACGAAGGTGAGCCACATGGATTCTTTAATCTAAGAATCGGTCAGGGTAAGAAAGAGCACTTCATCGATACCCTTCTTAAAACCGATGCTTTCCTCGCCGAACTCGGTTACCTTAAAGGCAAAGCGGACAGGGAGCTGCTTAAGCGTATCGTCGAGTCCGAAAAAAAGTGATCCATGTTTTCAAATCGACTTGATTCACCAGCTGTCTGGAAAGGAGACGAACTTGTCTCCCGTAAAGGCTGGGGCCAACCATTTTCCGAAACCTCCAAGGAATGGATTCAAGAGGAACTGGAAACCGGAGCTGGGGCAGTATTTCTAAAGGGTTTCCCAATCGATGAATACAACAAAGACAGCGCCCGTGCCGCCTTTGAAGATTGGTCTTCCCGCATAGGATCACCGCTATCACAGAACGAGAAAGGACAGACTGTCTTCGATGTTTCGGACGCTGGATTCGGACAAGACGATCCTCGCACCCGAGGGCCTAATACCAACAAAAAACTTTCCTTTCACACGGATCGATCCGACGTCATTTCTTTTCTTTGTTGGAAGCAGGCCAGAACCGGTGGTGAAAATCAGATCGTCAGCTCAATGCATCTTTTCAACGAAATAGCTAGGCGCCGTCCCGACCTGCTTGAGGTTTTAATGGAGCCATTCACGTATAAACGGCACACCGTTGACCTTGGCAATGAACAAGCTTGGTGCGAGCAGCCCATCTTCTCGTTTCGAGACGACCATTTCGCCTGTAGCTTCCTACGAGTACTGATCAATCGCGCGCACAACGATCCGGCACTCCCCGATCTATCTCCCGCCCAGATAGAAGCGATGGACCTTCTCGAAGCGATTGCTGAGGAACCCGGAAATGCCTGTCACTTCCTGCAGGAAACCGGTGACGTCCTCCTCATCAACAACTGGTTACTTCTCCACCGACGGTCAGCTTTCGAGGATCATGAAGATCCCCAAGACAAGCGCTGCCTTTTCCGAATCTGGCTTAGTATGGCGAACAGCCGCCCCCTCGACCCCCGCTTTGCTGCAAATTTTGGCTCCACCGAAGCTGGAGCCATCCGAGGAGGTTTTCGAACCCACTGATCGAAGACCATGAAAGGCATTCTTCATGCAGACAAAAGTCTTTGACTCTCCGCTATTCATTAATCTCACACAATCCTTTTCATGAATCTGACCGGCCAACAGCTGATCGGCTATCGCGAATCCGCGAAATCCGACCAAACCTTTCCCGCTTTCGATCCTTGCAACGGGGCCGGACTAGAAACTTTTTTTTACGAAGCTACCGAGAAAGAAATTGGTGAAGCGGTGGAACTCGCCGAGAGCGTTTTCAGCGACTTTCGCGATCTTTCCGCTGAAGCTCGCGCTGATTTCCTTGAGGCCATCTGCGAAGAAGCCATGGCACTTGGCGACAAGTTACTCGAGCGAGCCGCTGCAGAAACGGGGCACCCACTCGCCCGTTGTGAAATGGAACGCAATCGTATCATCCAACAGGCCCATCTCTTCTCGGAACTGATTCGCGAAGGGTCCTGGGCTGACGCCCGCATTGACTTGGGAGACACGGATCGTCAACCCATGCCCAAACCTGACGTTCGCAGCATGATGCAGCCGATCGGACCGATCGCTGTCTTTGGGGCGAGTAATTTCCCCATCGCCATTTCAGTGCTTGGAGCAGATACTATCTCCGCTTTCGCTGCAGGATGCCCGGTCATTGTAAAGGCTCACCCCGCCCATCCCGGCACCTGTGAACTGGCCGCTCGCGCCATTCTTGGCGCTGCAAAACGCTGCAACATGCCCGAGGGCATCTTTTCCATGATTCACGGGCGAAACACCGAAGTCGGTAGGTGCCTAGTAGAACATCCTGGAATCATGGCTGCTGCCTTCACGGGCTCACTTGCCGGCGGGCGAGCCCTTATGGATGTGGCTGCGGCCAGGCCTGTGCCAATTCCCTTTTACGCCGAGATGGGGAGCGTCAACCCCATCTTCGTCCTCCCTGGCGCGCTCGCACAAAAAAAAGAACAGATTGCTGCCGGCTTTGTAACATCCTTAACCATGGGTGTTGGCCAGTTCTGCACCAATCCCGGTCTCGTCGCCGGCATGGAATCAGACGACTGGGAAAAGTTTTCCGAACTCGTCGCCGAAAAGGTTTCGGAATTCGCTCCTTCCACAATGTTGCACGCGGGTATTCATGAGGCCTACACCAAAGGCATTGAGATACGAAAGAAAAGTGCAGATCTCGAACTTATTGGCAAGTCTTCTGCCAGACCTAACCCCGATGCCTGCGAAGCCGCAGCTTATATCTTCGAGACGAATCGACAGGGTATCACAAGCGATCCGACCCTGTTGGATGAGCTTTTCGGCCCTGTTTCCACCCTCGTTAATTGCGGAGGCCTCGAGGACATGGTGGCCATAGCAGAGAAAATGGATGGTTCGCTCAGCGCCTCAGTGCATGGAACTGAGGAAGATCTCATTGAGTTCCACCCGTTGCTCAGCGTGCTGCAGCGAAAGGCGGGGCGCTTAATTTTCAATGGTTATCCCGTCGGCATCGAGGTCTGCCATTCGATTCACCACGGAGGCCCCTACCCTGCCGCTTCGCACAGTTTTTTCACTAGTATCGGCACACGTTGCATCGAGCGATTTGTGCGCCCGGTCTGCTACCAGGACTGGCCAGATTCCCAACTACCCACGGAGCTACAAAATGCGAATCCGCTAAACGTTTGGCGAATAGTTAATGGCACTCGTAGCAACAACGCTCTCAAGGCCTAAATCAAAGACCTGAGCAGAGAGGAGGTGCCGCGCGATCACGGGTTGTCGGTTGACCGGCACTCCTTGTATATTTGCGCCATGAATCGACGCCGCTTTATCTATCAGTCTACACTAGCCACGGGAGCCGCTACTCTTACTTCGCGCGAATCTTCCGCAAAAGCAGGAGCTATGTCTGGCCGAATCAAAAAGGCAGTTAAATACACCATGATCAACGAGCCTAACATGTCCGTAAAAGACAAGTTCGTCATGCTCAAGGAACTCGGCTACGACGGCGTTGAACTTCGCATCGACCACAAAAACGAGTTAAAGACATTCATAAAAGCAGCCGAACAGTCAGATTTGCCGATTCATGGAATCGTGAACTCCAATAACCCGGATCTGGAAACAGCGGTTAAGTTCTCCCATGACGTAGGTGGGGACAGCGTGCTCTACGTGGCGAAATACGATAAAAACCGTCCGCTTATGGAAAGCTGGAATAAAAACAAGACAGTGATCCAAAGGGGGCTTGCAGCCGCCGCAAAACACGAAGTGAAGATTCTCGTCGAAAATGTCTGGGCGGGATTCATCATCAGTGCTCTCGATGCAGAAAGGTTCCACGATGAAATCAATCATCCCTGGTTCGGAATCTACTTCGATGTCGGTAACAACGTCCGATGGGGAGTCCCTCAGCACTGGGTTCAGATCTTGGGGAATCGAATCGGAAAGCTCGATATCAAGGAGTGGAACGAGAAGTTGCACGCCTCCGAGGGCCTGCGCGCTGGATTCAAGTCCGAACTGGGGGAAGGCACCATCAACTGGCCTGCCGTCTGTTCGGCGCTAAGCGACATTGACTACAACGGATGGGCTACTGCCGAAGTTCGCGGGGGAAATCGCGAGCGCCTCGACGAAATCGGTAAAAGAATGGATAAAATACTACAATTGGCTTAGTCCTACTTTGCCCGAATCGCGCCTGAGATTTCTCCGAAAGAAGTTGGCTTTTGCCGAATCTAAGAGACATTAGAAGGGTCCCTACCTAGACGTTTCGACACTTTCCCAAGGAGAATTGACTCTGTTTCAGCCGCTTAACTGCCTCACGAAACCCGATTTCCCGCTGGACAGAGTCCAAATCTGGGAATTCAGTCGGGCGATAAAGTAAGCGATAGAATAAATGAAGTTGTACATCGGCAATATGCCCTACGAAACCTCGGAAATCGAACTCCGCGAATTTTTAAGTGAATACGAACCCATCGTCGATCTGCACATGCCGCTCGACCGCGATACGGGGCGTCCGCGAGGATTCGCTTTCGTGACCCTCTCCAACCGTGAAATCGGCGAAGTTGCTGTGAACAATCTCGAAGGCGCTGAATTCGGAGGACGACCTCTACGAGTCCGCGAAGCCGAAGATCGTCCACGCAGTGGCGGTGGTGGCGGCGGCGGCGGCGGCGGCAGTCACGGTGGAGGAGGAGGCCATCGAGGAGGTGGTGGTGGTGGTCACCGCGGTGGCGGTGGCGGCGGCTACGACCGAGGTCGTCGTGACCCCGATCGTGGCGGACGACGCGAGCGAGATAATCGTGGCGGTGGTGACGGAAAACGCTATCGCAGCATCTGAGCACTCCGGAACTGCATCTAGGACGCGCGCACTTACGTAACTGGTTTTCTTTGCGCCAATTACGAACACATTAACACGGTGCTATTCTTTATCTGGAAATTTTACCTACATGTTCCCTAACATACCATTTGATCGCGTAAACTGGTTCACCTCAGGGTTCCTCGTGATTACCTTTTTCACTGCCGTCATTGGAACGCCCATTTATTTCGTTTCTTTTGGTTTTGACCCCGTCATTCTTGGCATCTTTGCCACCATGTTTGCTGCCTCAGGCATGAGCATAACTCTCGGGTATCATCGGCTATTCGCCCACAAAGCTTTCAAAGCGAAAAAGCCCGTAAAGATCTTTACCCTTCTCTTCGGTGCGGCAGCATTCGAAGATTCAGCCCTCGATTGGGCTTCAGATCACCGCAACCATCATAAGCATGTCGACGGTGACGAGGACCCCTACGACATCTCGAAAGGATTCTTCTGGGCACACATGGGGTGGATTTTCTTCAAGCTTTACCCACGGGAATTAAATAACGTAAACGACCTTAAAAAAGATTCACTCGTGATGTGGCAGCACAAGCATCATCGTCTCATCGGTATGTTGGTCGGTATCGCCCTACCCACCTTGATCGGCGCTCTTCACAATGGTTGGGTCGGTGCGCTCGGTGGGTTCCTCGTAGGAGGCATTGCCCGTCTTGTTGCGGTTCAGCACTCCACCTTCCTTATCAACTCGCTCTGTCACACCATGGGTAAGCGGCCTTACGACTCTGGAACCAGCGCACGAGACCACTGGTTTATGGCCATCTTCACTTTTGGCGAAGGCTACCACAACTACCACCATTCATTTCAGCACGATTATCGCAATGGGGTAAAGCCTTGGCAATTAGATCCCACCAAGTGGACTATCTGGACGCTTGAAAAACTAGGACTAGTTTCCCATTTACGGCGCGTTAGCGACGAGAAAATTGTTCTTGCTGAACTTCGTGAAATCAAGAGCCAAACAGAAGCACAAATTGTCGACAACCAAGGCTGGAAGCTGATCACTTGCTCGACGCGACAGGAAGCCTACGAAAAGTTGGTCGAAATATCACACCAACTCACTGAAGGCTACCACGAGCTTGAGAAGGCGGCTGCTGATCGGATCAAGATGTCCCGTGAAAATCTCACCTATTGGCGCGACCAGACCACTCGCGCCGCTGAACAGATCACGATGATGCGTCACCTCCAAGCGACCTCTGTCGCTTGATCTCTTCAGACTGAGGAGGGGGCTGATTTAAGCCGTTATTTCCAGGCGTCCTGGAGTGATTTTAAAGACTTGTCTCAAGGCGAGTCCCCTGCCAAGATTTGCAGCTCAATTCCTGTTTAATCCATGGCTAAATCCATCTCTCTTAAAACCAGTGTCGAGTTGGGCGTGGTGCCCACACACGTCAAATTCGTCGGCGGCCTCGTACCTGACGAAGACGGTCGCCTCCCCCGCAATGAGGATGGCGAACTGATCGTAGTCGCTGAAATGTCCAAGCTCACGATTGCCTCTACGGTAAAAATCCAGAGCGCCCAAGTTACGGCATTCCCCGGCGTCGATTCTGTTGACATGGACGATCTTTTTAACGGGTTACGCGACCTTGATCTCGAAGCACATATTATCATGATGGTAGGCGGCGCCGACCCGATGAATCCTGACGATGAAGATGCCGTTGTCGAAATGCTGAAGGCCGGTATCGAAATAGCAAAAAAATACAGCATCACTCAGGTAGCCTCCACCTCGATTGAAGAATGGATGAAGCCCGGCGCTACCCCTAAGACTGGCCCAGAATTCGAAGCGGCTGTCACGCAGAATGCCAAAGTACACGCACGAGTCTATCGCGAGTGCAACGTTGCCAACAGCAGCATAAAGCACTGGCATATTGAATTTCTTCGTGGTGGAGAATTTCAGACCTTTACTGACGTAGCCAAGTGTTGGGAGATAGTCAAAGCTGCCAATGCTGATCTTGGCACCAAATTTTTCAAGATCATGATCGACGCCGCCCACTGCGGTGATTCTAATCTTTCCATCCCTGAGAACGAAGCATTGATCGCACAGGTGGCACAGTCCGATGAAATGGGCATGTTCCACGCTTCGGCAAAGACCACGCGCGGTTGCCTCAGTACTGACGACGGCTGGATAGGCGCCCTGCTCACCGCAGCCGCTAAGACCGGCAAGCTGGAGTATGTATTTGTGGAACTCTTCCACCACGAGGATCCCGCCCTCGAAGGGCTCCGTGAATTGGATTCTGGACACGGTATCGACACGACCGATGGTCGCACCTACAGCGAGGCCACACTTGATGGAATCGAGTGGGTCGCCCGACGACTCAACAATCTTGTCGCCCGAGGTATTCTGAAGAGCTGAGGCCCCCCTCATCTACCTCGCATGCAGCATTTTGACAATGCTGCACCGCCTCAGCAAAAAGGCATGGCTTCTTGAGGGGAAGAGGCTTTTTGGTTATCCAAACTCATCCCTGTTATGCTCGTCAAGGTCGCCCTCCCCCTGATCCTCGCGTTCATAATGTTCTCTCTGGGTGTTGGACTTCGAGTCAGTGATTTCACTCGCGTCATCAAATTCCCGAAAGCCTTCGGAACGGGATTATTCAATCAGCTCATTCTCCTTCCGTTGATTGCCTTTGGGATTGTAACGGCGTTCAAGATTTCGCCGGAACTGGCGGTCAGCATCATGATTCTTGCCTTCTGCCCGGGCGGAGTGACATCCAATGTTCTTCCCCGCCTCGCCAACGGAAACACCCCTCTCTCCATCTCGCTCACGGCCGTCACCAGCCTGCTTTCGATTATAACCGTGCCAATCCTCGTGGCCGTTTCTGTGAAACATTTTATGGGCGAATACGAGGCCCAGATTAATGTGACTTCACTGGGAATTAAGATGTTTCTCCTCACTGGCGTTCCCGTTGGTCTCGGCATGTTTCTCAAAGCAAGGGCACCCGGTGTCGTTGAGAAGATATCAAGAATGGTCTCACGCATCGCGATCGTGCTCTTTGTCCTGATCATCATCGCTGCCCTCGCCGCGAACCGGGTCGTTGTCTTCGGCAACTTAGCCGCGCTCGGACCGGCCTTAATCCTGCTCAACATCGGCATGCTCGGGCTTGGCTTGGCTTCCAGTAGGCTGCTCAACCTCGAAACTAAGGATGCGACCACCATTTCGCTTGAATCTGGNGTTCAGAACGGGACTCTTGGAATCGCTGTTGGTGCCATGATCGCTGCTAACTCCTCCGATTCGCTACCACCNACCACTATCGCATCCGCCGTCTACGGTATTACGATGTATGTTGTTTCCCTGCCATTTGTCTTGTGGAGAAGAATGGCGGTCAAAGAATGATAGGCATCATCGCCTTAAAGCTAACCGAGAGGGATCTTTTCGAAAGAAGAAGCAGGCCCCGAACCTCCTTAAATTTGATTACCAAGACTCTTTCCAGCATATTGGAACGATACGACTGAAATTTCTTCATCAGCTGGAGAAATAAAAAAACCTGGAAGGCCTTTGCCTTCCAGGTTTTGAAGTTAGATCGAAATGAGTCTTACCTAACCAAGTTCACCAAGCTTTGCCTTAATCGAATCAAAATCAGGTAATTTGCCAGGATCGTCGCTACTCTCAGAATACTGGATAACACCATCCTTATCGATAATGAAAGCGGAACGCTTCGGAACTCCGCCCATGTGGAGATTCTTGTCGGGGAGAAAGCTTTCATAGGCCACTTCATAGGCCTCAGTAGCCGTGTGCTCATAATCGGAGAGAAGAGTGATACCAATTCCCTCTTTCTCAGCCCAGTTAGCTTGAGCGAAGGGGTTGTCACCACTGATGCCGAAAATCGTTGCGTTTAGATTAGAATACTCAGAAAGCTCACTTGTAACGGAGCAGAATTCTTGGGTGCAAACTCCAGTGAAAGCCATCGGAACAAAAAGAAGTAGGATATTTCCTCCGCCGATTTTTTCGCTGAGTTTTACCATCTCGGGACCGTTCTCGCCGAGTGTGGTGAGTTCAAAATCGGGTGCCTGCGTGCCTACTGAAAGTGCCATAATATTTTGTTAATGGGGTTTGTTTTTAAAGACCGACATTAACGAAACACATCCGCGGGTCAAGATGGATTCACCCACTTTCCCATCTTGTTCCGGCTAACTGGAAATGACACATCGAAACCCAGTGTGGCCTGTCGACGAATCCGGCGTATTCTTTGTCCGAGCTGAGTTGCGGTAGCGATTGCAGTAAGATTCGTGACAGAGGTAGGAACCGCCCTTAATAACGCGACTGCTGCCGGCATCCGGTCCTTTCGGATTCTGCCTCGGCCCGGAAAGGTGCCAGTTCGGACTGAACCAGTCTGCAGTCCATTCCCATACATTGCCCACACAATGGTAAAGTCCGTAGCCATTCGCTCGAAAGCTCTTCGCAGGTGCCGTACTCGCATATCCATCTTCGGCAGTATCGTTTTGCGGAAATTGGCCCTGCCAGATATTGCAACGATGTTTGCCTTCGGGCATCAGTATATCTCCCCAGGGATAAATCTTATTTTCCAAACCGCCACGAGAAGCATATTCCCACTCAGCCTCTGTCGGAAGCCGCTTACCAGCCCACGCAGCATAGGCGACAGAATCTTGCCACGAAACGTGGACAACAGGATGGTCACCGAGACGGTTGGTATTTGTCCCAGGACCACCGGGCTTCCGCCAATTAGCCTTATCTAATCGAGCCCACCATGAGGTCCCCTCTACACTAGTGAATTGAACGTGCTTGCGATGACCCTTGGGAATCTGGTTATAAAAGACAAAAGACCACCCGTAACGCTCTGCTTCAGTCTCATAACCGGTTGCTTCGACGAATTCAGAAAAGGCGTCATTAGTCACCGTGGTTTGATCTATCCAAAATGGATCTAGGGTCACCTCACGGGTCGGTCCCTCACCATCTGCCCCCCAGACTTCAGAGTCTTCTCCCCCCATCAGGAATGGGCCACCTTCCAGCGCCACCATTCCCTCCTTTGAACCTGCCTTGGGCGATTGGCCGAGATCACGAGATTCAACGCGCTCATTTTTCCGATCGCCGGAGGGAGCGCAGCAGGACTTTCCATTCATAATGAGTGACTCCTATTCCTCCAGCCCGAGCTTGATTCCAGTCTCAACGACCAAACTGTCTCCTTCGGTGTAGACGGACGCGATGTAACCAATATGTTTCTGAATCTGCTCGTTTTCCGGATCAAGCTGGAAAAAATCTAGTAATGCATAATTAGAGACAAACTCCGACGGCACTTCTCCTTCCACTGATCGAATATCAACAACTTTGAATGCCACCGTTCTCGTCCGAACCTCAGGAAGAAGAACGAAGGTAGCGTTTAGATAGCGGCTGCCACTGTCGATAATCCCCTTTCGCATGGGTTGGGCCATGTCCGCAACGATTCCCTGGGGCGAAACACGGGTGATATAGGTCTGGCCGCGAAAATCTTCCAACATTTCCTGAGTCGCAATCAGCGTATTCAAATCTGATGGAGAAAACAGAACACGGATTACCTCTTTCTCTTCCACCGCCTCCTCGATCCGCTTGAGTTTCGCAAGAGCAGTTGATACCGCCGCCTCATCAGGCTGGTCCACTAAGATCTTCATGGGAGCATCCTGAGTGAAATCGTCAATCTTTCTAGTCTGGTAGAGCCCCACAAAAGTGTAGAGCACAATGAGACCTCCAAAAACGACAATAATGGAAATCAGAATAATACACCCACAACCCGGCGACGAACGCAGTTCTTGAGGGTTTGATTCTTCTTCAATCGACATAACTCGACTTTGCCTTGCACCAGCAAAAACGCAAAGGGGATTTCAAATCACCCCAAGGTAGCGTTGACACTTCTTCCCGACGCCGATACAAGCGTGTTGTCTATGAAGCGGATTCTCGGAATATTCGTACTCCTCTTAATCGTCTACCTCGCGACTTGGGTCATGAGTGACCTGTTGACAGGGCGGCGGAGTTTTATGTCCGCCTTTAATCAGGAAAATTTGTTGCGACGCTCCGCTCTCTTCGGCATCATCGGAATTGGCGTTGCTTTCGTCATTATCACTGGAGGCATCGATCTCTCGATTGGCTCGGTGGTTTGTCTCGTAGGGGTAACATTTCCATGGATGGCCGTGCAATCCGGATTACCCGTTGGGCTGGCTCTAGCGATCGTCCTAAGCGCATCACTTCTGATCGGCCTGAGTCACGGTCTTCTTGTGACAAAGATGAAACTCCAACCCTTTGTCGTCACCCTTTGCGGACTCCTCCTCTATCGAGGAATCACCCGCGGAATCACTAATGATCAGACTGCTGGTTTCCACGGGGAACTGAAAGGCCTTCGCTGGCTAGCTAACGGTGAGGTTCCTATCACTGCAGACTTCGGTCTCCCCGTCCCCGTTGTAACCCTTATCATTGTAGCAAGTTTAGCAGCTTTCTTTCTCAACCGAACTATCTACGGTCGTTACCTTCTCGCTCTCGGAAACAACGAAGAAGCTGCCCGATTCAGCGGCATCGACACCGACAAAATGACGATCCTCGCCTACGCAGTTTGCTCCTTCCTCGCGGGTCTCGGCGGTCTTCTTTTCGTTCTCGATACCAATTCTGCACAGCCGGTGGACTTCGGAAACTTTTACGAGCTCTTTGCTATTGCTGCTGCAGTTTTAGGCGGCTGCAGCCTGCGGGGCGGGTCTGGAACAATCGTTGGCGTTCTTATCGGAACAGCCCTGATCCAACTCCTCAGAAACATGATTACCCTCGTCGACTGGATTCCCCAAAACATTGAATATGCCGTGATTGGTGCCGTCATACTCTTCGGCGCCCTAGGCGACGAAGTTGCTAAGCGAATCATAGCATCCCGACGCCAAGTTTAACCCGTCGAGCGCTGCGAGCATCTTTGGAAACTCGGTAACCGCAGCCGAACGTGAAAGAAGTTATGGCCGCTTGAGAAGGCGGTAGGGGTGACGCCCTCTACAAGGTGATAGCAAACTCGCTGTTAAAATCCAAAGATAGGCTCTACTGGGGGAGGAAAATTTTAGCTCCATCTTTTGAAAGGCCCGCTCCCTAAACGGTTCCAAACCCTCTCATCATTCGTGGCGCAATGCTTCCACAGGATTCATGCCAGCTGCCCGGAACGCAGGATAAATCCCGAATAACACTCCGATTGCGACCGATATCGTAAATGCAAGTGTCGGTGCCCAGAATTCGATGATAGTGACCATGTTGGCAAACTGGGTCACCGCCAATGGGATAGCAAGACCAACTCCCACTCCCAACAATCCCCCGGCCCCGGACAAAATAACTGTCTCGATCAGGAACTGCATTACAATGTCTTTCCTCTTCGCTCCAAGGGCCCGTCGAATGCCAATCTCTCGAGTTCGTTCGGTCACCGTTGCGAGCATGATGTTCATGATGCCAATACCGCCTACAAGAAGAGAAATTGCCGCTATAGACCCTAACACAATATTAAATATTTGCTTAGTGCGCTCTGCTCTGCGCAGCAAATCAAGAGGAACCGTCATCTTATAATCTAGGTCCTCATGATTTTGCTCAAGGATATGCTGAATTGCAAGCGCAGCTGGCATCACGTCATCCGCGTCTTCGATCCTCGCGGTAACCTCGTGATACTCCACCTTTTCTGCCTCAAAACTGCCAGAGCGGTACTTGACAAGCACTTCTCCGAAATGGTCTTCAAGCGTAGTAATCGGAATTATCATTTCCATCCCCTCGCTGGATTCAGCAGACCCTTCCAATGCTGATTCGGTCGCCGCAACTGCTGGATCATCCTCAATCACCCCGACCACACGAAAATAACTTGTTTGCATGCGAACGGTCTGCCCGATCGGCTCGTTAAGAGGAAAAAGGTTGCGGGCAAGACTTTCCGTTAAAACGCAGACTGGCGAGCAATCCTTCATCTCGATTTCAGTAAAAAAGCGGCCTCTTATCACATCACGATTTTTCATCTTGGGGAACCAAGGCACCGTCCCAAAGGCCGTTCCATCAACGCTTTGGGATACATTCCAGAGAAAATCTTTAACTCGACGCGACGGAACGGTGATCTGGACTCCCGGAACCGTAGCCTGAATCTGAGTAATATCCTGATAGGTGAGACCATATTCCAAAATCAGCGACCGCTCCTGTTCCCCAGCCGTTGTCGTGTTGGTCGGTTTGACTGACTCAAGGATAATATTTTGGCTGCCCAGCTCCTTGATTTGCTGCTGAGCTTCAAAGCTGGCTCCTTCACCAATCGCCAACATCGCAATCACTGAGGCCACTCCGAAGACAATCCCAAGAGCGGTCAGCAGCGAACGCAACTTATGCATCCAGAGGCTCTTGACGCCAAGAACAATGGATCGTTTAAGACGGAACAATGAAATTCCGCGCAGAAAAGTGAGAAAGGTCATCAGTTTTCAGTGCGGGAGTCGAAAGCAATCCCCCCGTCTTTGAGACGAATCACACGATGCGTTCGCTCAGCCATATCCTCATCGTGAGTAATCATCACCAGTGTTTTACCGTCTGAATTAAGCTGGTCAAAAATCTCGAGAATGTCACCTCCGGACTTGGAGTCTAGGTTGCCAGTTGCCTCATCCGCCAGAATCACGGCGGGATCATTAGCAAGTGCGCGAGCAATAGCGACACGCTGCTGCTGGCCTCCGGAGAGTTCCGTCGGACGGTGGTCGAGACGTTTACCCAGCCCCACTTTTATGGCCAGCTCAATGGCAGTCTCGCGGCTCTCTTTCTCAGAAACCCCCTGGTAGAAGAGAGGTACCTCAATATTTTCGACCACAGAAAGCTGCTGAATGAGGTTGTAGCTTTGGAAAATGAAACCCAGCTCTTTGCCACGCACGAGGGAGAGAGCGTCATCAGAGAGGTTTGAGACATCTGTGCCGTTGAGAAGGTAGGTCCCTATGCTTGGCTGATCGAGACACCCGAGAATATTCAACATGGTCGACTTACCGCCACCTGAAGGTCCAAGGATCGAAATATAGTCACCTGGAAAGATCTTCAGATCAATACCGCGAAGCGCTTTCACGAGCACGGACCCCATCTGATAGTGTTTTTCAACCCCAAGCAGTTCGATCACCGGCTTCCGATGATCACAACCTTCAGCGCCAAGAGAATTGGTTAATCCATTCTCGACGAGGGCATCAGACGAAAAGTCAGACATCGTCGGGATCGGAAGTTTTAGCAATCACTTGCGAAGGCTTGCTGCTTTCTCCCGAGTTGATACGAAGCCGTGAGGAAGTAGCCATTTCCAACTTCGTTGGCTCGTAATCGTCGGGCATCTTGAGAAGCACTTCGTCTCCTTTTTCCAATCCGGAAATAACTTCGATGAATTTGTTATTGTGGGCACCGGCTTCCACAAGGTGACGTTCAAAACCAGTCGCGGTCTTTAGAAAGACAAACTGGTCCTGATTCTCCACGAATACAGACTGCACAGGCACGTAGATCACATCGATCAATTCCTCGACGATGATCTCCACTTTGGCACTCATTCCGGGCTTCAAGAATTCGTGAGTGCCTTCAATCTCTACAGTGGCAGGATACACTTTTAGAGACGGGTTATAGCGAGAAGCATTCGAATCGGGAAGCACTGCCACCTTAGAAACTTTTCCGACCAGGGTCTGGTCAGGCAAGGACTCTGCCGTGATATACGCTGGTTGGCCCAGCTCAATCTTCTTAATGTGAGATTCATGAATGTTTACCTCTACCCCGAGATCACTCATATCGGGAATCGTGATGATCGGCTGCCCAGTCTTTAAAGTTGCTCCTTGGGAAATGCCCTCATAGTAACGCGAGGTATAGTAATTCTCCTCAGCACCACCATAAGCAACCAGTCCAGTGATTTCAGCACGAATGGTGCAGCTAGCCATCTGTTCTTCGAGGTTTAGTCGCTTCTTCAGCTCGAGCTCATAACGCCGCTTGGCAGAACGAAAGCGAGCGTAGATTTGCGACATACGGGCCATCGCTTCGCGCTTTGTTCGAATCAGCGCCAGAAGCTGTTCCTCATAGCGGGAGAGCATCTTTTCCGCTTCTTTAGGAAACTCATAGTCACGAAATAGCTCCAACTCCGTTTCACTTCGTTGCAGAGCTAGCTTCGCTTTATCAAGGCTGACTAGTTCGTTCTCGAGGGTTTGCTTGGTGATAAAGTCCCTCTCGTGGAGTCGCTTCGCACCCTCCACTGATCCCTCGACAACCGAAAGCTGGGATGCAGCGACGAGGGCTTCATCGACCATACGACGGATGGTTTGCTCGGCTTCTCCACCTCCCAGCATCTCGTTCGCGAGGAAATTGTCGAAGTTCACGTTGGAAGCTAAGCTGGTCTCGGCCTCTAGCTCAAAGGGGTTCATGCCTTCTTGATTCAAAGCACTCTCGGCCAACCGAGACGAATCAAAGGACTTTACAATGAGAGCGGTGGCCTCTTCCTCATAGAATTCTAGGGTCCCGTTATCAAAGGGTAGACCAAGCCTTTTTAGAATGCTTTCGGCGGCATCAAGGCCAACAAATTTTTGAAAGTCAAGGAGAGAGAACCGGAGTTGTTGACGCTCAGTTTTTATTTTACTGAGAGCCTCACTTTCTTCAATTTCGATGTTCTGTTTTGCTTCAGCGTAAGTCGCCTCAGTCTGCTGGAAAGCGACGTCATGGTCCACAATCTCTTCCTCAAGGTCAGATTGATCTAGTCTCACGAGGATTTTTCTTTTTTGGACGTCCTCCTCGGTAACCATGTAGCCCTCATCAATGATGTCGAGGATCTTCACGCCGGCGGTTCGTTTGACTTCGTTTCGAAACTCAAGGAATTTTAGAGCCTGGATATTGCCCCCTTCGAGCACGTCAATAATAAGATCCCCTCTCTGCGCGGCAGCGCAGGGCATAGTATTTTCGCTTTTAGCGGAGCTGCTCGTGCTTTTTAGACCAAAATACACTGCTGAGGCGGCCACAAACCCGATTACGATTAACACCCTCTTTTTCATACATTATGGAGACTCCTCATTGAGCCGCTCGGCCCAAGAACCATCTTTGTTAATATATAGGATTCCCATGTCTCTCCAAAGGCGCAACCGCGCTAAGGTATGGACAACCGCCGTGGCCGTTCGTTCGTTCTGGGCATTCACGAGATCGTTCTGAGCATCAACAAGATCTCGGGCCTCCCCTTTACCCAGTTCAGACAGAAGGAGCTGCTCTTCAAGTCGCCGGTCCGCCAAGGCCACCTCCTGTTCAGCGATTCGAAAGTTAAGTTTGGCTTGGTCCAGTGTTCGCCAATCATTGTAAATATCGAGTTTGGCATTATCGCTGGCCAGTTCATCTGCGCGTTTTGCCCGCTCGAGTAAAAGCAGAGTTGCACGGTAAATGTTTCGCTCGGCCTTTCGATCAATTGGCAAATCGAGGTCTAAAGTTCCTTCCCAGCGGCGACGATCCCAGTCGATAGACGGAGTTGTATCATCGGGATCGCTAGTCGGATTGTAATCTAGGGAAATATCGAGTCCCGGCAGCAATCCATTCTTGGCGACCTCGATCCTACGCTCGGCATCGTCCACTCGATCTGCCGAAGTCGCCAGATCCGGACGGGTCACCATGGCAATTTTGACCGCCTCTTCACGGGTGATTCCGGGATCCTCGATCCGGAGTCGACTCAGCTCATCATCGTCCAGCAAAATTTTCACGTCCACGGAAATCCCCAGCGTGATCTTGAGAGCATCAAGCTGCGACTGATAGGACCGGATCGCGTTCACCCAGCGACTTTCCGCCTGAAGGACAGCTTGCTGCAATTGTCCGACTTGGGTCAGAGTGCTTCGTCCCTCGTCTTCCAGTGCTTCCTCAACCTTAACGTTCGCGAGCAGCCCTTGGTAGGCCACGAAGTTGTTCCGAACGCGGTCACGTCCCTGAAGGACTCCGTAATACTGGCTCACCACATCAACAATGAAAGCCCGGCGGAAGTCAGCAAAATCGCGCAGATCATAAAGCATGTTTCGTTCCTCCTGCGTCAGCGCCTCCATTGTCGCCGTGGCGCCCCTACCCTGCAGGAGCGGTTGAACAAGGCTCACCGCCAAATTAGAGCTGTTGATAGACCGATTGCCGGTGGTGAAACGAAGAAAATCGCGGGTGAAGTCGGCCGAAATGCGCGCGCCTGTCTTGTAGAGCCAGTTAAAGCCAACGGAACCAGTGCGCTGGAAAGTGTTCGTCGAAACAATGTTGTTCAAGGCCGCACGGCGAGAATCGGTGGCCAAACCCAGCGAACCCTGCGCAAAAGGCATGGGCTCAAGGCGGTAACGGGCCAAGGTCAGGTCGAGGGCGGCAAGGAAAACAATTTCCTTTTCGTTTAGGTATTCACGTCCGTAGGTGACTCCGGTCTCAAGAGCGTCCGCCAGTGTCAGAACGCGACCGCCACGCTCTTCCGCTCCGTATTCACCCAGAAAATCTCCCCCACCAGTGCCCAAGGGAAACTGTCCCAATTCCATGGATTCAGGCAGAGAAAGATCGACATCATTAGCCTCGAGGTTTCTGACCTGCGGAGTCTTTTCAAACAGTACCGAAAACGTCTCTTTGTCTGCACGAGTGTGATATCCATCTGCATACCAGTTGCTATTACAGGAAACAAAGGTGATCAGGCACAGGACGGGTAGCAGCCTCCAACCTATTCGGATGACAATTCGCCAAGGGGACCCAATTCCGGCGGTCCCTGAACGTGCATCGCAGACTTCTGTAAACATTTTGCTCGGTTCATTTGTCGGTCAGGGGCGATCTCTTGACAAGTGCGATAACAAGTCTGTTTGCGTAAAAAAAAACGCTGGAACTGACAGGTATGAGTCGAATACCCAACCCTACCAGTTCCAGCGAGCCAGACTTCGCCGAGGCGAAGCAGGAGCGAAACAAGCCATCGTAAGCCGGATTCTGTTCGTCTGGCCGTAATCGGCGTCAACGGACGATCATTTATCTAGCTGGAATTTCTTACGAAACTCCAAATCCCTGCTCAAGCAGAGTGCGACTATTACCCGGGCACACCTAACGACCGAAGTCGTCAAACCGGACCGGCTGCCCGTTTGCCCTGTTCTGTCTTGCACCACATGGGGTTTATCTTGCCCCCTCCGTTACCTTTGGGGCGGTGAGCTCTTACCTCGCCTTTTCACCCTTACCCTGCATGAGCAGGGCGGTTTGTTTTCTGCGACACTTTCCGTCGCCCCATCATTACGAAGGGGCTCCCCGGCTTTCGCCGGGCATGCTGCCGTATGGTGTCCGGACTTTCCTCTGAACTCCTAAGAGCTCAGCGATCATCTCCGGCCTGTTTCAGGTATAATCTAGGCGAGTTTGACCGTCTTGGCCACGTAAAATTAGGGTCTCTTTTCAGCGCTGTTTAGCAAAGGTCTTTGAAGCTTCATGTCCAGATTCGACTCGCCAGCGAAGCAATTCGTCCCGAAGCTCTTCTCGAATATTAGCATGATCCGCGTCGCCCCATAAATTAATGAGTTCGAACGGATCGTTCTCAAGGTCAAAAAGCAATCCTTCGCGACCGCCATCGACGCCATCTGATCCATAGATCTCGACGAGCTTCCAACGCTCGGAGCGAACCATCACCTGATAATCGGCTGTGGTGAAGTTGCCGTCCCGTGGGTGTTCGGCGAAGACATAGTCGCGCCCTTTCCATTCTGGCTTTTCTTGCAGTGCCGGCAACAAGGAACGGGCAGAGAAGTGTTTCGGAACTTCGCAGCCGGCCATTTCCAGAATCGTTGGCCCCACATCAAAGAGAGAAACTATTTCATCAATCTGGCGACCTTTGCCGAAGCGGCCATCCGCCGACCAGACGATCAGAGGGACTCGCGTCACCTGCTCATACATGGTCCACTTCTGCGAATGCCCGTGATCCGTGAGGCAGTCGCCATGATCGCTCGTAAAAATGATGATGGAATTCTCGAGGTAACCCTGAGCTTCTAGCTGTTCCATGATTTCTCCGACCTTCTGATCAATCATCGTCGTGTTGGCACAATAGTGGCGCCGTTGGTTGAGCCGTTGCTCCTCGGTGGGATCCAGTGGCAGTATGACTGAATCGTGATCGACCTCGTTGTTATGAACCCGCATTCCCTGGTAAGCCTTGGGTTGACCTTCCAGATCCTCCTTTGTCAACGGATCGAGAGGAATCTCTTTCTCAGTATACCGCGCGAGCGCATCCGGTGTTGGATCGTAGGGCGGATGCGGTCCTGGGAAACCGATCTCGAGGAAAAGTGGCTCAGTGTTAGGATAACTACGCGTCCACCACTGTGCCATATTACCTACGAAATTGTCTGCCTGCATGTCAGGATCTAATTCCCAAGTAAAGCTGCCAATCGCCTGATTATAGTCGTCTCGCTGGCGATAGAGTTCTCGTTGCTGCTTTGCGAGGCCACGTGCCGCGAGAGCTTTGTCCCACTCATCAAAAAAGTAACGCCCCTCGAGGTAGCGATCCTTGTTCTCTACCACGTAGCGTTCTTTAAAGCCGCAAGACGTTGTCATGGGCCAGGTGTGCATTTTGCCCACATTAACACTGTGGTAGCCAGACTCGGTCAGGTCCTCGACCCAACTCCGAGTCCACTCATCGGCATTTTTTAGAATACCGGTCGTATGGGGATATTGACCTGTGAAGAGGCTGGCACGGGACGGAGCACAACTAGGGGCCGTGATATGGCATTGATTAAAGGTTACACCCTCATTAACGAGCCGATCGAGGTTAGGCGTATCCATGTGAGGATAGCCCATGGCATTGATCGTATCGAAGCGTTGTTGATCAGTGATAATGAAAATTATATTTGGGCGTGCGTCACTCATGTTTAGACGCTATAAGACCATCTCGAGTTTCATCCAACTATGAATTTGCTTAGAATCCTTTTTCTTACCGTTTTTATTACCGCTGCATCTTTTATTTCAGCCAAAGACGGCACGGCCACACCGATCCGAGTCACACACGGTCCGATCCTCGGGCGTCCTGGAATTGATGCGATGTCCATCTGGGTGCGAACCAACGACGCTGGCCCTGTGACCATTTTTTACGGCAAAAACAAAGATCGACTCGATCAGGTGGCTCCACCGCTGAAGACGGATCTAGCTCATGACAACACCGGCATTGTTACCCTTACCGGTCTCGAATCGAACACCCGCTACTACTACCGTATCGAGGATCACCAGTTGGGTGGTGACTTCCGCACCATGCCTGATCCAGCCAAGTTCCAAAACGATGAGATCAACCCGGACGGTCTTTTCAACTTCAGTTTCGAGTTTGCCTGCGGCAGCAATCAGGCCGGCAACGGAAACAGCAACGGAGCCACCCTCCCTGTCTTCGACGTTTTAAACCGTGACTGGAAGGATAAAGTCCACTTCGCCATTCTCAACGGGGACTGGCTCTACGAAGACCGGCGCGAGTACTCAGCCTCCAAATGGATGCACCAGGTTGCGATCGAAACCGACCAGGCTCCCGACATCATCAAGAAGGCACCTACCATCGCCGGTGTCTGGGAAAACTATAAAATCTACCTCGAGCGCGGCCGCAACCTCAGCAAGTGGCACCGTCACGTTCCGTCGTATTACACCGCTGACGATCACGAACTGCTCAACGATATCTTCGGCACAGGTGAAGCCGGTTACGTCAATCGGCGCGCCGTTTTCCGCGACCCGGCAACGCGGGCCTGGTTCGACTACCTCGCATGGGCCAACCCTGTCGAACACGATCAAGTTGCCTGGATGAGCGAAGGCCAGTTCAAGGCCGGGAGCGATATCATCGAAGACCCCAATGCCGACTTCACCAAGCTTCCACTGGAAGAGATGGCTAACCTTCACGTCCACTGGGGCACCGAGACTGCCGGCGTCAAAGACGCTGCTCTAGACTCCCAGCCCGGCGATCCAAACTCCGCCGTTTACGACATCGTCGAAGTGATCAGCCCAACCCAGATCAAAGTCTCCCCGCCGGCTAAAGCCAATGGCAGAGCAATCTACTCAATCGGCCGACGATGCTATGGTAAGTTCAGCGTTTCAAACTGTGACTTCTTCCTTGTAGACACCCGCAGCCACCGAGATCTGCACGACGTCGACACACCAGCAAAGCCGGGCCGTTCAATGCTCGGAAAGCAACAGCTAAAGTGGCTCAAAGATGGTATCAGCGCCAGCACGGCAGACTTTATCTTTGTGGTCTCGTCAGTGAACTTTATGGTCCCCCACGTCGGTAGTGGTGGAGGCGACGACAAGCAACTCACTATCAAAAAGGATGATGCCTGGACCGTCTTCCTCGACGAGCGGGAAGAACTCATCGAATTCTGGGACGAGCTCGAGCAACCCGTATTCGTCCTCACCGGCGACCTCCATAACTCGTTCGCGATTCGTATCACCGATAACGTCTATGAATTTGCCAGCGGGCCGCACAATTCCATCAATCACATGCCTCTCGTAGACGAAGGTGGGCGCCCTGCTAACGGCAAGTTTAAATACGGTCCGCGTGAGTGTGAAATTCGCTGGTCCAGCTATGCCATGGAGGACATTCCCCGCCCCAACCGCACTTTCCCCCACTTTTGCGTCGTTCGAGTAAACAATGTCTTCAATAATCCGATTGAGCGAGACGGAGAGCGCTGGTTCGCCTTCCCCCATCCCCAAGTAGTATTCCAGTTCTACGATGCTCTCACGGGCGATTTTGTTTACTCCGAAACAATTATCAAGGGGCTCCCTTAGTCTCGCCTTTCCGAATTCCGATAAGGCCAATTCAGCCAAGTCATCGACAAGCCTGATTCAGCTCAATCGTGCCAGTCAAGGAGTGTATCTTAGCTACTCCACTGCCTTAAGGAGATATCCTCCCGACTTTTCATCGGGCTGGAGTTGCAGCAACCCCCGATCGCGCGCTTCTTCAAGGAGAGAATTAAAGCCGCGGAAACCGAAGTAACTCTCACTGAATCCAGGTTTTCGCCGCTTGATGGCCTGCTTGACCATCGAACCCCAGACGAGATCATCGCCGCCCTTATTCTCGAGCATGGCCTCCAAGGTCTCGACGACCAATTCGATCGCTTTATCCTTCTTCTGGGCACCGGCATCCGATTGGGCAGACTTCTTCGCGGGGTGCTTCGATTTTCTCGGAGCCTTTTTCCTCACAAGATCATCGTAGAAAATGAAGTCGTCACAATTGGCGACGAAAAGGTCGGAGGTGGATTGCTTTACCCCCACCCCGATAACGATTTTATTATTCTCTCTCAGCTTACTGACGAGCGGAGAAAAATCCGAGTCGCCGCTGATGATCACAAAAGCATCTATATGGGGCTTCGTGTAGCAGAGGTCTAACGCATCCACCACCATGCGGATGTCGGCCGAGTTCTTCCCCGATTGTCGAACGTGAGGAATATCAATCAGTTCAAAATTCGCCTCATGCATAGGGCTCTTGAACTTCTCGTATCGACTCCAGTCGCAGTAGGCCTTGCGAACCACCACATTTCCATTCACCAATACCCGCTCCATCACCTTGCTAATATCGAACTTGGCGTATTTCGCCTGGTCGGCCCCGATGGCGACGTTTTCAAAATCGGCGAAGATCGCCATGTTGGAGTCCGTTTGCTCAGTGGCCATCGATATCTGTCGCTGAAGAATAGGCTTCATGCAAACGCCGTTGATTGGGCATTGTTCGACTGGAGGAGACTTGGCCGTCTTAAGCGATAGAAGATCATCGAGCCTCAGCCGGATCCTATTCTGCGGCGCCTAAAAAGTCGGCCCGTAACTCTGGATTTGGAATATTGGGTCGCGGGTGATTAGCCGCGGTCGTTCCCGGAGGCATCGGTATCTTCTTTTTTCTCTAACAGCCTGATGAAAGGCTCCGGGCCATGGGGCAATTCACTGGAGGCCGCTACAATTCAGCTGCGGGGACCCGCCGGTTGCCCACGGCATCGGTTCGTGCGAGACTTCCAACCTATGCAGGTGTTTCTGTTCATCTTTGCTATCGCCCTCGCTGTGACGATGTGGGGTCGCAGCCGATTCCAGAAGATTTACGGCCAAGAGATTGAATACTCTTTGCCTTCGAAAATTACCGGGGCCGGACTGGCCGGGCTAATCCTTCAACAGCGCGGCATTGAAGGTGTCGCCATTGAGAAAAGCCGCGGATTGATCGACGACTTCTACTCGCCAGAAAAGCGAGAGATCACGCTCTCCACCTCGCATTTCAGTGGGACCAATTTCCCTTCATTGGCTATGGCTGCTCAGCAAGCAGGGAAAGCGATTCAGCACCATGAAAATCACCGACCGCTATTCTGGCGCGCCACCGCGATTCGATGGACCGTCTATCTCAGCATCCCGATGCTGATCATCGGCCTTGCTACCCTTGCAATGGGCATGACCAAAACGATCTTCCCGCTCGTTCTCCTTGCTTGGTCACTTATCAGTTTCTGGAACTTGGCCACAGTCCCAACAGAGTTAGACGCTGGCGAAAGAGCAAAAAAGCAAATGGAGGAACTTAAAGTCTTTCGTAACCTCGACGAACGCGTCGGTGTGGAACGAGTTATGGGAGCTTCCAGTACTGCCTACCTCGACGGACTGTTTACCGTGGGGTCCTGGGTTGCCAAAACGCTGCTTCCCTGGGCAAGAAAGAAAATAAAAACGGAACGAGAGAATTAACGAATCATTCGAGTGTGGTAATTTTGATATCTTTGAACCACACGTATTGGCCATGATTCTGCAAGCCGATGCTACCTCGCATCGGCTTATCCTTGATCGCGACCTTAAACTTATTCGCGGTTCCGTCGGGATTCTTACCAGCCTCAGGCCAGTCGTTCACATCGACATTGAACACCTCAACGCCGTTTATGTAACAGGTGACCTTCGGTCCTTTGGCTCGCAATTTCAAAGTGTCCCACTGCCCCACTGGATTGGCAGGATTAGAGGAGGCTTCTTTCCCCTCATAGAATGAACCATGAAGCTTTTTGCCGTCTTTTGGGCCATGGGCCTCCTGAAAACCTTCGTTGTCCATCAACTGGATCTCGTGACCACCATTCACGGGGTTGTCACGCTCAGTTCGGTAAAACACCCCGCTGTTAGCTCCCTCTGAAAGTTTATAGGAGAGCGTTAATTCAAAATCACCGTATTGCTGCTTGGTCCAGATGTAGCCCATGCCCTTGAGCTTCTTCGTTCCATTTTTATCCTCAACCTCCAGCATATTGCAGGTCAAGGCGCCCTCCTCGTCGATTTTCCAAGCTCCTTCACCAAAATCCCACGCATCAAGACTCGAACCATCAAAAAGAAATTTCGCACCATGATCGCCAGCAGGTGCCGCCATGAAAACAAAAGTTATTAAGAGAATAGAAGATATCTTCATCGTTGGAAGCCTAGCTAGTTATAAAACCTCTCGCAAAGGTATAAGCGCTACCGTATCCGCGGAATCGCACCCAGCAGCGTCTTGGTAATCTGAGACTGCGGATCAGTGAAGAGATCCTCTGCCTCCTGAACCTCAACAATCTTACCCGACTCCATCACCGCAATACGATCAGCAATATAACGCACCACAGAAAGGTCATGGGAAATAAAGATCATGGTGAGATCGAGCTCGTCGCGAAGGTCCTTTAGCAAATTCAAGATTTGAGATTGAATCGAAACATCGAGAGCAGATACTGGTTCATCAGCCAGAACCAACTTCGGCTCCGTAGCCAGAGCCCTCGCAATAGCGATCCGCTGACGCTGCCCGCCGGAGAACTCGTGAGGGTATTTGCGCACGAATCGCGAATCCAACCCAACCCGCTCCATTAAATCCGAGACAGCCTTCCGCAGGCCATGGCGATCCGAAGCTAAACCGAGGTGACGTGTCAGGATGGCTTCAGCTAGCGTGCTGAACACGGTCATACGTGGATTTAGTGAAGCGTAGGGATCCTGAAAAATCATTTGGAAATCTCGACGACGCTTTCGAATTTCACAATGAGGCAGGCCTGCCAGCCTCTCACCCTCGATAACGACGCTTCCCGCCGTCGGTTCGAGAAGTTGCATGATAAGTCGCGACAGCGTCGATTTACCGCAGCCACTTTCACCAACAAGCCCGAGAATCTCACCCCTTTCCAAGTTCAGGCTGACGCCGTCTACCGCTTTCACCTCGGTGAAATTCATCCCGAGTAAACCTTCACGCTTGGTGAAGTGCTTTGTTAGGTTCTGTAATTCGAGATACGACACCGCTATTTTTTTTTAAATTCTGGCACTGAGGCAGCCCGGACAATTCTGAACCCAATGTTCTCTCTCCAACTCAACCAATTCCGGTCGAGCATCGATACAGCGCGGATCACCTTTCTTGACTTCGCAACGAGGAGCAAAGGCACAGCCGGCAATATCCTCGGCAAGATTCGGTGGTAGACCGGGAATGGTATAAAGCCTTTCACCCTTTAACTGCATTGCCGGGATCGACTTCTGCAAAGCCCGTGTGTAGGCATGCTTCGGTGAGTTGAAAATTGTTTTCACATCGGCTCGCTCCACAAATCGACCGGCATACATCACATTCACATAGTCACACACCTCGGAAACGACAGCGAGGTCATGGGTGATAAAGATCACTGCTGTGCCCAGATCTTCCTGCCTTTCTTTGATCAAATCGAGTACCTGGCGCTGAATTGTGACATCCAACGCCGTAGTTGGCTCGTCGGCAATGAGGATCTCGGGACGTGTAATTAATGCCATCGCAATCATGACACGTTGGCGCATTCCACCGGAAAACTCGTGAGGATAATTGTGAATTCGCTTGTGTGGATCCGGGATGCCAACAGCATCGAGTTCGGCGACAGCCCGCTCAAGTGCTTCGGATTTCGAAGCTCCTTGGTGAATTTGAAGAGGTTCGATGAGCTGCGTCGAAATCTTGAGGTAAGGATTCAGCGAGGTCATCGGATCTTGGAAGATGAGCCCGATCCGACTTCCTCGGACTTTCCTCATCCCCGCCTCACTCAGGGAAAGCAAATCAGTGTCGCCAAACTTTGCTGTACCGCTCTCGATGCAACCGGGAGGCTGTGGAATGAGATTCAAGAGAGAATAACAAGTAACTGACTTTCCCGAGCCGGATTCACCAACAATTCCGACCGTCTGACCTGCTTCAACATCAAACGAAACATCATCCACCGCCTTAACCACCCCGTCGCGAGTGTGGAAGTAGGTCCTCAAGTTTCTGACTTCTAGAAGCGCCATCAATCTATTCAATCTGCCACCGGGACTTGCCACTCCACAATCTTGCAGCGTGACATATCAAATGGGGAGTATTCGGCAACAACGTCGCAATCCGTAGGTAGCACCTCAGAGGGAGGAAGGGGACCTTTCCTTTCGAGCACCCCGTAAGATCGGTAACCGTTAGCCATTGTGACCTCGAAGAGTTGATCCTCCTTATACACCGCGGTTACGCGGCCCCGGGCCCGGATAGGAAGTCTTTCTGACATTGAAAACAATCTGTCAGAGAATCACGGCTTGGCAACGATAGAGCGAATCATTTCCATAATCTCGTTTTCGCGCCCCACCATTACAGGAAGCGTCGTGCTGGCCTGAACGAAATACACCCTCTCTCCCACATCGAACACGAGCAGGTAAAATCGCATTTCATAATCGAGGCTATCTTTTCTCACAACACCTTCTGCTTGGGAAAAAATTGCCGGCCATTTCTTCTCGGCTCCATCCAAAATCCCACCGACCTGCCCTGTCTTGTATTCATCGACATTCTTCAGATAGAAACGCTCATCCACATCAAAATTTGCGATAGTCAGGTCCATCAGATCCTGCATTGTCCCGTTACCCCCATCGAAAGAACGGAAGAAAATGGACGAACGATTGTCCTTGGTGTTGAAACTCGCCTCCCCATGATCTCGCTTCGGATCAGATTCATACCAGCCTAGCGGAAGAGTCACGGCGATCTTCTTTTCGGCAATAATAACCTGTTTGCCGGAAGCTTGGATAGGTGTTCGAGGGCCAAAGACTACGAAGAGCGCCAAAAGAAAAACCACGCATCTGATAAAAAACCGTTGCCCCACGCCCATCTTCATTCTCTATATCCGCAGACTAAACATTTTTAAGACTATGGCACGCATTAACGAAAACTTCCTCAAGCTCAAGGCCGGCTACCTTTTCCCAGAAATCGCCCGTCGCGTCAACGCCTACACCGAGGCCAACCCTGAATCAGCTGCCAAGCTGATTCGCTGTGGTATCGGCGACGTCACAGAGCCTCTCCCCGAAGCCTGTCGCCAAGCCATGCACGATGCGGTTGACGAACAGGGTAAGCCCGAGACTTTCCGTGGCTACGGCCCCGAGCAGGGTTATGACTTCCTTCGCGAATCCATTGTGACGAATCAATTCGCAGGCCTCGGCATCAACGCCGACGAAGTGTTTGTCTCTGACGGCTCCAAATGTGACTCCGGCAACATTCTCGATATCTTCGGCCCCGGCAATAAGATCGCGATCACCGACCCTGTCTACCCTGTCTATGTCGACACCAACGTTATGATTGGC
>PBSY01000005.1 GCA_002726915.1 Verrucomicrobiales bacterium | reverse complement strand
TAGGCTTGATAGGTAGATAGCCTCTGGCAATTAGGGTTGAGAAATCCCTGAGCGGTCCGAAATTAACCAGCGTTACGGCTTTTCTGCTGAGTTTGTCGAAAGAAACACTTCAAATAGAATGACTTCAGAGCGGAATGAAATGTCTTCTAAAGCCTATCGAGCCGTTATGAGGCTTGCTTTAGCACTGCTATTGTTAGTTTTCACTTCCTGTTCAACGGTAAGATCAAAGCGGGTTTCGGGCGCTGTTACGGAAGCGGGCATTGAATCAGCCCGCGAATTGGAAGGTATGGCTAACCTTCTAGAGTTGCCTGTAGCCGTGGTCGATGTGGTCGCGAAAAAATCAATCAATTTGCTCAAGACCGGAGAAAGGTATTCAAAGACGGGTCAGATTGACGATGCTGCGAGCAGCTTTCTACGAGCGGCTGTCGAAAGCCGTGAATTATTGATTGTTCAGAAGGAAATCCCTGGTTCCGAGGCCGAGAGGGCCTTGTTGACGCTTCATAATTCGTCGCTCGCGCGTTTCGCCGAAGTTTGGTGGAGTGACCCCCACAGAAAGGGGTCGGCGCCCTATCATCTCATTAACGGCAATCACCGATATGAGATCCGGTTGGATCCGGCTTCGGACTTCCCCGCAAATTTTTTCGATGAGACTATCTCATCTGACGGGGTCAGAGGCAAAGGAGTGAAGCATATTGGCCGGGCTGGTCTTGGTGCACCACTTGTCGGAATCCGCTACCGAACCTCTGAACGAGAGAGAGAGATGGCGAACTTTCTGCCCAAGGGCCTTCACATGCCAATCACACTGACGATCGCCGAAACGCGAGAGATCGGCAAAGGGGAGGCTTGTCGAACCCTGGTATCACTCGCCATTCACGATCCAACTAAGCGCGACCGAATATCGATCAGCGGCCGCAGTATATCTTTGGCGGCGAATTTTTCTGCTCCGGTTCTCATCATGGCCAGCGGAGAGAATGAGCATCTAACGGGATTATTTGGCTTCCTCAACGCGAGGCGGCACGCGAAAGACTCAGGAATTTACCTTTTGGAGCCTTACGATCCGGACCGCATCCCTCTTTTACTATCGCATGGCCTGATCTCCGCCTCGCTCATTTGGCGTGAGATTATTCCGGAATTGATGTCAGAACCTGATATCGCCCGGCGATATCAGATCCTAGCTTTCCAGTATCCCACTTCTTATGCCATTGCGGAATCAGGAGAGTTGCAACGGAACGAGCTTGAGAAACTTCGTGAGCGTTACGATCCGGACAGGAATGATCCGTTGTCTAGAAACATGATTGTGGCGGGCCATAGCATGGGTGGCGTGCTGTCGAATATGTTGATCACGGATTTCGACACTCGAATCTGGAGAGAAATCAGCGATGGATCGTTTGAAGTGGTTGCCGCTGACTGGCCGAACAAGGAGGCGGCGAGTGGACTGTTGTTTTTCAATTATGATGAGGCAACTCAGCGCGCTGTCTTTTTCTCCACTCCTCACCGCGGAGCCAATATGGCAAATTCGAGCCTAGCCGGAGCGCTTTCGCAACTCGCTAAACTGCCTAAAAATGTTCTGTTAGGCACAGCGAATTTCGTGACCAAAGGCTCCAGGGAAGGGCTGAAGTATCAGTCAAAGGCGAGAAAGCTTACCAGCGTTCAGTCGTTGCGGCCGGACTCACCAATTCTATTGGCGATGGATAAATCGCCGAAGAAACAAGGGGTGCGTTACCACTCGATTATAGGAGACCGGGGCAAAGGCGACACGCCCGAAAGTTCAGATGGCGTGGTGGACTACTGGAGTTCTCACCTTGAAGGTGCTGAGTCTGAGTTGGTTGTTCCTACGGATCACCGCTCCTACAAAGATCCCGGTGCGGTTGAAGAGCTAAAGCGCATTCTCCGGCTTCATGCTGGACTTTAGAACATTTTGAGAATTTTCAGTTTCTGTGCATAGAGCGATAGAGGGGAGCGTCTTCTCCACATGAATATTTTCCGCATTTATGTTCACGCCCACTCCCCGGTATCCACCGCTTTGGACGATGTGCCTAACGAGACCCAATCGGAATTGGAGCGGGCAAAGAAGTCGAAGTGCATTGATTGGTTCTTTGCTACCGGAGTGATCATGGTAGTAGGACTGATTGCCACAATCATGGTTGCGATGGCTTAATTCCCTGCGGCTATTCTTTGATTCATTTTGGCCTAAGCAGTTCCGAAAGTATCGGAGGCTCCTTGTCAAATCGTTGACGGAATTCCTCTAGCGTAGGTTGCAGGCGAACAGCTACCTTGGACTCGTGGTTCAAAGCGATGGCACTGAGTTGATGATCGAGGAATGGATTGCGAAAACGATCGAGAGTTTCGTGAGCAAAACCCTTCGGGTCATCGCAACGGCCTTCGAGGACAGGCACGATTTCTTCAAAGAGAAGCTTTTCCACCCATGGAGCGATTTTGTGGTTTTCGACGCAGTCACGAACTGTCTTGATTCCCGAGACCTTCATGGCGTGACTGACGAGCGCGCTGTGAGCACCATTTAAGATTCGAACTTTGCGGAGCGTGTATGGGGTAATGTCGGTTACGGTCACGACTTTTGGATGTTGAGCGAGAGGGAAACTGGCATCTTTCGTCTCAACCGCCCAGAGGCAGAATGGTTCGGCGCTGATAAGCAGTGGGTCGCTTTCGAGAAGTGGATGCTTGGTAGGTCTTCCTGCCACGATGCGATCTACTAGCGTGTTCACCCATCGGCACTCCTGCTTAATCCATGCGATCAAATCTTCGGGTGCGTTCCATAAGACCGCTTGTTTCAGGACGAGATCGCGCAGGCGGTCTGCATTGGATTCTATGAGTTCGCAGGGAACGATCCACGGGGCGGGTTGGTTTGCCTGCTTTCGTTCAGTCAGTACTCCCAGAAGTTTTGCAGGAAATGAAGTTGGTGCTCTCCCGGTGGAAGTAGCGTCAGCAGGATCGAGAGTGAGTCCGGCCTCGGTGGTGTTGGAGAGGATGAGTTTCAGGTCAGGGTGCCTTCCGGCTTCAACAATTTCAGCCCATTGGCTGCCGGCGTGGAGCGCATGACTGATGGATGCTACCTCGACTGTTTCGTCAATGACCTTGCCTTCCTCGAAGCCCTGAATCGCAACGCGATAGTTTCCTTCTGAAGCATTAATCGCGTCAGCCCTATCTTTTCCGGTAGATTGGATAACAATGATTTTTCCTGGCCCATCATTGAGTTTGAGATTTAGTTGGTGAACGATGAGATCCGCGAAACCTCTCAGAAAGTTACCGGCTCCAAATTGAAGAATCATACAGCGGTAACTTCCCGTTTCACTTCATCGGTGGCAATGGCCATTTTATCAAAAAACTGGACCAATGACTATAATAGAGAGCAAAGAAGGGAAATATCAGATCACCATACTAGAGAATGGTGAGGTAACATTTGACTGAGACCTCATAAAGGGACGCTACCCAGACGGGGAGAACGAGTCGGTCGAGACTATGATCGAGACTGTAGAAGGATTTGTCCGTAAGGTCATAGACGAGTTTGTCTGGTCACCGCATATACCTGTATATGGGAGCGGTGTATTGGACTATTTGAATGAGGATTCGGGAGGTGGGTTCAAGCTAGTCAGCCAATCGATTGAGGAACGAGAAGAGGAAAATCTGGTATTCTGATTTTTTGTTTGCGCGATACACTTAAACATCACGGCTTCTTTTTGGTTAACTACCAATATGAAATTTGCCAGGGTGACCTGCAAAGGAGCCGACAACGCTGATTAAACTAAAAAAATGGATGTTTTGACTGCAGACACTTCCGGTTTCCTCGAAAAAAGCGCTTTAAACGCGGGGGTAAACCAGAGTCGTCAACTTCGCAGGGCTATTCCGCGTAGTATGCTCAACCTACTAAGACCGGCTTCTTCCAGATTGGCACTGTTTGTTTAATGCGTTTTAGATATTCCCGGCTGATTTCGAATGCTTGGGCACTGCGGGCCGTCTGGATGCGAATGACGATGGAGGCTTCTCCGGTGGGGACGAAGCCGAGACGGTGATGGATTTGAGCTAAGTGATCGGGATACTTGCGGCCCATTGCCACGCCAATTTTCTGCAACTCATTTAATGCCATCTTGTCATAGTGGCTGTATTCGATCCCCGAGATTTTCTGTCCCTCTTCGAGATTACGGACCACGCCGTGAAACCTCAAATCGGCTCCGTGAACACAGGACGCGTCATAGGAACGCTCGATTTCTTCGATTCTTTTTTTGGAGATCGAACAAGTGAGATGAGTAGTTGTCATAGGCAATCTGTTTTGGATGAAACGAAATGAGCGCTTGCGCTTCTGAAATCGTGAGTAGTCTTGTCGCTCAACATTCAAAGGACAATTTACATGAGCAAGAGCGATTTCGGACTTATTGGCCTCGCCGTAATGGGGCAAAATCTCGTACTGAATGTAGAAAGTCGCGGTTTCCGCGTTTCTGTCTACAACCGCACGACTGAGACGATGAAGGAATTCATCGCACAAAACCCGGACAAGAATCTCTGCGGCGCTGAGACGCTCGAGGATTTCGTGGCCAGCCTGGAGCGCCCCCGTAAGGTGATGATTCTCGTGAAGTCCACGGCTGGTGGTGACCCGAACGATCGCGATGCAGTCGACAAGGTGATCGAAAGCCTCGTCCCGTTGCTTGAGGAAGGGGACCTTATCATCGATGGCGGAAACACCTATTTCATTCACACAGAGCGCCGTTCCAAGGAACTCGCCGAGAAAGGTCTTCTTTTTATTGGTTCTGGAGTTTCCGGGGGAGAAGAGGGAGCCCGCAAGGGGCCATCCATTATGCCCGGTGGTCCGGCTAGCTCTTGGGAAATTATCAAGCCGGTTTTTGAGGCAATCACTGCCAAGGTGGAGGGTGTTCCTTGTGTGACTCACGTCGGAACCGGTGGCGCCGGTCACTTCGTTAAGATGGTTCACAACGGCATCGAATACGGAGATATGCAGTTAATCTGCGAGGCCTACGAGATTTTCAAACGGGCTGGAATCAGCAACGACGAAATGGCTGACATCTTCACTAAGTGGAATGAAGGTCCGCTGGAGTCTTTCCTCATCCAGATCACTTCCAAGATTTTCGAAGAGAAAGATCCTGAAACAAGCAAGCACCTCGTTGATCTCATTGTTGATAAGGCTGGCCAGAAGGGAACCGGCCGTTGGACGGTGATGAATAGTGCCGCCAACGCCGTAGTGATCTCGACGATTAACGCAGCCGTCGAAGCCCGCATTCTTTCTTCTAAGAAAGACGAACGTCTCGCTGCGGCCCCAATTCTCGAAGGACCGAATCCAGCGGTATCCATGGATAAGGAAGAGCTCGTCCAGAAGGTGCATGATGCCCTTTACGCTTCCAAGATCATTTCCTACGCCCAGGGTCTCGATCTTATTAAGGTCGTCAGTGAAGTGCACGGCTGGGGCGTTGATCTCGGTTCGTGCGCACGCATCTGGCGCGGTGGCTGCATCATTCGTGCCCGCTTCCTTAATCGCATTACCGAGGCCTACGAGCGCAATACTAACCTAACTAATCTGATGCTGGACGATTTCTTCACCGAAATCCTCAACGGTAACCAGGCCGCTTGGCGTGAGATTGTGGCTCTTGGTGTGACCAACGGTATTCCTGTGCCAGCCTTCAGTGCTTCCTTAAGCTACTACGACAGCTATCGCTCGGAGGTGCTGCCGGCCAACTTGCTCCAGGCGCAGCGCGATTTCTTTGGCGCTCACACCTATGAGCGCGTCGACAAGCCTGCGGGCGAGTTCTTTCATACCAAGTGGCCAGAGCTCATTGAAGATTAAGCCAATTTAGAGCAATCAGCGTTTTTGTCCTAGGGACCTGTGAGCTCGACCAAGACCTTGGCAAAGCGAGGGGAAGCCGTTGCTGTCGTGACTGAGTCAGCGATCACGACTCTCTCGTAGTAGTCGTCAATCGGAGTGATCGATTCCGGCTCAGTGGATTCCGTGAATTCCCCGGTCAAGGTGTCGCTGAAGACCGCTGTTGCCGTCATTTCAGCTCGTGAAGTTCGGCGAATAAACTCAACCACGAGGCGTTCACCTTCTGCTCGAATCGAGGGAAGGCCCGAGACTCCCGATTCTGGCTCGACTGCCTGAAGGCCGTTCTGAGTGGGGTCGAGGTTGAAGACATACTCGTGGATCAGTGAGATATTATCGTCATCGTCATCTGCTGTCGAAAGCAGTCCATTGCCCGAGAGGCCCTGTTCCGTTCCCCAAGAAGTCATCGTGATGACTGGAATTCCGGAAGCGGACAAGGCGATGTCGAAGGGGTTCTCGTCGGCATCGTTGCTCGCAATCTGGAGCGTGGCCGAATGTGAACCGATTCGGTTTGGCAGAAACTGAAGAGTGAACGTGGTGCTTTGACCGGAAGCGAGGATGGTAAAAGCCGGATCGGAGGCACTGAAGTCAGCCTCGTCGGTGCCAATAAGGGTAGTCGTCAGTCCGCTCAGTAAGGCGTTTCCACTGTTGGTAATGGTGATCGTTACTTCACCGGTGGTGGTGGTTTCGATGTTCCCCAGATTAATAGTGCTGTTACCGTCAGTCAGACTGATTCCATTTGGATACTCCACTGTAATTTCGGGAGTGCCGGGTTGGACCTCCCAGGAAATAAATGCTTCGCCGGTTGCTCCCGCTTTGCCGTCGAGAGCGATGTAGTAGGATTCTCCGTTTGAGATAGGTATTGAGATTTCGCTCCAGGTATCAAGGGAGACGTCATCGTTTGTAGTCAATTCTGATAGAGTGGCGAGTGAGGTTCCCGAGTAAGCAGCGAGAATGGTGTCAAAATTAGAGTGTTCTGAACGAACTATGAGGGTTCCTGATTCGCTGGCAGTGTATCGAAACCATACGGAGGCGGTGGTGGCGTTGCCCGCGTGCTGAGGCTCACCAAACTCTCCGCTTGCTCCCAACGCATTCGCGGCTCTTGCGCCGCCACCGCTGATCGATAGAGCATTAGAGAAGGAGTCGAGCCCCTCTTGGAGATAGCTCACGGTAAGACTAAGCGGAGTGCCGTTTGAAGGGAATCCAGCAACAAGTGATTGCAGAGGAGTGAGTGAAGACTGTCGAATCACGACTTGCGTTCCGGACTCAAAGGGCAGGTCACCGACATCGGTGGTATCGTCTGAAACATCGACCCAGCGGTCAAGGTCACTGCGATACTGGAAGGTAGGAGAAGACGAAAAATCGACTCCACCGGGGACGGCATCCGGAATCAACACTTCGCTTCCTTTCACTGAATCGATGGAGGGAGTGATCCCATTACCGTTCGGAAAGAGTTGGTTGAGTGACCATTTAGCAACAACTTGAAAGGTGTCGCCGGGTGAAACACTGGCGAGACTGCCGCCGTTGAGATCAAGCGTAAGAGAGTTACCCAGGTTGGACGTGATGTTAAACTTGGAACCGACTTCGGTGCCGGAGGTGACTTCAAGGACGAAGTGGCGGGGTTGAACGCCATCAATATACTTGAACTCATCAACGCTCCAGAGGTTGCCATTGGAAGTGATCGTCGAGCCGCTCGCAGATGTAATTGCGCCGGTTTCAGCAACGAAGGCTTCGAAATTGATATTCTGGAAGCGATTGGGATTGTCCCACTTGAAAAGATCGTCTGCAGGAAGGCCGATTACCCTTTGAAATCCGGCAAATTCATTAGAAGCGCTCAGAGAACCGAGAGCGAGCAAGCTAGAGAGTATAGTATTAGCGACTCGAAGCTTCATCGGAGGGAATTGGAAAAACGTTCGTCAGTTAGGGTTTTCAGAAAAGCGACAAGGGCGGTTTTATCCGCGGAGGTAAGAGGGATACCACTGCCCGGGTGCTTGGATAAATTTGGATCAAGCGTTTTGCTCCGTTCGATACCAGAGCTGTAGTGCTCGACAACTTCTTCGAGCGTTTCGAATCTTCCGTCATGCATGTAAGGCGCGGTGAGGGCCACATTGCGAAGACTGGGAGTGACGAATTTTCCGCGATCAGCTTCGGACCTGGTAACACCCATAAGGCCTGTGTCGCCGGGGGATGGTAGTCCGTTATTCTGGAATTGATGAGTCGAGAAGAAAGGGCCGCTGTGGCAGTGAAAGCAATCTGCCCCGCGCAGTCCGTTTCGCGGGTCGAATTCAGTCATGAACAATTCAAAGCCAAGCTGTTCTTTTTCAGTCAAAGTCTCCTGACCAAGGCGGGCGCGATCAAATTTCGAATCGTATGAGGTGAGGGAGAGGATGAATTGTTCAATCGCAACGGCGATTCGCTCTTCGGAAACCTTAGGGCTGCCAAAGGCTGAATCAAAGAGGCGGAGATAGGCTTCATCCTCAGAAAGCCCTGCAGCAACTTCTTCAATGGAGGCGTCCATCTCTAGGTGATCCTTGATTGGCATCAGCACCTGTTCCCGAAGCGATTTTGCACGCCCGTCCCAGAAGAAGGAGTCTTTCCAGGCGAGGTTCAGGAGCGGCATCGCATTTCGCTTCCCCGCTTTTCCATTGGCGCCTACTGAAACCTGGTTTGTGTTGGAGAATGCCTTAGCCGACTCGTGACATGAGGCGCAGGAGATTGTCTCGTTACCTGAGAGGCGAACATCATGGAACAACGCGGAGCCCAGCGCGATCCGCTCGTTGGTGAGGGGGTAATCCGCAGGAAGATCAGGAACCGGGAAACCCTTTTTGACGCGAAAGGCATAGGGTGTCCCGATAAAATTTGAGACATTGTTAGTTAGTGTAGGGTTACTTCGAGTTTTTTGGCGAATCTCTCGAACTGTAAACACGTTTGCAAGGCGCTCGGCCATGAGCGTGGCGACAGGATCTCTATCACGAGAGTGGGTCGACGTCTGTTGCTGAGTGACCCATGGTTTGCCTTGATTGAAGAGACGATCGAGATGGAAATCGATCGCAACAATTGATTCTTCGCTCACATCGATTTCAATAGGCAACCGGCATCGGACTCGATTCTCAGTCCCTCCGAGGTGATAGGAGAAGCCTAGCCCTTTGGTTTCTTGACCTTCGAGGGCGAGATAAACGTAGCCTCCTTGAGGATCCCAGTGAAGATTGTTTAGCAGGGGGTTCAGCGGATGGGAGGAACCATATTCAGTGGGATCTGATTGGTCTGTCTTGGGATCCAGTCCGATGAAAAATTCGATTTGGCGATAGCGGCCACTGGGAAGGTCAGAGAGGGAAAGTAAAGAGGTCTCGTTGCGCGCATCGACGTAGGCAACCCAATCAGATTTTTTCAATCTACGTTGATTTTTGACTGCAGTCACACTTGGCTCGCTAAGGAGATAGGCTAGCCGCGTGAATTGAAGCGCTTCTCCAGCCCGCGTTGTGAATATGTCGTCGGAAAGCGAGATCGGTTTACCCTCCCAGAGGTGCCGGACCTCAAGACACAGCGTTGCTGCTCCGGTTGTAGCGGAGAGTAGAAAACTCAGTAAAGTGATGTAGCTGAAGTAACGCACGTTGAATAAGATTTTTTGGAATCAGGGGGCAACGATGATCTGGATGGCACTGAACTCTCTGGCATCTCCGGTATTCGGATTGTCCGGGAAGGTGATCGTTGCAGAAGAGTAAGGAGGATTTTGCGGGATTGAACACTTCACCCAGAAGCGTTGGGCAGTTTCGTTATTATCCACTCGCGAATTATACACTGCGGGGACTCCGTCCACGGTGATGGCGGTTGGATTCACGTTCTGGTTTTGCGGAACCCCTGCGCGTCCGGTTAGGTTCTCCAATTCGATGTAGAGGGTGTCCTCCGGACCGGAGGCAGGATCGCTGAAGCCACCTCCTAGGCTAGCGTCTAGTGCAATAGCTGCGTTGTAGGCAGCGAGGGCTTCCCCGGATAAGGTGTTGATGTTCAGTGGGCTGGCTTCGTTCTGATCGGTAGGAAGATGATAGAACTCGAAGGTGGGGTCGTCCTGCGTATCGAGCGGATTGCCAAAAATAATCAGCTTGTAGTCAGGGTAATCACCGAGACGAATGGCCCGCCCGGAGCCATTGCTACCCACAGCAAAGGCCTCAGAAACAACGTCACGCTCAGCGGGATTGGCCCCCTCAAGAATAGGAACAATGCTAATGGAGTCGACCGCTGTCGTCGGCACTGGGACGTTGGCTATTTCCAGAATGGTTGAGAAGAGATCGGTGACATGGACCATTTTGTCAGTAGTGCTTCCACCAGGCGCCGAAACAGAGGGCCCTCGAACTACGAGTGGAACGTGAATGCCACCTTCATAAAGGTCGCCCTTGGCGTGTCCGGAGGCTCCGGTGGGTCCATAGGGTGCCTGAACGACTTGACCTGGAGTCCCGTTATCTCCGATAAGTATAATATTGGTGGTTGTGAGATCGACTGACTCCATGAGCCGTCCAATTTCGGTGTCAAGGGCTTCCAGCGCTTTCTGGTAGCGTGCTGTATTAGACTCTCCTGTGCTGCCCTGAAGTAAGGCGGCAGGCGGATCATGAAACGGGGTGTGGGGAGCATTGAATCCCATCCACACGAACCAGGGCTCGTCGCTGAGTTCTTTGGCGTCGATGAAATTTTTGGCGTCGTTGACCTGATCAGTGGTCGAGTAGACGGTGTATCCAGTTTGCACCGTTCCATTCGTATTCTTGTTCCAGTTGGTATAGCCGTCCGTTTGGTTAGGAACACCGCCCCCGGTGATACCGGCGAACTCGGTCCAGCCACCCAACGTGTTATAGCCAGTGTTGCCGCCGCCGAGGTGCCACTTACCATAGGTTGCCAGTTGGTAGGGAGAGCCAGCTGAGGCGAAGGCCTCGGGAAGGGTCGTTTCGTTGGTGCTGATGGGATCTCCAGGAGCACCGACACCGGTGCGGAAAGCGTAGCGACCGGTCAAGAGCGAAGCTCTCGTGGGAGAACAGATTGGTTGTGAGTAAGCCCGAGTGAAACGCAGTCCGTTCTGAGCGAGCGTTTGCAGGCTCGACATCGTCGCGAAGGTGGTTCCTGGATTCAGGGTCGCGTTGTTGTCAATCGGGCTGGAGTCAACGCCCCAGTCATCAAGAATGAGGAGGAGAATGTTTGGATTCCCGACGAGCGTGTAATTGCCTTCCCAGGTGATTCCACCTGACCAACTTGCTGAAACAGTGTAATCATTGTCAGGGAGGCCGTCTGTGTTGACTTCAATTTCAATAGTATATTGAGACGGGCGCGAGATAATTGTCACTGGTTGTCCATTAAAGATGATGGTGTCAGGAAGCGCGTTAAGATTATTTGGGGGCGTTCCAGTGCCGCTTTCTAGGGTTGCCAAAATGGTATTTCGAGGTGCTTCAACATTACTATTGTCATAGTCGAAGCCCTGGTCATCGAAGGTGGCGAGAGTATCGAGGCGGGGACGATAGTAGGAGGCTTCAACCAAGTTGGCGCGGCCGCCATCGGTCCAGGTGGTAGCTGCAGCTTTATCGGAAGCTTGAATCCGAGTCGGTAGCTCCGACCAGGAGTTGGCATCGGAAGATGAGTCGACCCGGTAGTAGCCACCCTCGGCTGAGCTCCAAGTGACGACAACATCTCCGGTTGAATCGTCGGCGGAGATTGATTGGACTTTAACTTCCCGCTCGGGTCCTCCTTCCCAATAGACCGAGGCTCCGGCTGGAATATTATTTACATTATCACCCGTAGGGTCACCGTAGAAGGAGCGTCCGATATTATAGGGATAAGTTGGGGAGCCGTCTGCTTCGATTGCGACGAAGTAGGCAAAGATTCCGTCGGGGAACTCAGGAGTTACACAGAAGCGTACGTTGTGTTCGTTGAGGTCAAATTCGACCCCGAGGGATTGTCCGATATCCCCCTTATATTCGTAGTCTTCCAGATAGTGTCCCACCGGATACTGGTTGCTGACATTGGGGCCAACGCGGTTAGCTGCGACAGCAGTGGAGCGACCCTCGAGGGTCACTACCCATTGTGGCAGGCTATCTCTGGCGTCTCCGTTGTTGAGAGGGCGGTTTTGGTAGCCGGTGATCATGCGGCGCACTGCACTGTTGGCGTCAATTGGATCGGAGTAGCCGTAGGGGCCATATACCGGATAGCCATCTGAGACCCAGCCTAGAATGGGAGAGTGACGGCCGTTGAAGTTTTCCGTGTAGGTATTTGAAGCGTCGTCGTAATCGACACTGTCTCCTAACAAGCGCCTCAATCCGGGAGGGTTGGCATGGTAGTGGTGATTGGACTGAGCTTGGTGGGCATTAGCTGGATCAAAAGTGACCGACTCATTCGTGTAGGCGTCCCGGTTCCAGACACCGTCGCCCGCGAATCCAGACCCCGGCCTGGCGTCGCTGCCATTGTCGTAGGAATACGAAAAGGCGTCACGACTGTCGAACATGGCGATTCCATCGACGAAGTAACCGATAGCGCCGAGTCCTGTGGCTACCTTTGGGTTTGGCGGAGTCGTGGGAGTGCGCGGAATGCGATAGGTGACAGCGCGGTTGGCGGGGTAGTTAACAAAGAGATCGGTCTTCTCCTCGTTCCGATACCAGGGCCCCATAACATGAAAGCCAAGGCCGGTCGAACGAATGAAAATGTTGGTAGCCGTGTAGCTGATTTCGTGAACACCGGCATAGGTCGGCAAAGCTTGGACGCCGGCACCACGATTCCATGTCGTGACTGCGTTCTGATTGCTCTGATCTTCGAGGGTTTCGTAAATTCTGGCGTATTGGCCCGATTTCTCGGTGAGCCAGGAGGTCAGAACCGGTTCGGATTGCAACACAGCGGGAAGCCAACTGAGGAGCAGAGCGCAGAACAGAAAACGTGAAATGGTTGGTGGTGCCTTTATCGTCATGGCTAATGCATAGCAATGGATCTTACTGGGAGTAGATGGTTAAACACTGCGGCTATTCGTTGGTTTCGTGGGGATTCGGCGGTTTGGGTCCGGTCGGCCAATAAAAAGTGCCAAAGACGCCCAAGCTGATTCTAATCAGACCATTTTGAGGACTGATGTTTTGATATCAAACTCCCATCCTGTGTAAAAAAATCGCCTTATCCCTATCGCCTTCCTCGTGCTCGCTGGTTTAATTGCAGGAGCCGCCGTTGCTCAGAATTCAGGAAACGGGAAGAAAAAGGCAAGTAAGCGCCTCAGAAAAAGGAAATCTTTTCGGGGGAGAAGGTGAAGGCTCTGCCGATCACGGGTGGTTGCTGTCACAACTATCTCACCCAATCTTTTTGATGGTGGCAAGAAGAACGCCTAGAGAGGAGTGCCCGCTTCTTCGACCGGAGCTTTTTTCTCTTTGTCTGGGATCGACATGGACGGCTTCCTGCTTCCGCGAGTCAGCAGTTTCAAATCATCGAGCTTCATTTTTCTTAGATGCTCGCGTGCCAGCTTTGGAAGTCCTTCAGTGCCTTTAGCAGAATCGTATGGACCGTCGTAGATTGATTTGCCATCCGCATCGTTGATCTTGATCGCGTGTTCTTCGTCGGTTCGGGTGATGGTAACATCGCCGTAACCATTGTCGATTTTGACGACCCCATGGAAGCTCATGATGTTGACGGGGAATCCCGGTTTAACACTGACAGCCGGGGGCTTGATTTCTATGGATAGGTTAGGGTTGGCAGAAGTGACCGGCGTTTCGGATTGCCCTTGTGGTGGCATCGGATGCCTGTTCTCTCGCCGATTTCGGTGAATACCTTCTATCTCAACAGCTTGCGGTGTTGGATGAACCATTCGTCCGGGGCGTGGGAAGGGATTGGGACTAACGTTTTCCGATTCCCCGAGAGTAACGTTCACAGTTGCCATGTTGCCGGCGCGAATGAGAGTCAGCTCAGCCTTGGTGCCGGGTTTCTCGCGCCGAACAAGGATGGAGAGGTGTTCGGGAGAAATCAGTATCTGATCATTAAACTGAATGAGGATGTCATGATTTTGGAGGCCAGCCTTGGTGGCTGGGGAATCGTCTACGACTTGGTGGATCTGAATCCCAACTCCTCCTTCGATTTCGAGATGGTCTCGTAAGGAATCGTGAACTGATGCCGTCATGATACCAAGCCAGGTTCGGGAACCTTTCATCGGTTCGGAGCGGTGGGATCGACTTCGGGGTGACTGCGGTTTTCTCAGGATTTCAGCTTTCTCAGCCTTGACCAGCGAAGGGTTCTTTTTATTTGAAGTTTTTCTTGGCTGATCATCCTGAGCTAAAAGATGGACGGGTAGGCTGACAGCGATAGTCCCGAGGATGGTTAGAGCGACAATAGAAGTAGAAAATCTCATAGTGTCATCAGCTAATATTTCTTTCAGTGAGAGGGAAGAGGAATAACCATCTCTTCGTTATGGGGAGTGAAAAATCGAATGTTGGTTCCGGTGTTCGGATCATACCAGTGGTGGGTGTCTTCGAACTGAAGTTGAAGTTTTTCTTTGGGACCCTCTTCCGTATCAACGACTCCTTTTGATGACGAGTTGATCAAGTAACCACGCGAAGAAATGGGAATAAATCGATCCGAGAGGAGGTTTTGGTCAGAGGCGTCAGCCTGTATGGATGGGGCTGCCAACGAAGGGTCCGACTGCGTTAGAGGGCTGGTTAGGGTAGGAGGAGAACTTTTTTCGGGAATGCCTCGAGTCAGACGAAAACCGAACTGGTAAAGTACTACCGCGCACATCATCAGGAGGCATGCCGTCGCCAGTGGCATCACGCGCTTCCACTGGATTCGGCCGGGCAGATTGGCCTGCGAGGTAGTAATGACCTCGCTCTCTCGGCCAAGTCTATCGAGTTGATCGACGTCCAACGGTCTTGGTTGAAGACGTTTTAAAAGAGACTCCAATTCGCTGTCAGGATCATCCTGATCAGGTTGATTGTGGTTTCCGCTCATTCTCTTTGTTAGAGCGGGGGGAAGCCCCGTTTCTGTCTAAAAATTAATTTTTTAGAAAAATTGAACGCCTTCACCAATTGAAAACGGCTAGAGTGATTGCGCTGCGTGGAGGCGCTTCTGCCAACGTGAAATCTGCCTTCCGACATTTGCTGGGGAAGGCGCCCCTATTGATTTGCGGGCCCTGAGAGCGGTTTTAATATTCAGCACTTTGAAGACATCTGCATCGAACGCGTCGGAGAACTGGTTAAACTCCTCGAGGGTGAGGTCCGGGAATCCTCGCTGTTGCTGGATGCTGTATGCTGTCAGTTTACCAATGACCTCATGGGCTTCCCGAAAAGGTACCTTTTTCAATACCAGGTAATCAGCGAGATCGGTGGCAAGAAGAAAAGGATCGGATGCCGCTGCCTGCGTCCGATCTTCACGGATCCTCGCCACCGTCATCATTTCGGAGAACACCTCCAGGGCGAGCTTAATCTGGTCAATGGAATCGAAAAGAGGCTCCTTATCTTCTTGCAGATCACGATTGTAGGTCATGGGCAGTCCTTTAATCGTGGTGAGCAGCGACATGAGGTTACCAACAAGTCGGCCTGTTTTCCCTCGGGTGAGTTCAGCCACATCTGGATTCTTTTTTTGGGGCATCAGGCTGGAGCCTGTGGTGTGGGCATCGCTGAGTTCAATGAACCCGAATTCGGCTGAAGCCCAGAGGATCACATCTTCACTGAGGCGGGAGAGGTGGATCCCAACCATGGAAATAACAAAGAGGAGCTCGGCGATGTAATCACGATCACTAACCGCATCCATACTGTTCTGGGTAATCGCAGGAAAACCCAGTTTTTCGGCCATGAGGTTCCGATTTAATGCGATGGTCGAGCCCGCGAGGGCACCGGAGCCAAGAGGCATGACATTGATTCGTTTATGACAATCGCGAAGGCGTTCTTTGTCTCGCTCTAACATTTCGACATAAGCAAGCAGGTGATGCGCCAAAAGCACGGGCTGGCCTCGCTGAAGATGCGTGTAGCCTGGAACAACAGCTCCAGGATGATTTACTGACAGGGTGATGAGGGCGTTCTGCATCGCTGTGAGGCGATTAAAAATGGCCTTGGTTTCTGCCCGGCAGTAAAGACGTGTGTCGAGAGCGACTTGATCGTTCCTGCTTCTTGCCGTGTGCAGCTTTGCACCCGGAGCACCAATCTTTTCGGTGAGGGCCGCTTCAATATTCATGTGAATATCTTCAAGACTTGTCTTGAAGCGGAACTCACCTGTTTCGATGTCCTTTTTGATCTCGCGTAGACCCCTGACAATAGCCCGTTCTTCGGTCTTATTGATGATGCTGGCATCTTGTAGGGCGGCTGCTTGCGCTATAGATCCCTCGATGTCATAGGCGTAAAGTCTCCAGTCGTAGGAGATCGATTCTCCGTAACGTTGCACGAGATTGGATGTTTCAGTCTGGAATCGGCCTTTCCACATAACTCTTTTGCCTTCGTATGGAGCGTAAGGATTTTCAACCCGGTTTTCCGCCGGGGCGGGAGCATCAAAGCTGTTTTTCGAGGCGCATTTTGATCAGATTATCACAAACCCCCTCAGAGCGAAGCTTATCACAACAAGCCTCGATACGCATCGCTTTAGAGGTCGGTCTAAAGCCCAGTCGGCGGGTAATGCAGTCGGTCAATAGAGCCGTGTTATCATCCTCGAACTCGATCACCTTACCGCAATCGACGCAGATAAGGTGGTTGTGATCGGGTGATTCAATGAAGTTGGGGTCGTAGACCCGTTCGTCTCGACCAAGATCGATTTCACGGAGGAGATGGCTTTCGATGAGTAAGGAAATGGTGCGATATACTGTGGCCCGGGAGGTCTTTGGATCGATCCTGCGGGCCTTTTCAAGAAGTTCCTCAGCCGTGAAATGGTCATCTCTCGCGAACGCAGCCTCGACGATAACGTCACGTTGGGCTGTCCGCCGCAATCCTCGTTGTTGGATAAAGCTATCGAATCGTTCTTTTATCTCTAGATTCATTCACGTTTCTTTTCGCAAAAAAAAGGGGTCCGTCGGTAGGGAAACTGCTTAACTTAGATCATCTCTACCAAAAATCGCCGCCTAATGTCGAATTTTCCCGAACCGATAATACGATTTTCCCCAATTTACCAAATGCGAGTGTGGGGTGGGAGGGTCCTGCATTCACGCCTTGGACGCCAATTACCGGACGACAAGTCGCCTTTCGGTGAATCATGGGATATTTCGGCCCGTAAGGAGGCTGACTCGGTAGTCGTATCAGGATCCCTGAGAGGAAAAACACTGACGCAACTCTGGGAGAATAGTGAGACGCGATCTGAGATTTTTGGTCCCCTCGCTCCGAATGAGGAACAATTCCCGCTGCTTTGCAAAATCCTCGATGCACGGGATAAGCTCTCAATCCAAGTGCATCCGCCAGCATCCGTCGCTGAACAGTTGGGAGGTGAGGCGAAGACCGAAGTCTGGTATGTTGCAGATGCTGAACCCGGAGCCTGTCTCTATGTGGGGTTACGAGAAGGCATTGCTGCGGAGGAGCTTCGGGCGGCCATTGAAGAGGGAACTGCCGAGGTCTGTGTGCATGCTATCCCGGTTAAGACAGGAGAGCACATCTTCATTCCCAGCGGCCGCCTCCACGCTATCGGGGCCGGTTTGCTGATCTATGAGATTCAGCAGAATTCGGATACCACCTACCGTGTCTACGACTGGAACCGCCCGGGGCTTGATGGAACCATGCGACAACTTCATGTTAAGGAGTCGATGCAGTGTATCGATTTCGAAGATGTGGAGCCAGAAATGGATGAACCGGATGGAGTTCTCCTGACAAATTGCAAACACTTCCGCCTCGAAACTCACGCGCTTGATCCGGGAAATTCTGCTGATCTTCAGCTCAAGGGTCGCTTCGCTATCGGAATAATCGTTCAGGGTTCAATGATCTCAGGTGAAGATACACTTGTTGAAGGTGACTTTTTTATCGCGCCATATGGTGCTGATAGTAAGAAACTTTCCGCTGGGGAATCTGGCGCCAGGTGGCTCTTAACGACTTGGCCGGATTACTAATTGGTGACTATAAGACCTGCACTTTTGTAAGGTCTTGAGTGTCGATCATTCCACACGGGAAACCTTGTTCATCGACGACGATCAAATCATCAATACGATTGTCTTCAAGGATGCGAAGTACTTCGCCAACCAATTGAGTGTTCAATACGTGAATCGGCTTCGAAGTCATCACAGAGGCCACTGGCTGTTTACCGATGTCAGGGTCACCGTTCTGGAATGACCGGGCGAAGTCTCCTTGAGTAAAGATCCCGTCGAGCTCACCGGCACTATTGACGATAACAACTGCGCCGGCACGGGAAGCCGTCATCTTGGAAATAACTTCAATTACCGGCATCTCTGGGTTGACGACAACGAAGCTGTCCCCCGTTCGCATAATGTCGCTGGCTCGCATGAGAAGAGAGCGACCAAGCGAACCGCCGGGATGAAGCTCAGCGAAGTGATCCTCGGTTAAACCGCGGGCCTCCATCAGGACCATGGCTAGAGCATCTCCAATAACGAGCGTGTTGGTCGTGCTGGAGGTTGGCGCCAGATTGAGAGGACAGGCTTCGCGATTAACATGAATGTCGATGACGCAGTCGGAGGCTTTCGCCAGCGTCGATTTCACCTTTCCTGTGATTGAGATTAGATGAACACCGCGGCGTTTTAGGTGAGGCAGGAGAGAGAGAAGTTCCGAGGTCTCGCCTGAGTAGCTCATGGCAATGACGCTGTCTCCGGAATTGACGAGGCCTAGATCTCCATGAAGTGCATCCTGGCAGTTTAATACAGTGGCCGGTGCTCCGGTAGAGTTGAGGGTAGCAGCGAGTTTATTTCCGACATTACCGGATTTCCCCACACCGACAATGATGACCTTTGAGCCTTGCTCGATGGTAGATTTGAGTGCCTCTACCGCTGCGATAAAGGAAGTATCAACTCGTTCGAGGAGGTGATTGAGTTCCTCCATTTCGAGTGAAATAACGCGTCGGGCTTTTTCTAGGTAATCCATATAAAAGGGACGTGGGTGGGAAATACGATAAGGCCAACCACGCGGGTCTCAATTTAAAACATTTCCAACTGCAGGTCGTCTCCATCAGGCAAAGGACGGAAACGGATGCCTGCACCGATAAGTCGGACGGATTTGCCGCCGCCGCGTTCCCAGGCTTCTTGGAGCAGTTCACGGTAAACGGAAGCCTCAATGGCTTCTCCACTTCGTTGTGCTGAAGTGATCTGAAAATCCTCGAATTTGAGCTTCACCACGCAGTCGCGAATATCACGGTCGGTCTCGAGTGAGGAATAGTCTTCAGCCAGTTCGATGACCAGCTCGTCAAGCTTGAGGAGTCCTTCTTCGACGGTGTGCAAATTCTCAGAAAAGGTTCGTTCGTTGCTGAGTGATTTTCGTTCCCGGTTTGGATTGACGGGACGGTCATCGATGCCCCGACACAGTCGGTAGAGCACGCGACCAAATTTTCCGAAGCGCTGTACTAGTTCGAGTTCGCTGCGTTCCTGCATGAGACCACAAGTGGTGATTCCTGCATCATGAAGGCGTTCGGCCGTACGTTTACCAACTCCCCAGATTTTTTCGACTGGCAGATTATGTAAAAAGTCCTCGAGCATCTCATTGCTAACTTCGAACTGGCCGTCGGGCTTGTTCCAGTCGCTCGCTATCTTCGCGAGAAACTTGTTTTTAGCGATGCCGGCGGAAGCGGTCAGCTGGGTTGTTTCGTGAATTCGTTGTCGTACTTCCCAGGCGATGGCTGAAGCAGACGAATTGAGATGGGAAACATCGAGATAAGCTTCATCGAGCGAGAGCGGTTCGATCAGTTCAGTGAATTGCCGGAAAGTCTTTCGGATACGCGATGATTCCTGACGATAGAGTTCTCCACGAACAGGCAGCATGATGAGGTCAGGACAGAGCTCACGAGCTTTGAAGGCCGGCATCGCTGAGCGGCAACCGTATTGTCTAGCCTCGTAGTTACAGGTGGTGAGCACACCGCGGCCACTCGCCCCACCGACCGCGATGGGTTTGCCCAATAGCTCAGGCCGCTCTCGCAGCTCGATGGCCGCGTAAAAGCAATCCATGTCGACATGGATGATTTTACGGGGTGAGTTGGACTTGGACATGGCCTCGTCTACTGTGACGCGGAGCGGCTGCAGAGGCAACCGACTGAAAGAACGGAACTTTCTCGGTGGTTAGCAGTCGTATCCTCAGACTGAGTGCATGAGAGATTTCGCCATCATTATCCCGGCCTTTAACGAGGAAGATTACCTCCCTGCGACGTTGGCGGCTGTTTGTGCTGCTGTCGAAGCCATGCCGGGTTGGGCTACAGTCGTTGTGGTCGACAATAATTCTTCCGACCAAACCAGTGAAGTTGCCATTTCCCACGGGGCCGATCTTGTTGTGTTCGAGCCTCATAATCAGATTGCCCGTGCCAGAAACGCAGGAGCCGCGGCGGTTCCACAGATTGATCATCTTATCTTTGTCGACGCCGACACTAGAATTACAGAAACGATTTTAAAAGCAGCGCTGGAAAACTTGGATTCGGGAGAGGTTGCTGGCGGGGGAGCAAGAGTGCTAATGGATGATTCAGTCACTCCAACGGTGGATTGGATTGTGCGGATCTGGAACTGGGTTTCGGTCCAGCGGCAGCTCGCAGCTGGCAGTTTCTTTTTCTGCCGGCGCGAAGCATTTGATGCCGTTGGTGGATTTGATGAAACAGTTTACGCTGGCGAAGAAGTCTGGCTGGCGAATCGCATCAAGCGATGGGGTAAAAAGCGAGGTCTTCGCTTCCAGGTTCTCTTGGGAGAAACGGTAGTGACTTCGGCGCGGAAATCTTCGTGGTTTTCGACTAAGGACTTCGTTTTCCAAATTTGTTTATTTTTCTTATTTCCCTGGGCAACGCGGAGTCGGAAACTATGCAGCATCTGGTATCGCCGCCCTGGGGACGAAGCTAACGAAGGATAGGCTTCACAGTTTGAGCTGGAAGCTCAGCTCAGAAATCTGCCGGCTTTCTGCAAGCGCCTTCTTTTCGTAGTTCGTTTCGATCCGGTGCTTGTTAAATCTGGAATAAGAAGTTGGCGTCCAATTTTTTACCGAAGACATGACCTCGGAGGTGTGTGCCGCGTAGGCATCGACGTCGGTGATAACGAGAAGTTCTCCGTCAGGGAGGAGCCTTTCGGCGATCACATTAACCATACCGGGTTGGATGAGACGACGATGAGCATCACCTGCCTTCGGCCACGGATCGGGGAACTGAATAGTGAAAGCGTCGGCAATTCGATCAGCTAGATGATCGGTGAGGATTAGTCGAGCGTCTCCCCGCATTAGTCTGGCATTAGTGATTCCAGCATTGTGAATCTTCTGAGTGGTAGCCGCGAGGCCCGGGCGATGAACTTCTATACCGAGGATACGGTGGTCAGGTAGTGCCTTCGCCAGACTCACGAGGTGATCTCCCGCGCCAAATCCGATTTCGATGACGAGTGGACCGTTTTGATTGAAGTGTTCATCCAGCCTAATGACTTCGTCGTGTCGAAACGAGATTCCATAGAGCGGCCACCACTGACGCAGGGCTCGCTTTTGGCTGCGGGTTATCTGCCCGCGATTACGGAGATAACTGGGAGACCATCGGAGCTGGCCGTTTCGTTTCAGGTTAGACATTTCAGAATCTTATTTAGGGGTGTATTCTTCAGGCATGAACCACCCGACAACAAGTGACAGAATAAACCGACCAATGATAGTTGCTCTCATTGTCGTAGGATGGATGACAACAGTGATTTCGGCTGACTGGCCGGAGTGGCGGGGGCCGGACCGAGCTGGTTTATGGGAAGCAGAGGGGTTGGTGGAATCGTTTGAAGGCCTGCCGAACCCTCTTCCAAGAGTTTGGACGGCTCCTGTTGGAGCGGGCTACAGCGGTCCGACGGTGTTGGGCGACCGGGTCTATCTTCTAGACCGCGGACTGCCTGACGATAGCGAGCAAGTTGAGAGAGTCGTTTGCGTCGATCGGGTGACAGGGAAAGAGAGATGGATTCACCGCTACCCCTGCGAGTATAGGGGAGTCGGCTATGACTTTGGCCCTCGTTCCAGTGTGACGCTGGTCGATGGCAAAGCTTTTACTCTTGGAATGATGGGGCATTTGCACTGCCTCGATGCGGAAACCGGTGAAGTCATCTGGACCAAAGAACTATCGCAACACTACAAGATCGATATGCCGATTTGGGGTCTTACCTCATCTCCGCTGGTAGAGGATGGGGTGCTTATTTTCCAAGCTGCTGGAGGATCTGAGGAGGCTTGCGTATTGGGACTCGATATCGCGAACGGGAATGAAATCTGGCGTGCCTTTCCTGACAAAGCTTCTTACGTCTCACCTATCATGATCGAACAGGCTGGCAAAAGGGTGGTGGTAGTTTGGACGGGGATGCGCATTGCCGGAATGAATGCGGCAACGGGTGACGTCTATTGGGAAATCCCAACCCGCCCTAACAAAATGCCCATAAATGTCCCCGGCCCTGCAATAAACGAAGATGGTAACTTAATGTTTCTCTCGGTTTTCTATGATGGTTCACGACTGATCGATTTGGCGCTGGATGCCGTGGAAGCGAAAGAACGCTGGGTCCGCAAGGGAATTAACGAGCGCACCACAGATGCTCTTCATAACATGATCAGCCCGCCATATATATACGATGGCTTTATCTATGGGATCGACAGCTACGGGCAGATGCGTTGTCTAAATCCGTCAAACGGCGATCGCTTGTGGGAGAATCTCGAGGCGGTCCCGCAGGGGCGATGGGGGACAGGTTTCATGGTGAGAAATGGCGAGACTACCTGGATGTTGACTGAACGTGGGGAGCTGGTTATTGCAAAGCTTACTTCCGAAGGTTACAACGAGATTGACCGAGTGAAGATTATCGATGCGACGACTCCACTGAAGCAGCGCGAGGAAGGCACGGTTCTTTGGTCACATCCTGCTTTTGCAGGCACCCAAATATTTGTGAGAAATGACCGCGAGTTGATCTGCGTAGAGTTGGCGAAGTAATCTGAAGTCAGATCGTCGCACTTTCGTTTATTAATTCTCCAAAACCGCAGAAGAGTTTTCCGTCTTCAAGTGGGTCTTCCGGCATCGGTTCGTCAGAGCTCAAGTGTTCTTGGCATATGCTGTGAAATTCTTCCATGGAATTGGCCCGTCGCAGTTGATTGTGGAAGATCCCGCCGTTAATACCTGATGAGATGTAGTTGGCGAACTTTTTCATTCTGTGAACGAGTTTGGTATTGGACTCGACGGCGGCTTCCGCTGCGATCTCCTCAGCCAATTCAATAAGATAGGATTGAAGGTCACGCAGCGTTGGGCGGCGGGTGACCTGACCTGACAAGGCGTCCCTCACCAACGAAAAGAGCCACGGGTTGCGAATGCCGCCTCGCCCAATCATGAGTCCAGCAGCTCCTGTTTGCTGCTGCATCGCAACAGCAGTCGCTGTGGAAACGATATTACCGTTGGCAGTGACAGGGTAGGGTAGCATCGATACCGCACGGGCAATGCAGTCGGTGTGGACCGGAGACTGATATCTTTCCATGACAGTACGACCATGGATGGCAAGGCCTTCAATGGGAAGGCTCGCGAAGAGTTCGAGTAGATCGTCAAATTCGTCAGGGCTTTCAAAGCCGATCCGGGTTTTCAGAGTAAGTCGGCCTTTGACGACCTCGCGAAGATCACAGGCGATGCGGCGTATCAATTCCGGATTCTTTAGTAACGCGCCTCCCGCCTGTTTGCCGCAGACCTTGGGAGCGGGACAGCCCAGATTTACATCGATACCGATGCAGTCACTTTGCGCTTCGATCTGTTGAGCCGTACGAACGAGATATTCGGGGTCATTACCGATCATTTGAGCGACGACAGGCTTTCTATCACTCATGCCGTGGATCGTGCGGAGAATCTTCTTTTCCGGTATTGAATCGCGGTGGACGCGGAAGTATTCGGTCACGTAGAGATCAGGCCCGCCGCGCCTTTCGAGGCAACGCCACAGAGGAAGAACAGAAACGTCCTGCATCGGTGCGATCGAAAGAGTGGGCAGTTCTTGCATGCGTATCTGCGGGACCTGCGAAGGGTGGAGAATGAATCCTCCCTAAACTTCGATGCGGGCCAGCAGGTCGTCAGTCTCAACAGAGTCGCCCTTTTGCGCAAGGATCTCAGTGACCGTCCCTGTGCTACTGGCAGAAATGGTAGTCAGCATCTTCATTGCTTCGAGGGTGATAATAGGATCACCCTCTTCAATCTTGGTGCCGACTTCGGCAGTCACCTCAGTCACCATGCCGGGCATCGGAGCTACCGCCTGAAGAGGGTCACTAGCATCACCTTTGAGTCGGGTTACTGCATCCTTTGGCGCGAGAGCGTGGTCGATCACGGCAGACTCTCGGGGCATGCCGTTGAGTTCGTAGAAGACATTCCGTTGACCTTCGTCGTTGGCTTCGCTGATACCGATCAGCTTAATGAAAAGAACCTTGCCCGGTCCGATCTCGACGGAGATTTCTTCGCTAATGGAAAGGCCGTAGAAGAAGGCGGTTGTGGGCAGTCCCTGAACCTTTCCATAGGTTTTGATGAACTCGTCGAACTCTTCAAATACCGCCGGATACATGAGGTGGCTGTAGAGATCGTCGTTGTTGGCGATGCGGCCGAGTTTCGCAGAAAGTTCGTCGCGCGCGGCGTCTAGATTAATTGGGTCAGCTAATTCACCAGGGCGTTTGGTAGTGGGCTTTTTACCTCCGAGAATCACCTTCTGAACATCCTCAGGCCAACCGCCGTCGGGCTGACCGAGACCTCCGGCCAACATATCGATGACTGATTCAGGGAAATCGAGAGAACCGGGCTCTAGCTTGGTGACTTCGTCGGGCTTGATACCACGTGTGATGAGGAACATGCACATGTCACCGACAACCTTAGAGCTTGGCGTCACCTTAATGATATCTCCGAACAGCTGGTTTACTTCTGCATAGCAACGTGCGATCTCGGGCCAGCGGTGGCTCAGTCCCATAGCATTGGCCTGCTCTTTCAAGTTGGTGAATTGGCCACCAGGCATCTCGTGGATGTAAACTTCGGCAGAACCGGCGCGCGGTGCGGTGTTAAAAGGCGTGTAGAACTCTAGCACTTCTTCCCAGTAATCGGACATGGTATTGAGCGCCTCTGGGTTTAGGCCTGGGTCGCGTTCGAGACCGGAGAGTGCGGCAGCGACAGAGTTCAAATTCGGTTGGCTCGTCGAGCCTGACATAGAAGCCAAAGCGAGGTCAATAATATCGGCGCCAGCATCAGAAGCAGCCAGGCTTGAAGCAGCATTAATGCCAGAACTGTCGTGCGTATGAAAGTGGATTGGAAGGCCGACTTCCTCACGCAGTGCTTTAAAAAGTTTGGTCGCAGCAGCAGGCCGGCAGAGACCGGCCATATCTTTGATAGCCAGAATGTGCGCGCCCATTTTCTCCAGTTCCTTGGCTTTGGCCACGTAGTATTTTAATGAGTATTTGTCGCGCTTGGGATCGTCAATATCACCGGTGTAACAAACTGCGGCTTCACAGATCGAGTTGGTGCGTTCGCGGACCGCCTTCATCGCGACCTCCATATTTTGTAGGTAGTTGAGGGAGTCGAAGATTCGAAAAATGTCCATGCCTGACTCGGCAGAGTGCTTGATAAATCCTTCGACGACATTGTCTGGGTAATTGGAGTAGCCTACGGCGTTGGAGCCGCGGAAAAGCATCTGGAAACAGATATTTGGAATGCGCTCGCGCAACTCACGAAGGCGATCCCACGGGCTTTCCTTAAGGAAACGCATTGAGGTGTCGAAGGTGGCACCACCCCACATCTCAAGGCTGAACAGGTTGGGTGTCTTCTGAGCCACATAACTGGCGATATTGAGCATATCGACGGAACGCATCCGGGTAGCAATGAGCGACTGGTGGGCGTCTCGCATTGTGGTGTCCGTAATGAGGACGGGTTTCTGTTCGCGAATCCAATTGGCGAAGCCTTCAGGACCTAGCTCGAGCAGTTTGTTGCGGGAGCCGGGTTGAGCGTCGGCGCGGACGTCACACGAAGGAATGCGCGCGGGGGGGATTGCCGCTCCGAGTTTATAGCCCTTGGCTGTGTCATTACCGTTGACGGTGACGCCGCTGAGATAGTTCAGCAACTTGGTAGCACGGTCACGTTTAGGCTTGAAGTTGAAAAGATCTGGGTTGGTATCGATCAGACGGGTGGTGGCATTACCGGTCCGGAAGGTCTCGTTGACGATCACGTTCTCGATGAACGGGATATTTGTCTTCACGCCACGGATTCGGAATTCGCGCAAGGCACGGTCCATTCGCTGAAGAGAGATGTCGAAGCGCGGACCGAAAGCAGTCAGCTTTACGAGCATAGAATCGTAGTAAGGGGTTATGACCGATCCTGCGTCACCGGCACCAGCATCGAGGCGGATACCGAAACCTGCCGCTGATCGGTAGTTAAGGATCTTCCCGTAGTCAGGAGAAAAATTGTTGGCCGGATCCTCCGTCGTGATCCGCGCTTGAACAGCGTAGCCATTGCGAGGGATTTCGTCCTGTGCCGGAATGTCGATGACATCGCCAAAGAGGTCATGCCCCTGGGCAACCAGTATCTGAGAACGAACCAAATCGACTCCGGTGATGATTTCAGTGACGGTGTGCTCCACCTGAATCCGCGGGTTCATCTCGATGAAAAACCACTCATCGGTGTCAGCGTCGAGCAGGAACTCGACGGTTCCGGCGTTGTTGTATTTTACCTCCTTAGCGACCTCTACGGCCGCATCACAAAGTTTGTCGCGCACGGTCTCGTCGAGATCGATGGAGGGAGCGATTTCGATCACTTTCTGATGACGGCGCTGGACGGAACAGTCACGTTCATGGAGGTGAACGATGTTGCCGTGGGTGTCACCCATGATTTGCACCTCGATGTGCTTGGCACGGCCAACAAAGCGCTCTAGGAACACTGCGGGGTTTCCGAAAGCGTTCTCTGCTTCGGCTTGCGCCTGGTCTAGGAGGGAGTTGAGATCTTCTTCTCTTTCCACGACACGCATGCCACGACCACCACCGCCGAAGGCAGCCTTGATGATGAGAGGGAATCCGATCTCCCGTGCTATCTTGAGTGCTTCTTCTCGATCCGATACAGGATCCTCAGTGCCGGGGAGAGTGGCGACATCAGCCCTTTTAGCGAGTGCTCGAGCGGAGACTTTATCACCCATCGCGTCAAGCATTTCGGGATCGGGCCCGATGAATTTGATTTTGGCCTCGCGGCAGGCACGGGCAAAGTCCGCGTTTTCAGAGAGGAAACCGTAGCCGGGATGGATCAGGGTAACTCCCTTTTCCTTAGCTAGCGAGATGATCCCCTCGATATCGAGATAGGCGCCCACCGGGCCTTTTTCTTTGCGCAGTTGATAAGCTTCATCTGCCTTAAAGCGATGCCTTGAAAAGCGGTCTTCCTCGGCGTAGATGGCAACAGTTCGAAGTCCAAGCTCGGTGGCAGCGCGGAAAACCCGGATGGCGATTTCGCCCCGATTGACGACCATGAGTTTATCTTTTGCGGGTGGTTCCGAGGAAGCGGGATCTGACATGAGTTCGTTGTTTGGGGCGAGAATATATACGGGCACTCGCGCTTCGAAAGACTGTTTTTCACGAATTCGGGAGTTTGATAGAGGGATTTGTACTAAATTTGGCCATTGCTTATCCTGTTCCTAAAAACAAACAGGGTCAGATCTACCGGTAATCGGTGGACCTGACCCAATTAGAAACAAGTTTGTCGCTGGTAGGCGGTAAATATTGCCTAGTAGGAGAAAGTCTCGCTTTCACTGAAGAAACGGTTCACTTCGATCTCACCATTTTCCGGTGAATCAGAGGCGTGGCAGACGTTTATCATCATACTTTCGCCAAAGTCACCGCGAATGGTTCCAGCTTCGGCATTCTGCGGGTTGGTGGGGCCGAGCATGGTGCGAACTTTGGCGACGACGTCATCACCTTCGAGAACCATAGCAATCACGGGAGCCGATTGCATAAAGTTGGCGATGTTGGGAAAAAACGGTTCGTCGGCGACGTGGCTGTAGTGTTCTCGCAGTATTTCATCGGATAGGCTCATCATCTTGATGCCGCGAATGGTAAAACCAGCGGCTTCGTAGCGCGCGAGAACATCGCCAACGTTTGACTTGGTGACGCAGTCAGGTTTGAAAAGAATGAGAGAACGTTCGGTCGACATGGCAGGGGAATCTTGGTTTTTGTAGTTGGCTAAATCAGTAGGCGTATTCGGCCCTTTGGAAAGGGAAAAGTCATGCTGAATTCCCCTAGAATCCGTGTTTGTAGCTTTCGCATCGATTCATCCAGCCGGCTTCCCAGCGAGATTCGCCCCGTGAAGGAGGTGAATTTATGATGCGCCGCTTGAGAGTTCGCTTCGCGGCTTCGCTGAATTCTTCGGCTGCAGCATTGCCGTCGGGGGTCTCGCCCATTTCCAAGATTACATCACGCAACCCCCAGCCGACGCCGTTATATTTTTCCTCAGCTTTGATGCCCTCTCCCTTGAAGTTCACGTAGTCGATGAGCGCGTAGACTCCTGTGCGGGAGCTGGCAACTTTGTAAAAGGTCTCTTCTAGTCGCTTGCGATCAGTGGCGTCTTTGGTGGCCGCTTTCATTTTCGGAAGCGCCTCTTCGAGGCGAAGCACGATGAAGTTGGTCTGGTGTATTACCGTGTCGGCAAGGAATTGCCTGAGTTCCCTCATCTGTGGCGAATGCTTTGCATCATCGAACTCTGTTCGCAATTGCCAGGGACTTCCGGGCGCATCGATTACCCATTGGGGAACGCGGACCTGATTGGCCTCCATGTAGCTGATCAACTTTGGGAAGCTCTCGTCAAAAGGTCCCGGTCGCCCCTCAACATACCAGATGAAGTGCCCGATTCCCAGCGAAGGGAAGTCTTCGCCGCTGTTCCAGGTGGTGAGTCCTTCAACGGTTCCAGCGCACTCGTTTCTCCAGATCTTTTTGCCGATGGCCTCGGCATCAAGGGTGGTTAGAAAAATTTTTCCGCCGTGGGGAGAGGGAGGTAGGCCAGTGGGCGATGGATTCAAAGGGGGGGCCGGGGAGACGCAACCGGCGAGAAATACCATGGAAAGGTTCGTCAGCCATTTGAGGAGGTGAGACATCCCCGAAAATCCCTTAATAATTCTAAGAAATCAAACGGCACCCAAAAACTTTTTGATAATTATCATAAAAGCAATAGATTAGACTCGATTGCCAGTGTCTAGCATTATGGAACACGAGTATTCTAACACCGCGCCCTTATCTCAACTGGGGGATACAAAAAGCCGATTCCTGGACTCAATGGGCCTCGGAGAAGACTCATTGCGTCAGTTGGCCCAGTCTGGCCGAACTCGTCAGCTCGAAGAGCAAGTTGTACTCTCTTCCCAAACTGGCGATATGGATCTGCCGGGTGCCTCCAATAAAAACATTTCGATTCGCGCCCATTCCTTCGGCGAGGTCCAAGTCATGGCATCTGCAATCGGTCATGCCCCGTTTAGCCGCACTGGAGCGGAGGTCGAGAAACCTTTTGAGGACAAAGCCACCGAATCTGAACCAAAATTTAAGCTGACCGGGAGTGAGGGTGATTTGGTGGGCGAAGGATCTATTTCCGATAATTTGCTCCATGTCTACTGCCCCAAGTGCGATGGTGAACTGGTGATCCGGGCAAAACACGTGGGCATCGAGGGTGCTTGCGTGTGGTGTGATGCCGCAGTTATAACCTCTCGCTCCAGTTCCGACGGTGAGGTGAATATTTATCCCGTCTTTCGGCCCGGCGAAGCTTTCGAGAAAAGAGAACCCATAGTCGAACGGGCTCCGCTTCCCCAAAAACGTCAGGCGACTTTCGAGGATGCCTTTCCAGGCGGGGTGGCTCCGGATCCTAAGCCAGCCATCGAGCCTGCCCTCAAAATTGCGCTTTCCGCTGATTCAGTCGATTTTGTTTCGCCTGCATCTGAAGCTGATATTGCCTCCGCAGTGGGCTTTCAGCCTGAGAAGCCGGCCATGGTAGCGGGGACGAATACTTCACCGCAAGTTAGCGAAGAAAAAACTCCTGATTTCGAGGCTATTTTCAAAAGCATCCCACGATTTGATACTCCGTCGCAGGCGACTGAGAAAGCCCTGCCCGTCGCTTCTGGTGAAGTTCCCTCCTCTCCTAACGGTGCCCATGCATTTGTATCTGGAATCACCCAAGGCGAAGTGGGTGTCTCCTCCTCAATCTTAAATCTTAGTGGATCCGCAGCAAGCAACCTGTTCAGGAGTCCAAAGACAGAGAGACCAGACGTCATGCTGGCTGTACCAACGGAAACGCCACCGCGTCCTATCGCACCAAAGACCGCTCCTGGCGCTGGCAACTTTTCCATGGTGACGTCACAAATACGGAGGACTGAACCTGAAAAGACGGTAGGCAAAAGTTTTATTGCCCTGATCATAGTCATCCTCGGTTTCGTCTCTGGTGTTGCCTTTGCCACTTTTATCGTTCCAGTGGATGCCTACGTGGCCGGAGCCCGCGATTCTATGAATCAGAAGGCTTATGATGCTCTGCGAGAGGTTTCAGGATCTGCGCCAACTTTTGTCGCTCCTCGTCCTGACACGGTTCCACCGATGCCTGCGGGCACCTCCATACCCGCGCGTCGATGACTCCTATCCACGTGTATCTTCCCTCTCTGGCACAACCCTGAGTCAGCTCCCTGCTTCCACCTTAGCGACGATGGCTACCAAGTGGTCAAATATGATCGCCGCCCCTCCGATCAAAATTTGGAGTAGTCCCGCGATGCCGCATACCCTGAACGGGCCCAACGTTTTTGTTGAACGAAAATATCGACGGGTCAGAATTTCATGTAAGACAGCTGCGAGGCTGTCTCAGTGATCTCGGTTTCTCCGCTAAGAAGCTCGCCGATGGGATCCCACTGAGCTGAGAGAAAAGCATCGCGGGCCGAGTCTTTAATGTCGACTGGAATTTCACTATCGCCGTAGCGAACAACCTTCGCCTCAACATCAATAGTGATTTCGATAGAAGGATCAGCATTGACAGCGGCAGCGATTTTTTCGATTCCCTCTGCCGTGGCGACTGCACAGGGAACACCGAGGGTTGCGCAGTTACCGAAAAAGATTTCAGCAAAACTTTGAGCGATCACTGCACGAAACCCAGCGCGATAGATGGCTTGGGGGGCGTGCTCACGGGAACTACCGCATCCGAAATTGATTCCCGAAAGAAGAATGCTGGCATCGGCGAAACGGTCCTCATTAAGCGGATGATCCTTGGAATTCCCTTCGGCATCATTGCGAACGTCGTAAAAGAGATACTCGCCGAGTCCGTCAAAGGTAACGCACTTCATGAAGCGAGCCGGGATGATTCTGTCAGTATCAATGTCGGAGCCGGGTACGTAAACGCCCTTGCCTGAGACTGAGGTGATCTTTTCCAATGCCATGATTCCGTAATTTTGGGGAGAGTTTCTGTCGTTCCTTAGCTAGCGAAACTCAAGTGGAAAGTCAGGAGGCAAAGCGGTAATCCGTTTGTGGTGGTGGATGGAGGATTAGGTTCGCAGGATCACCCGATTTACTTTTTAGGCTTTCCCTCTGGAAACTCAGGCGGAAGCCTCGTTTCGAGTTCTGATTCTCAAGCGATAGTCAGGTTACTTTGTGCCCTTTGTTTGACGTCTGCTCTTACCTCTCATCACTCACGATGACTAGAGCCTAAAAAAAGGGCTCGAAGCGTCGATTTTATCGGTTTAGAGCCTTCGCAACTCAGTGAGTCGGGCGATTTGCTTGGCAAGAAGATCAAACTCGAGATTCACTTTCGAACCTGCCACGACAGATTTAAGACTAGTGACTTCATGGGTGTGGGGGATGATCCAGAGAGTGAAGGAATCGCCGTTAAGTTCAGCTACCGTAAGGCTGATGCCGTTTACGCAGATGGAACCTTTGTGGACCATGAGGTGCGCCAATTCCTTTGGTAAGGCCACAGTGAACTGGTGGTCCTGTCCAACTTGCTCGTAGGCAATCACCTCAGCACAGGCATCGACATGTCCCTGGACAAAGTGTCCGCTGAGTCGATCACCAATGCGAAGAGAGCGTTCGAGATTGACCGGGTCGCCCTCTTTAAGTTCTCCCAGATTGGTGAGGCGGAGGGTCTCATGGAGCAGGTCGAACCGCATCGCTCCTTCTTTCACCTCTGTGACGGTGAGGCAGGCACCATTGTTGGCGATACTCTCGCCAAGCTCGACTTCGTCAATGAAGCTCGAACGCACCCACAGTTCAGCACCGGTCTCGACGGCGACCAGTTTGAGGACTTCTCCACACTCTTCGATGATGCCAGTGAACATGTTACATGGTAGCACAGAGTGCGATGGAGCGATGAAAAATTAGAAGCTCCCCGGCTTTCGTATTGAAACCGTCACTGAGTGCCCCAAGGGCTAGCACCAATCTTCCCGTGAGAGTTAACTTTTGTCGTGGCAGAACGAAAATTGAGAAATTACGCTAAGTGGAGTAGTGATTGATTCCTTGGGATATAGCGACTGAATCCCATTCTTGTGCTAGCACCGGAGCTATGAACTTAGTGAAAAAGACCAAACTGTTTACGCTGGAGCAGCGAGCCTTTGAGGCGTTATTTATTCTCGTGTTTCTTCTGGTTGGAGGACAAGTTCCTTCAGTCGCGGGTGACGTGGTTATTCTAAATAACGGCGACCGCATTACTGGTGAGATTGTAGGGGAAGAGCCTTCCAAGCTGAAGATCCGAACTGCATATGCCGGAGAAATTTCTATCTCTCCCGCGAATGTGAGTCGAGTCGAGAGGAATACTGACCATGCGGTGACTGTTTCAACTACAGCCTCAGCGATGACCGTCCCAGCCGATAAAATTCCATTGGGCCATGATCTTGAGTCCGAGGCGGGCGCTGTCGAAAAGGAAGAGAAAAAAAACTGGAGCGGGTCTGCTAATCTAGCCCTGAAACTTGAGGACGGGGGCAGCAACGACGATAGCGAGATAGACGGGGACTTCTCGCTGCGGTGGGAACGGGGAGTCCAGCGTTTTCGAGTGAGGGGCCAGCTGGAGTATGAGACGTTTAATCAGATTCCTACCAAGCAGGATTGGATGTTGGATCCGAAGTATGACCACTTTTTTTCGGACAAGGTTTATGGGTCGCTGTCATATTCAGTAAAGCAGCAGAAATACGAAGGGCTGAATCTGCGTCAGACGATCGGACCAGCACTCGGGTATGAATTTATCGCCAACGAACAGACTGAGTTGGTCAGTGAGGTTGGGGTTTACTACACGGCTGAAGGTTATACAAGTGGGACATCGGAGTCGTATGCGGCAACGGGCTGGAGCCTAGAATATCGTCGTGAGATTCTTCAAGATCGCGTGCAGTTTTATCACCGACACTTCTTTTTTGTTCGAGCCGACGATATCAAACAGAAAACCTTCCACACCTGGACCGGCTTCAAGTTCCCCATTTATGAGGGGCTAAACATCAGCACAGAGGTGGAGTTGGATTACGACGATATAACGCTGGATCGCACTTCAACGCTTGAAGAAACAATCCGGTTGAAGTTCGGTTTCGAATGGTAAGTAGATGGAACATGGGTCTTCAATTGGAGCCATGACGGATTGGGTAACGCAAGCGATTACGAGGGTTAGATGGTTCTCAGAAGTGGTGTCTATCCTACAGTCTTAACGGGTGACTCTGAAGGCCAAGGTGAATCAGAAGCGGATAGGAGGCTACAAGCGAGGGCTCGGAGAGAAAGCAACCCCTGAAGGGTCTGTAGCTGACTCCAAAGCTGAGATGGAGGCTGAATTTAACGACTAATCTCGTAGCAGGAATACGACCGCCAGCAGGCCCAGTAATACCACGGAAAAAAGAGCCGTAACTCCAATTGGAAACGCTCCGTATTTGGCTCGCTTGAAAAGAACATGACGCTCTTCTTCAATCTGTTGCTCCCCATGTCCCTGCAGCTTCCAAAGGGGCGTCATAATGTGGCAGGCGATTCGCGAGACACCAGAGCTGAAGAAGTTTGAAGCACCTCTAGCGACCTTGCCGATAAAGAATTTTCCGGCAGATTCGTTGAATCTATTAAGTGCTTTATCACAAACTGAGTAAATCTTGGGACTGGTTTTACGGTAGAGCACGTCAAAATCGAGATTGGTCGAGCGAATCACAGCAGGGTAAAATCCGGAGCGGATCAGGAGAGTGAACGCAAGCCCGCTGAACAACAGGAGGGTGATCTGATCTGTGACGTGGGCCACGGTGTAGGGCTCGTAAGTTACTTCCGCGAAAGGTAGCATCGGGTAAAGAAAGGTGTCGGGGAAGCTGCCTACGAGAAGGCTGAGAACAGCAACAATTCCCATGGCGAGCAGTTGATTCGGCGGAGCCTCCTCGCAGCGGGTGCCGGAATCTTTCGAAAAGAAAGCAAAGAACAAGACCTTCAACCCCGCCAGTAGGAAGACACCAGCAGAAGCAAATAATAAGGCGGCCCAAATCAGAAATTCCCCTTCCTTGGCGGCGGTACTCATGATCAAAGACTTACTAACGAACCCACAGAATAGTGGCGCTGAGGTTGAAAGGGCGCCAATACAGCAGAAAAGAGCAGTAACCGGCATGGATTTGTAGAGCCCCCCCAATTCGGTGGCTTTGGACTTTCCAGTACGGTAGAGCACAGAGCCGACCGCCATGAAGAGCAGGGCCTTGTAGAGAATGTGGCAGTAGGCGTGCGCCGCAGTGCCGTTCAAGGAAAGCTCTTTGCCAAGACCAATGCCGACGACCATGAAGCCCACCTGGTTAATGAGGCAGTATGCGAGGACGCGACGGAGATCGTTTTCGATGGCGGCGTAAAGCAGCGGCAAGGTCACCATGATGAGACCGATCCAGAGGAGAACCTCTTCACCCGGGAAAGTACGAGCGAGCACGTAGATGGCTGCTTTCGTTGTGTAGGTAGCCATGAAGATGAGGCCGCCGTAGGATGCTTCCGGGTAAGTATCAGTGAGCCAGGAACCAATCACCGGCCACGCGCAGTTGATGCCAAAGCCGATGAACATGAGCCAGGCACCGGGGCCGGCTAGTTCGATTTCATCGAAAGCAGTGCTGCCTCCGCTGGCGATATGGATGGCCAGTCCAGCGAGGAGCAAGACGCCACCGAGAACGTGGACGAGCAGGTAGCGATAGGCGGCCCTGCCCGAGGATTCAGTGTTGCGGGCGACGATGCACATGACCGCCCCGAGGGTCAGCATTTCCCAGAAAAAGAACATCGAGACGAGGTCTCCCGCCATGACTACACCCATGGCGCTGCCGGCATAAAGCAGGCCTGCAGAAAGGTCGAGTGCCTTGTTGTCACGAACGATGTAGAGAATGCCGACAAAAGAAAGAATCGTAAATATGTTCAGGAAGATCAGGCTCCAGGCGTCGGCCCGGCCCAAAATCAGTTCGAAGTCGAGCAGTTCGAAAGTCCAATCTATGCCTTTGTCGATGGTGAAGTAATTAGCAAAACCAACTAAGGGAACGAGCAGGGCAAAAACTTGCCGTGCCTGACCCCTAAAGAAAGGGATGAGTATGGCACCCAGAAAATAGATCGAAGCTGGCGGAAGTGAATCAGGCATCATTTTCTCCCTCTTTAGAATCGGATTCGTAAAAATCCTGGTTCCGTTTTACCAGAGGCCGAAGGACATAATTGGAAGCCATGACCAGCGCGGCACAGGAAACAAAACCATAAACTGCCTGAAATCCCGGCCACTGCTGCCACTTCAAATAGGGATGCTTATCAAACCCAGTGATCCAGAAAACCACGTCGATCAGAACGACCAGGGTACACGCTATAAATAGCCCTGTTAGGACTTTCCGAACGTTTTCCGTTCTATCAAACCAACCGGTCGAATCAGTGGGATTTGGATTCTTCTGCGTCATGTGAGGTTTCTGTAATCACGTGCTTACCATGTTTATCGGTGTGACTGTCTCCGTATTTCACCTTGCCTCGAGAGGAAATTAGGATGATGGCGAGGTAGAGCCCCATGACTACGATAGCAATGGCAAAAACTCTGGGATATCCCGGCACTGCCTTGTGCTTGATCTCCTCGATGAGGTCTTTATTGGAAGTTGAGTCAGCCATGCAAGAGCTTTGGTTTGGTCAGTCGGCAGTCATCATGCTGGCCAGTTCGAGCAGCAAGCCCGGGAAAAAGAAAAGAAGCAACGAGGAGACCGCGGTGATACAGAGTGGAAGCACGCAAGCCAACGGCGCTTCTTTGATCCTGATGGCGTGCGTGCCACCATCCGCTGATCTAAAAAAGGCTCGGTAAACGACAGGGAAGAAGTAGACGCCGTTGAGTACGGAGCTGATCAGGTAAACTGCAAGAAGGGCATATTGCTGTGCATCAGCGGCGCCCCATATGAGGTAGAACTTACTCAAGAGCCCGCCGGTTGGCGGTAGGCCGGTTACACTCATCGCTCCGATAGCGAATGCTGCCATCGTAAAAGGCATTGTTTTACCAAGGCCGTCGAGTTGACTGATGTATTTTTTGCCTGTCGCCACAAAGATAGCACCAGCACAAAAGAAGAGAGTGATCTTGCCGAAAGCGTGCATCGCGATATGCATAATACTTCCCTGAACGGCGTGGTCGGAGAGTAGGGCCACGCCGAGGACAATGTAGGAGAGTTGACCGATCGTGGAGAATGCGAGGCGGCGTTTAAGGCTGTCCTGACTCATCGCCATAAGCGAGGAAGTGATCACGGTGAAAGCGGCAATCCAACAAAGTACTAGATTTGCATCGACCCTACTCAGGATGCTGTCTTCGCCCGTACCGAAGACGCCGGTGATAACGCGGATAACGCAGAAGACGCCCACTTTCACCACGGCGACAGCATGAAGCAGGGCAGAGACAGGAGTGGGTGCGACCATTGCACCTGGCAGCCACGAGTGGAAGGGCATCAGGCCCGCCTTGGAGAATCCGAAGACGAAAGCGAGCAGCAGAACCGCGGCGGGGAGGAAACTCATCTCCTGCTCAGCGAGAATCGCTGAGCCGGCAAAGGAAAGGTCACCACCGCTCTTGAGGTAGGTGAAGATGATGGCAGGAATACCGAAAGCCACGGAAGTCCCTAGCAAATGAGTTAGGTAGGTGCGGCCACCAGAGCGTGCTTCTTTGTCCTGGTGGTGTGTGACGAGCGGCCAAGTCGAGAGTGAGAGAATCTCGTAGAAGAGGTAAAGAGTCAGCAGATTTCCAGCAAATGCGACGCCGAGCGTAGAAAATAGAGACAAGGCAAAAAAGGCAAAAAAGCGCGTCTGAGAATGCTCTTTGAGGCCCCGCATGTAGCCGATTGCATAAAGCGAAGTCACGATCCAGAGCGATGAAGCGACCAGAGCGAACGTGATACCGAGGGCATCGACCCGGAACACAATGGGGACATTGATGCCGGCGATACCGTCGACAAGCGTTGTGGTGATCGTGCTGCCTGAAAGAATGATGGGTAGCATCGCGAGGACGATCCCAAACTTAGCGAAGGCGGCGACAAAAGTGGAAAGCTCACGCAGGAATAGTTCTCTGCGAAAAAGCACGATGAGCGGCACGGCCAGCAGCGAAGCGAGGCAGGCCCAGACGGGAAGCAGACTGTGGACCGTGTTATCCATTTACAATTTCAAATTGGCTGTGAGGGACGGGATGTCTTCAACGGCGACTCGAATCAGTTCGATGATCTGTCCGTTAAATAGGCCAAGGAGAATAATGGCAGCAGCGCTGAGCAACAGTGGGGCGGTGGAACTCCAGGCCGCTTTTATCTGTGTGACCTCTTCGGCATGATGGTCATGACCTTCCGATGGCTTGTTACCGAAGTGAGCGATCTCAAATATACGAAAGAAAAGAATAGCGTTCACGAGGCTTGAGATAAGCAAAGCCGCGACGTATTCCCAGTGGCCAGCATCGATGCCGCCGCGAATCAGATAAAATTTACTGAAGAACCCGCAGGTCGGCGGAACGCCTATCATTGCGAGGGCGCCAATCACAAAGCCAGCCGCTACCCAAGGGGATTTCTTGAACAAGCCTTCGAGATCGGAGATGTGGGTCGCGTTGAAGCTGCGGGCAAAGATACCGGCAGCGATGAAGAGGCAGAGCGCCATCATGGCATCAGCAAGAATGTGGTAGATTGCGCCGGTAACTCCCCAGCCTCCGCTGTCCCCCAACCAAGTTCCGCCGACCATGTAGCCCACTTCCGCGACTATGAGATAAGAGAGCATTTTTTTGATCTCGCGCTGAGCGAGCGCGAAGATTGATCCTGCGAGAATGGCTATGACGGCAAGCCAGACGACTAGGTCGCTCCAGAAGGGGTGACTGAAGATCCAGTCAAAACCGAATATCGTGAGCATGGCCCGGATCATGACGTAGACTGATACTTTGGTCATGAGGGGTGCAAGGATGCACGCGCTGGTTGAAGGGCAGTAGCTGTAGGCGTTGGGCAGCCACCCGTTTAAGGGGAAAAACGCCATCTTAATCCAGATGCCGACGAGGATGAAGAGGAAGGAAATGATGATAGCATTGGATTCTGCGATCGCGGCGTTGCTGTTTAGAACATTGCGGATATCAATCATGTTGAGGGAGCCTGTTTTCATATAGAGGTAGCCCACCCCGATAAGGTAAAAGGACGCGCCCACAGTCCCCATTATGACATAGTTGAATGCGGCATGGGTGCCACGGCGATTACTTCCCATCGCTACGAGTCCGTAACTGGTCAGCGAGGAGACCTCGATAAGGACAAAGAGATTGAAGGCGTCTGCGGTGATGGTGATCCCAAAGAGGCCGGTGCAGAGTAGCAGGTAAAGAATATAGAACTGCGGTGCCTTACCCTCGCTCTCCCGGTCCATCCGACCAACTGAGAACAAGGCAACCAAAAGGGCGACGATTCCGATGACGACGAGGATCAATGCGTTGAGCTCATCGACTCGCAAGTGAATTCCAATGCCGATAGGCTCTTCCCAGCCTCCCATGAAGTAATCGATTGGGCCGGAGGTGAAGACCTGCTGAGCAACAGCAATCGTGGAAACGAGCGAGGCGAGGATGGAAACCACGACGATTGGGAGGCAAACCCGGTGTTCTTTAATGCCGACCAGGGCGATTAGCAGAGAACCGAACATCGGAGCGAGGACGATGATGGCAGGGAGTTGTTCACTCATCCTTACCTCCTTCTTTTATCACCTTGAGGACTTCATCTTCTTCAAGGGTTCCAAATTCCCTGAAGATCACCTGTACAAGTGCTAGAGCCACTCCGAGGGTAGCGACTCCGACAACAATAGCAGTCAGCATGAGAACGTGAGGCAACGGGTTGGCAATCATGTTAGGATCAACTCTCGGGTAGACTTTTTTCGCTGCCTTTTTTCCTTCAGATGGCATTCCTCCGTTTTTATTATCCGAAGCAATTTCTTTTGGGGCGTAGTTGCTCCGCGCTTCCTTGGGACCATTGTCGTAGGTGTCACTCTGCTTTGCTGCGGGCGGCTTTTCGATGATTGGAATCGTGGCGCCCTCTTTCACCCCGAGGGAGACGTAGAAAAGAATAATCGCCGTCTGGAACAGGGACAGGCCGATCAGCTTCTTAATCAGGTTGTTCTTCGCAATGATTGCCCACAACCCTATCATCATAAGGATCACATAGATCCAAAAGTTGAAATGGGGTTGGAGAGTTTGTTCGAGGAACTCTGACATCTTTGATTAACAGGTTTAGAGGCCGTCCTTAAGTGTTCCGTGGCTTGCGAGGTTAGCGTAGATCGAAAACATGATCGCCATCACCGTAAAAGCGACGCCAATCTCGACCCCGAGCATCGAATGAGAGCGAGCCATCTCCGGCCCGTCCGTGAAAAGCAGCGGCTGAAGAACGCCATAGTCGAGGAAGTTCTCACCAAGAAACTGGGAGGCCAGACCAAATCCGGCATAGATGAGGATACCGACCGCTGCGAGCTTAAAGTAGTTGTACTCGCTGAATCGCTTGAGAGCAGAGTTGAGATCACTTGATAGAGCCAGAAGAATGAAACTTGAGCCCAGAAGAACGCCGCCCTGGAAGCCCCCCCCGGGGCTGTAGTGCCCATGGGCAATCACGTAGAGACCGAACAGTTGAATAACGGGAATTATGACGCGGCAGGTGGTGCCAATAATGATGCGATTATGGTCGCCGTAGGTGAAGGAGTGCACGCTCTCTTCTTCCTCTTTTTTTCTAGGGTCGTTAGCGTTGCCAACCACCCGCATGATGCAGAAAATGGCGACGCCGGCAGCAAAGACAACCACAGTTTCGAACATAGTGTCGTAGCCCCGGTAGTCGGCCAGCACTGCTGTCACCATGTTGGGGACTTTAGTGTCTTTGTAGGTATTGGTAATAAAATACTGTGAGACGCTTTCCCCGCCCCCTTCGACGCCTGCGTTGGGAGGTGAATTGGGATCACCGAACGAGGGGAAGTCATAAACCCCGTAGAGAAGAAGTCCGCCGGTAATGACAACGGCGATGGTGGCGAATACCTTTGAGAGCATCAGTCAGACGATTTGCGTTTGGTGTTGTAGACGGTTGCGATGAGAAGCACTGTACTCACTCCGGCACCCACGGCGGCCTCGGTAAAGGCGACGTCAACGGCCCCCATTTCGGCCCAGAGCAAACAAATGAGAAATCCGTAGATCCCGAAAATCATTGAAGCGCTGAGCAGATCTTTAATGTTTAGCGAAATGATCGCGGCTACGACCATAAAAATAAGGATGATAAAATCGAAAGCGAAGATCATGGCGGCGTCCTAAAACTGGTCAGAGTCTTCGCCAAGATGATTGGGACGACCTTCTTTGATTTTAGGTTTGCTGCATTCCTCCCAACCAGCATCCATCAGTGCATGAGTGGCGGTGGGACTGGTGAAAAGGATGAAAATGCTAACGCCGAGCAGTTTGAGGATGACCAGCAGGATAGGCCAATTCTCTGAGAAGCTCTCGAAACCGTTGAGTTGGTAGATGGCAAATCCTGTGATTACGAGCAGACTAGAAAGCGTATCGCCTTTGCCGGCAGCGTGAGTGCGGGTGTAAAAGTCAGGAAACCGGATAATACCGATGGCAGCACCGGCGAAGAAGATAATCCCGGTTCCGATAAAAATAGCGCTGATGATTGAGATAATCATGATCTTGTCACGGTGCCTTCTTCGGTCGTTTCTTGGTCCGCCTTGGTCTTGTGGAGATAACGCGCCGCTGCCAACGAACCCGTAAAGTTGAGCAGCGCATATGCGAGTGCGAAATCGACGAACATTTCGACTCGTTTGAACACGACCCCAATGATGATAAGGAGTACGGCTGTCTTGGTGCCGATCACGTTGACGGCAACGATTCTATCAAGAGCGCTCGGCCCCCTTACGATTCGCCAAAGGGAGGGCAACATCAGTAAGAAAATCGCCACCCCGACGCCCACAGTAAAGTCTTCGAACGTCATGCGGGCGATTCGGTTGAGGTTTCGTAGTCATCAGCGAATACCTTTTTGATGCGGTTTTCCATCTTTCCATCGAGTCCTTGCGCGGTTTCGTCGCTGATAGCATGAACGTAGAACGTGTCCCCGATGATTTTGATTGTGACCGTACCGGGAGTCAGGGTGATAGAGTTGGCGAGTAGGAAGCGCTGAAAATCGGTATTGAGAGAGCATTTGTAGCGCAAAATCTGGGGCTCAAGTTTATCGAGATCACCGAGTGCCAACTTCAGCACGCAGATGTTGCTAAGAACGATCTGGCCGATCATCCATATGAGATAAGCAAAAAGACCAAAGCCCTGTTTGATGCGGACGCGGAGATGGTGGTGCCGTTTTTCGAAAAGGAGATCCGACGAGAGCCAGACGACGATAGCGCATGAGATGAGGCCAAGGGAGAGGTGAAAGGCGTCAAAAAAACCCGACAGTACAACCCACATGACCATGAGCAGGACAAAGACAAAGACCCGGTAAAGTTTTGTATTCGAAGTTGGTTGAGCCATCAGTATACGGCGGGAGGCGGTCCCAAAGTGAGCAACGCTCATGCTCATTGTCAATTTTCCTATCCGGAAAATCCGTGCTTTATTGTTGATGACTAAGCTGTGATGCGAATGGAATGTGACAGAACCTTGCTTGTCATTGCACTGGGGAGTTGCGTGGCGGGCTTCTCGATCCTACCTGCGCAGGAGGCCTCAGACAGTCGAGCAACTCCGCGAGTTGAGTCCCCTATTAGGACGCAACCCGCCTATCCTATTGCTCCCGTCGCTGATTTTACGGTGCCCACAGCGGCATCCCCTCAAATTTCCCAGCAACCCGTCCAACAGGATAGTCAGCAGCTAAATGAGCCCGTGGGCGCGACTGTTTCGTCGATGCAAGCCCGGGGACGACTAATCGAGGATCTGCGCCCTCAGCGGATCCCGGTTTATCCGGACGATCCAGAAAGCGCCTGGTGGGAGATCAACCCAAGTTACGCTTTCGCGCGGGCTCAGCGGGAACAGCGCCCCATGATGCTACTGTTTACGGGAGCATGGAATACTCAGGCAATGGCCCTTTCTGAGGAAGTCTTTTCGACCAAAAGTTTTAATGAATACGTGAAGAACAATCTCGTGATCTGTTATCTGAATTATCCAAGGAATCAGACAGATGCCCCTGACCCGCTCCGTCGTATCAAGGAGAAATTCAAAGTTCGTGGCTACCCCAATGTTTTGATTTTCAACCCTAGTGGAGAAGTTGAGAAAGGAATGAGAGGCTATCGCACGGGTCGTCCGGTGGACTATTTTGATGAATTACAGGCGGCGTGCCTCCCGGTTTTGGGGTCTATTGACGTCAGAAAAAAACAGATGATGCGAGCCGGTTTTCGGGACTGGTCAAACCATCTAGGAAAGGAAATTTTTGCACGCTTCCTGAAGCACGACACGAAGTATGTCGCCCTTAAGGATGCGGCTGGTGTAGAGTGGGTTATCAGTATAAAAGACCTTGCCCTAAAGGACCAAAAGTTGGTGGAGTCTTTCCCGCGTGCGGATAAGATTGATATAGAGGGAGATGAAGAGCCGTAATATCTTTGGCTGGCGACTCTGCTTGGTTCGTCTCACTCGACCAGCGTCTTACTAATTCGATGAAACGATTTCTTTTCCAATCGGCCGTTTTAATCTCAGCTCTTCTAATCGCTGCGGGTGTCTACGCCGTACTGATTGACCGGGACAGCCGATATGACATTTTCGACCTGATCGAAGGACGGCCTGTAGCGGCCGCTATCGGAGTTGATGAAGGTCTGCTTGCGCAGGCTGGTGGAGAAGGTTCCCTCCTGCGGGCAGTTCCTCTCGATCTCAGTGGTACAGATGTGCTGGAAAAAGTGAATCTTGCGTTAGCTGATCTGACTGATGCGGTAGTGCCTTCTGTGGTCAGTATCGACACCTCGCGGATTAAAAACGTCGTCACTGCAGTACCCACCGACCCGTGGGGATTTGGTTATCGCCGTCAGAATCAGAGCTTTCGAGAGCCCGGTTTAGGTTCCGGTGTGATTGTCACGGAGGAAGGTCATATCGTGACAAACCACCATGTTGTTGCCGGGGTGGATGAAATTCTCGTGACGACGCATGATGGCAGCCAATATCCGGCAGAGTGGGTTGGTAGCGAGCCGAACGTTGATGTCGCGGTCTTAAAGATCAAAGCTCCAGAAGGAGCTACTCTCCCGAAATTCCGTCCTCTTGGTTTCGGTGATTCCGAGAAGGTCCGCGTGGGTGAAATGGTAATGGCGGTGGGTAATCCCTTCGGGCTGAGTGAATCAGTGACGCGCGGCATCATTAGCGCGAAGCAGCGGGAGTTGAGTGACGCGGCTAACGAATATTTCCAAGTGGATGCCGTGATTAATCCCGGGAATTCCGGCGGACCGCTCGTCAACGTACGTGGCGAAATTATTGGAATCAATGTGGCGATCTTCACGGGGCAACAAAATGTCCAAGTCTGGCAAGGTATTGGTCTGGCTATTCCCGCAAATGAAGTGCGGGAAGTGTTTGAAGCTATTGTTTTAGGAAGGCCTCTGATTCGTGGATACTTCGGCTTAGAGCTTGAGAATATCTCCCGAAATTATGCGCTCGCGGTAGGGCTCCGTAGTCTCAACGGAGCCGTTATTACCAGTGTTGTCGAAGGATCTCCTGCGGAGGCAGCGAGTCTCCTGCCCGGTGATGTTATTACCAAACTTGACGGTAAAGCGATGCAGTCGGCCGAAGATGCCCTGAGCCGAATTCGGTTAATGAAATCAGACGAGACCGCAAAGGTAACCATTATTCGCAAGGGTAAACCGATGGAAACCGAGGTCACTGCGATGGCGAAGTCTGACACCAACACTCTGCGATTGAAGTCTGATATTCTGACGACTGGTCAATCCATCGTTGATGCGATTGGCATCAAGGTTCGGGACTTGACGGCAAGGGAGCGCAATTCTATGGGAGTTGGCGCTGATTATCCTGCTATCCTCGTTTCCGAGGTTGTGGAAGGCTCTCAGGCCGAGCGCCGCTTTCGAAAGGGCGATTTAATTCACCAAATCAATCGTTCACGGGTAAGTGACATCGCATCATTCTATGACCTTATGGGGTCGTTGCCGACGGATTCGGCGACGGTAATCACCCTTAGCCGGCAGGGTAAGATCATTCAGGCGATCCTAAAGTGATCTTCTCGCGGAAGTCTGAATGAAACGGCTGTCCTACCGAGAGTTTCATAGCGGACCAGTGGGCTTCGATGCTGCGGTCTCAGCGCAGGGAGAGATCGCCAAGTTTTGTTCATCCTCTATCTGGATAAGTGCGGCCAATGAATTTCTGCATGCTGGTGATTCCAATCGCGAACCGGAATATTGTATCGTCGAAGATGACGGTAACTGGCTTGTGATGGTAGATCGTGGGGGCCGTGGGATTTGGTTCCCGCTAGAGTCAGCCTGGATGTTTGGTTGTCCTCTGATCGGAGAGCCCGAGGTGTGTGTGGATATGTTGAAGAGGCATGGCAGCGAGATGTCAGGCTCTGCAGGATTCTGCATCGGCGGGGTAAGAAATGAGAGAGAGCTTCACCGCAGGCTCAGGAAATTAGGGCTGGCTAGTTCACGTTATGAAGAATTTCCCGCCACTGATTGCATGGTTATTGAACTGGAAGACGGTTACCAATCCTGGTTGGGGCGGCGGTCGAAGAAGTTCCAAAAGTCGGTTCGACAGTTACCTTCAGAGGATGGAATCGAGATCGTAGATGGGAGCAAGGACGACGTAAATTTTTTGTTTCGCAGGGTTATTGCGATTCAGAAGCAGACATACAAGTGGCAGGAGGGAACAGACATTTTCCAGGGCAACGACTACCTGATGTTTTATCGCCACCTCTTGGAAAGACTTAGTCAATCTGGGCGTTTGCGAATCCTTTTTGCGCGCAAGGATAAGGAAGATATTGCTTACATTCTTGGTGCAGAATTTGCCAACCAGTATAGAGGCCTACAGATGAGCTACGTTGCAGGAGTTAAATCGTCCGCAATAGGAAACCGGCTTCAACTGGAGAACATCCAGCGATGCGTTGAAGCTGGTCTCGAGGAGTACGATCTTGGGATGTATTCTACCTACAAGGAGCGCTGGGCTGATCGGCAGGACGAATACCTTGCCGCTTTTGTAGTTTTGTAGAATCAGCTCATGATGGCCTCGGTCATTCTCATGGCTTCAAGGTTGGGCTTCACTTCATGAACGCGGTGCAGGGGAACTCCTAGGGAAGTAGCGTGAGCCGTTATGGCGACGGTGGGCCAGCGGCGCTCTTCTATCGCATCACTTTTGAGAATTTTCCCGATGAATGATTTCCTCGAGACACCCAGAAGAAGGGGGCGATTAGAAACGGCCAGTCGATCAAGGTGGCGTAACAGGGTGAGATTGTGGTCCTGGTTTTTCCCGAAACCGATTCCGGGATCGTAAACGATTGCCTCACTGTTGATGCCCGCTGCGACTAACGTGGAGTGACGTTCCTCAAAGAACGAGCAGATATCAGCAACGACATTTTCGTAGAGGGGGGCAGACTGCATCGTTCGCGGTACGCCCTGCATGTGCATCACGGCGACACCGACTTCGGTTTTGGCAGCAATCTGGATCATCTCGGGATCGCGGAAACCAGTCACGTCGTTGAGGATAGCGGCGCCGGAGTCGATAGCGGTGCGGGCTACCAATGCCTTGGACGTGTCGATGGAGAGGCAGGCTTCTGGAGCTTCTTTTAGGATACCCTCTATAACCGGGATGACTCGTCGGATCTCCTCCTTGGCAGCGACGTCATCGGCTCCGGGGCGTGTTGATTCACCTCCGATGTCAATAATGGCGGCGCCTTCTTCGAGCAGTTGGAGGCCCCGCGCGATGCCGGCGGAAGCCTCTTCAAATTTTCCACCGTCAGAAAACGAGTCGGGCGTCACATTGACGATTCCCATGATCTCACCATGTGCGGAGAGATCGAACGAGCGGTTGGAGCAGCGCCACTTCATTTTGAAGCGGGAATTAGTCAGCCTTGGGGAATGGCTGGCTCGAGAGGCCTCGAATCCTCCGCCTTGGGGGGCTCCAAGTCACGATTAGGCTGCTGAGGTTTCAGGCCGAGTTTCCCAAGAAGGGCCTGATCGGCTGCTGATTGCGGATTGCTCGTGGTAAGCAACTTATCGCCATAGAAAATGGAGTTGGCACCAGCAAAGAAACAGAGGGTCTGTAGTTCTTCGCTCATTTGGGTTCGTCCGGCTGAGAGCCGCACTTTAGCGTTTGGGATAGCGATTCGGGCTATAGCGATCATGCGAACCACTTCGAAGGAATCTACGCCCTGTTGCTCGGCCATAGGGGTGCCGGGGATGGGGACGAGTGAGTTAATCGGAACGCTCTCAGGTTGCGGATTAAAGCCACTAAGGACTTCCAACATTTTGAGTCTGTCTTCGGTGTTCTCTCCGAGACCGAGAATGCCACCAGAACAGACGGCCATGCCGGCGTCTTGGGCATGACGAAGTGTATTAAGCCGATCCTGGAAGCTATGAGTGGTGACGATGTTTTTGTAGTGTTCGGGAGAAGTATCAATGTTGTGGTTGTAGGCCGTCACTCCAGCCTCTTTGAGTTTCTGGGCTTCAACCTCTCCGAGCTCTCCAAGTGTCGTGCAGACTTCCATACCTAACTCTGAGACGCCTTCGACAATGTCGAGAACTTGGTCAAAGCGTTTTGTGCCATCTCTGACGCCTTTCCATGCAGCGCCCATACAGAAGCGGGTGGACCCATTTTCAAGGGCAAATCTCGCTCGCTCAAGGATGTCCTCTTTTTCCATCAGTCGCTCTGCTCCGACCGACGTGCTGTAGCGAGCAGACTGAGCGCAGTAGGAGCAGTCTTCGGAGCAGCCACCGGTTTTGATGCTGAGCAAAGTGCAAAGTTGTACTTCATTTTCGGGCCAATTGGCTTCATGCACCTTTCTCGAACGCTTAATCAGTTCAAAAAAGGGAAGGTCATAGAGCTCTTTAAGTTCGTCGAACTGCATGGGAGAAGGATCTGTTTTAATTCCCGGTCTGTTGCCGGTTCCGGTAGGAACGGACCACGAATTCGACGAATTTCACGCAAATGTTGCAAAAATCGGAGACAAGCTCCCATGCCTAGCGTTGCTCGGAGACTTCCAATTAGCTGGTCCAGCGCCCTCCCGGCGAGATGAAAGGAAGGGTTTGTTTCCAGACTTCTGAGTAGTCAGTTTTGCCGACGGCACCAATCATTTTGCGACCGGTAGCTTTGCGAAATGCAGCTGAGAAAGACTCTCCACTGTGGCAGCCCCAGCTTTTGCAGTAGGAGCCCCTAGCGAAGGCCTTCCGGTCAAATTGACTAAGTTGGCTCTGGTGGAGGAAGCACTTTGAAGCGCCGAGGATTTCGTTGCTGTAGTCAAAGACGAAGCAGTATTTGTTGGAGTGGCCGTAGTATTCGAATCCCGAAATTTTCATCTTTGACCGATTCTGGCCGCGATTGATGTAATTGACCAGCTCGCCAGTGGAACTGAACCAGACGAGGCGCACACCGAATTTATCTCTAACACTTTCAATGTAGGAAATAAGGGGATCATCGTCTTCATAGGCCCGGGTGAGATAACCGGGCTTGTAAACCATGAGGGTGATATTGATCTCTTCGTTAGTTGCTTTTTTAAGCTGCTCAATGCGGATTCGGGCAGCGCGCACGAAGTTACCCCACCAGCGATCATGGCGGTGTTCCTCGCGTCGGAAGTTTTCCCAGTGAAGAAGGGCAGGGCCTCCGACGAGAAGGATATACTCATCACTAGGATCAAGTTTAGCCTCGGCCGGGATTGGCTGAAACACTGCTGCGAGTAGAGCTAGCGACAGGAGTAAGGAGAGGCGCTGTTTCATTAGGTTTCCCGAGTAGTGGGTATCTCGTTGCGTCACCAAATATTACAGGGACTCGAAGGAAGCGCAACCGAGGCTCTATCGACATCCCGAAAATTAAGTTGTCTGCCTAGGTAAACGCTCCAAAACAGGTGAAGCGGTGGAGGCAGGGCAATTGCACGATTTCTCTCGAGTGGCGATCCCTCTCTTCTTGTTTTTGTTTTTCCCGAAGATACTCGTTGTAGGCAACGAGTCTTTCATGGTGACGATTAATTCTTCCCACAAACCAACGCCAGTTCGTCCCTGGGCGACCACCTTCAAGCAGAAAGTGAGGACAGTTCTTGTTGGGCGTTTCGTAGCCTTCCCGGGGCCAGTGGTAGTGAGCTCGGACATTCTCAACAGGGATCTGGTGATAATACATCAGTGTCGCCGCAAGTTTTGCGGTGCGATCCATCGTGGCGACCTGGTCGTTGCCCCGGTGTTCGCACATTTCGATACCGATCGAGTAGCGGTTGCCTGGGCCATCGAAATCTGCGTGTTCACCGCGCTCGTCGGTGGGGATGTGCTGGATCACAACGTCGTCCTGTACGGTGAAGTGCCAACAGAGGTAACCAACTACCCCGCCACGCAGAGCTCCGCGCTTCAGTGCCTTGGAATGTGCGTAGGCGTCACCAGTAGGATTTTGAGTGCTATGAATTGTGATGTAGCGGGCCTGCATCCGACGGAAGATGCGGCGGCCGTATTTACCTTTCGGAATGAGATCGACCTTGATGTTTAGTTCTTGGTGGGCGCGGTTGGGGCTGATGGGGGCCTCTGCGACAGCACCCAGTTCTCGCTCCCAAAGAATTGCCTTCGTAGATGCGGGAGCCGTCTTACAACTCGGCAGAATGGCGATGGTCACTGCCATCACCACTATCGGGATCACCAATCGAAGCCAACTCATCGTTCCTCAAGGAATGGATTAAAGACGCGGGTGAATAGGTAAGTCTTCAGCCTCCCGTAATCAAAAATTAATTAAATTAANTAAAAATCAAAGGCCTCTTGTTNGAAGNGCCCGACATGTAGTCTTGGGGGGCGGAAGCAATTTTTAACAATTGAGAGAAATAGACCTGAATCATCGTTCNAGAATTTCAACCTCGTAGCCATCAGGGTCGGTGACAAAAGCCATTTTCGTTTTTGCTCCCCCAGGGAAGGCCTCACGCCAGTCTTCCGGCCAGATCTCGATACCGTTTTTCTCAACCCGATCACAATAGGCCATGATGTCTTCGACGCCGACAGCGGTGTGCATGAGATCTTCGGGGAATTCGACCTTGAAGTCCGGGGAGTGGCAAAGCTCAAGGAAGTGATCGTTTCCGTCGAGTTCGAGGAATGCGAGTTGGTTACCGGCGGGCGACTTATCAGTGCGGCGGGTCACCTTAAAACCGAGCGTTTCATAAAAGTTGATGGTGGCATCAAGGTCGCTGACACGAATGCGAGTGTGAAGAAATTTGATCATGGTTATTGAAAGCAGATTTAGCATGGCACGGAACCCAATCGGGGCCTAGTGCGAGTTGGCGTGAATTTTATTATTGCCGTTCCGTTCCATTTTCCGGAAACACAAAGCGTTAGCATAGCTGGGCGTCGCGCTCTAACGGAAACCGTTTAAGAATGAGGTGCAGCCTTCCGGGACGAGAGTGTCCCTTGAAACAGAAAAATTTTGAGGGGCCTCAAATGGCCGACAAAACTGCTTCCCCGACTCTATTTTCTGACAGCTCTCTGGCCGGAGTTCCCACAATTGCGCGCCGCGCCAAATGGGGTATTTTTCACAGAGGGGGCCAATGGGAGGAACTCCGATAGATCTGGGAATAACCTGTGAATAACTATCTGAACAACTTGAGATGTCCTAAATAGAAAGGGCATGAAATGGTTGAAGCCAATTCAGCATTCAGACCCCTAAGGTTGCTTGGGATGAATCGTCAGCGTGACATCCTCGGTGAGGTAGTATTCCCTCACTGCGGGGCTCGAGAGGTCTTGGGTCTCTGAATGCGCCGAGCAAAGTGGCGGGACGCCTCATTAACAACTGAGTCACGCTTGCATGCGATTATTTGGTGAAGATAAGGCTCGTCAGGAGTTATTCACATCGTGCCGCCACCAGCAGAAGGGCCTGCTCACTCCCTACCTTGATTTTGCTTCGAAGATCTCTCGGAGTGTGAGATTTAAACGCCCTTTGAGTGGTAAGACCATTGAGTCCGGGTTTTTAACCGATCACTCCCTTTTGAAGATTTAAATAATGCTCCGGAACTACTGCTGAAAGTTTGTATCGAATTTATGTGCCCTTTTTTTACTCTTTCCTCGTATGTTCAACGTAGAGGATTATTGACCGTGCTCGTTTGATTGCGAAATCAGCGACTGCTTTTGCCTCAGATCCATTCAGAACTAAAACGAACTATCAGTTGTCATGTCCGTAGCCACACTTAATCGAGAAATCATTTTGAATCCCGAAAAACGGGTTTTCCCGGAATTCAGACTCGAACGACTTCTTGGGCAAGTATTCGAACCCACTCAAGGGTGCAAAGTCTGCGTTCTGATTGATCTCGACGATGTCAGCCTCATGAAGGGTTATCAGTTTCTCGAAGAAGAGGGGCATGAAATACAGCGTAAAGCTTACGAAGAATTTTACCTCGGCCTCAAAGACGGGGGGTTGGAAGCTCTAGGCATGACTGGTGGCGAGCTTTTTGCGATTCCAATGACCTACGGCTCCAATCTGGATTTGAAGGACGAAGCCTACGACATGGATGGGAAAGAATATAATCTCGACCGGGACATCTACCCAAACTACGACATCATCCTTTGCGTCTCCACATATTCCGCCACCGCACCGCTGACGGCAAAATGTAAGGAATACGGGTTCCGTGGAGCAACCCTTCACGGTGTCAACGATGTGATTTTAAACTCCGGCCTTGCGGTCGATTATGAGGAGGTGAGTTCGGACGCTGAGAAAATGCGTCTCGCCATGACTAACGCCGATGTGATCGAAATCGATTTCGAACTGGAAGATGGTAAAATCCTGACCGCGGCCTTGGAACTCGGTGGTCAGAAAGCTCAAAAGTCTCATGGACTTTGCCGCGGGATGACTCCGGACATTGCGAATCTGCCCGCCGGCGAAGTTTACTTTGTCCCCGAGGATGCCAACGGACAGTTTCCGATGAAATATGAGGATGGCACATTGGGCGTTCTTGAAGTTAAGGATCGAAACATTATCAGCTCTACTCTAATTGAAGGAAATCAGGCTACGGTTGATGCGCACAATGCGCGTCTTGCCGATGATCCAATGACGGGGACACTCGGAGAACTTGGATTTGGCACCCAAGTGCTGCCCGTCTCAGGCGCTGACATCCAGGATGAAAAAGTGCTGGGCACCTGCCACCTTGCGACCGGACGCGATGATCATCTGGGCGGTGATATCATACCGGAGATGTTCAAGAAGCACGAAAATTCGACTCACGACGACATCCTTTTTGCTCCTCACAAAACACCTAACTTCAACATCAAGCAGGTGCGCATGAAGCGAGGTGATCAGGAAGAGGCAATCATCGAAGATTTTCGTCCGAGCGAATACATTTTGGCCGCGCTCCAAGAGCAGCCAACTGAGAGCTAAAAGTGTAGGCTCGGCTGCCGCTCATTGCCTGAGGGGCTAGCAGAACTGGCAGACCGGACACCAGCAAGTGGTTCGCCCTCTTAAGTCGGCGCGCTCAAGTTCAGCGCCTCCGCATACTCGTCGGGGGCAAATCCCTCCATCCTTCCACCGGTGAGTGAAAAGCCAGCTTTTTGGCGGGGTCTCCCATTTCGTGCTGATGACGCGGATTGCATCCCTCGAAACCTGACGAGTCAGCTTCCAAATCAGATGAATTTGTTCGTCGCTCAGGGTTCCACTTGGCGATTGCGGAGCGATCTGAGCCCTCCAGCAAATTTCGTCTGCCATCCAGTTTCCGACTCCGGGGTAGCCACGTTGGTCAAGAAGCAGTGTCTTGATTGGCGTCTTCGGAAAACGTCGGGCGAATGTGAGATGCCTAATTTTGGTGAAGCCTTTATCCTGCGGTTGTGGTGGGAGAGCTTGCCACCACTCTGGTGCTCCGCCATCTTCGGTCACATCGAGCGTGAGTTTTCCAAACATGCGGTAATCGGAGAAGACTAGCTGTGTGTGCTCGAGATCGAGCACAAGATGATCGTGTTTTTCTATTTTTGAACCGACCGGGCGCGTGTGCAGTTTTCCGGTCATACCCAAATGAAGTCCCATCCAGGCTCCATTAGAGAATTCGAACAACATCTGTTTGCCGTGAGCGTGACTCGCCACGAATGAGCGCCCTTTCAGCCCCCGCTGAATGGCCGTTGCGGCTATATTCCGGTAGATGCGCGCTTTCGAATGGGTTCGGATTTTAGAAAGAGATTGCCCCAGTCCAGGATCCCATTGCTTACGGTTATATTCGACTTCAGCGAGTTCGGGCATCGAGAAAGAAAATAGATTGCGAAATGATTGTTATGTCACAGAGACATCCTCTCAACGGCGGCTTATCACTTGTATTTCCAGAAGCGAAACCGCTCAATTTCGGGTTCGTCGCGGGACTCGATCATTAGTTTGGTAAAGGAGTCGGCCTTATCAGTATGCTGATCGGCGAGGTTGGTTTCTTCGGAAGGATCCTCGGCCAAATTGTAGAGTTCGACCTTACCCTCAGGGTATTTCTTTAAACTTGGGATAATTGCCTTCCAGTCTCCTTGTCTCAGAGCGACTTGGCCACCGTAGCCAGCAAAGTCCCAGAAAAGAAAGTCGTGCTCAGGCTGTTCTTTTCCGAGCAGGGTGGGTAGGTAGCTGATGCCGTCGTGGTTCTGCTCCACGGGCACCCCCGCAATCTCGGCGATCGTAGCGAGCGCGTCGTAGTGGGTGCTGAGAAGGGCACTGGTTTGTCCCGGCTGAACTCTTCCGGGCCAGCGCACAAGCAGGGGAACACGGATACCGCCTTCATAGACTTCGCCCTTGAGCCCGCGTAGCCCAGCGACGCTGTTGAAGAATTCGTAGTCGACCTGCTCCTTGAGAAAGGTTGTGCCATTGTCCGAAGTAAAGAAGATAACCGTGTTATCGGCGAGGCCGTGTTCGTCAAGTTTATCGAGAAGACGCCCGATCTGTTTGTCCATGAAACTGATCATGGCTGCATAGGCGGAGCGTGGCGTGGGGTGGGGTAGGTAGCTCTTACCGATGTAAGGCGTTTCGTCCCACTCGTTGATGTACGGCGTTAGTTCGTTGTAGGGAACCTGCAGGGCGAGGTGGGGAATGATGGTGGGATAATAAAGAAAGAACGGACCGTCTTTGTTTGCATCGACGAAGGCGAGGGCAGCGTCAGCAATGAGTTGTGGCGCATACTGTTTGCCATAGACCGTTGCCGTATTTCCTTCCAGGGGAACGCGCTTGTCCTGATCGACAATATACTCGGGGAAGAGATTGTGGGCGTGGCGCTGGCAGTTGTAGCCGTAAAATCGATCGAATCCTTGCTTTAGGGGGTCCCCTTCAGATCCCGGCTGGCCTAGTCCCCATTTTCCGAATGCGCCGGTGGCATAACCCTTAACTTTGAGGAGCTCGCCGATAGTGGTTTCTTCATTTCGGAGCGGAAGCTGCCCCTCGTGGCTGTCCCAATCGCCGATCTCGTAATTAGATCGGACATAAGAGTGGCCGCCGTGCTTACCGGTCATCAGTGAATAGCGAGCCGGTGCGCAAACTGGCGCACTGGTATAGTGTTGGGTGAAGCGCATACCCTCCGATGCGATCCGATCAAGGTGGGGAGTCTGGATCTTTTCCTGCCCGTAGCTTCCCAGCTCAGCCCAGCCGAGATCGTCGGCCATGATGTAGACAATATTAGGCTGCTCAGCATGGGAGGCGCTGACGAAAAAGAGAGCGACTGAGAAAAGCATGGTTAGGGATTTCATCAGCGCCAGTATACAGAGGCTCCGCGAAATTGGTAGCCCCGGGAAATAGCGCAAACGGGACGAGGGAGATTCCACCCCCTGCGATGTCCATGAATGAGATAGCCGCGACAGAACTAAGGCGTTTTCCAATCAGCCTCAGTGCAACCCACGTTCCGACCTTTCGACGAAGGTGATGATGTTTTTGACTTCCTCGGTGCGTTCTTCCATTGAGCGGAGCACTTCAAGCGCTTCGGTGACGTTGCGGTCTTCGCGGAAGAGGGTGCGATAGGCAAATTTGATCGACTTTCTTGCTTCTTCAGAAAAACCGCGCCGCTCAAGGCCGACTTTATTCACTGCCCGGGTTCGGGCAGGGTTGCCGTCGGCGACCATGTAAGGGGGCACGTCTTGAACGATCTTTGTAAAGCCACCTGTGATGGCGTGAGCGCCGATGCGGCAAAACTGGTGGATACCGGTAAGTCCTCCGAGAATAACGTGGTCTCCGATTTCAACGTGGCCGCCTAAAGTAGCATTGTTAGAAAACACAACCTGGTCACCGATGGTGCAGTCGTGACCGATATGGGTGTAGGCGAGGAAATTGCCTTGGCTGCCGATGATAGTGGCATCGCCAGCGGAGGTCGCGCGGTTTACGGTGCAAAATTCGCGGAACGTATTTCCGTCGCCGATCTTGAGATAGGTAGGCTCGCCATCATACTTTAGATCCTGGGTGCGCTGTCCGATGGAAGCGTAGGAGAAGAACTCGTTGTTCTCGCCGATCTCAGTTGGGCCGTCGATAGTTACATTGTTGTGGATAACGCATCCGTTGCCGAGTTTGACGCTTGCACTGATAAGAGCATAAGGACCAACAACGAGGTCGTCGCCCAGTTCAGCACCAGGATCAATAATAGCAGTGGGATGAATCTCGTTAGCCATGAAGGGCAGTCGATTTAAGCAAGAGTAACTCTTGATACTCAGGTGACGATGGCAAATTTCAGATCACAGGAAGAAGTTACTTCCCCGTTCACGAGGCAGCGACACTGAGCGTAAGCAATGTTGCGGCGCACCTTGAGGATTTCTGACTCGATAATAAGCGTGTCACCGGGTATGACCGGCTTACGGAATTTAACTTTATCGGCGCTCATAAAGTAGCCTATCTTGCCCTGATTTTCCGGGGTTCGAAGAATTACGATGCTGGCCACTTGAGCCATGGCTTCGACCTGGAGGACGCCAGGCATAACGGGGTGACCGGGGAAGTGTCCCTGAAAGAAAGGTTCGTTGGTGGTGACCTGCTTAACGCCGGTGCACTTCATGTCGCCTTCGAAGCCGACGACTCGGTCGACCATAAGGAAGGGATAGCGATGAGGTAGCACTTTCTGAACCTCAATATTGTCCATCACCGCTTCTCCAGTTGGAATAGTGACGGGCGTCACCATAGAAAGGGTCTGCTCATAGGTTTTGGCCAACTTGGCGGCCATCTCCGTGTTAGGGCCGTGCCCTGGCTTCACAGCAATGACATGACCCATAAAGCGTTTTCCACTGAGCATGAGGTCACCAATAACATCGAGAATCTTGTGGCGTGCGAATTCCTCCTTGTATCGGAGTGATTCTTTGCTCATGACAGATTCATCCTTAATGACGATCGCGTTCTCCAGGCTGCCGCCCTGGATTAAGCCTTTCTCAAGAAGCGGCTCAACATCTTCGTAGAAAACAAAAGTCCGAGCATCGGCAATTTCCTTTTCGTAGATCTCTGGATTGACCTCGGTAGAGTAAAACTGGGTCATGCGACCGTCAGGACCGACTTGGGTGCAGGAGACGCGAAAGGTCTTGTCAGGCACGATCGTGATCAGTGAACCGCTTTTGGTCTCGAGGTGAATGGGCTCACGGATTTCGAAAATCGAAGCATAGGCTTCCTGCACTTTAAGACCGGCTTTCTTGATGCAGTCGACAAACGGGCGGGCCGAACCATCGCCGATGGGCGGTTCGTTGGCGTCCATCTCGACGATAGCATTATCGACCCCCATCCCCACAAGAGCTGAAATGACGTGTTCGACAGTGTGAACTTTCACCGAGCCTTCTGCGAGCGTGGTGGCCCGTTCGACGGTTTGCACCTTTGAAACGTGGGCGTCGATAAAAGGTTGGTCGTCGAGATCAATTCGGCGAAACTTGATGCCGTGATCGACAGGGGCGGGCTTCAACGTCAGCGTGACCTGCTCCCCGGTATGGAGAGAAGTGCCAGTGACAGTAGCCGATGAGGCGAGTGTTTGTTGTTTCGGAGCCGACATGGGTTGTGACAATCCAGGAAGGTTGGGGACGGGGAACCACTAGCGCAAAAGGGGGGATAGTCCAGCGATTTGGCGAGACATGGGCTAGTCTTGCCCATGCGCTTACTCTGGATTTTGTGACCTAAAATGGCACCCGAACGGCAGAAAAACAGCAAGATTAACACGGAGATCCAGATTAAGATTGTCTATCGATCTGCGCCTCCATACCCCGCAATTCTCAGTCCTGCATGAAACCGATGACTTCATGTTGGTCGACAAGCCGGCGCATCTTCTTGTCCATCCCTCGGTTCCGGGGAATCCGCCGACACTGTTGGACGGACTTGAGGCTCTGTGCATCTACGAATTGGCTAATGGTGGCAAGCTTTCACTCATTAACCGTCTCGACCGAGAAACGAGCGGTATCGTCCTTGTCGCGAAAACGAAAAAGGCCGCTCGCGAGCTCAGTATCGCGATGGAAAAGCGGGAGTTTCGCAAGTCATATCACGCGCTGGTTTGGGGCTGGCCGAAGGAAGATCAATTCTCCGTGGAAGAGCCCATTCGAAGAAAAGGCGAGGTCGAGGAGTCACCCATCTGGGTGAAGCAGATCGTACATCCTGACGGAAAGCTCAGTTTGACCCGGTTCGAGGTCGAACGGCGGTTTGAGAAGAGGACCAGCAACGGAAATCGTTTTGCGATGCTCCGCTGCTACCCAGCGACCGGCCGGATGCACCAGATTCGAGTACACGCAGCCCATTCGGGGCATTCCATCGTGGGAGACAAGATCTACGGGCCCGACGACGCCTGTTACCTCCAATTTATTGAAACGGGCTGGACCTTTTCGCTCGAACGCCAACTTCTCATGAATCGTCAGGCTCTTCACGCTTCCGGTTTTGGCTGGAAAGGTGAGGATTGGGAATGCTCGCTGCCTCTCGATATGTCGAACTTTCTTGAGGAATAGAGACCGATTAGCGGCTCATTTCAGACAGGTCTCGTTCAAAAAATCTGCGAAATTTATAGGGTGCAAAGCCGAAAGGTTTGATCTAGATTCCCGCCCCTTATTGAAAAGGACCTTCTTCCTGTCTGGAAAACCCAAGCTATGAACATTACTGTCGAACGCCTCCCTGAGTGCAAAGCGCGCCTCTCTGCCGAGATCCCGGCCGATACGGTGACCGATACTCGTAAGCAGATTGTTGCTGCGTATTCCGCTCAGGCCAAAGTTCCCGGTTTTCGCCCCGGAAAGATTCCCGCAAGCGTGATTGAAAAGCGCTACGCCGTCGACATCGAAGGCGAGCTGAAGGATCGCCTTGCCCGTTCCGCCTACGGTGAAGCTCGCGAAAAAGAAAATCTGGCCATCCTCGGTATTGCTCAGGTTGAGCGGGAACAATTCGAAGCCGACGGCTCCTACATGCTGGCGGTTGAAGTCGTGACCGAACCTGAGGTAGAAATTGCCGATTACAAAGAAATCGAAGTCGAAGTTCAGAAAATGGAGGTCACCGATGAAATGATCGATGGCTACCTCAACAACATGCGAAAACAGCAAGCAGTTCCCAAAGATGTGGACCGGGCTGCTGTCCCAACTGACTTGGTCGTGGTTGACTATACAGCAACGCTTGATGGTGAACCGCTTGCCGACAAGCTCGAAGAGCAGGCAGGACCACTCGCAAAAGGTGAAAGCCATTGGGTCGATGTCCCGGAAGAGGGTGAAGAATCCCGTGAATTCATCCCCGGTCTTTCAAAGGAAGTCGAGGGTATGAGCGCCGGGGATTCCAAGACCTTTGATGCAGAGTATGCTGAAGACTTTCCGGTTGAGGTTGTTGCTGGCAAGACCGTGCAATACGATATTAAAGTGACACAGGTGAAGGAACGTGAACTACCCACCCTTGACGACGAACACGCCAAGGCGATGGGTGCCGAATCACTAGAGGAGCTCAAGGGTAAAGTTAGTGAGCAGTTTAAACAGCAGCAGGAGCAGGCTCGCAATCAGATCATCGACAATCAAGTGCTTGCTCACCTAAATGATGAGATGGCCTTTGACCTGCCTCAGCACATCGTCTTTAACGAGACACAGCGTCAGGTGAATCAGATGGTTTCCCGAGGTTATGAGCAGGGCTTGAGTGAGGGTGAAATTGAAGAAAACCAGGAAGATCTTATGAAGAGTGCCGAGACGCAGGCGAAGAACAACGTGAAGACGATGTTCATTCTCGAAGAGATCGCTCAGAAGGAAGGCATCACTGCTTCACAGGAAGAGGTTTCCCAGCGAGTCATGATGACGGCTCAGCAACAGCGCCGTCCTGTCAAAAAGCTCGCTCGTGAACTCCGCGACAATAACGGCTTCGAGAATATCAGTCAGGACATTGTCATTTCCAAGACAATTGAGTTTCTTCGCTCGAATGCTAAGGTCTCGGAGGTCGAAGCACCGGCCGAGGAGAACTAAAGATCTTTTCCCCGACGAACCATCTCGTTCACACGTAAACTTTCAAGAAAGAACACTACCATGTCCCTAGACGACGTACAAGAACTCTCCCCTATGCTTCCTCCTCACCTTCAGCAGCGGATTATCGATCCGGTGAAGAACGTGAGTGTTATCGAGAAGGAAGGAAATACGATGGTCCAGTTTGACCTTATTTCCCGCCTCATGAAGGATCGCATTATCTTCATTGGTGAAGGCATCAGCGACCCGCTTGCTAACTATATCATCGCTCAGATGCTTTACCTGCAGATGCAGGATCCTAACAAGGATATTAACGTTTACATTAACAGCCCAGGCGGATCCGTGACGGCTGGCCTCGCGATCTACGACACAATGCAGTTTGTAACATGCGATGTTAACACTTACTGCATGGGTATGGCGGCGTCTATGGGTGCCGTGCTCCTGACAGCGGGCACCAAGGGTAAGCGATATGCCTTGCCGAATTCTCACATCATGATCCACCAGGTGTCTGGTGGTGCCCAAGGCACGGCTTCCGATGTGGAGCGGACCGTGGAATTCATGTATTCCCTTAAGAAGCGCCTGAATATCATTCTCTCTCACCACACTGGAAAGACCGTCGAGGATATTGAGCGTGACGCTGACCGTGATAACTACATGCCTGCCGAAGAGGCAGCAGCTTACGGTCTTATTGACAAAGTACTCGAAAAGAATCCTGAAGCCGAATCCTGATCAATTTCAGGTTTTATTACCATTTATGGGAAAAGCCTCAACTGAGCGGTTGGGGCTTTTTTGTGTAGTGATGGAGTGAGGGGAGTTTGATGGGGGTTGGGAAAATGGAGCGGATTGCGGGTGACCTTTTTCATTCGATCATTCGAATGTGAAGCCACTCAGCGGGACCTACCGCTGTCATGACCACGAGAAGTTGACCTACAAGTTCTAGGGGCTTCACTTCCGCCTAACCGATGTGCACGGTCGCGTGGTGAAAGATATCCTTGCCTGATTTATTGCAGGAAAGGATTGGTCGCCTTTTCGATTCCGATGGTGGTGGTGGGGCCGTGCCCGGGAAGAACTTGAGTCTCGTCGGCGAGCTGCCAGAGTTTCTCCTTGATTCCTGAAATCAGGAGATCGTGATCACCGTGCGGGAAATCGGTGCGACCGATGCCTCCATTGAAGAGGACGTCACCGCCCACGAGGAGCGGGTGACCTTCGATCAGGAAGCAAAGGCTGTCTGGTGAGTGACCGGGGACGTGAAGAATTGTCACCGAAAGTTCTGGTAGATTGATGTCGGTTACCCCCTCGAGGAGATGATCGATTTGATACGGGTCAAGGTCGCATGGCATGCCGATCATGGTCTCGAGGCGTTTTGCCATCGTGAGGTCTCCGGACGGATCAGAATAGGCCCAGATGGGGCACCTAAAAGCCTCCACGATCTTTCCCGCACCGATGACATGATCGTGATGCTGATGAGTCAAGATTAGCCCGTCGAGAGTGACCCCTTTCTCCAATAGCCAGTCGGCAGCACCTTCAGGGGCGTCAAACAGCCAGTTCTTGTCACCACAACGGAAGAGATAACCGTTGGTTTGGAAGAGACCGCCGCAAAAAGGTTCGATGTGAAAATCAGCCATCGGTGACACCTAAAGGTAAAATCAGCCAGCTTCAACAATTCTGGTGCCAACTAAACTGAAAAGGATTGTCGACAAGTAAGTAGTAAATTTTAGTCATGCCTCTCCGATTTGAATGCCCACTTATTCAAATTGAGGACGGGCCATGGCGAATTCGCGTGAATTAGAGCAAACTTTAGCACGGGTCGTGCGAATAAGGTTATTATTCGTGAAAATCGTATTAAAATGTGTCCCTAATTAATTTGTGAGCTCGCCGAATCTTCAGCAAATTTCGTATACTCCTGAGACCCCTTATGAATGCCTTCTGTCAGATAGCGATTGTTTCCTGCCTCGTTGCAGGGGGTGTCGCCGCCAAGGCAGCCTCTATTGATTCACTTGAGTTTTTCGAGAAGCGAATCCGGCCGGTATTGGCCGAGAAATGTTACCAGTGTCATGCTTCTGATTCGGAGAAGCTTAAGGGTGACCTCTTAGTCGATCATCGTGAGAATCTGCTCGAGGGCGGCGAGACAAGGGCGGCGATTGTTCCGGGTAATGTGGAGGCAAGTCTCCTGATCGAATCCATCCGCTATGGCAATGTCGATTTGCAAATGCCGCCGAAGGAAAAGTTGAGCGAGGCGATCGTAAAGGATTTTGAGAAGTGGATTGCGGACGGTGCCGTCTGGCCGGACGAACCGGTGCCACTGCGTGAAGGAAAAAAAGAAGGTTTCAATCTCGAAAAGCGTCGGGCGGAACACTGGAGCTGGCGCCCGGTTGAGCGTCCCGAGGAGCCTCCCGTTGAAGCAACCGAATGGCCGAGGAGCGGGGTCGATCATTTCATTCTAGACCGCCTCGAGGAGGGCGGTCTCCTTCCGGCAGAAGAAGCGGAAAAATCAATCTGGCTTCGACGAGTCTATTTTGATTTGACCGGTTTACCCCCCACGCCGGACGAGATTCGAGCCTTTGACGATGATGATTCACCTGACGCTTTCGAGAAGGTCGTAGACCGACTGCTCGATTCGCCTCACTACGGCGAGAGATGGGCCCGCCACTGGATGGATCTGGTTCGCTATGCGGAGAGTTATGGTCACGAGTTCGACTACACGATTCCTCATGCCTTCGAATATCGCGACTACCTCATACGGGCGTTCAACGAGGATGTAGCCTACGATCAGTTTGTTCGCGAGCATATCGCCGGGGACCTCCTCAACGAACCTCGCCGAAATCCGAAGGAAGACTTTAACGAGTCAGTTATCGGAACCGGGTTCTGGTATTTTCATGAAGCGACCCATGCTCCCACGGACGTTCTCGCGAATGAGAGCGAGATCATGGACAACCAACTGGATGTGTTCGGGAAAAGCTTTCTTGGCCTGACGATCTCTTGTGCCCGTTGCCATGATCACAAGTTTGATGCGATTTCAGCGGCTGATTATTATGCGATGACAGCCTATATTCACAGTAGCGCCCGTCAGGAGTATCCCCTTGATCCTCACCGCCAGCGCGAAGAAGTGCGAGCCAAACTGGAGAAGTTAAAGACGAAAATTGATGCCAAACTTCCGGTCATAGAGCTTGGGATTTCGACCACCAATGATGAAGCGTTCGAAGACTTTTCCGAAGGTGTCATTCCGGAAGGTTGGAGTACGAGCGGATTCGCGTTTGCGGGTGCGGGTAATCAACCTGGAGTGCGATTCGATTCGAACAACTCCCTGACTTTGCCTGGCACGGTCGACTCGGGGATTTTTGGTCAGGCTCAGGTGGGAAGTCTCAGGTCACCCACCTTCACCTTGGAAGGAGACACCATCTACGTTCGGGCAAAAGGATCCTCGGTGTCTGTCAGACTAATTGTCGACAATTACCAGATGGCTCGTTATTCGTCGCTGCTATTCAACGGAGCGGTCATAAAAGACGTTGACACCAAGGGCCAGTTCAAGTGGCTGACCATGAAAGGCAAACTTGATAAATATATCGGTCATCGGGTGTATCTCGAGTTTTCGGATGAAGGCGACGGAGACGTCATTCTGGATGAAGTGCGCATTGGGGGACCGGTGCCTGCAGAAACAAAAGTGGAGCCGGCTCTTGCTTTGGATGACGAAGTCGAGGCACTCATCAAGGAGGGGCAGAGCCTGGCAAACCAACTTCCGAAACCGAGGTTCGCGCTGGCGATGGCAGAGGGCACTCCAGAAGCGGCTGCAGTCTATGTTCGCGGGAGTCACCGCTCACTGGGCGAGAAGGTGCCACGTCGATTTCTAACTGCTTTAGGCGGCAAAGAAGTTGATCGGCTTGGGCTGGCCAACGAAGTGGCGAGCGCTGAGAACCCTCTAACTTCAAGAGTTTTGGTGAACCGAATTTGGCATCACCTTTTCGGCCGTGGCATTGTGGCCTCAGTGGATGACTTTGGTCCGATGGGTCAGTTGCCGACGCACCCTGAATTACTCGACTGGTTGGCGTCAGAACTAGTGAAAAATGATTGGTCAGTGAAGAAGATGATTCGAGAGATCGTCTTGTCTTCAACGTATCGCCAGTCGTCTGAGGCCAACACGCGAATTAATTCCGAGATATTGGCTAACAAGGATGAAGCGAATGAGTTGCTGCACCGGATGCCGGTGAAGCGCCTCACAGGTGAAGTGATTCGTGATTCGATTCTTGCCGTTTCAGGAGGGATGGACACCAGTATGCACGGGCCTTCGATTGCGACGCATCGCACCGCCTTCATGACTGGTCGAGGCGGTCGCAAGAGCGGGCCTCTAGATGGTTCGGGGCGCCGCAGCATTTACGGGGCGGTTTATCGGAACTTTCTCTCTCCTTTCATGCTGACTTTTGATGTTCCCAGTCCATTTGGACCCAAAGGGCGTCGCAGTGTTTCAAATGTGCCGTCGCAGGCTCTCGTCATGATGAATGACCCCTTCGTCTTAGAGCAGAGTCAAAAATGGGGTCAGATGATGGGGGGAACGGAGAAATCACCTCAGGAGAAAATCAGCGACATGTATCTCAAAGCTCTCGGCCGTGAGCCGGGTGAATCTGAGATGGAAAGTGTTCTGTCATTTTTAGAGTCGGAGACGGCAAACGGGGCAGATCCAAAAGAAGTCTGGGCGAACGTTGGCCACATCATGGTCAACATGAAGGAATTCATCTTTATTCATTAAAAAGGAACGAGAATGCATTGTGGGAATTTCATCAAGGGGCCTAGTTCTCGTCGGGAGATGCTCAAAGGATGTGCCATGGGATTTGGCAGCGTTGCCTTGCAAGCAATGATGGCGGACGAGGCGAAAGCCTCTGCTAATCCGCTGGCACCAAAGTCGCCGCATCACGCACCAAAGGCGACCAACGTTATTTTTCTTTACATGGACGGGGGTCCGTCGCAGGTGGATACATTCGACTACAAGCCGCTGCTTGATAAATATCACGGTCGTGATCCGAGGGAAGTGATTGGCGAGTTGGCTCCGACGCAGTTCGACACCATCGGCAAGGTGCTGAAATCCCAATGGGAATTCAAGCAGCGAGGTGAGAGTGGTGCTTGGGTCAGCGACTTATTTCCTTTCCTTGCCGAGAAAGAGGTCGTTGATGAAATCGCTTTCGTGAAGTCGATGACTTCCAATTTCTCTGAGCACACGTTTGCGAATTACTTTCTTCACACCGGCAGCGGGCTGCAGGGTCGCCCCAGTATGGGAGCGTGGTTGGGTTACGGCCTAGGTTCCGAGAATGAAAATCTCCCTGGCTACGTGGTTTTAAACGGTGGGTTGATTCCGCCGGGGGGGTTGGATTGTTTTGGCTCTGGTTTTTTGCCCGCTTCTTACCAAGGGTCGGTCTTTCTGCCGCGTGAGAAGCCGATCGCGAATATTCAATCTGTTGAAAAGACTCCGGGAGTGCAGCGACGCAAGCTCGACTTGATTCGTAATCTTGATCGGGCGCGGGGTGAGGAAGTTGGTTTTGATCCGGCGGTGGAAACAGCGATTCAAAATTACGAAACGGCCTATCGCATGCAGACGGCAGTACCCGACTTGATGGATCTTTCGGGCGAATCTGATGCAGTGAAGAAGCTCTACGGACTAGATGCTGAGTTTAAAAACACCAAGACTTTCGGGCTGCAGTGCTTGCTTGCCCGACGTCTTGTCGAGCGAGGCGTTCGGTTCATTGAGCTGACTTGTCCCGGTGGCAATGGTGACCGTTGGGATCAGCACAAAAAACTCCACGACGGGCATACCAAGAACTGCAAAACGGTGGACCAGCCGATTGCGGCTCTGATCAAAGATCTTAAGGGTCGAGGACTTCTCGACTCAACTTTGGTCGTGTGGTCGGGTGAGTTCGGGCGGACCCCTTTTGCTCAGGGCACTGACGGTCGTGATCATAACCCGTTTGGTTTTACCACTTGGATGGCCGGCGGTGGCGTCAAAGGAGGTGTCTCGGTGGGTGAAACCGATGAATGGGGTTACAAAGCGGTGATCGATCGATTCGAGATGCACGACCTCCACGCCACCATGCTGCATTTACTCGGTATTGACCATACGCAGAGTACCTTCCGCTTCGGTGGTCGGGATATGAGATTGACTGATGTGCATGGTCACCTCATCAAGCAGATCCTCGCCTGAGGCGAGAGGGCGGTTCGAAAATGCGTGAGACTTGACTCGGTTCTTTTGTTGTTCCGATCCGTGATCTGTCTGGAATAAGAATCTCGCGAATGGTCGGCGGGAATTACATTGAAATCTTTTTGCCTCTAGCACCTCCTATATTTCGCCAGCCTTTTGCGGCGAATTTGAACTGCTCGCTATGTGCATACGCCTAGCGAAATGGTCGACCTCGCCGACATCGAGCACACTGTGCAGTTGCTAGTTGCCGTCGCTCGTTCGCTCAAGAGGGGCGAGCGCGGCATTTGGTAAACCTGGATGCCCTAGGTCAGCGTCATCGCATTAAGTAAAGTGGTGCAGTCGGATAAGAATTGAGGACAGTCATCTGGTTTAATTATTTTATCATATTTGTGAATGACGAGCCATTGGCCTGCGGCATCTACGTTCCATCGATGCTTGCTTTCAGCTTCAAGTTGTTGGATGACTATTTCATTAAAGATCTTACGTACGGAGGATGCACTGTCGCCGTGTAAACGGTAAGCTTTGGAGAATTCTGGATATTGCTCAAAGTTGATGTCCTTAAAGCCAAGCACATCGGCAAATCTATGGTAAAAACGCTCAGGCTTGCAGGTGAATTGCGGCAATTTAAAGCCATCCTTACTGCAAATTTCGAAAGCGATAACGGTTTGCGAATATTGCGCACTATTCTTAGGTCCACCTGTGATGTAGTGGTAATCAAAGATAAGCACATTGGTATCTTCAAGTGTGCCTTTGATTAGATTAACGGCCTTTCTGCTTCTACCTCCTTCGAAGAGATCTATGCCGTCCAAACCGAGTGTATTTGGATGGAATTTCCCTGCTTGGAATTCCATTTTAAGTGATTTGGCTACGGCGCGCATCGCCGCTGTGCGTTTCTTAGCGCGGAGATGTGCAATGTAGAAAATAAAACCGATAAGGCCGATGGGAACTATGTAGACCCATGTGTCTACTTCTGCAGAATAGAGAACAGGAAATAGAAAGGCTGGAATTACGGCATACCATTCGGGAGCTGGTTTTGGGAACAATTTCATACACGCAGATTGTAAAGTATCGTACGGCGTTGATCTAAATGTATACTTGATAGTGTCGTTGCTACCAGAGATAAATACATGTCGATTGGCCGTGGCCACGTTGGGTGGTTTGCCAAACGGCCTCATAGGTTAGTGTAGCGGAGCAGGAAATTACGCCAACGCGACCGGGCTTGTGAATGTAGCCTGGCACAATGTCAATTTTACATTCGCCTGGCGTGATAATGCCGGGGCAATTGGGGCCTATTAGGCGCGGTTTTGTATCTTGTAATTCTAGGCGTCGGCGAATCTCGGCCATATCGCGAACGGGTACGCCCTCGGTGATGCAGATGACGAGTGGGATTTCTGCTTCGATTGCTTCAAGGATCGTTAAAAGGGATTATAAATCCGGCATCGTTTTGGAATGGTGTATCGGCCGATAAGAGGGCATAGTATTACAATGGACTCACCTACTATATGGTTCCTCATCGGTCTGGGATTGGTCTTGGCTGAATTTGTTGTCCCAGGCGTCATCCTCGTCTTTCTGGGGGTTGCCGCTTGGATTGTTGCGATACTCGACTGGGCTTTCTTGGACTCTTTCACTGGTCAACTTTGGGTTTTCGGTATTGTTTCAGTAGGGTTGGTCGTTTTCGCGCGAAAATACGTAAAGGCTTGGTTTGCCGGGAAAGAGTCCGCCGGAGCCAGTGACATCGATGAAGAGTTTCTTGGAAAGACCGTTGAGGTCGTTAAAGCGATTAGTGTTGGTGGCTACGGGCTCGTTGAGTTGAAAGGCAGCCATTGGAAAGCAACTTCTGAATCAGATTTAAACGAGGGCGACTACGCCGAAGTGGTCGAGCGGATCGGACTCACCTTGAAAGTTATTCCCCGCTGATAGTCCCCTTTTATTCACATTTAAGTAGAAACTAACAAATACATAATACTATGGAATATATTATCCCGATCGGAATCGTTATTCTTGTCATCATTGCATTGGCCAAGACTGCTCAAATCGTTCCTCAACGCAAGGCTTTCGTGGTTGAGCGCCTCGGAAAATACAGCCGCACTCTTGAAGCCGGATTTCACATTCTCATCCCATTTCTCGACCGAATCGCCTACAAGCATTCGCTTAAAGAAGTGGCCGTCGATGTGCCTTCGCAGATGTGTATCACGCAGGACAATATCGCAATTGAAATCGACGGGGTACTCTACTTGCAGGTGCTTGATGCCAAGAAGGCGAGTTACGGAATTGAGAACTATCTCTATGCTTCGACTCAGTTAGCACAGACGACGCTGCGATCTGAAATCGGCAAGCTGGAGCTCGATCGCACTTTTGAAGAGCGTGATGCTATCAACGCCAACATTATCGAGGCTTTAGACAAAGCGGCCGACCCTTGGGGATTGAAAATCACCCGTTATGAAATTGCAAACATTGCGCCACCTCAGAGCGTACGAGATGCCCTTGAGAAGCAAATGCGAGCTGAGCGTGAGCGTCGCGCTGTAATTGCTGAGTCGGAAGGCGAACGAGAGGCCAAGATTAATGTGGCCGAGGGGGAGAAGCAGGAAGTGATCAAGCAGTCCGAAGCGTTCCGCGACAAGCAGGTCAACGAGGCTGAAGGTAAAGCCAAAGAGATTGAGATGCTTGCGACCGCTACAGCTGAAGGGATTCGTAAGATTGCGGAAGCGATTGAAAGTCCTGGAGGATCTCAGGCAGTGAACTTGCGCGTCGCGGAGCAATACGTGGATCAGTTTGGCAATCTTGCCAAGGCGAACAATACGCTCATCATCCCGAATAATCTCTCTGACGTCGGGGGCATGGTTGCCGGCCTTGCCAAAATACTCGACAAGAGCAACAACTCTGGGCCAAATATTCCCTCTGTTCCGTCCTCTTGATAAAAGAAAAAGAACAATTCGGATAGCCGCTCGCGCTACAAGTGCAGGCGGTCTCTTCTATTATGGCTGGGCTTTCTTCTCAATCACCGCATAAGCGTTGTGATTGTGAATAGATTCAAAATTCTCAGCTTCGACGCGATACCAAGAGATGTCTGACTGATTTTCCGAGGCAGCTGCGACGTTGCGAACGAGGTCTTCGACAAAGACAGGGTTATCGTAGGCTTCTTCGGTGACGTGTTTTTCGTCGGGACGCTTGAGAAGGCTGTAGAGTTTTGAACTCGCACAGCTTTCAACGAGTTGAATCAAGTCTTCGATCCAGACAGGTTCGGCGGCGAAGCGAACGGAATACTTCACGACACCTCGCTGATTGTGGGCACCCCGACTACTGATGGCCTTGGAGCATGGGCAAAGCGTGGTCACTGGAACGAGGACAGTAACGACAAAGTCTCTCTCATCGCGCGAGCCGTTAATATCGAAGATGACCTCGTAGTCCATCATGCCTACTTTTTCGGTCACGGGGGCAGGCTTCTCGAGAAAGAAGGGAAAGCGCAGTTTGACGTGGGCCCGTTGAGCATCTAAGCGCTCCAATATCTCAGCGGGAAGTTGGGCGATGGAGTGGACATCGAGGACCGGCCCGTTCGAATTTAGCACCTCGACGAACCGGCTCATGTGGGTGCCTTTGTATTTTCCAGGCAGGTCAACTGCCATAGAAAATGTGGCCACGGTGCTTTGCTCAGAGTACTCTTTGTCCCGAATTCGGATGGGATATTTGAGTTCCTTTATCCCAACCCGATCGATATCGAGATTCCGGGAGTCCGGTTCATTTTGAATATCAGTCAAGGTTTCCATGCCCCTCTTCATCGCTTCTCCGAGTGAATCAATGGCGAAGCGTCGCTACCCTGCTTGCAGGGTGAGCGGATTCAAGTGGGATTTAACGGCGCTTCCTCGATCTTTTCCGTTTCCAAAATAATACCGACGATGGCACAGTCTGGCATGTCCCGAATGTCTGCCAGGGCTAAGAGCCGGCTATATTCCAACCTTGAGAAGTATGCGCGCTCCGGGATGGGTATGGAAAAAGCCTGCTCCTCTCTTTTGAAGCAGCCACGACTGAATTCCGCCGAGCGGTTAGTATACGAAGTCATCCTGAGTGGACTCTCTCGCGGAGAAAGTATCGGGACCGCCATGGGTGGAGCCGCTAAGGTGGTGACAGCCCTCGAGGTAGAGATTGTCTCAGCTTCTGAAGAGGGTGGGATGCTGGAGAAAGGGTTCAGTCATCTTGCGGAATATTTTCGACGGGCGGATCAGACGCATCGGAGGATAATCCGGGGGCTGACCTATCCGCTGATCCTTGTGCATGTGGCTATTCCGGTCTGTACTTTTGTCGTTGCCATGGTGCAGCAAGTATCGGACGCCTGGGGAGGGGATGATGGTGGCAGGACTTTCAGAGCTGCCTTTTCGGAGATGGGAGTCGCAATGCTGGTGGCTTATCTTTCCATCGCCATCCTTGTCGTCGTGGCAATGCTGCTGCATCAGTCGGCGCGGCGCAATGGAGCGGTTGATGCGGTTCTTAGACGAGTTCCCCTGATTGGGACAGCGAGAAGGTCCGTGGCAATGGAGCGATTTTCACAGGTATTCGAGATATTCCTCCTCGCGGGCAAGAAAATGAGCGACTGTTTCGTTGGGGCCGGGAAGGCTTCTGGAAGTGGTCTTATTTACGAGGCGAGTCTTTCCGGAGAGAAAATTGTCGCAGGTGGCGATTTACTAGCTTCGGCGCTTTATGCCGCTCCCGCCGCGTTTTCGAATGAATTCGCGCACGGAATGGCGGCTGCGGAGGAGGTAGGTGCGCTCGACATTGAATTGGACCGATGGGGGCGATTTTATTCTGAAGAAGCTGCGGCAGCCATGGACCAAGTGGGGAATTGGACGCCTAAGCTGTTTTACTGGGGGATCCTCATTGTGGTCGCTTGGATGGTTATCAGGTCCGGAATCGCGTATAAGGAACTCATAATCAGGTTTCTAGAAGATTCGTAACTTAAAACAAAATTAACAAAACGCTTGTTTCGTTCAGAATTGAGGTGGACGAAAAAGTAGATATTGTTAAGGTTTCGGCCCGGTTTTTGAGAATCGCTTAAAACCATGAAATAATTTGTCCGGTCTCTCGATTCGGACTGCCTAGGCATGAAAATTTTCGCCCCGAAAGAAAACGACCCTAAAGAAACCCGTGCTTCGCTCGATCCAGCAGCTGTGGCAAAGCTCGTCGGTCTTGGCGCCGAAGTTGTCGTCGAATCACAGATCGGTGAGGAATGCGATCATCCGGATGCATCCTACAAAGAGGCAGGAGCCACTCTGACTACTGACCGTGTCGGTTCACTCGGTTCTGCTGATATTGTTACGCGGATTCGTAAGCCCTCCGACATCGAGGTAGCCCAATTGAAGGAAGGGGCGATTCACATCAGCTTCCTCGATCCTTTTAATGAATCTGAGCTGCTCGCGAAATTTGCTGAAGCCAAGTCGACTGCGATCAGCCTCGAAATGGTCCCGAGAAGTACGCTTGCCCAGAAAATGGATGCGATCAGTTCGCAGGCCAATTTGGCTGGTTACGTGGCCGTTATCACGGCAGCCAATCGGATGAATGGGATTTTTCCGATGATGATGACACCTGCTGGAACAATTTCGCCGGCAAAGGTGTTTGTTCTCGGAATCGGCGTGGCAGGCCTTCAGGCCATTGCTACGGCGAAGCGTCTCGGAGCACGGGTCACCGCCTTCGATGTTCGCGAAGAAGCTTTGGAGCAAGCGGAGTCTCTCGGGGCGAAGGCCCTTCGTATCGACCTTGGTGAGACTGGTGGCACGGATCAAGGATATGCCAAGGAGCTGACTCCTGAGCAATTGCAGAGACAGCAGGAGGCTCAGGCCAAAGTCTGTGCCCAGAGTGATGTCGTTATCACGACCGCCAAAGTTTTCGGACGAAAACCTCCGATCCTTATTAAAAAGGAGGTGGTCGATTCGATGCAGAATGGCTCAGTCGTTGTCGATCTCGCTGCTGAGACCGGAGGTAATGTAGAGGGCATCACGCCGGGCGAGGAGACTGTGTCTGATAACGGCGTCAAGCTTGTTGGCCTCGCCAATTTTGAAGGACAAGTCTCCAAGCATGCCTCTCAAGTGCTAGCGGCAAACTTCGCCAATATGATCGAGCACTTTTGGGATGAGGAGAAAAAAGCGCTCAAAATTGATCTCGAAGATGAGATCCAGCAGGGTTGTGTGATCACTCACAATGGCGCTGTGGTCCACGAACGATTCAAAGATTAACCTGATAGCGGAGTCACAGGGTCAGGTCGTCAGTCCCACTCTGTTCTGCTCTTCACCAATATATAGATTTTAGACATGGAACTCATTCTGCTCGTATTCGTTTTCGTCATGGCCGTCTTTCTCGGTTTTGAGTTGATTCAAAAAGTGCCCAGCCAATTGCACACGCCCTTGATGTCCGGATCCAACGCGATCTCGGGGATCACAGTGGTCGGCGCCTTGCTTGCCGCCGGCATCGTAGAAGGATCGCTTGGGAAATGGCTCGGGTTTGCCGCGCTAATTCTAGCCACTATCAACGTGGTAGGTGGCTACATGGTGACCGATCGAATGCTCGGCATGTTTAAGAAGAAGGGGAAGTAAACCGGTAAGAACAGGAAACACACAAGTAGATGGAATACTTCATTAATATATCCTACATCGTCGCTTCGGCGCTGTTCATTTTCGGTATCAAGATGCTCGGCTCTGCCGACACGGCGCGCCGGGGTAATTTGACTTCCTCAATCGGGATGCTGATCGCGGTCATTGTAACCTTGCTCAATCGCGACGTAAACGATGGCAACTCATTGTCTTTTGGTTTGATTGCCGTTGGCCTCCTTATTGGCTCCGGTATCGGTATGTTTGCCGCGAAGAAGGTTCAGATGACAGGAATGCCTGAATTGGTGGCGCTGTTTAACGGTTTCGGGGGTCTTGCCTCACTCCTAGTGGGGTGGGCAGAGTTTGCTAAGGAGGGCAACTTCAATAACTCCGAGTATCCAATCTTTACCGCCGCTGCGGTGGTCTTCGCTGTTTTGGTGGGTGGAATTACCTTCACCGGTAGCCTGATCGCTTATCTCAAGCTCTCCGGCAAAATGGGAGGGGCGGCGACTGTTTTTCCGGGACAGAAGTTACTCAACGCCGTGGTATTTATCACCCTGCTTGGCTTCGGTGTGGTTTTCGTGGTGACGGGTGCATCTTGGGCGCTCTACATCGTGATCGCATTATCTTTGCTTCTTGGTGTGCTCGGCGTCATCCCAATCGGAGGAGGCGATATGCCGGTGGTTATTTCTTTCCTCAACAGTTTTTCGGGAATCGCTGCTTCGGCAGCCGGATTTGTTATTCTAAACAACGTTTTGATCGTTGCTGGCTGCCTTGTGGGCGCGTCTGGGATTATCCTGACGATCATCATGTGTAAGGCGATGAATCGTACTCTCGTCAACGTGCTTTTTGGCAGTTTTGGGTCGAGCAGTAGCACGTCACAAGAGGTTGACGGAGAGATGAAAGCTCTCTCAGTTGAGGATGCCTTCTACGTCCTCGAAGCGGCTCAGTCTGTTATCTTCGTTCCTGGATATGGAATGGCGGTGGCTCAGGCGCAGCACGCCGTCAAAGAGCTCGCTGAAATCCTTGAAGACAACGGATGTGAGGTGCGCCATGCGATTCACCCCGTGGCTGGTCGTATGCCTGGTCACATGAATGTTCTCCTGGCCGAGGCGGACGTTCCCTACGAGCAACTTTGTGAGATGGATGACGTCAATGCGATCATGGAGACTGTCGATGTGGCCATTGTGATTGGCGCGAACGACGTGGTCAACCCAGCTGCAGTTGAGGACGAAAGCAGCCCTATTTACGGCATGCCCATCATTAATGTGCATCAAGCCAAATCTGTCTTCGCTCTGAAGCGCGGCCAGGGAGCCGGTTTCTCTGGTCTTGTTAATACGCTTTTCTTTCGCGAGAACACCCGCATGATCTACGGGGACGCGAAGGAAACTATCACCGGGCTCGTGAGTCAGTTTAAAGACTAAAACACAGCGATTCACCGAAGAAGTTTTAGGGAGTTGGTCGCTTAGAATACGGTCTCTATGATTCCCTCAGCCGTTTCCTCCTGCAGGCGCAGCTGACCGCAGGCGGCATCAATGTCGTGGCCTTTCTCCCGTCGTAGCGTCGCGGTGACATTGGCTTTTAATAGAACAGCAAGGAAGGCATCCTGCTCATCTTCGTCAGGACGTTTCCACTCGAGACCATCGACTGTGTTGTAGGGAATCAGGTTCACCTTGGCATGCAGCTTTTTGGCGCGGCGAGCAAGTTCGGCTGCGTCGTCGGGGCTGTCATTGACCCCTTTAATGAGAATGTATTCAAAGGTGATCATCTGTTTCTTGTAGCGGCCCCATGTTTCGAGGGCTTCAAAGAGGCGATCGATCGGATACTTCTTATTTATTGGCATGATCTGGTCGCGCACTTCGTCAGTGGCGCCGTGCAGTGAAATAGCAAGCCGGATCTGGCGGGGGATCTCGGCCAGTTTCTCGATCTGGGGGGCGAGGCCACTGGTAGAAACGGTCATGTGACGGGCCCCGATGTTCATGCCCCAGTCGGAGTTGAGAATTTCCAAAGCCTTGTTCAAGCGTGACAGATTGGCGAGCGGTTCGCCCATGCCCATGAACACGATATTTCGAATGGGCTCACCAGTCTCATGCTCGACGCTCACGACTTGGCTAACGATTTCGCCAACTTCGAGATTACGGGTAAACCCAGCGAGTCCGGAGGCGCAGAACTTGCAGGCATAAGCACATCCGACTTGGCTGGAGACGCAAAGAGTGATGCGGCCACTTCGGTCGCCGTCGAAATTGGCGTTGGCGGGGATACGGACCGTTTCAATGAAACGGCCGTCATCGAGGCGAAACAGAAACTTCCGTGTTGTGTCCTGCGACCCAGTTGCACGTGCGACTGGCAGAAAGCCCAGGGAGAACTGTTCACTCAGTTGCTCACGCAGATCTTGGCTCAGGTTCGTCATCTCGTCGAAGGACCTGACTCGCTTCTGGTAGAGCCACTCCACAATTTGCTTAGCGCGAAACTTGGGCTGTTTCTTGGACTCCGCCCACTCGATCCAATCATCGAGCGTGAGGCCAAGTGCCGAGGGAGGCACTTCTGTCTTAACTGGGGTATTCGCCATGTCCGTGACAAGATTGTGACTTGAGTTAACAAACCACGGTTTGACAAGATTAGCAGGCTCGATTTTTCTCAGGCCTTATGAGTAACTCAGATAATTACCCTCTTGTCTTAATTTTTTGTACAGGGAACTCCTGCCGTTCGCAAATGGCAGAAGCCCTGCTACAGAGGGCGGCGGGGAATAGCCTCAGGGTCGCCAGCGCCGGATCGGCTCCAAGTGGCTATGTTCATCCGCTTTCCATTGAGGCGGTCGCTGAGCTGGGTTTGGATATTTCTGAGGCTCGGTCTAAGTCGCTTGATGAGTTTATTGATCAGGACGTAGAAACAGTGATCACGGTTTGTGGAAATGCGGATCAGGTGTGCCCGGTTTTTCCCGGTCAGGCCCGCCGTTATCATTGGCCGTTTGATGACCCGGCCCACGCGGAGGGTTCGGAAGAAGAACAGATGGAGGTGTTTCGACGGGTTCGCGATGAGATTGATCAGACCTTTTCTGCCTACGGATTGGGTCGAAAAGACGCAACTCCCTGTATCTGAATCAGATAACCGAACGGATATCTGATTCTTTACAGGAAAGGTGATCTTCTTTATTGCGTGGGTCTGCCGGTGATGTAAGCCCTTTTGTTTTCCGGGGGTCTATGTTCATCTTTAGGCCTTGCCTGCTGGACTTTTCCGGCGGGCAGGTCTTTTTTGTGCACTAATCAAGAATTCAAGACGTGGATTACGATGAAACCATAAAGTGGCTATACGGCACGCAACTCGTCGGTATCAAGTTGGGTCTCGGTAATGTGACTCGTCTTCTTGAAGATCTATCCGTCAAGAATGATCTTGTGGATCGAAAAATTATCCACGTTGCCGGCACTAACGGTAAGGGTTCGGTTTGTGCTTTCAGTGACAGAATTCTGCGGGATGCGGGATTGAGGACAGGTTTGTTCACATCGCCTCATCTCATTTCTTATTTGGAGCGAATCCGAGTTAGTGGTGAAATGATTCCAGAGGCTCGAGCGAACGAGATATTGGGTGATATCAGGGAATTGGTAGAGAACTGGGAGACACACCCGACTTTTTTCGAGATCAGCCTCGCGTTGGCGCTACGATTTTTTTGTGACGAAGATTGTGAAATTATTTTACTCGAAACGGGGATGGGTGGCCGCCTCGACGCGACGAATGCAGTGAACGCGACAGTCAGTGTGATTACTTCGATTGGACTCGACCACCAGCAGTGGCTTGGTGAAACAATTCGCGAAATTGCCTCTGAAAAAGCCGGGATAATCAAGCCCGAGACACCGCTGATTGTTGCTGATCTGCACCCTGAAGCCCGTGATGTTGTGGGTCGTCGGGCTCTGACTTTGGGGGTTCCTTACATTGAGGCGCATCCGCTGCCAGAAGAGTGGCCACTCGGCTTAAAAGGCCCCCATCAGAGGGAGAACGCTGCCCTCGCGGTTGAGGCGGCTTGTCGAGTTGAAGGTGACCGTTTGACTCAGGAAGGGATTCAAAAATCACTGACTGATACCTCGTGGCCAGGACGATTTGAAATCATCGGAGAGTTCCTTGTTCTCGATGGGGCGCATAATGAAGCTTCTGCTCTAGCCTTGTGCGTGGCTTGGAAGGAGGCCTTCCCTGAAGAATCAGCCCAGCTCATTTTCGGCGCCGCAGAATCGAAGGACCTCGATGGTATCTTTCGAGCGCTGCTTCCCATCGTTTCATCAGTGACCTTTGTTCCCATTAAGTCGGAACGGCGCCTCTCGGTGGTGGAGATGTCCGAAGCATTCATCAGCGCTGGTGGCGATCCCCAAAAAGTAAATTTTACTGACAGCCTCGAGGAAGCGCTTGCTAAGCTTGAAGGTCGACAACTCGTGGCTGGTTCGCTTTTCCTTGTGGGAGAGGCCAAGTCCATCTTGGACGGTGGAGAATTTGAAGTTAGTCTGCAGTGAGGCGCTCGCTTCGCAGACGATAACGATGCGTAATCGTATAATCCCGATAAAAAGGAATGATCTACCTCGATAATAACGCGACTACCTCTGTCGCTCCCGAAGTGCTTGAAAGCATGCTGCCCTGGCTGGGGGAGCATTATGGCAACCCGTCGGGGGGATATCGTTTTGGGCGGCAGGCGAGGGCAGCGATCGATCAAGCGAAAGAGCAGGTAGCTTCCCTGATCGGAGCCCACCCGGAAGAGATTATCTTCACCAGTTGTGGAACTGAGTCGAACAATACTGCGCTGCGATCATCACTGGCGATGAGACCGCAACGAAAAGCCATCTTGACTTCAACAGTGGAGCACAGCGCTGTTGACGAAGTGGTAAAATTTCTCGGAGAATCAGGCCGCGAAGGGAGGTTTGTAGAGGTTGACTCAGAGGGGCACCTCGATGTTGATGCTTGGAAAGAGTCATTGGCAGATGATCAGGTTGCTATCGCAAGTCTGATCTGGGCAAACAACGAGACTGGTGTGCTGAGCCGAATGAAAGAGGCTGCCGAACTTGCTGCCAAGCACGATGTCTATTTTCACACGGATGCCGTTCAGGCGGTGGGGAAAATCGCTCTTTCAGTGAAAGATTTGCCGATTCATGCTCTCTCGATGTCGGCGCATAAGTTTCATGGTCCCAAAGGGGTTGGCGCACTCTTCCAGAATCGCCACACGAGATTCCAAGCGCTCCTGCTCGGTGGTGGTCAGGAGGAAAAACGCCGTTCTGGCACCGAGAACGTGGCCGGCATTGTTGGCATGGGAGTAGCAGCAGAGTTGGCGGCTGATCGAATCGAGCACGGTAATTCTGTTTCAAAGTTTCGTGACCAATTCGAATCTGAAGTGCTGCGGACGGTCGAAGGTGCCGAGGTGAATGGTGATCGTGATTTCAGATTGCCTAATACCACCAACCTATATTTCCCCGACGTCGATGGTGAAGGGCTTCTCATCCTGCTGGACGAAGTGGGTATCTGTTGCTCACCCGGTTCTGCGTGCAGCACTGGTTCGGTGAAACCAAGTCGGATTTTAAAAGCTATGGGGCAATCTTCTTCTAGAGCGCGCGGCAGTGTTCGATTTTCTCTGTCTCACCTCACGACGGAAGGCGAGGTCGTGAGAGCTGTCTCAGCGATCGAAACAGCCGTCAGAAAGCTAAAGGTGGTGCTCCCTAGCGGAGGTGGACGAGTTGTTAGAGGGCCCAGCGCAGAATAGCCGGTCTTTTTGAAAAAAGAATACCGTTTGACCATTCACTGGTTTGGGCGGAACCTACGCGCCTCTTCGAAAACGCAGTTAAAAACAGATGGCAGCAAAAATTTACACTGACAAAGACGCGGACTTAGGTGTGCTCAAGGGCAAAACCTGTGCCGTTATTGGATTTGGTTCTCAAGGGCATGCACACGCCCTCAACCTCAAGGACAGCGGCGTCAAGGTCATCATCGGCCTCTATGCCAAGAGTAAGTCGCGCGCAGTGGCAGCGGAATACGGCTTCAAGGTCATGGATACGGCTGACGCTGTTAAGGCCGCCGACGTCATTTTTGTCGCAACTCCTGACACGAAGATCGCCGCGATCTACAATAAGGATATCCTTCCCAACCTTAAGAAAGGAAAGACTCTCCTGTTTAGTCACGGGTTTGCTGTTCACTTCAAGACCATTGAGCTTCCTGACTTCGTCAATGTGATCATGGTGGCTCCCAAGGGACCCGGACATATCGTTCGTCGCGAGTTCGTCGAAGGCAAAGGTGTTCCCGCCCTGATTGCAGTGGAGCAAAATCCCGGGCGTGACGCGAAGAAGATCGCTCTTGCTTGGGCCAAAGGAGTCGGCGGCACACGTGCTGGCACTTTCCAGACTACTTTCAAAGAGGAGACCGAAACTGACCTATTTGGTGAGCAGACAGTGCTTTGTGGTGGCGTTAGCCAACTCATCACTGCCGGCTTCGAAACTCTCGTGGAAGCCGGTTACCAGCCGGAGATGGCTTACTTTGAGTGCCTTCATGAGTTGAAGCTCACGGTTGACCTGATCAACGAGTCTGGTATTTCCGGAATGCGTTTTTCCATCTCTGATACCGCTGAGTGGGGTGACGTTAAGACTGGTCCGACTATTATTGACGCTTCAGTGAAGAAGAAGATGCAGCGTGCTCTCAAAAACATTCAGTCCGGAAAATTCGCCAAGGAGTGGATTAAGGAGTCCGATGATGGTTGCTCGAATTTCAAGCAACTCCGCAAAGAGGGATCTCAGCATCAAATTGAGAAAGTGGGTAAGCGTCTCCGTAACCTGATGCCGTGGCTCAAAAAACGTGACATCAAGGGTGCCCAAGCTTCCTACAATTGATCAATGGCCTCATTATGAGGCAAACCCTGATCAACTGAATTTAAAAGGCCGGAGCGAGAGCTCCGGCTTCTTTGTGCATGGTTAATTCGCAACAGGTTTAAAATAAACCCAGACCTTATGCTCACCCATCATTAGCGATTTGAGTCCGTCCTCGACTCGCTGGACCGTCACGATATCTCCGTCATCGTATTGGATAACCCGAGTCTTCTCGTCCACTTCCTCGATTACCTTGTAACCGATCGCTTCTCCAACACCATTCTTCGTGCGACGCATTTCGTTTTTAGTGTATTCAATGGTAACGCCGTCGAATTGCGTGAAAAGAAGCTGCGAAAGGCCTCTTTGAAGCCCGGAGACCACTCCGGATAGCAGATTATTGGTTTCCGGATCTTCAGGAGGAGTCATTGCGTCGAGCGTTCTTTCCTTGTCGAATTCCCACTTTCCGATTAGCCAATCCTTGCCGCAGCCACTCAAGGTGAGCGAGAGGGTGATCAGGGCAGCGAATTGGAGAATCAGGCGCATCGGTTTCACAAGGTGGAGACTACGATTCGATGGCTTTTTATGTCAATCCAACCTCCGTCGAATTGAGGGATAAGTTTAGTTAAGAAAACTAAGATATGCGTTGCCCTTTAGCCCTGTTTAGCCCATATTTATGACTAAAGCTATGCTTTCTAGGGCTTTCTGATAATTTCTAGAGATATAAGCACTCCATCGCTTAAGAAACGGAATTCTATGGCCGCCCGCAAAACCAGCACTTCAAAAAGGAAATCAACTACCCGAAAGAAGCTGAACGCGCGAGCCACGAAATCAACCAAGGTGCCCAGGGCGACCAAGGCGACCAAGGCGACCAAGGCGACCAAGGCGACCAAGGCGACCAAGAAGCCCGCGCGCAAGAAAAGAGTGCCGATTGATGAGCCTTACCCTTTTCATGAAGTGTTCGCGATTGCTCTCATTGGAAGCTGCGCAATGTTCCTGTTAGCGCTTATCTCATATTCTCCAGCTGATCTACCCACATGGGTTCCTTTCAGTAGTCAGGCCGGGAAGAATGATGTCGTCAGTAACTTTATCGGCCCCGTGGGGGCGGTAACTGCGGGCTACGCCTATTTCTTTTTTGGAGCAGCTAGTTATTTTATCCCGGCTGTGCTTGCTTGGTGGGCTATTCAGGTGTTAACCGGTGCCCGCCCTTTTCATCTGCGCAACATCACGGCGTTTGTAGCTCTGACGTGTTCGGCGGCCTGTATCGTTGAATTCCAGACGTGGTTTTTTGAAGACTGGGCCGGGCGTTATAATCTGCCCAAAAGCGCGGGAGGTTTTGTGGGATACGGATTTGGCCACAAGGTTGTCGAGCAACTTCTTGGCCCGGCTGGATCCGTCATCGTCATGCTAATTATCTATTCGATCGCGATGATCGTGATTACTGGGATTCATCCTTTTCAGTTTGCCCTAATGGTTCGTCGCGGCACCGCTGAGTTTATGGATAACTGGAGTGAGCGGGAACCCTTCTGGAATCGGTTCAGTATGCCGAAGTTCGCCGTAGCCGGGCCGGAGCCGTTGAGGAATCGGCAAAGGGGTATTGCCGCGAAGCCTGAGGCCAAGACTAAAGCAGATAAGAAACAAAAGGAAGATAAGCAGCCTGACCTGTTCAGCGCATCGGCGCCCAAGACACCTGAGCCTAAGATCATTGATTCCTCTGCCGGGGCCCGCAAGAAGCTCTCCCCCGAAGAAGCAGCCGGCTCCCTCTTCGACAAGTCAGAGAAAGAAAGCACTGTGCTTTCTGGTGGCCAATTCAAGGACTACGAGCTTCCCTCATTGAGTATCCTTCAGTATGCAGACGACAGTGGCGTCGAACCGACCGATGAAGGGGCGCTGATGGAGCAGCAGAACAATATTGTAAATACCTTGGGCACCTTCGGTGTTGACGTGGAGCCTGGTGATATTACCCGCGGCCCAACAATCACGCGTTACGAGTTATATCCGAAGCCGGGTCTGCGCGTGAACAAGATCACCGCTCTTGAGGCTGACATTGCCCGGGCTACTCGCGCGGAGCGGATTAACATATTGGCTCCAGTGCCTGGAAAAGACACGGTCGGAATCGAGATTGCCAACTCCGAAAAAGTCCCTGTAGCCCTTCGCGAGCTCTTTGAGGACGATGCCTTCCGCAATTCGAAAGCTAAGTTACCGCTAGCACTGGGTAAAGATGTCTACGGGCACACTATTGTGGGTGACTTAGCCCGCATGCCTCACCTCCTCGTCGCGGGAGCGACCGGTAGTGGTAAGAGTGTCTGCATCAATGGTATTATTGCGAGTCTACTCTATCGGTTCACACCGGATGAGCTACGCTTCATCATGATTGACCCGAAGGTGGTCGAGATGCAGCTCTATAATGATTTGCCGCACATGATCGTGCCAGTCGTGACCGATCCGAAAAAGGTGCTTCTTGCGCTTCGTTGGGTCATCAATGAAATGGAGCGGCGCTATGCCCTTTTCGCCAAGGTCGGCACAAGAAACTTCGAAGGCTTCAACAGTATGCGTGCGAAAGAGCGCGAGAATGAAGAAAGCGATGTTATTATGGCTGAGGAGCCCGAGCTTACTCATGATGTGAAGATCAACGATGAACTGGCTGCTGAGGGTGGTTTTCCTGAAGAGGAGTTGAACGCAGAAATGCCGGCGGGTCGTCATAATCGCCCAGCGTCGGGCGATGAAGATCTTCCCGATAATCTTCCCTTCATTGTCGTGATTATCGACGAGCTTGCCGACCTCATGCAGACGGCTCCTGCCGATGTTGAAACCGGCATCGCTCGAATTGCGCAAAAGGCCCGTGCGGCAGGGATTCACCTTATTGTGGCGACTCAGACACCAAGGGCTGATGTTGTAACCGGTATCATCAAGGCCAATGTGCCTTCCCGTATCGCCTTTCAGGTGTCCTCAAAGACAGACAGTCGCATCATTCTTGATTCCAACGGAGCCGAGAACTTGGTCGGGAAAGGGGATATGCTCTATCTGCCGCCAGGAAGCGCTACCTTGGCGCGAGCACAGGGAGCCCTGATTACTGATGACGAGGCGCAGGATCTCGTCGATGCATGTGCTGCGCAAGGCACACCTAAGTTCGAGCCTGAGGCTCACGAAGCTATCGAATCGGGTGAGATGGACGGAGGTGGCGAGGAAATCTCAGATGCTGATGAGGAGATCCTCGAGAAGTGTTTAGAAGTGATTTACACTGAGAAAAAAGCTTCAACCTCGCTATTGCAAAGGCGATTACGGCTGGGATATACCCGCGCTGCCCGCATGATTGATATCTTGGAGAGTCGTGGGATCATTAGCCCCGGCGATGGCGCTAAGCCTAGAGAAATTTTGGTCGACCTTTCGGACGACTTCGCTTAAGAAATCACCCGTAGTCTGGTGAATGCCCGGCATATCGATACGCAAGTCAGGGCTACTGATCCTAAAAACAAAGGGATGCGCGTGATGCGAGATCAAGAGTCAAATCTGTTTGATCGAAGGACAAGAATCAACGTTTCGACCAGAACCACAACGTCGTTTAATTTGGGGTGAGGTAGCTTCTCCTGAAAAGTAAAAACGCCTTACTAACGGGAGATTTGCCCATCAATTTCGCGAATCAATTTGATCGCGATATCAGATTTAGGACCAAATGGGATCGCAGCTGATTTTCCGCCTTTGTAGAAGACAGTGACCTCATTTTCGTCGAGATCAAAACCGATGTCTGTGCGGCTTACGTCGTTAGCAACAATGAGGTCACATCCCTTTTCAGTTAGCTTTCCGACAGCATTTTCCTCAAGGTTATTTGTCTCAGCTGCAAAACCGACGAGGAAGCCGCTGAAACCAAATTCCTGCCTCGCGCTGCCAAGAATATCGGGATTTTTGGTGAGCTTTAGACTCAACTCATCTGAGTTTTTTTTGATCTTCGTATCTGCGGGATGGGCGATTCTATAGTCAGCCACGGCAGCGGAGAAGATTGCTACGTCAGTTTCCCGGATACATTTTTCAACCGCGGTATACATATCGCGAGCGGACTCGACCAATAGAACGTTACAGCCCTTGGGAGAAGGCAGGTTGACGGGGCCGCTGATAAGGACAACTTCGTGTCCCGCCTTCATGGCAGCATTGGCGAGGGCATAGCCCATCTTTCCCGAAGAACGATTCGTTAAGTAACGAACTGGGTCGATGGCTTCCCTTGTGGGGCCGGCTGTGATAAGAAACCGCATGGCGCGTCAGGAACTCTTTGCGAGGATTGCCTCGATCTGTTCCTCAATACCCTCGACCTGCCAGAGGCGGCCAATGCCTTCATAGCCGCATGCGAGAAGGCCTTCTTCCGGTCCGATAAAGGTGACTCCTCGGTTCTGAAGGAGAGAAACATTAGCCTGGGTTGCGGGATGCTTCCACATCTTGCCGTTCATGGCCGGGGCAATCAACACCGGAGCGAGCGTAGCGAGATGGATAGAGCCAAGCGTGTCGTCGGCAATACCTTGCGCGAATTTCGCGATTGTATTAGCTGTTGCCGGAGCTACGACGAGAAGATCAGCATTATCTGCGAGCTCAATATGGCCCGGATGCCAGTTCTGCTTCTCATCGTAGAGATTGGTCGTCACCGGATGGCGTGAAAGGGTCTGAAGTGTCAGCGGAGTGATGAACTCCTGCGCGTCTTCTGTCATCACCACGCGAACCTCATGGCCTTTCTTAGTCAGGCGGCTGACGAGATCTGCCGCTTTGTAGGCAGCGATCGATCCCGTGACGCCGATGACAATGTTTTTACCTGTCGTTTCGTCAAGCACAGTAAAAGATGGCTCAGGCAGACGTTTGCGCAACTCCCTTCACAAGAAGGGAATCTTTCAAAAGTCTAGTTCTCGATCGTCCGCTTTCGATTCAGGGTCTGGAGTTAGGCGGTTGGACCGGCAGTGCTCGCTCGCAAGAATAGAGCTGAAAGTTGAGAAGTCGGTTGCCTTGTTAGCACTGACAATAGTGTAACGGTAGAGTTGCCAGTGGCGCATCTCTTCGTGGGCGTTGTTGAGCCTCAGATCTATTTGCTCCTGAGTTTCTGTTCCTCGAAAGTTAAGTCGATTCAGCAGTTCTTCTTCACTGGGCAGAAGGATGAAAATATCAACAAGGGCCTCTTGGATCGATGTGTCTTTCTGGCTGCGGACGAGGGCTGCTCCCTGCACGTCTATATCCATTAGCACATCGCGACCTGCTTCGATATGGCTGAGGACTTCGGATTTTAGTGTTCCGTAGTAATTGCCATGGACTTCTGCATACTCAAGGAACTCACCACGTGTGTTTCTCGATTCAAATTCATCGCGCGTTAGAAAGAAATAGTCGACGCCGTCTTTTTCCCCATCTCGAGGTTTACGGGTTGTCGCTGAAATCGCGTAAACTGCTTGATTATTCTCCTCGGAGTAACGCCGACAAAGAGTCGTCTTACCCGATCCTGACGGGCCGGAAACCACACATAGAAGTCCGCGTCGTTTGAGTTCCAGTTTACTCATAGGGGATGTTTTTGGTAGTCAGGGGCTCCCGGCTTCCTTGATCGTGTTAGTATTTTGGGCTTTTGAGCGAATGGGAACGGACTCTCGAATCACGTCAGTATGGCTTATTTCTACGCCGTTTTCGACTTTTGTGAAATCACTTTTCGGATCGTCGGATTCCACGGGAAAGAAGTGAATCCGATTCCAGCTGTTTTCCTTCCTAGGGTTGAAGAAATAGGTGTGGGCGGAATCGTGAGTTAGAGTACGGACTTCGATAGTGCACCAAGCATACCCGATCTTTGTGACGACACTTTGTCCGTTAACTTTAAGAATACTTTCTGGATCGTCGCAGTGAGCGGAGAGAATCCGGTTTTCAGTTGGAATTTTGATCCTGATTTCACCGCTGCGAATCAGGAAGTTCCGAGCGGCTGACCAAGTTGGGTAGCCCTCACCCACGACGAAGACAAAGCGTACGAAAAGCAGTATGACGAAAGAGAGAAATACCATCGTTCCAGTCAGGATGAAGATGGTCTGTCTCATGATTGATCGCTCGGTCACTTAAATGACTCACTGCACATTCTGCACCTGCTCGCGGATCTTTTCGAGCTCCGTTTTAGAATTCACGATTGCCTGGGCGATGGTCGCGTCATTCGCTTTGCTGCCGATGGTATTGAGTTCGCGGTTGAATTCCTGACAGAGAAAGTCGAGCGGTCGTCCAACCGCTTCATTGCTCTCGATGTAGGTGCGGAATTGGGCCACGTGGCTGTCGATCCGGGTGATTTCTTCGGTGATATCGCTTCGTTCTGCAAAAATACCGATTTCTTTGAGAATTCTCTCGTCGTTGGGATCTACTCCCAGGCCGGCCTCAGCCAACCGGGAATGAAGGCTGTTCCGATAGGCGTCCTTTACGGTGGGCGCGAGTTTTCTTATCCTGCTGACTTCATTCACAATTGTGTCGATACGGGCGAGCAAATCTCTGCGCAGGTGCTCGCCTTCTTGCTGTTGCATGGAAATAAGTTGTTCTAGGGCCTGATCCAGAGCTTTGAATAGCGGTGGCTTGAGGTCAGCAGGGTGAGCGATTGCTTCTTCGATTTTGAAAAGGCCGGGTGCGCGAAACAGGTCCGCGGCGGTGAACCGGGTTTCAATCCCTGTGCTCTCAGAGAGTGATTTGGCGGCTTCAACATACTGAGCGGCCATTTTCTGGTCAAAAACGAGACGGTCCTCAGTGCTTCCGTTGTGATTCAGGATGACCTTAGCGCCCAGTCGACCTCGGGAAACGGATTCAGCCAACAGTTTGCGGACCTCTACTTCGAATTCGAGTAGCGAGTTAGGTAAATTGATAGAGATATCGATTTGCTTCCGGTTCACTCCAGCAAGCTCGATTTCAATTTTCCATTCGTCGGTGGTGGCCTCACCACGACCAAATCCGGTCATGCTTCGCATGAGTCAAAAAACTGGGGTTCTGCCGCAGGCCCCTAACGGGTGTGGCGATTATTTAGATTTTATTCGTCACCTTCTACGGCATCTTCTATCGCCTGAAGTGCGTCGATAAAGTCGCCAAGAAACTCGGCGGGCACCATAATGGTATCTCGGCGTCCGCGAACATCTTCCGTGATTTTCACGAATTGACCGCGGTCGTTTTCTTTCAGGTCTAGGAAGAAGATCTTCCTGTCTGCGACCACTTTCTCCGTGTGGATTGCATCATTACTCTGCGAGCCACGCTTTTCCTCGTCGTAACCGATCATCTGTCTTTTCTATCCTCCTGTGGGTTCCTTTTTGGGGCCCGAAATGGCTCCCAAAATACAGTTCCGAGGTGGCTTATTTATCATTCAGGGGCGGGTTTGCAAGTCGTGAGAAGAGTATAACGTAGGATTTTTAAGAAATTTCGGGCAAAACATCACGCATTTACTGACCTCCTTTCGTGTCTCTTTGCCGTTTTATAAAAAGGGGCTAAAGTGGCAGCCCTTCAAATATTGAGGCATTTTATGATACTCAAGACTGCGTTCGAAAAACTTTTTCATATCCGTGAATCGGCGGGCAAGGCACGCCCTGGCGCCGACGACGGTTTCGATGCGCACGAAAAACCCTTTCTTGATCACCTGGAAGACTTGCGACATTCGTTGATGCGGATTGGAGCTACTCTGGCTGTCACGACGATTGCCTGTTTTGCTTTTCACAAAAAAATCTTCGAGTTGATCCAACTACCGGCGAAAATGCCTATCGCCAATATTTCCGAAGGCGTGTCGCTGTGGTCCAGGCTCGACTTAATCACCCTAAGCCCGCCGGAATTTATCGTCCTTATGCTGAAGCTGTCTTTTTTCAGCGGCGTGATTATTTCTTTCCCGTTCATTCTTTACTTTGGTTTTCAGTTCATTCTGCCGGGTCTTCGGCAGGTCGAAAAAAAGACCATCATCCCCGGCGCGTTGGTGGGTTTCGTTCTTTTTCTCATTGGCGTGTCTTTCGCGTTTTTCATGGCTGCCCCAGTGGCATTAAAATTTTTCTATGTTTTCGAGAATGAACGAATTGCTTCCATTGATCCCACTCGCGATGCGTTGGAGAAACCGATCGCAGATTTTTCTCTTGTGGGAGTTGATGGAAAGGTCCACCCGCCGGTTGGTGATGAATCAGAAGTTGCCGAGGAGGGGAGCGATGATGGGACTTCAGGACCACTGACGGAAAAAGTGCGACAGGAAATTCGAGATACTATTAGACAATCTTTCGCCACGGTAGAGAGCTCCAACTTTGCGCTTCGGTATGACGAAACTCGCGACCTTCTGGTATTGGTCGAATCGAAAGGTGGGAAGAGTGTCTATCGAATCGGCGAGTATATTGCCTTCATTTCGCGTCTGGTTCTGGTCTTTGGTATCAGCTTTCAGCTACCAGTGGTGGTCTCGATTCTTGTGAAGTTGGAATTACTCACTGCTCGTGTGATGCGCTCCACCAGGACCTATGCCTGGATTATCATCCTGGTGTCGGCAGCGATCCTTACACCGCCGGACCTGATGACACTGGCCCTGCTTGGAGGGCCGATGATCATTCTCTACGAGATTTGTATTGTCATTGCCTCGATCATTGAGAGGAAGCGCGAAAAGAAGCTAATGGCAGAAGAGCAGGCAAAGATGACTCGCCTTGAGCAACTCAATGCCAAAAACCCCGACGAACTCAGCGAAGACGAGAAAGCCGAGATTCATAAGGCTGAAATCGAGCAGTATGAGAAGGAACACGCTCATCTCTATGATGATGAACATGGGCACGATAGCGACGGTGACGAAACCAGTGAGACCGTCTCTCGAGACAGCTACCTCGGGCAGGAGCAAGATGGGCATTACGACTTCGACGCAGATCATGCTGAATTCGACGAGAGCTGGCATGAGGATGACCAGGGGTTTCAGGAGGGGCAAAAAGACAACTCCCATCATAGCGATGAGGATTCCAAGACCGCAGAGGACTTGCCTGAGCCTGAGAATGGCGGCATGGAAAGTGACCAAGCGGAGAAAGAAGAGGTGGAGCCTGAAATTACTGAAGGCGAAGAGGCTAGCTACGAGCAATCTCAGGATGACGGCTTCTACGATGACGACGCCTGTGCTCCATCAGGCCCGGTCATTGATATAAATCACGCATCAGCTGATGAACTCCAGACCTTGCCTGGCGTTGGACCCAAGCTGGCAGAGGCGATCATCGAGTATCGACCCTTCGAAACCTTTGATGATCTTGAAAATGTTCCGGGGCTTTCTCCGGATAAGGTCAACGCGATGATTGACCGCCTCATGCTCGGTTAGGTAGCTGCGGAAGTGGCGAATGCATCGGTGATGCAGCCATGCATGCGCGAATTCCTTGCCATCTTAGGATGGCCGTTGCTCTGTTTTAATCCCGTGTGCTTAAGCTATTGTTTTTCTGATTTAAGAGATCTTTTTAAAAGACCCTTACAATGCAAAAACTTTGGTTAACTGCTGACCTCCACCTTGGGCACGGTAACATTGTCAAATACTGTAAACGGCCCTTTTTGCCCGAGGCTGAAATAGAAAGGGTTGAATCCGAAGGGCGTCGTGATTGGAGGGTCTCCGATGAAAGCGTTTCGGGAGTGGAAAGCTTCTCTCAAGGAGGGAGAAACTTGAGCTGGGTAGTTTCTACCTTGCCCGAGAGGACTGATTATCTAAGGTAGAGCGTTCGATCCTAACTATGGCCAGTAAGAAATCCAGCGGCAAGCTCACGCCGATGATTCAGCAGTATCAGGCAATGCGGCGTGAACTGCCGGATGATGTCCTGCTCCTGTTCCGCCTCGGTGATTTCTACGAGTTGTTCTTCGATGATGCCAAGGTCGCCGCGCCGCTGTTAAACGTCGCCCTGACCAAAAGAAACGGCATGCCGATGTGTGGAGTACCTCATCATGCCGCGGAAGGTTACATGGCTAAGCTAATCAGGGCTGGAAAGCGAGTCGCGCTGGCTGAGCAGACGACTGAGCCTCAGCCGGGAAAAATTGTCGAAAGGGAGATCAGCCAAATCGTCAGCGCGGGCACGATCGACGACCTCAACCTGCTTGACTCAGCTAGACCGAATTACCTGGCTGCAGTGTTTCAGTTGAAGGGTCGAATTGGACTCGCCTACATTGAGCACACGACAGGAGAGTTTCGAGTGACGGAATTTCATGACCGTTCCGCGCTCGAAGATGAGTTGGCCCGGCTTCGTCCCAGCGAATTGCTCTTCTCGGATGAGCAGGCGCCGGATTTTGATTTGCTCTCCAACGCCCAGGAATACGACGGCTACACATTCCTGATTGATCAGGCGGAGCATGCGCTTAAACAGCATTTTAAGGTGCAGTCCCTCGATGGCTTTGGTTGCGAAGGCCTAGTTCCCGCGATTGGAGCGGCCGGAGCGATTCTCCATTACGTAGAGACCCAACTCCGCCGCAGCATGGGGCACCTGCGCTCCATTCAAGCCTATCAGACAGATACTTATGTGCTGATCGATTCCTCCAGCCAGGCGAACCTGGATCTCGTCACAAGTCGTTCCGGAGGAGTGAAAGCCTCGCTGCTCGGTGCGATCGACCGGACCTCGACGCCGATGGGTGCTCGAAAACTGCGCAACTGGGTTCTGCATCCGATTAGGAATCTCGACACACTTGTGGCGCGGCAGGATCTGGTTGAGGCCTACATTCGCGAATCGTTCTTGCTGCACGAGATTCGAGAAGCCTTCTCCGATGTTCGTGACGTGGAGCGAACCATCAGCCGCCTGAGCCAAGGATCCGGCAACGCCCGCGACCTCAAAGCGCTGGAAAGCTCGCTTAGGAAAGTGCCGGATATCAGGGAGCATTTGTCCGCGCTGGGGGGAGGGGCCCTCGGAGATGATTTAATTCGACGCTTGGGTGACTTCGACGGTTTGGTAACTTTGTTAGAAAAGGCGATTTGCGAAGAGCCCCCAACTGCCTTGAAAGAAGGAGGTATTTTTGCTGACGGCTACAGCGACGCGATCGACGAACTACGCAGTGCTGCCAGCGAAGGAAAACAGTGGGTTGCCGAACTCCAATCGAAAGAGCAGGAGCGGACCGGGATTTCTTCACTGAAGATCAAATACAACGCCGTCTTTGGATACTTCATTGAGATCACCAAGACCCATCTCGATAAGGCGCCGCCGGAATATACCCGCAAGCAAACGATGGCTAATGCGGAGCGTTTCATCACGCCCGAACTCAAGGAAGTGGAGAACAAAATTCTCGGTGCGGATGAGCGGCTCAAGACGCTGGAGTATGAAGAATTTCTCAATCTTCGAGAAACCGTGCTTGAGCACCTTGAGGCTATTCAGCAAACTGCAGCCGCTCTCGCCGAAATTGACGTGTTGGCCGGCTTTGCTGAAACAGCGCGCCTTTTCAATTATTGTCGGCCGTTTTTAAATGGTTCCCAAAACCTGATCATCGAGAACGGTCGCCACCCCGTGCTGGATCAGAATATCGGTGAAGAAAAATTCGTGCCTAATGACACTGGGATGAACCCGGAAGCGAACCGGTTCATGTTGATCACCGGGCCAAACATGGCGGGAAAGTCTACTTATATTCGACAGGTAGCACTGATCACCCTGATGGCTCAGATTGGCAGCTTCGTCCCCGCAGAAAGCGCCGAAGTGGGGCTGGTTGATCGAATTTTTACCCGGGTAGGTGCGAGCGATGATCTAGCCAAAGGACAATCGACTTTCATGGTCGAAATGACTGAGACTGCTTTGATTGCCAATCATGCCACGGAAAACAGCCTCGTGATTCTAGATGAGATCGGTCGCGGCACAGCGACCTACGATGGCTTGTCGATTGCCTGGAGTGTGGTTGAGCACCTTTACGATGAGGTGGGATGCCGCACTCTCTTTGCAACACATTATCATGAATTGACGCAACTGGCAGAGTCACGGCAGGCGGTCAATAATTACAACATCGCTGTTCGCGAGTGGAATGATCAGATCATTTTTCTTCGCCAAATTTTGCAGGGAGCGGCTGACAAGAGTTATGGTATCCAGGTGGCAAGGTTAGCCGGGCTCCCGGATTCGATTATTGATCGGGCTAAAGAGATTTTGTCAGGGCTTGAAGGTGGTGAAGACAGTGGAGAAAAAGTATCCCCACCATCAAAGAAGAAACCCTCCGAGGTAAAAGAAGACGCTGTTGAAGATGATCCCCAGATGACCCTCTTCGGTTAGTCACCGAACTCCCGTTTAAAGATTCATGAGGGAACGGCGACAGGGGTTACTCACCAAAACTGGGGAGTGTGGAAATTATCGCAACCGTCGATTTTCTGGGTAAAAACTTTTAGCCACGGGAGTTTTTTCAAAGAAAATGTTGTCGTGATTTGCCTTAAAGATTGCTTCCCATAAATCGATCATTTTGTTAGGTTTTGTGGGATGATTCGAGCAATAACGGTGGCTGCTGTAATAGTTTCTGTCTTGGCGGCTCCGGACCTCTCGTTTGGGGAAGGCGAGGTGGAAGATACTTTGGTTAGCGGCGAAGAGGCGAAGCCATCCTTTGGTGTCAGTTCCGAGATCAGCGAAAAGATCAATGGAGCCGAGAAGAAGCTCATTGAGAATCTGATGAGAACGCAGATTGCTCGACAACTCCTCGTTGAACCCAACTTGGAAACCTTTCTGCCAGTTCCTGAGAATTGGAAAAAATACACCGACTCTACCGGAGCAATTTCTTATCTCGTTCCTCTCGTCGAAACAACCGAAACGATCGCGTATAAGCTACTGATCGATTCTTTAGAAAAGATAAGTCCTCCCTCTTCGGAGCCCGAGCTTTTAACCCTGTCTAATGAGTAACCCAGAAGGGTATACTCGTATCTCACCCCCGTTTTAATCCCCGCTTGTTTTGAAATAGCCCGGCAAATCACTGCCGGCGCTGGTTATAAATTTGGCTCTTTGTTGAGCTTTTTTGAACTGCGTTCAACCCCTAACCCCTGAGTTCTCACAATCTCACCTCACTATGAATACCATCCTTGTAATTATTCCGTTATTTGGCCTTCTCGCCTTAGGTTTTACGTTCTGGCGATCTGCCTGGGTTGCGAAACAGGATCCCGGGAACGATACGATGAAAAAAATCGCAGAGAACATTGCTGTTGGAGCGATGGCGTTTTTGCGAGCGGAGTATAAGGTGCTCGCCATTTTTGTAGGTTGTGTGGCCTTGTTGCTTTTATGGGGTGGATTCAAGGATCCGGAGAACAGTTCTCCTTTCGTTGCGGTATCCTTCATCGTTGGAGCTGTGTGTTCAGCGTTGGCCGGTTTCATTGGAATGCAGGTTGCCACCAAGGCGAATACGAGGACTACCCATGCGGCCCGAACCAGTCTTGGTGAAGGCTTACGAATCGCTTTCGCCGGTGGTTCCGTGATGGGACTGGGCGTTGTTGGACTGGGTCTTCTCGGTTTGGGTTCACTCCTCTTGATTTTTGGCAGCACGATAGGAACGGATGCCGATTCGATTGGAAAAGTCATGACGATTGTGACCGGCTTTTCTTTCGGAGCATCTTCAATTGCGTTGTTTGCTCGCGTCGGCGGCGGCATCTACACCAAGGCGGCTGACGTTGGGGCAGACTTGGTCGGCAAAGTGGAGGCAGGCATTCCTGAAGATCACCCGCTCAATCCTGCGACGATCGCTGATAACGTGGGAGACAACGTAGGAGATGTAGCTGGAATGGGTGCAGATCTTTTTGAGTCTTACGTGGGTTCGATTATCGCCACGATGGTTTTGGGGGCGGTCTTTATGGTGTTGCCTGAGTTTTCCGGCCTGCCGCTGGGCGGGGTTCTATTGCCATTGATGTTGGCTGGCCTTGGCATCGTGGCTTCGATTTTTGGAACTTTTTTGGTTCGGGTGAAGGAAGGAGGAGACCCGCAGAAGGCGCTCAATACGGGTGAGCTTGTCGCTGGAGGGATTCTTCTCGTCGGGACTTATATTTTAATCGGCCAGTTGCTGCCGGGCAAGTGGACGCTCGATGGAAATGAATACTCCGGCATGGGAGTATTTGGTTCGATCGCTATTGGACTGATCTCAGGTCTGGCGATCGGCTACATTACCGAACATTACACCGGCACCGGAAAGAAACCGGTCATTAATATTGTGCGTCAGTCGTTGACTGGATCAGCGACGAATATTATTTCTGGTCTCGGAGTGGGAATGAAATCTACCGCGTTGCCGATCATCGTTCTGGCTGTGGCAATTCTGGGTTCCTACGAACTCGCTGGACTATATGGGATTGCCATTGCGGCCGTGGGCATGCTTTCGAACACCGGCATCCAACTGGCCGTCGATGCTTACGGGCCTATCTCCGACAATGCTGGTGGTATTGCTGAGATGAGCGAACTACCCCCGGAAGTGCGCCAAAGGACGGATAAGCTCGACGCAGTCGGGAACACCACGGCAGCCATTGGAAAGGGATTTGCAATTGGATCAGCTGCTCTCACAGCACTGGCCCTCTTTGCTGCATTCAAGACCACATGGGAGGCAACTCACGATGCTAAATTGTCCATTGAGGTGACAGATCCCAAAGTGGTATCGGCTCTCTTTGTTGGGGGTATGTTGCCGTTTCTTTTCTCGGCGCTGTCGATGGATGCAGTTGGGCGGGCAGCAATGTCAATGATCGAAGAAGTGCGTCGACAGTTTCGAGAGATCCCTGGTCTCAAGGCTGGACTTGATGCCATGAACCGCAACGAAGACAAGCCGGTAGCCGAGTGGTCGGAAGAGGATCAAAAGATTTATGAGGAAGCTCAGGGGCAGGCCGAGTATGGAAAGTGTGTGGAAATTTCCACCAAGGCGGCCATTCAAGAAATGGTGAAGCCCGGTCTGCTCGCGGTGGCTGCTCCGGTGGCGGTTGGATTTTTAGGTGGCGCGGCAATGCTGGGCGGCTTGCTCGCTGGGGTGACGGTGACAGGTGTCTTGCTCGCGCTCTTCCAGTCTAATGCGGGTGGAGCCTGGGACAATGCCAAGAAGATGATCGAGGAAGGATTCGAGGTGAACGGCGAGAAGCTCACTAAGGGCTCCGAAGCCCACAAAGCTGCGGTCGTTGGCGATACTGTTGGCGATCCGTTTAAAGATACCTCAGGTCCGTCACTTAACATTCTGCTCAAACTCATGAGCGTGGTCGCTTTGGTGATTGCCTCGATGATAAATTAAGTTCGCTACCCATTCGGTTTGCCCGCAAGACTGGTTACTCTAATTTTGCTCGGTTTCAGCGTCTCCTGTAGGATGATTAAGTTTTGAATACCTGCACTTAGGTGGGGCTGAATCAGCGAATAGAAATAATCCGAGAGATGAAAAGACGAGAATTTATTAGAACAGCCGGAGCAGCGACTTCTGCGGCAGCCGTTGGAGCCAATACGACCCAGGCCGCTGCTAAGGGTCGACCTAATCTCATTATCGTTCACTGCGATGAACTGAACTTCCGAACGATTGGCGCCTACCGTAACACCTTGCCTCCTGAGCAGGCATTTATGTGGGGTCCGCATGCTGTCTGTGACACACCGCATATCGACCAGATGGCTGCGGAGGGAGCTCTGTGTACGAAGTTTTACGCTGCGACCCCGGTCTGTTCACCATCGCGATCGTCTTTTGTCTCCGGCCGCTACCCGCAGAACACGCCGGTGACGAACAACAGTGTTCATCTCAATGATGACATCGTCACCTTCGGTCACAAGCTTGGCGAGGCCGGCTATGCGACCGGCTATGCCGGCAAATGGCATCTCGATGGTTTAGGCAAACCGCAGTGGGGACCTGAGCGCCAATTCGGCTTTGATGACAATCGATATATGTTCAACCGCGGACACTGGAAGCAGTTCGAACTGACTGACGAAGGACCACGCGTAAAGGCTCGCGACGAAAAGGACAAGCCGAGCTATTCGGTAAATGGAGCTGATGAAGAGTCTTTCGCCACCGACTGGCTCGTGGATCGCACGATCGATTTTATTGACGAACACAAGGACAGCCCTTTCGCCTACATGGTCAGTATTCCGGATCCTCATGGTCCTGATACTGTCCGCGCTCCTTATGACACGATGTTCAGTGATGACAAGATCGAAGCACCTCGTACCTTTGGGAAAGATCCTGACAAAGCGCCTAGTTGGGCCAAGCCGGCGAAGAGCACCAGGTATCCCATGGCGCAGTATCACGGGATGATGAAGTGCATCGACGACAACATGGGCAAGCTCATCGAAGCGTTGAAGGAGCGTGAGCTTTATGACAACACCATCTTCATTTTTACTGCGGACCACGGCGATCTTCGTGGCGAACACGGCCTGCAGAATAAGGGTAAGCCAATGGAAGCCTCAGCGAAAATTCCGTTCGTGATACGCTGGCCGGAACACATCGAAGCCGGAGTGCAGATTGATCATGCGATGAATACGACCGATTTCATGCCGTCTATTCTCACAATGATGGGGGCGCAGCATTCGGGCTTGGAAGAAGGACGTGACCTCAGCGGCGTGTTCCGGGGAGAAGCGCTCAAAGGACCCGATATTACCTTCATGCGTGGAACGAATCAGTCTTCCGAAGATACCAAGGGCTGGGTCGCGGCGGTGACACCCACCCACAAGCTCATTCTTTCCGATCAAGACGAAGCGTGGTTGCACGATCTCGACAAGGATCCTGACGAGCTTCAAAACTTCGTCAAACACCCTGAGCAGGGACCAGTTCTTAAAAAGATGGCGAAGCAGTTGAAACGCTACGGCGAGAAATACAATGATGCCAAGATCAAGGACCCGCACACCGGCAAGGTATTGCAGGATTTGCTCTGATCATCCTGAAGGTTTTAGAAAATAAAAAGGCCGGGTTTATCTAACCCGGCCTTTTTCGTAAGTGTTCTTTTGGCGGTGAAATTAGATCCTGTCGATAATGCCATTGAACGTGGCGCTGGCGCGCATGGACTTGGAAGCCATCTCTTCGTCCGGTTGATAATATCCGCCGACTCCAATAGCTTGGCCCTGAACTCCGATGAGTTCTTCGATGATGCGGGCCTCATGCTCGAGCATGGTCTGTGCGACCGGAGCAAACTCCGCCTTGAGGTCGGCGTCGTCATCTTGGTCTGCGAGTGCTTCAGCCCAGTATAGCGCTAGGTAGAAGTGGCTGCCGCGGTTATCGATGCCCCCAAGGCGACGGGTTGGAGATTTGTTTTCGAGGAGAAACTTACCAGTGGCGTCATCGAGCGTGGCACCAAGGACTTTTGCCTTGGCGTTGTCGCAGTTCTCTCCAAGGTGTTCGAGAGAAACGGCGAGGGCGAGGAATTCCCCGAGGGAATCCCAGCGCAGGTAGTTCTCAGCGACAAACTGCTGAACGTGCTTGGGAGCGGAACCACCGGCTCCGGTTTCGAAGAGGCCGCCGCCGTTCATAAGAGGAACAATGGAGAGCATCTTGGCGGAGGTGCCTACTTCCAGGATAGGGAAGAGGTCAGTGAGGTAGTCACGCAGCACGTTGCCTGTCACGGAAATGGTATCTTCTCCGCGCTTGATGCGCTCGAGGGAGAATTTGGTGGCCTCGATCGGGGCGAGGATGTGAATCTCAAGTCCATCGGTATCGTGATCGGCGAGATAGGTATTCACCTTAGCGATGAGTTGGTTGTCGTGAGCGCGGTTTTCGTCGAGCCAGAAGACAGCTGGACTACCGGTAGCGCGGGCTCGATTCACGGCGAGCTTTACCCAGTCGCGGATAGGGGCGTCTTTGGTCTGGCAGGCGCGCCAGATGTCGCCTTCGGAAACACTGTGCTCAATGAGCGTGTTACCCTCGCTGCTTACGACGCGGACCGTACCGTCAGCGGGTATCTCGAAGGTCTTGTCGTGAGAACCGTATTCCTCGGCTTTCTGAGCCATGAGCCCGACGTTGGGGACCGTACCCATCGTGGTGGGATCGAAAGCGCCGTGTTCCCGGCAGAAATCAACGGTCGCTGCGTATACACCGGCATAGCTGCTGTCAGGAATGACGGCAAGGGTGTCCTGCTGATTGCCGTCTTTGTTCCACATTTGTCCGGATGTCCGGATCATGGCGGGCATCGAAGCGTCGATGATGATGTCGCTGGGAACGTGCAGGTTGGTGATGCCCTTGTCGGAGTTCACCATGGCCAGGTCAGGACCGTTCTCGTAGCAGGCCTCAATGTCGGCTTCGATGTCGGCTTTCTGGTCAGCGGGGAGGGATTCGATTTTGGAAATGAGATCACCGAATCCGTTGTTGAAGTCGACACCGAGTTCATTGATCACATCGCCCCGCTTTTCGATGAGGTCTTTGAAGTAAGCACGCACTCCGTGACCAAAGATGATGGGGTCAGAAACCTTCATCATGGTGGCTTTCATGTGCAGAGAGAAAAGGATTCCCTCTGCCTTGGCTGCAGCGACTTGGTCTTCGAGGAAAGCCACAAGCGCGTCCTTGCGCATCGCAGTGGCATCGAGGACTTCACCGGGAAGCAGAGGCGTGGAATCTTTCAGCACGGTGGTGGAGCCGTCGGCGCCGACGAGTTCGATCCGAACATCGGTGGCGTTCTCTACGGTGACGGATTGCTCGTTGAAGCGAAAATCGTTTTCACTCATGCTGGCGACGCGAGTTTTCGAATCCACGGACCAGACCCCCATGGGGTGAGGATTATTTTTTGCGTATGCCTTCACGGCTTTCGGAGCACGCCGGTCAGAGTTGCCTTCGCGGAGAACGGGGTTCACTGCGCTGCCCTTGACCTTGTCATAGCGAGCCTTAATGCCCTTTTCGTCGTCGTTGGAAGGCTCATCGGGATAGGACGGCAGATTGAAGCCTTGGCTTTGAAGCTCTTCGATAGCGGCTTTGAGCTGCGGGATGGAAGCACTGATGTTCGGCAGCTTGATGATGTTGGCGTTGGGCGTCTTGGCCAGTTCACCGAGTTCGGAAAGGTCGTCGCCAATTCGCTGGTCTTCGTTGAGGAACTCAGGGAAAACGGCGATGATGCGGCCGGCGAGTGAAATGTCTCGCGTCTCGATGTTGATGCCGGAAGACTTGGTGAAAGCCTGGATAATTGGAAGCAGCGAGTAGGTCGCCAATGCGGGAGCTTCGTCAGTCTTGGTGTAGATGATACTGGGAGCCGAGGACATGGTATTTAATAACATTTAACAACCCTGCCGCCGGATTCGAAAATCAAGAAAGTCAGAGCATCCCGCGATACGCCATCTCCGGCCTCTGGTCAAAGGCAAAGCCGGGTGGGACGATGGAAAATGGGGGAATTTGTGCGTCGTTGCGGCACCTAACTGGGCGGAAGATTACTTCTTCGGCTTTTCTCGCAACTGAACCGGGGCAAAGGCGGGAAATTGGACCCGTCGTGCTCCCCATCCGGGCTGGGGCTCTTTTTTGACGGTCCAAAGAGTCAAGTCGTCGATCTCGACCTGACCGCCACGCAGTCCGGCTATGCCAAAGCCGTTGCCGCCGCTGGGGGCAGGGTAGCCCATGATAGGATGTTTTCCGTAAAGGGTGGGCCCATCCTGGATTTGGACAATAAACTCCTCACCTTTTAGCTCGGCGAGCATGTGGATCCATTCGGCTGGCTGGTAGATGAAGTCCTTGTCTTCGGCAATTTTTATCGATTCGTAGTCAGCGAGCAGGGAAACGCCCTTTTCGCTATCAAAGCGAACGCGGATAATATGGTGACCGAATTCAATAAAGGGGACGACGGTAGTTTCTTCTCCTTCAAGAAAACGAATCGAGAACTTGGCAATGCACTCTGGGGGGGTCACGGGAATGCTAAGGCGAGCTTCCAAGCCCTTGTGGTGCGACTTGGCCGTCTGGTTCTCCGATGAGGAAGGCTGCCCGCCCAGCACGCCGTCTTTGACCGCCCAGCGGGTCGCCTGGCGCTGGGTCCAGGTTTCCTTCTTTTTCTTGAGGTCGAAGGGGGTTTTGAATCTTTCATTGAGGGCGATTTTATCAGGAACCGCCATCAGTGGCTTGAGCTGATTTTCAGCGATCGCGCCAAAGGGGATGAGTAGGATTGAGGCGGCGATGAAAACGGCAGGTAGTTGAATCATATTGTGACCCTTAGCACTTCACACGATAAAGGGACAAGTAAGATGGAGATGTTTGTCCGCCATACTGGTTTCCGGAATAGATTTGTGTCATACCGTAGATTCATGCTCACATGAGCTTCAGGTAGGTGCCATACTGCGTTCACCTCGATCGACCCACATTATGAAATCGTTTATCACCCTTTCTTTCATTTGGATGCTCGCCGGAGCGCTACAGGCTGAGGATTCCGTTCGACAACTGATTATTGGAGTGGGTGGCGAGATTGTCCTTGGTAATGCGGTTCCGGGCTCTATCAATATCACCGGGGACGGGGCCTTCCCGATCATCGAAGATAATAGGGGCACCATCGTGGCGGCTGCTTCGGAGGTGGAGAGAGGTCGGGCCGTGGGCTTTACACATGGTGCGTTTCTTAAGTCAGTCGATTTGTATGCACAGCCGGCGGCTGCGAGGGCGGTGAAAAATGCGATTCGTTGGGTCGGGCGTTCCAGCACTCCGATCGTGGGGGTTCACCCCAAGCTCGAATCCCTCTCCGTCATTCTCCAGGAAGCGGGATTTGAAACCCAAGTGTTTGCGGTCGACGAACTCGAGGAGCACGATGTGGCGGTCTACTGCGTGGTCGCCAATGATCTTGCTGAAGAGGTAAATATGGTGAGGCTGTTTGAGTTTATTAACGACGGCGGCGGCGTCGTTACCGCAACAACGCCGTGGGCTTTTAAAAAGAAGTTCCCTGATTTTTCGAAGTTCCCTGGCAACCGTGTCCTCGCTGCTACCGGGATTCAATATAACCCCGACGGATACATGGCAAAGGGGCCCATCCAGCTGACGGCGATTCCTGAAGCGGTGGCCTCATTAAAGGGCACTCAGCTGGCCCTGACTCCGATGGGTATTACAGATTCCGAAAGTGCCGCCCGAGCTCTTGCTGCCGCAGACAAGGACCAGAGCACGGAAGTTCGTGAGGCGCTCATTGCTAAAATGCGGGAAGCCAAGGGGCTAAAAGGAGCTGCGCTGGAGAGTTTTCTTATCGTCCTGAGAGACCTGAATAAAGCGGTTGGTCCTATCATTCCTACCAAGAAGTCCCCAGTTGTGCCTGGAGTCGATCCTCTCGTCGACGCCATCATTGAACTAGAAACTTTTTTCAATGAGAATACTCCAGCTGGTGTCATGTATGCTATCCCGGCCGCTTCCGACTACCCCGGACAAGTTTCGGAAGATGCGGAGCGAATTTCCAAGACCTTCATGATGGACGGGACCTATCATGGGTGGCTTGAGGGCCGGCTCGCGGGCGGGTGGGCTGCAAAGGAGATGCGTCCTACCGGTATCTATGCAGCCCCTGGCGAAGTGATTCGAGTCACCCTGCCGGCCAAGGTTGCGAGAGAAGGATTTGAGGTCGTGATTGGGTCCTACAATGGAGGGCTTAAGAATCGGGACGAGTGGCATCGCTACCCCGACTGGCAAGTGAAGGTGCCGGTTAACAGTTCGACAACGGAGGCATCCAGTGGCCTCGGGGGTATCGTGACTATTCGTGTGCCTCGGGAAGCGAAGTATGACCAGTTGGAGGTCACCATAGAAGGGGGCGTGGCCGCTCCGGTTTACATTCATGGTGAAACCGATCTTGAGAAGTGGAGGAGCGAGATCCGGAATTATCCCGGTCCGTGGGCCGAGTTGGCTAGCGACCGAATGATCGTCACGATTCCGTCCGACTATATCCGTGGTCTTTCGGATCCGGATGCATTGATGGAGGTTTGGAACGGCATCATCGATACCTCAGCTATCCTTGTTGGGGTGGACCGAAATCACTATCGCGCAGAGCGCATCGTTTTTGATCGCCAGACGGCAGCAGGTTTCATGCATAGCTCCTACCCGGTGGCGGCGCACCTCGACGGCACTGCCGAATTAGCGGTCGATGCTAAGCGCCTCATGGACGAAGGCTCCTGGGGCTTCTTTCACGAGTATGGCCATAATCATCAACATAACCTTTGGGCGTTGCCTCGAACCGTCGAAACGACTTGTAACCTCTGGTCGGTGTATGTGTATGAGGAGTTCATCGGAACGAATCGCAACGAAACGCATCGAGCAATGCGACCGCTGGATAGGCGCCAGAGAATTAATGCGTATTTTGCGGGTGGGCCCGATTTCGAAGAGTGGGGAGTTTGGACCGCTTTGGAGACCTATTTAATGGTTCAAGAGGAGTTTGGTTGGGAGCCTTTCACGAAGGTTTTTGTCGAATACAACCAGCTTGAGAAAGAGGAGTGGCCGAAGGGACAGCAGGAGATCAACGACCAGTGGGTCATTCGTCTATCCAAGGCATGCGGGATGAATTTAAAGCCGTTCTGGGAAACCTGGGGCCTCCCGTTAAGCCGCAGTGTTTCGGAAGAGTTAAAGACTTTACCAGTTTGGGAGGCTCATCCCGTGGCTCGCTTCGCGAAAAGCGAATTTTGAGTAGGGAAAACCACTTGAAAGCGCTCGCTCTTCTGTCATTCTCCGGAGGCCCTTTTACAAAGGCGCCTGCAACCCAATGGCAAGAGAACGGAAACGGGCAGTGCTGGCACTCGAAGACGGAACAGTCTTTGAAGGAATTGCATTTGGAGCAGAGGTTACCCAGACTGGGGAAATTTGCTTCAACACCTCGATGACGGGCTATCAGGAGATCCTGACAGACCCTTCCTATCGGGGCCAAATTGTCACGATGACCTGCCCGCTGATAGGGAACTACGGCACCACGGAAGTCGACTCCGAGAGCAGTCAGATCCACGTGCGTGGGTTTGTTATCGAGGAGCTTTGTGAGATTCCGAGCAACTGGCGTTCTGAGAAGTCTTTGCACGATTACCTTGCCGATGCCGGCGTTCCTGGAATCGAAGGGATTGATACACGGGCGCTGACCAAGCGGCTTCGGGTGTCCGGAGCGATGAGAGCCACGCTCTCCACTGACGGTAGCCTCGATCTTGATGGAGCCGTTGAGGCCGCAAAAAATGCTCCGCCGATGGAGGGTTCTGATTTTGTGAAAGAGGTGACCACCGATGAGACATATCATTGGGACCCGGAAGGTAAGCTCAGTCGCGAGTGGACCTTGGTAAATCCGACTTCCGGTGAGACGCTTGAGGAGACGGACGGTGAAATGTACCGCCCGCTCATTGAGCCTAAGTACCGTATCGTTGCCTACGATTTCGGCATAAAGCGCAATATTCTCCGCAGCCTCCGTCAGAAAGGATTTGAAGTCGAGGTGGTGAACTCACGAACTCCTGCCTCGGAGGTGCTGGCGCGCAATCCGGACGGCGTCTTTCTCTCAAACGGCCCGGGTGACCCGGCCGCTTTGGACTACATTCACGGTGAAGTAAGGCAGATTATTGACAAAAAACCGGTCTTTGGAATTTGTCTAGGTCACCAAGTTTTGGCTCACGCGTTTGGCGGCAAAACCTTCAAGTTGAAGTTTGGCCATCGTGGTGGAAATCATCCCGTTAAGGATCTGCGCAGCGACAAGATCGCCATTACGTCGCAGAACCACGGTTTTGCGGCAGATGGTGACTCCTTGCCCGATCATATTGAGGTCACGCATATCAACCTCAACGACGATACGGTCGAAGGTATGTGTCACCGAGATTATCCGGTTTTCTCTGTCCAGTATCACCCTGAGGCTGCTCCCGGCCCAAATGATGCTTCTTATTTCTTTGAAGAATTTGCTAATCTGATTGATCAATCACGCTGACTCAGTGTAAAAACTCCTCTTAAGATATGGCAACACTCTCCATTTACGTCCCGGATCAGGAACCCTACGCAGTCGATCTAGAAGGTATCGAGCAACTCTCCGTTGGCCGCAGCCCGGATAATGACGTCATCATCGACCACGTTTCTCTTTCCAGTTCGCATGCAGTCATTCGAAATGCTGATGGTATTTACCAAGTAACGGATCTTGGTTCCACCAACGGGACGTTCGTCAATGGAGAACAAGTCACTGAGAGCCCCCTTTCTGAGGGCCTTCAGATCGCCTTTGGTAATGTTCAGGCAGTGTTTTCTGACGGTGAAGTCGCAGCTGAAACCCCTGAAGAATCTGCGGCCGGGGCCGACTCCGCAGGCTACACTGATGCGGCTCACGGCCAGCCGCCTGCAGTAGCGGAGGTCTCCAATTTACCTACCAACTTTAAAAATCTGTCTCCGATCGAGAAAATTAAGAAGAGAGACACCTTGGGTCAAATCGCAATAATTGTCGGCGTAGTCGCAATTCTGGCAGCCGTTGCATTGATCGCCCTTTCGGCCGCGATGAAGGTCGTCTAATGCCTGGTTGTGCCTGATTTTACGGGAATACTTGCTCTTCGCGCCGACTGTGCGAGAGATTGGGGTTTGCGCCCGATCGAGGTTGAGCATGTTTGACTGATTCGGGCCTGAATTTTGTTTTCAGAAAGAGTTAATACTCATGTCGAACACTATAGTGATTGGCGCCCAGTGGGGCGATGAAGGAAAAGGAAAAATCGTCGACCTCCTCACGGAGAAGACCGATGTCGTAGTCCGTGCCCAAGGTGGCAACAACGCCGGCCACACGGTCATTAGCGAAGGTAAGGAATATATCCTTCATCTCATTCCATCGGGTATTCTCTGGCCCGACAAGCAGTGTGTCATTGGTAACGGTGTTGTTATGGATCCAGTCGCTTTGCTTGGAGAAATTGATGGTCTTGCCGGAAAAGGGATCAAGGTGACACCTGAGAATCTTGTCATTTCTGATCGGGCTCACTTGGTCATGCCGTTTCATCGTGAGATGGATGCCTACAAGGAAGCTAGTAAGGGCGATGGCAAGATTGGCACTACGAAGCGCGGCATTGGCCCAGCTTATGGTGACAAGATCGACCGTATTGGATTTCGGCTCCACGACCTCGTGGGTGATCCAGTCCAATTCATTGAGCGACTCGCGCAGCGCATTGATGACTGCAACACACTGTTCGAGGCCGCTGGTATGGACAAGCTCGATGTGGAAGTCATCGGCAAAGATCTTCTTGCTGCAGCCGAGCGCTTGAAGCCCTTTTCGACCGACACTGTTGGCAGGCTTCACGAGGCGATGAAGGACGGGAAGTCCCTCCTTTTCGAAGGGGCTCAAGGAACTTACCTCGACATCGACCAGGGAACTTATCCTTACGTCACTTCTTCCAACACCACATCCGGTGGAGCGTGCACCGGTTCGGGTGTGCCGCCGCACAAGATTGACCGTGTCGTCGGCGTGACCAAAGCCTACACCACGCGTGTTGGCGAAGGCCCGTTCCCCACTCAGAACGAAACTCTTGCAGATCGTTTCCACAAAATGGGCCGGGAGTTCGGGGCAACCACGGGGCGCAAGCGTCGTTGTGGTTGGCTTGACCTTGTTCTGGTGCGTTACGCGGCCATGGTCAATGGGTTTGACGATCTCGCCATCACTATTCTCGACGGTCTTGATGACTGTCCCGAGATTCCGGTCTGCACTCACTACGAATTGGATGGCGAGGAGTTGCTCCTGCCGCCTGCGAGCGCCAAGGATTTTGAACGCGTCGAGCCAGTCTATGAGAATCTTCCCGGTTGGGAGTCGGATACGACGGGCGTGAGTAATTACGACGATCTCCCCGAGAATGCGCGCGCATATTTAGCGCGCATTGAAAAAGAAACGGATACTCGGGTCAGCATGGTTGGAGTGGGCCCATCCCGCGACCAGACCATCATTCGTTAGGCGTTGACCTTATTTTTATGGCTGCGTTCGATCCTGACAAAGAGATCCCGCGGCACATTGCTATCATCATGGATGGCAATGGCAGGTGGGCCAGGGAACGTGGACTGCCTCGTCGTGAAGGTCATCGAACCGGTGCTGAGTCTGTCGAGATTGCGCTCGAAACCTGCGGTGAAATCGGGGTCGATTACCTAACCATCTATGCCTTTAGTTCCGAAAACTGGAAGCGTCCCGAAGCGGAGGTGAAAGCGCTGATGGGTTTATTAGCGCATTTTCTCAAGGAGAAAACTTCTTCGTTGATCAAGAATAACATCCGACTTCGGGTAATTGGCCAGATTGATAAGCTGCCAAAGTCGAATCAGAAAGAGCTTGAGAAATCGATCGAAGCTACGGCTGGTAATGACGGTCTGACCCTTGTTGTGGCATTGAGCTATGGTTCAAGAGAGGAAATTGTCGAGGCGACCCGATCGCTCATGAAGAAGGCCCAAGACGGCGAACTGGATCCCGGGAATCTTGACGAGGCCACCTTCGCCGCTCAACTCAACACTGCCGCTTATCCCGACCCGGATCTACTAATTCGCACCAGTGGCGAGTTCCGGGTTTCCAACTTCCTGCTCTGGCAGATTAGTTATTCTGAGATCTTCATCACGAAAACCCTCTGGCCTGACTTCCGTCGCGATAATTTGTTGGAGGCCGCAGGCGAATACCAGAAGCGGCAACGGAGGTTCGGTGGGGTGTAATGCTGCCTGGCCAAGCGGCCGGTCCAAACCGGCTGATTCGCTGCCACTAAAGCGTTCGGTAAATGTGCTGCAGCGTTAACATACCGTAGGCTGTGACCATGGAGGTGTCGTCTTCCAGCCATCGGTTGGACTCCTCATTGACCCAGGATCCATCCGGTTGCTGAAGGCTCATGACGCGAAGGGCGAGGTCCTGCTTCCAGTTGATCTCATTGCCTTCCGGTGTGACGAGTTGGTTGGTGCCGGTGATGGCCAGAGCCTTCGACATGGTGTGGAAGTAGTAAAAGAGTCCCTGCGAATCCATGCCGGGATTCTCTTCGAGAGTGTAGTTGTTCTGCAGCCACCTCATCACCGAGGCGATGCGAGGGTCATCACGGTCCAGGTCGGCATAAATAAAAGCAAGCAGGCCGGCGTAGCTCATGCTGCCGTAGCTACGCAGAGCAGTGCGTTCCTTGCCGTCTTCTCCTTTGATTTTGATTTGATCGGATTTGGTGTTGGCCGGGAAATAGACAAAACCACCGTCGTCATCATCTCGCAGCGCGAAGGCTTCGCCCAGCCGATCGACAGTTGATTCTGAATTTTGCACGAGGCTAACGAATTCGATTGCCGCGTCCCAGTCGAGGTCGAATTCGGATGATGCGTCGTATTCGGTGTCAGCCAGTACCTTCTGCGAATAGTAGAGTGCTTCCATCGCAAAATGGGTGTTGGACAAATCGGAGTGTGCGTAGGTGCCGCCGTAGCCGATTCCTCCGTCGAACATATTATCAACTTCGCCGGGCTTATCGAAGTCTTGCTGTTGGTTAATGAGGAGTCGGCGGGCCCTCGCGATAACAGGGAGGTGTTCTTCCTGACCGGACTGAGCGAGCGCCATCATGGAAAGCGAGGTGTTGTAGGTGGCGAGGCCCTTACCATAGATGCCTCCGTCGACCTTCACGTTCGAAAGAAGAAACTCGTAACCTTTTTCAGCGGAGGATGGCAAAGTAGCCTCCGGATCGCGTTTGGGATCTCCCATGATTGCAGAAATGGGTAGCGCAGTGAGGGCAGGGAGAGTCGGATCACTCCACGAGCCAGTTTCCGGGTTCTGCTGCGACTCAAGGTAGGAGGCTCCCTTGGCGATTGCCCGTTCGATTTCGAGTTTCAGAGAAACGTCACCGTCAGGGCTGCCGGTGATGCGGTCCTGGGCGCTGAGAGCCGTCACGAGGAAGGAGAGAATGAAGAGAGCGGACAGCAGAGGTTTCATGGTTCGAGGGGGAGAGAATTTACGAAGAGGCAGGGCGAATGACAAGTTCTCCTTTGGTTCCGATCTCGGGTATGTCCTCAGCATTGGCACCCCAGCGTTCGTCGATATCCGCTCCCTCGCGAATCATGTTGAACATGGCGTTGGGATCGAGATAGATGGCGATAAAGCCACCTTCCGCTTGGGCCATGAACTGGCCTTCGTGACGTGTGGAGCCGGTATGAATCCACCCCGGACTGAGGAGGGGTTCCAGAGAATCGCCGTCGAGGATCATTTTCGAGGCAGCGGTTCCGACATCTGAATTATCAGGCTGAAAAAGGAATTCGGTCAATTCGCCGCGCTCGTCGCGGGAGCCGCCTTCCTCTTTGATCAGGTGAGGAGGCAGGAGTCGGTTGAAAACATCCCCGTGCCCGGCTTTGTATTTGAGCAGTTTCAGGGCGATCTGAAGGTGAAGCGGTGAGATATCGGTTACCAAGACTGATTCGTGCACTTTGCCCGTCTCGTGCACGAGTAAATATTCCATGGGCCCGCCCTCCCGCATGTTGACCGTCACGGGGATGCGGATTTCACGGGATTTGGAATTGAGGCGGATTTTTCCGATACGGTAGTTGTTTTCTCCCACCTGCGTCACAAGGGGACGCCCCGATTTAGCTTTTTCGATCTCTTGTGAGATACCGTAGCTTTGGGAGAGCAGTATCAGCCCGACGACTGTCAGGAACTGGATCCAATTTCGCATCAGGTAATGATACGTCAGCTATGAGAGGCTGAAAAGTAGCTTCGATACTGAATCAGGCCTGCCAGAGCAGGATTTCGCGAATTGAAAAACCTGAAACCACGTCTTGCAGCCGTCGAATCCATGAATACATTCCTCTCCCGCCGTTCGCGGCGAGCTAAGGGGCCAACTTAGCTCAGTTGGTAGAGCAGCTGATTTGTAATCAGCCGGTCGTCGGTTCGAGTCCGACAGTTGGCTTTCTTATTTTC
>PBSY01000004.1 GCA_002726915.1 Verrucomicrobiales bacterium | reverse complement strand
AGCGTTCATTTTAAAGAACCCTTCAAAGAGCTGATCTCCATATTTTCCTGCGCCATCGCCCTTGAGACGAGATTCGCTTTCGGAAAAAAGATCAACAACCCGATAAATGACATCCGAACGAAATGCTGTGACTTCCAGTTCGCTCCAAACGCCACGCTTTCCAAGCTCGATAAAACGCCCTTGCGGAGTCAGCAAGGAAAGCCCCTTCTCAATATAATCACCAGAGAGCGAATTCAGGACGACTTCCACCCCTTCGCCGCCAGTCGCTGCCTTGATCTGATCGGCAAAGTCTAAGGTCCGACTATCAAAGACGGCTTCAACCCCCAAGCGCTCAACGGCCGGCCACTTTGGACGGCTCGCAGTGGAATAAACCTTCGCACCAAGGCTCTTTGCAAGCTGAATCGCGGCCATTCCTGTTCCTCCTGAACCGGCGTGGATAAGAATGCGCTCGCCCTTTTTAAGCTGGGTCGCCTCTTGCAGCGCGCGCATCGCAGTGAGTCCATTTACGGGCAAAGTCGCGGCGGCTTCCGCATTCGTGATTCCCTTGGGCCATCGCGTAGCCATCATCGCAGGCAGGGTGAGGTAGTCCCGGAAGGACCGCGGTGCGAGCGCCATAACCTGATCACCCAGCTTAAAATCGGCGACTTCTTCACCGACTGAAACTACTTCTCCGGCACACTCCACTCCGAGCCATCCTCGCTCGAAGGGCAACATCCCTGCGACATCGAGACTATCGATAAAATTAAGTCCCGCAGCTTGAACCCGAATTTCGATTTCTCCCGCCTTAGGCTGAGAACGCTCACTGGCTACAAGCTGCAATCGACGTTCCTCTCCGCCGTCCATCTTGAGTTCATGGCTCTCGGCAGAGGACTTTCTAAGGGCGGTAAGACTTGAGACGCGCTGAAGCCGAGCGACAAAGCGTCTGCCATTCCGAAAGCGCACCCCACCCCGAGAACCGCTCGCGATTTCACGTGCCAAGAGCGACTCTTGTTCTTCCTGAGACTTCACTGGATCAAGGTCGATACGGCGACATTTCAACTCAGGATATTCCAGCTCAATCGTCCGAGAAAGCCCCCATAATGCGCCTTGTTCAGGCTGGCTCTCTGCTCCCTGAGTCACGAGCGTGAGAGCTGGCCATGGTGCCGTTTTTACGACCGTCTCCTGGACGAGAGTAAGGAGCTGATCAACCCCGACTTGTAACTGCTCTTTCCAATCACCTGCTAAATCGAGAGATGAAAAAACGAGCGAGGGGGTCACTTGTGGAATTCTTTTTGCAAGAATGACGGCCTGCGGAAGCTCCCCAGTTGTGATCGTGTGAGATTGCCATTCTCTCGAGGCAAGCAGCTCATGCCATCGCGAAGCGGAAAGAAGAGGATAGCCCTGACGCCAAGAATCCGCGAACGCCCACCAACCTTTTGTGAGGCCGAAAATGAGGTCCAACCATAGTAAAGGCTGAACACCTTCAAGCAAAAGAAGGTATCCACTCTCCGAAAGTTGATTCTGGATACTCGCGACACTCCTCTCCAAATCAGAGGTCGCGTGAATGACATTAGCCGCCACGATGAGATCAAAGCGAGCTTGCTGACCCTCGGCATCCTCCAGATCAAAGACTTCGAAACTCACCTGCGCGTAGTCCGAGAAGCGCTTCCGAGCTTCATCTACCAAAAAGGGCGAGACATCGCTAAAGACATACTCATCGTCTTCTCCAAGCAAGGGGAGCAAAGTCGAAGTCGTCCCTCCAGTCCCCGCGCCTACCTCCAAAATTCTGAGCGGCCTTCCGAGTTCCTCACGTAAGATCGTCAGCACCGCCCCACTCTGTCGATTGAGAAGCTGAGCCGCTTCCGAATTTTGATAAAGCCAAGTCAACTCGGAAGAATCTCCCTGAGGAAAGAGGACTTCGAGCGGATCTTGCTCCCCAATCAAGACCGCTGGGATTTCTGCAACACAGCGCTCGATCAATGCCAGCTCAGCCTTAAAATGAGGTAAGAGTTGAGTTCGTAAAACCTCCCGATCAATTTCTGGTTCTTGCTGCGCTTGAAGATGGTTCCAGAATTGCTTCTGCTCGGTAGTCACCTGCTTAGTATCGACTTTTCTGACGCAGTCGTGGGCCAATGAAGCCGCGAACTTTTCTAAAACTGGCAGACTTTCACGATAAGCCTCGATGGCTGGATTCCCCAAATCATCCTCGCAGTGCATCCGCAGCGCGTCCGCCACCTTCTCGGGGCTGGCGCACTCGGCGAGTGATTTTGGCAACTCTTCCGGAAGCCAAGAGACTTGATAAAACCAATTTTTAATCTGGTCCTTGTTACCCGCCTGCAGCACCTCGCTGGAAAAAGGCCGAAGACGAAAATCTCGTAATTCAAATAGCTCCTCGCCGTCTTCTCCAGAGATCACAAAGTCCGCACTGACCCAATCGTCACCCGACCGGACTCGCCCGTGGACCTTGAACACTTCACCGCGCAAGTGATCTGCATGGAAAATAACTTTTCCCACCCCTTCCGGCAAAAAGGTCTGCTTTTTGTGATCCTCACGGAAGCACGCCGCAATCGCCTGCACACAAGCATCGAGCAACAACGGATGAAAGGCAAAGTCCTTACCCAAATCTGAGCCCCGGAGAACCGTTTCCAAGCCGCCCTCTTCAGAAACCCTCAGCGTCTCGATCCGTCGCCATTCAGAACCGTAACTGACCCCTTGTTGTGCGAGGCGATCATAGACCATTGCGGGCTCAAGCTCAGTCCATTCGCCCTGAGCAGACCATGACTCATCCTCAGTCTCTCGAGCTTGAAAGCTGAGCTCGCAAGTAGTCTCCCAGTCACCATGCGAATTCTGCTGAAGCACTTCTACCGCCCCCTTACTCACCACCACTTGCAACGGGTGATTCTCTTTTAAAGAAAGCGCCCTCGTGAAACTGACATCGTGAAAAGAGAACGCCTGCTCACCATGAACCTCTCTCAAAGCCGCCCGGGCTAACTCCAGATAACCAACCGCCGGCATCACGGGATGATCAAAAACCTGATGCTCCTGCCAGACCGGATCTTCGTAAAGAGCGGAAGAAACGACGAAGTGCTGTGAAGCAACCCCTGCGACGGGCAATCGCTCTCCTAACCACGGATGAGAAAGAGCAGAAAGAGGACGCTCTTTTTTCAACTCTACCCAACAGTCATGTCGCTCGTAGGCTGGGAGTACCTTTGCGTCTTCTTTTTCTGAAAACTCATCAGCCTGAGCCAAGATGAGATGCGCATTGGTCCCGCTAAACCCGAAGGAGCTGACACCCGCCATCGATGGAGCCTCGGGCGACCACGAGGTAAGTTCTTGAATTACCTCGAGAGGCACTTTCTCCCACGAAACATGAGGACTCGGCTCACTGACATGAAGGTGCGGAGGTAAGGCACGATGCTGCATCGAGAGGACCACTTTAATAAGCCCTCCGATTCCCGCCGCCGCCTCCATATGACCGAGATTTGTTTTTAAGGACCCAATTTTTAAACGAGAACCTGCGCCTGCATGACTCTCAGCAAAGACCTGTGCGAGAGCATTTAGCTCAACCGGATCCCCCAACTGAGTTCCGGTGCCATGAGTCTCTAGGTAGTGAATAGCTTCTGGCCCGACTTGAGCATCTGCGAGTGCTTTTTTAATTACGGCCTGCTGCGACGGACCATGCGGAACGGTNAGACCGCTGCTCTTCCCATCATGATTAATCGCGCTTCCTTCGATGGTCGCGAGAATTGCATCACCGNNGGCCTGNGCATCTGAAAGGCGCTTCAGCACNATCATTCCGCAGCCTTCAGCACGCACAAAACCATCCGCATCTGCTGAAAAGGTCCGGCAGCGGCCCGAAGGCGAGAGCATCTGAGCTTGCGAAAAGGCGATACTGAGTTCCGGCCGGATCAGGCAATTCACTCCTCCTGCAAGAGCCACTTCACAATCGCGCTGACGCAGGCTCTGACATGCGAGGTGAACCGAGACGAGAGAAGAAGAGCAGGAAGTATCCACACTCAGGGAGGGACCAGTCAGCCCGAGTAAATAGGAGAGGCGCCCCGCCGCCACACTCGCTGAATTCCCAGTTGCCAAGTAAGGGTCAATTTCCTCCACCGAGCGTTGCCCCAAGTGCTGCGCATAGTCGTGACTACTCATCCCTACATAGACCCCTGCGGCGCGCCCACTCCAAGCACTGGGCTCCACACCCAGGCGATAAATGGCCTCCCAACTCACCTCCAAAAGAAGGCGCTGCTGAGGGTCCATGCTCTGGGCCTCGCGCGGGGTGATTCCGAAGTAAGAAGGATCGAACTTCCGCAGCGTCGGCAGAAACCCACCCTCCGGATGAATGATTTTCCCAAGCCCCTCCCCTTCATAAACTGAAGAATCCCAGCGCTCGGAAGGAACGGGTCCGACAACATCCCGCCCCTCACTTAAAAGCTCCCAAAATGCCTCGGGAGAATCTGCTCCTCCCGGAAAGCGACAGGCCATACTGACAATCGCAATCGGCTCCCGCAACTCAGGCGAAGCACCCTGCTTTTCCTGACTCGCCAGCTTAGCCTGTAAGCCCTCGATGATCGCCATCGCCCGCTGTAAGCGAATGGCATTCGCCTCATTTTGATCTTTCTCGCTCACGTCTCGGGATCTCCTAAAAATTGTTCGAGTTCGGCGAGCTTGGCATCAATCTCATCCTCCGTTTTCTTAAAAAGCGTTTCCTGCAGATGAGTGGTCAATGCTTCGAGATGTGGAGAATCAAAAATCAGGGTTTTTGGAAGCTCCACCCTCAGACGTTTTTCTAGCTTTGCCTTCAGCTCCATCGCCGTCAGAGAAGATAGCCCAAGATCAAAAAAACCGCGATTCAGGTCTCCGGGTCCGAGCACACGACCTAGCACTCGCTCTAATTCATCTCTTAAGAAAGTAGCCAACTCCTCATCACTCTGCGGAACTGCAATGCTCCCTAACCCCTGCGTCGTAAGGAGAGGTAACTTATTTTCTAGATAAGCTCGGTGAGACTCCTGACGGCGAATTTTCCCACTCGAAGTCCGCGGCAGCGCAGGAGCCTTGACCCCATAGCATGCCGCAAGTGGCAGCTGAAATTCCCGCAAAATGGCAGCCTCCACCATTTCCCCGAGTTCGGACAAGCGATCCTCTTTCTGAGAAGACCTCCTCACTTCATAAAGGATCACCGCCTGTTCTTCGCCCTGACCTTCTACCGAAAAAGCAACCACTCCATTCACGTCAAGTTCCGCCGCCCTCGCCGCAGCGGCCTCTAAATCAGCAGGGAGATAATTCTGACCATGAATGACGATTAAGTCTTTTTGCCGACCACAGATCGCGAGCTCCCCTTCTTCCAAAAAACCAAGGTCTCCTGTTTTTAAAAACAGATGCTCGAAGCCCTCAAGCTTCACTCCAAAAACCGCTGCAGTGGCCTCGCTCTGCTCCCAATATCCGCGGGCCACACCAGGGCCAGAAACCCAAATCTCGCCAACCTCGCCCGGCACCACGGGCCTCTGAGTCGCTTGGTCAATAATCTGTATTTCAGTCTCCAAGGCAGCGGCCCCGCAGAGAACTCGCTCATTTTGACTCTTTGCAGAACTTGCCAAACGCCAGCCCTCTCCCCTCGCTGGGGCAGTCACCATCAGGGTCGCCTCTGCAAGACCGTAGCACGGAGAAAAGGATTCTTCCTTAAATCCACAAGCGGAAAACGCTTCCACAAAAGCTCTGAGAGCCTCTGCCCGCACCATCTCCGCTCCCACGAATGCCACGGACCAGGCTTTAAGATCGAGCTGCTCTTTCTGAGCCTCGGTGATGCGTTGCGCCGCCACTTGATAGGCAAAGCTCGGCCCGCCACTTGTCGTCGCACCATATTTACTAACCGCTTCCAACCAGCGAAAAGGTGCCCGGATGAATGTGCTAGGAGGCATTAAAAGAACCGGAAAGCCCACAAAGATGGGCTGTAAAATCCCCCCAATAAGCCCCATGTCATGATATGGTGGAAGCCAGATTACCCCACGACTCTCACGCGAGTGACCGAAACGCTCACGAATGGCCTCCATATTATGAATAAGGTTTTCATGGGAAACCATCACTCCTTTGGGATACCCAGTAGAGCCGGAAGTGTATTGCAGAAAAGCGATCTCAGAAGGCTCATGTGTCACTCCATCTCGGGGTGACTCGACTTGCTCTTCCGTGATTAGCACCGTCCAATCTGCCGCACTCTCCGGAGCGCGGCTAAAGAGCGGAGCTATTTTAGCGGAGGTCAGTACGAGCGTGACTCCTGCGGAGTGTGCTACTTTGCGCCAACGCGCATCCTCTGAGGCACGGCGCGGTTCGGGAAAGGGCACTGCAATTCGGCCCGCATAAAGGCAGGCAAAAAACGAAGCTACCCACTCAATCCCCGGCTCTCTTGCTAATAAAACGCGCCCATCCGAAGCTCCGGGCGACCTGACGATTGCGGCGGCGATGGCCTCAGCCCGCTCATGAAGCTCACGATAGCTGACGGAACGATACTTCTCTGTCCGCGAACCTTGGTCGCCTGCAAAATGAGGAACTGAGAGCGCAGTCCCTTCCCCCTCTTCCACAGCACGCGTGCGGAGAATGTCAGCCAGCATGGCAGAAAAGTTCATCTTACAGGATTCATTAAGGCTCAAAATATGGTCTTTCTATCTCCGGTAACCATGATCAACGGAAATCTCTTGCGGCTCAGATAGCTCTCAGTCATCGTGCGGGCACCAGTTGAGAATGATTCTCAACAAGGAGCACGTCAACCCTACACCGCATTTCATGTCTTCCTTTCCCTCCGAAAGCCTCCCTGACTTTCTGGCTGATTTGAAAGAGCAAGGACTGGTCATTAAAGCCTCTGAAGGGCGGCTCAGAATTAACGGTGAAAGGGCCGTCATCGAGTCCCATGAGGCAGAGCTTAAAAAGCGAAAATCAGAAATCTTAGCCCATCTCGAAGGAGCATCGCCCTCGATTTCCTTGCATAAAAATCGCCCCGCATCGCTGCCCCCTTCCTTCTCTCAGCAGCGGCTTCTTTTCCTTCAGCACATGCAGCCTGAGAGCTGGGCTTATAATATTCCTTTTGCTCTTAAAGTTGAGGGTCAGCTTGACCTCGTCGTCCTCAAACAGAGTCTCGAAAATCTCGTGCAGCGCCATGAGGTCTTTCGCTCTCGCTTCCTCTCAGAGAATGGTAAAATGAGCCAAGAAGTGGTTCCTGAGACCCTCCTCGAACTCGAGATCGCCCCCGATGAAATTGATGAAGACGAGCTCAGCGCGCGCGCGAGGCATCATGCCACCAGACCATTTGACCTCACGCAGCCCCCTCTTCTGCGCGTGGCCGTCGAACGGCTCTCCAGCATGCGGCATGTCATTCTTTTCAATATCCATCATCTCATCGCTGATGCTTGGTCACTGGACATTCTCCTACGTGAATTTTCGCTGAGCTACCGTTCTTTTCTCCTAGGAAATCCTCCCGAACTCCCAACCCTCCCCATCCAGTATTCCGATTATGCTCTTTGGCAACGCAAATGGCTCAGCGGCCCAGTCCTTGATCGCCAGCTCGATTACTGGAAAGAACAGCTTGGTGGTGAGCGTCCGAGCTTAGACCTCCCGACCGATTTTCCGCGACCACGGCTACAGACTTTTGAAGGAGACGTCGTCCATTTCTCGATCCCTGCCTCCACGACCAGCGACCTCAGAACGCTTTCCCAAAACCACTCAGCAAGTCTCTTCATGACGCTCCTTGCAGCCTTCAATCTCCTCTTGCGCCGCTACTCTGGGCAGAATGAATTTCTCGTCGGGAGCCCCATCGCGAATCGTCACCATGCCGAGCTAGAGGGCTTGATCGGCTTTTTTGTAAACACCCTCGTTCTACGAACTCGGATCAATCCTCAGGCCGATTTTCTCACCCTCCTCGCTGATGTCAGAGACACAACGCTCGCGGCATACGAGCATCAGGACCTTCCTTTTGAAAAGCTCGTCGAAATTCTGCAACCTGAGCGAGACCTCTCA
>PBSY01000003.1 GCA_002726915.1 Verrucomicrobiales bacterium | reverse complement strand
TTTACACAGGAGACTCCGTCTATCTCATTGAGCATTTGCCAAGCGACGTTGCGTTGTTCGTAAAGGCGACCACCCGGGGCAGTAAGCTCGTAAATGCTCTGGTGTCCGCCAAGAGCGGTTTGAATCGCATGTTGTGTAGGCACATTTGCACACAGGCGGGTTGAGGCGAGTATGTTTAGTCCTTCGATGTAGTCCTGCGCTCGCTCACGAGCGCCGCTGACGACCAGCCATCCAGAGCGAAATCCAGCAGCCCTATACGACTTTGACAGGCCACTGAAGGTCAGCATAAGTAGGTCGTTGGTGAGAGACGCCAGTGGAATATAAGATTCCTCATCGAATAAAATTTTGTCGTAGATTTCATCGGCGAACATGACTAGATCGAATTCACGGCCGATGGCTACCAGTTGCTCGAGCATCTCGCGTTGGTAGACGGCGCCGGTGGGGTTGTTGGGGTTTATAACCACTAGGGCTTTAGTCTGAGGGGTTATCTTGCTGCGTAAATCAGCAAGGTCCGGCTGCCAGTCGTTTTCCTCGTCGCACAGGTAGTGGACCGGCGTGCCCCCACAAAGGTTAACGGCAGCGCTCCAGAGGGGGAAATCGGGGCTGGGAATCAGTACTTCATCGCCATCGTTCACTAACGCCTGAATGGACATAGCCACCAGTTCGGATACGCCGTTACCGATGTAGATATCATCGACATCGACATTGGTAATCCCCACTTGCTGACAATATTGCATGATAGCTTTTCGTGCCGAATACAGGCCTTTCGAGTCGCAATAACCCTGTGATTGCGGCACGTTACGAATGACGTCGCGCAATATTTCTTCCGGGGCATTGAAGCCCCAAGGGGCAGGGTTACCAATATTTAGCTTCAGCACCGTATGACCATCGGTTTCGAGTTGATTTGCCGCTTTGAGCACAGGGCCGCGAATGTCATAGCACACATTATCGAGTTTGGTGGACTTTAAGATGGGCCCAGGTGTCCTTTGCGGTTTGGGGCTGTTCATAGCGGTTCCTGCTTAGTGAGCTAATGTGACGCGAGGTAGCGCTAGAATAACCACAGCGCTGAATTAGTTTTTGCTAGTCTAATAGCGGTGCTAGCGCTTAGCATCCCTAAAGTCGTAGTTTCGGAGAAAAAAGTGGAACTTGAACAGAATAAAATAGTCAAAACAGACGCCGAATGGCAGGCACAGCTTTCTGTCGAAGAATATGCGGTGGCCAGGCAAGCCGGTACAGAGCGACCGTTTACCGGCATGTACTGGAATGAAACGCGCCCAGGTACCTACTACTGCAAATGTTGCGGTAACAAATTGTTTGACGCGGAAACGAAATTTGATGCCGGTTGCGGGTGGCCGAGCTTTTATGCGCCGCTGTCATCTGACGCGCTGGCGACTCGAGAGGATCTGAGTTTGGGGATGCGTCGGATCGAAGTTCTGTGCGCGCGCTGCGACGCTCATTTAGGCCATGTGTTTCCAGATGGCCCACGGCCCACCGGTCTGAGGTATTGTATGAACTCGGTGTCGCTGACGTTAGAGGCAGATTGATAAGTTAAGACTCGAGGGGAGATCAACAGCGGCCAGTTTCGATTGGCCGATGATTAATATAAAGGAGGGGAAATGAGTCCAGCAGAGATAGCCGCGAAAGACCCGCAACGCGCCGCTTATATTGTCGCGGAGACCGGCCAGGTTGTTACTTATGGAGAGTTAGAAGCAGACGCAAACAGAGGCGCACAGCTGTTTCGCTCGCTCGGGCTGCAGCGTGGCGACCACATTGCCGTGCTGTTAGAAAATCATCCAGATTTCTTCAAAATTTGTTGGGCGGCCCAACGCTCTGGGCTGTATTTCACTGCGATTAGCTGGCGACTGCAGCAGGCGGAGGTGGAGTACATTGTTAATAATTGTGAGGCCCGCGTGTTCATTACGTCTGGCGAACGACGAGCCGTCGTCGAACCTTTGCAAGGGCGTATGGCGGATGTTGAGGCCTGCTTTAGCGTTGAAGGCGATATTTCTGGATATCAGTCTTGGGGCGACGCATTAGCCGCATTGCCGGCAGAGCCGATCGCTGATCAATGCGAAGGTGCTGCAATGCTGTATTCATCCGGTACTACGGGCTACCCGAAGGGCGTGAAACGACCGTTGCCTGAACACGCCTACGGGGAAAGCGAAGACATTAATCTAGCCGAAGTGCTCTACGGTTGTACTGAAGAATCGATCTATTTGTCTCCTGCACCGTTGTATCACGCGGCACCGCTGGCTTTCACTATGGGTTGTCTGCGCCACGGTACTACGGTCGTTATGATGCAGCATTTTGAGGCTGAGTATGCATTGGAGTGTATAGAGAAGTATCAAATCACCCATAGCCAATGGGTTCCAACAATGTTTGTACGTATGCTTAAACTTCCGGAAGAGACTCGNGTTAAGTACGATGTAAGCACCATGCAGGCGGCGATTCACGCTGCGGCGCCTTGCCCGATTCCGATCAAAGAGAAGATGATTGAATGGTGGGGGCCNGTGATTTANGAATATTACGCGGGGACCGAAGGTAATGGTTTTGTGCAACTGAATTCNGAAGAGTGGCTTGCTCACAAAGGCTCAGTGGGNCGNCCGTTGAATTGCGANTTACATATCTGTAANGACGANGGCGACGAANTGCCNGTNGGTGAATCAGGAACGATTTACTTGGGCGGTGGTGGCACGTTTGAATANTANAAAGACACNGAGAAAACTCAGAGTTCNTTACACNCGAAAGGTTGGTCTACNCTTGGAGATGTAGGTTATCTNGATGAGGACGGTTTTCTCTATCTNACTGATCGCAAGCACTTCATGATCATCTCTGGCGGNGTCAATATTTACCCTCAAGAGGCCGAAAATGTGCTGATNAATCACGACAAGGTGTTGGATGTTGCCGTCTTCGGTGTGCCTAATCCNGATTTCGGNGAAGAGGTNAAGGGNGTNGTGCAATTGCGCAATCCTGAAGAAGCCAGTGCGCTGGTCGAGGTGGAGTTAATTGANTACTGTCGGGANCACTTGTCCGCCATCAAATGCCCGCGCAGTATNGATTTTCGCGACGAATTACCTCGGCATCCAACCGGCAAGTTATATAAGCGCTTGTTGAAAGANGANTACTGGAATAGCGCAAGCTGATCGTTTTAGNGTTTGCGCAGNAGNTTGGCGGGTGAATATTGATCACTCAACGGCCGCTTGCGCAAATTCCAGTCTGGCCGAGCCCTGCTGGCTGCTGCNACCTCTCGAGCAATTCGGATAATGGGTACGCCATAAGGGCGCAAATNGGTATCGAGTTCCTGCGCCCGCGCCATCANTTGTTCTTTCGTTAGTAGTGTCCGTGCGTCGCCGTCGCGTTNTGCTTGGGGTATNAAAACGACCCGGTTGCCAGTGTCCTTACGGCGATAATTGATAAAGTCGCCAAACACCTGNCTGTANCTGTTGGATTCGTGATGATACAAATTGCTGGTAGAGAAGGTGTTGGCGACCAAGGTGCCGTCAGGTGTCAGGAGCTCTCGCATTTCCTGCAGATATTCCATTGTCATTAAATGCTCCGGAATATAGTCGCCGTTAAACGCATCTAGAATGATTAAGTCGTAGCGTAGCCCTCTAATTTTTGCGCGTTTGCCATATACCCGTGCGTCTTCGGTAATGATCAGATTTTTTTCATCGCTACGATAATCGAAGAAATCTGTTGCGACTCGCACGACCGCGGGATCGATTTCTACGGTCTCGATCGTGGCTGTTGGTACAAGTTCACGGAGGGCCATTGGAAGCGTGCCACCGCCTAGTCCAACGATGAGAATGCGCTTGGGCGTTGGATTGAAGAGCAGTGCCGCCATGCTCATCTGAGCATAGGCAAACACCATCCGCTTTGGCTGCGACAGGTCTTTGCAACTTTGATTGCTGTCGGAGCGAACCAAGGTGAATTTCAGGCACAGTAGATCGTCGTCTTGATGCACTAAAATGCGGGTATATAGTGACCGTTCCTCGTGCAGCACACCATATTGGTTAGGCGCCGCTGTTGCGACTGCTGCCCATAAGACCGACAGCAATAAGAGCATTCGAGTACTCATAAAAAATGGACCTCGTCGGTGGTATTCATGGCCTATTTGTTAAAGATTTTATCCGCGCTAAACGCTAAGGTCGCGAGCAATGCCAGACAACCGATCAAAAGCAGGATGATCGTGTTCATCTCGAACCACAGCACAAAGTAAAATGACGTCATTAGCGTGCCGATTGCGCTGCCTAGTGTGGATACGAAATAAAGTGCGCCTGCTATGCGCCCGGACTCGGCTACGTTTTCTACCAACAAGCGAACTGAATAGGGCGAGATCATACCAAGAATCACTGTTGGCAGCCCAAAGAGCACGACGGAGGCGAGCAGTGATCCGTAGCGAGGATCCTCAACCCGCAGAAAAATGAACTCCATCAAATCTTGGGCATACACTGTGAGCGGCAGTAATAGCACTGCGGCCACCGCAAAAATTGCTGCGAATCGGCTGGAAGACGGATTGTGCACGGACAGCCTTCCGCCGAGCAGGTAACCAATAGAAAGCGACAGCATAAAAATCGTAATTATGCTGCCCCAGATATAAATGCCACTACCAAAATAGGGCGCAAGAATACGCCCACCCAATAGTTCTAGGGACATGATCACGAAGCCGCCGCTAAAGGCGAGCAAGTAGATAACAGGAATCAACGGGTTCTCGCTGCAGTTATTGTTATTGAACTAGCTCAGATCTTCGGTGGCTGCGCCACTGTCTTTCCAGCCGCGATAGCCGTCACCGATGTGGCAAACATTGTCCAGCCCCATGTCTTGTACTGTTTTTGTTGACAGCGCAGAGCGCCAACCACTTTGGCAGTAGAACACTAATTTCTTGCCCGAGGCAAAAACCTCTTTGTGGTAAGGAGAAGATGGGTCAACCCAAAATTCCAACATGCCACGAGGCGCATGAAATGCATTGGGGATCTTTCCCTCGCGCTGCAATTCGCGGGGATCGCGCAAATCTACAAACAAGGTGTTGTCGTCTTCAAGCAGTGCTTCTGCTTGCTCTATGTCCAATGTTTCAATCTCAGCTAAGGCGCGGTCAATCAGTTCGCGATGTGTCACTTTAAGCATAGGTACCCCTAGTTATTTGCCCTGCCAATTGGGTGGGCGTTTTTCCGCGAAGGCTTTGGGTCCTTCAATGAAGTCAGAGCTGCTGACCATAGCTTGCACGCTATCGTATTTGGCTTCCATAGCCTCCTGCAGAGAAGCGCTATCCAAACTTTTATAGACGACATCTTTGCTGGCGCGGATGGACAGCGGCGCACAAGCGATAATTTGCTGAGCCCAATTCATAGCCGCAACCATAAGTTGCTCGTGGGGCACAACTTCGTTTACGAAGCCAAGTTGTACGCCTTCTGCTGCACTGACGTGACGGCCTGTAAGGATCATCCCAAGCGCCCGCTTCGGGCCAATTTGGCGGGGTAGGCGGTTCAAGCCACCAGCGAGGGCTGCGAGACCCACTTTGGGTTCTGGCAAGGCAAATTTCGCTTGGTCCGAGGCAATGATGAGATCACAGGCCAGTGCAATTTCGAATCCTCCGCCCATGGCTACGCCGTTGACGGCAGCGATAACTGGTTTATGCAAATCGAATCGCGAAGTGAGACCGCCAAAGCCCCGGGGCATCGGAACTCTCTCGCCGCCTTCGGCTTGGTAGCGCAAGTCGTTACCCGCGCTGAAACCGCGGCCCTCACCAGTGATGATGGCGACCCAAAGATCATCGTCAGCTGCAAAGTCGTCAAAGACCTTACCTAATTCCGCGTTGCCCGGAGGATGTAACGCGTTCAATCGGTCTGGTCGGTTTATCCTCACAGTCATAATGTGATCGGCTTTTTCTACTATGCAATATTCGCCCATGTCCCTCTCCGTTTTTTGTCAAAAAGCTTCAAGCTGCAACCTTAACCGAACATGCCCAAGTGTGAACAGTCGTCGAATGACCCAAGATTTGCGCCATCTTTGAGGGTAAGTTCAGTGAGGCTGCAGTTACGAAAATGATAGCCACCCCATTGGCCCGGATCACTATGGATTAAGGTTGCGATGGCGATGGCCGTGGCTGCGCCATGGCTGACCACGAGTACCGTGCTGCCGTCGCTGTGGGATTTTTTGATCTGTTCAATTGCGTCGCACATACGTTGCGCAACAATTGCAAGGCTTTCGCCATTTGGTGGACACCAATGTATGTCTTTTGTGCATCGCTCAATGAGTTGCTGTTCGGACTGCAATCGGTTGAATTTTTGTCCTTCCCAATCGCCTATGGACATTTCAGCAAGCCCACTGATAACAACGGGCTCGTAGGGTAAACGTGTTGTCGCTAGCCGAGCAGTATGCCTGCAGCGCTGCAGAGGACTGGTGTATACCGCGCTAATTTCCGGCCTGCTCCGCAACGCTTTGCTCGTCAATGAGGCCTGAATTCGTCCTTTTAGAGTCAGCGCGCTGTCGGTGGAACCGTGCCAGCGCCCTTGCCGATTGGCTTTTATCTGCCCGTGCCGCAAGAAAAGCAGGTTCGTCGTCATGCTGTTGCCGCCTCATCGGTGTGTCCAAATCGTTCTGCCACCAAGCAACCGACTAGGTCGCCTTCGACGTTCACTGCGGTTCGAAAGGTGTCTAGCGGGCGCTCAATGAGTAAGAGTAATCCTATCGCTTCGAGCGGAATGCCTGCGGCGATCAATACCAACTGCATCCCGGCCATCGAGCCCGATGGCATGCCCGGAGCACCAACTGAAGATAGCATGGCTACGATGAACACCGCGATAATGCCAACGGTGCCAAGCTCAATGCCGAACATGTAGGCGAGAAATACCGCGGCGATGCCCTCAAAGAGTGCGGTACCGTCCATGTTGGCAGTGGCGCCCAGGGGAAGGACAAATGCACAGCGTGCTCGTTTTACCTTAAGTTGTTGTTCGGCGGTGGTCATTGATAACGGTAAGGTCGCCGCACTTGAGGAGGTGGCTAAGGCAGTAACTAGCGGTTGGACGATAAGTTGCAGGAACCGCCACGGCGTTATGCCCGATACCCACCATGCCAACAGTGGCAATA
>PBSY01000002.1 GCA_002726915.1 Verrucomicrobiales bacterium | reverse complement strand
AGATCGCGTGGGTTCTTGACCAAAGACAGGTTTGCAACCCAGCGGCTGGTGGTGGTTAACATCAAGTGATCGACCACGCCGCGCTTGAGTGAGGACATCGTCTTCTGCAAGTCGCATAGCTGATCGGCCAGCGACATGCCATAGAAGCGGTGCGGGAGCGGGAAGGGCGTAAAGGTGCGGAAAGGCATCTCAGCCACCAGCTCAGTGTCCAGCATTACATGACGGCTGTGTATGCACTTGTAGTACACGCACTCGTTAAGCTCCGCGTCGTGGCGCTTGATGTAACTCTCGTACAGCGTCACATACTCGCGGTCTTTGGCGTCATCCAAGCCGAATCTGTCGTGGCGGAAGCTATCAACGGAGTCCCGGCCAATCGAGCCGTCCTCCTTCAGCATGTCCTCCTCATCGAGCTTGGCAACAACATCGGGGTCAAAGCCCTCAGCCAGCAGCTCGCCACGGGTGCGCGCCATGCGGTGCGAGCAGAAGTCAGAGTCCTGCACGGTCTTGGCGCGTGGGTTGATTAGGAAGTCTTCAGGCTCCACGGTCTCGACGCAGACCTTAGATGTGTCGAAGCGGCGGCGGGTGGTGCCCGATATCGCTACCTGCGAATAGGCGGTGCCGGTCTGCTCGTCCACGATCTCAACCGACTCCTCCATCATCTCAATCAGCTCCACGTCTGGCGCTGACATCATCACGTTGAACTCGTTCTCGCTGAACTGGCTAAACTCCTCGGACTCGTATCGGTAGTCGGCCTTCCAATACCGCTTCACCACCCCGGTCTTGGCAATCAGCGCGTCGTGGATAACGTCCGCGAGGATCTTGTAGCCGTTGTTCTGGCGGTAGAAGTTGTAGTTTGTCCACGCCGTAGCCATCCGGGCAGTGAAAACATCCTCCGGCGACTGCGGATCGAAGCGGCATATGTTCCTGTCGGCGCTGAAAGTCTCCAACATCATCGCCTTTACAGCCTCAACGGCGTCGAAAACGTCGCGGGACACATGCTGGCTGCGTCCGCGAGTCTCGTTACCCATCGGCTCGCCGTAATAATATCGGTGGCCCTTGTCGCGCTGGTCGCCTACCTCGCTGTTGGCGTAGGTGTCGGCTGCGTCGATGTTTCGCTCCAGTGTCGAGAGCAGCTCCTGCTCGTCAATAGTCATATTCATGGCTTAGGTATCCTTCTTTTGTACCAAGTTGCTGCTGCTCTGCGTTGTTTTGACCGAATCTGGTCACCGATATGGCCGCGTAGCGCGTTGCGTCCATCAAATCGTCGAACTCTTTGTGAATTTTTCCCTTCTTGCGGTGGTAGCGCCTAAATTCCTCAAACCACGGGGATAAGTTGCTGAAAACCTGCAACCTGCCGGTGCGGAACCGCTCCAGCATCTCCATCAGCCCCGGCTCCACATAGTTGGTGCCGTCTGGGTTGGTGAACTTGCCGATCATCAGCACCCCGGCCTCCAGATACATTTCCGCCAGTGTCTTGCCAGACCCCTTTTCTGTGCTGTCGCCGTCGTGGGGGTAAATCATGGGGATGGTTTTCCCTCGTGACTTGATGGCCGAGGCGTGTACCGCCGGAATCTCGCCCTCTTTCTTGTAAATGTCGTACACATAGATGCAGTCGTTGTCTGGGTTGTAGGCCGTCCAGACCACGCAGGTGGGGTGAGTAATACCAAAGTCGATGGCGGCCAGTTTTTTGTAGTGGCCGGGGATCTCGAAGGGATCGCACTTAACGACCTCCTCGGAGAGCGCGAACACCATGCCCTCGCCAAGCACCGGGATGCCCTTGGAGCGCATATCGCGCTGATACTCGGGGATAGCAGCCAGTAGCTGCTCCTTCGTCTCTTTATTTAAGTGCTTCGCATCGTCCCAAGTCGCATTTGCGAGGTGCTGCCCAGAGGCCCGGTTATCCATAAACTGGGCAACCAGCTCGGTGACACCGTTCTCTGGCGTGAATGTCATCGTGACGTACCCGCCCTCGCCGCCGTTGCCGGTGGCGGTTCTTGTTAGGCACTGTGGATAGATCGTTGGATCAACGGGTTCCTCGTCAATCCAGATGAAGTCTTGGGAGCTGCCCATCAGGACATGCTGGCCCTGCGTGTAGGATTTGAAACTTACCAGTGAGGTGTTGCCTGCGGCGTGCCTGACTGCAACATCACGCGGGAGACGTGGCGTGCCCATTGCCGGTGTGACCTGATAGACCTGATCCTGACGGATAAGGCCGTTACCGTCGAATTTGCCCTCGCCTAGATAGGCACCAAACAGCTCCTTCACCACAACATCGCGGAGCTGCTCTCCAGACACCCCTAAGCACCATATCGAGGTTGGTTTTTTGAAGCGTATTCCGCCCCACCAATCGGGGTAGTTGCCGGTTAGATGAAAAGCTACCTCCACGGCCATGCTGGCGGTCTTGCCGACTCTGTTTGCNGCCATCAAAAGNCGCTGCTTGTTTTNNTTTCCGGCNTTNTAGAATTTGCGCTGCCAAGGGTAGGGCNTGAAGTGGTCNAGCCGGTGGGTTCGCTTGTGNTCNTTNACNACNGCGATGGCCTTGGCTATCTCCGCCGCTTTTTCCTGCTGCTCTTCTGTNAGTTCAGGAGTCCCTTTTTTGCGAACCGCTTTTTTTGAAGTGCTTACTGCCACANACCGCCCTCAGNNTGTAACTCGATATACCCCCCGTAGCCGCCCCACAGCGGAGTCCCGGATTTGCGAAGCCGATCTGACCCGGATCGCCCCCCAGAACCTTGACGGCATCGAGATTCGTAAGTCATTGATTTAATTAGACTTTTTCCCAGGGCCGAGGGCCGGTACAGTTGTAACTGTACCAAGGTGGCCGTCAGCCCCCGTCCTACCTAGGCGACGGGTTATACCTGACAACCGCATCACAGCTTCGACGGGTCAATGCCCGCGGCCTTCAACGCCTCGATCGCAGCATCGAGCTGCACATCAACGCCCACCGCGCCGCTCACATCGACCTCCTGCCGGTCTGTCCAGCCCCCTCGGTTCTTCAAGAAGAATATTTGCGCCGCGGTCTTGTCGCCCTCGACAGCACCCTTGTGCAACGCATTGGTGACAGCGGTAAGACCAGCGGCCTTCCCGGCCTTTAATGTGCTAACGAACTGTTCATCGTTTTTCTTGCGCCTTTCAAATGTGGGCGTGCTCACGCCAAGGCTTGCCGCCATCTGCGCCTCGGTTAGCCCTATCTCTGCCAGCCGGTACAGCTCGTCGAGGTTTATCTCTTTTTCGTTTGCCATATAAATGCCTTGCATTTCAATTGCTTACGCAGCGCATTATGCGCCTAACAACATCGCGTTGTGAACCCACTTTGATATTGTTTTTAACGCCAGCCGCACGCAATAACGCCCACCCGGCACGGTTGACACGCCGCGGAGCATCTAAGTCATTGATTTCATTGAAGTTGCCGGGTGAGTGGCCTGTGCCGGTCTTTTTTTTCAATCCATACGGGATGGGGTTTTTAGGGGCGTACCAGTGGGTGGCAGCGTCAGCCTCCAGTTATGGGTATGTCTTTTTCATTTTCATATGGATTACCTTTTACCTTGTCTCACTTGTCTCTCTCTCTCTATTTAAGAGAAAGGGTAGAAAAGATAAGGGTTTCAGCGCTCCGGGTAAGTGTTCCGGGTGATCTCAGGCTCCTCCATATCCTCAGCACACCCGGCACAACGGAGGCGAGGGGGCCGCTAATTCTCGCCCTTGCCCCCGGTCAGTACATAGTCCTTCAGCACCACTCCTAGTTTGGCATCGCCGCGCCTGTGCTCTTTAATCCATGTGCGCTTAACGAAGTCGCCGTACTCGTCACGGTATACACGCCAGTGCCCACGCACTTGATGCAGGCGCTTGCCGTATGCCTCATCGCGTGGCTCTAGCTGTCTGGTCTCCACGCCATCAGGCTTGGGTAGCTTGATCTTGCAGCGGTAGTACGAATCACGGGGTGTGACCTTGGGGCTGCGCCCTTTCTTTGATCTCTCAAATCGCTTTTGTTCCCTCGCTATCCAAGGGTAGTTCAGGACACGCAGCGTCTCCCAAGACAGCCGTATCAGGTACGGCACCCACGCTTCTTTAAATTGCTCGAAGACTTGTTTGGTGTACTCCTTCCCAAACAACTCCTCCATATGTATGCAGCCTACAGATCGCAGCATTTCGAGGTAGCCATCACTTGCTTCAGCGTATGGCTCGCCTTGAAAGTTCATGCCATACATCAACAGCGACATGTGATTATAAATGTCTAGGTCAACTGGCGGCCTGCGACTCTCTGTCTTGAAGCTCCTGCCAAGCATCGAAACATAAACCTTGTCGATCTCGCTAAAGTCGTGGAAACAGTATGCGTCTATCTGCCCATCGTGGTGCTCTGTTAGTAGCACACCGATTCGCTCGAATTGATAAATGTTCTTTTTTTCGCCAGTTGAATCTGTAAGGAAAGGAACGTAGGTTTTTGGTTGATCTTCAAGGATGACGTATCCGCCAGACCAGCCAAGAGATCCCATGTGCTTATTGAAATTGACCCCGCTAAACTCCAGCCAACAATGCTTGAAGGGGAGTCGCAGTTCACTCTGCGCCTCGACTATGTTTCGAGTCATCAACTTGACTGGCAGGTTGCCCTCGTTCTGAGTCAACTCGGCCCAGCTACTCTGCTTAAACACCTCGTCCATCAGAGCATCGTCAATGTCAAACTTGCGAGAGGTCTTGAGCCTTCCGTTTAACACTTCGTGAAGCATTCTGCCAGCGTCTGGCTTCTCTGGCTTGTGCGCCCCCAGAATGCGCTTCTCAGGCTTTCTAAGGGCGTACATGACGTGCTGATATAGATCTCCTTCCATCACAGCCTCCTATCGCTTCAATCGGTATAAGTTCTCGCCGCTTGGAAGCAGCTCCCGAGCGCGTTCATCCATGTACATGAAGTTGCTGCTGTCAGCGCCACACTCCCAGCACTTGGCATCGAAATCGCCGCCATTCTTGGCGTGGTGCCGCTGCTGTCGGTTGCACTGGCTGCATACGAGCCAATCAGTGAGCGGGGTGCCCAATATCTTGTACCGCTTGTTGGTCAGCACCTCTTGCGGCGACACAGCCTGCCAGTACACAGAAATCTTTCTGGTCTTACCCTTTGGTGAGCTTTGCATACCTTTCTCCCCGGGCCGCTTACGCGGCCTCCTCGTCCAGATTGACGGCCTTAGTTGGCCGCTTGTAGAAGCCGAACTTGTCATCGTCACGCGATGGCTCAACCGCCGCCATGAAGGTGACTCGCGCTCCGCGACTGGCGTGTAAGCTGCTGGGGATGCTGCCCCACACCTTGAAGCCCCGGTCATCCTTAACCAGCATCTTCCAAGTGTCGCCGTAGTAGCCCTCTTGCAGCTTGATGGCGAGTATTTCGCCGGTAATTTCAACGCGCCCGGTAGGGCATGGCTCGGCGGCATCTAACTCCGCCTGCTCAGTGGCGCGTTGGGCAGCCGCGGCTGCAACCTTTGGAGCCTCAAGGTAAGACTCGATGGCGTCAGCCACGTCCTTGCAACGCTCATCGATGTAAACGTGAGCCATGTGGTCGCCGTCACGATCCTCAAAAGACTTGCCGGTGGTGACAATAACGATGCCCGACAGCGCCTCGATGACGGCATCAGCTCGCTCGACGGTGATATAGGTGACGCGGCGCAGCGGGTAGCCAGTGCGCTTCTCAGCGTAGTCACTGCAAAACAGCTTGATCTGCTTGCTCCAAGGCAGGAACTCGCCAGCCATGAAAACACCATCAAGCACGGCCTCTTCCTCGCCAGCACCGTTGTAAAGACACCACTCCCAGTGGTAGTTGTCGCAAGGCGCGTGCATTCCAGCGGCGCTAATCGTCGGCTCCATGCCGTGATTGGATTCGACGTTCCTATCTATCCGAGCGTCTCGCGCAGCTCTGGCAGCCGCAGATTTAGCGTTGAACTGCTCGATACGAGCAGCGACGGTTTGAACTAGTTGTTGTAAATCTTGCATCCCGATCTCCGTTGTTGTTGATGGCATCAATTATACCTACTTGTGTGGTAGAGACAAGTTAAAGTTGTCTTTGCAGGGAAATGTTTTAGGCAAAAAAAAGGCCGCTTACGCGGCCTCCTCTGTGTTTGAAATGCTGAACCAAGACTGAGCGCTGTACACACTGGTCTCGCCGATAAAATTGCACGGCCTGCCGTTCTTCTCGAAAACCTCGATCAAAAACGGGTGGCTTTTTTTCCTTGGGTTGTAGCCGATCAGCCTCATTTTTTGGCCTCTAAAAAAAGCAATCGCTTTAGTATCGAGGCCATACTTGCACGCGCCTTTCCACAGTCGATCTTTGTCGATTTGCAGCTTGGCGTCTTTTTCGCTTTGGTGAGCAGCAGTTTGATCTTCCTCTGTTTCAATACCGGAAACCTTGCCCTCTGGGATATCGACGCAGGAAGTCACCTCGTAGACGTTGGTGATCCTGCACCTGTTTTTCTTGGCCGTCTCGACAGGCTCACAGTGCCACTGGTCAATCAGTCGGCCCTTGTCTATCACCATGACGTGACGCCTGACGTAGACCAAGTAGGTCGCGCTTGGCTTGGCGTGCTTGAAATGAAAATTACGGACGGTCATGTAGTTTAAGCCCTCGACCTGTTTTAGCTTCACGCCGAACTCGCTCTGAATCAAATTGACCAACCTCATTCGAGTTGTGCTGCCCTTCCAGCGTGCGGTCTTGTTAGTGGCTACCTTGTAGGCGTCAAACACTTCCTGCGGCTCGTAGCCAGAAACCAACGCCCCGGCAAAGATGCCGCAGCAAGGCATCATCGAGCAAAATGTTCCGTTGATTTTCTTAGGTTCCATGACCATCTCCGTTGTTGTTGATGGCATCAATTATACCTATTTGCGTGGTAGAGACAACTAAAAGTTGTCGGTACAGAAAAATGTTTTAGGCAAAAAAAAAGGCCCCTAGCTGGGGCTTTGGAGTCTTTCTATCTCGGCGTCTATGTAGAACTTTATCTTCTTGGCGTCCCGGAGCTGATCGCTGTGGGAGGACTGCCCGTATCGGTAGCAGCTCCTAAATATCTCACCGATCTGGGCGTTCATATTCTTGTAGCTGATTAGGTGCTGAAGCTCCTTGGCCTTTGGCGGCAGCTCGTAGTAGCTGGCCGTGGAGCCGTCGGAGCGGTTACTGTTATTTTTCTTCAACCTCTTGGGCCTCCTTCTTGATCTTGTCGATTTGGGACTGATAGGCAAAAGTTTTCACCACCTGCTCGCGTGAAAGTGTCCCAGCCTCGCGCTTATACGCGCCAGAGTCTAGCTGTTGGATCTCACCCCCTCGGCCAAGGAAATCCTCAAGCGCCTTAGCGGCCTCGTTACGCTGCGCGTCCTTAAACTTGTCCCGGGACGGCCTCAATGGATTGTCTCCTCGCCGCGCACAACATCAACCTCGGCCCCGCAGCACGCGCTCACATAGGAGTACGTCCGGCGCTCGACCATTTGGTCGCCGTAAGGCTCTAGGTCAATATCCAGATCCTCCAAGATGTCGCACTCGTTCTTGCAGCTAGAGCAGAGATACTCAGTAACGCGCATCGCACACCTCTTGGATGTTCAGGTAGTCAGCGTGTTCGCCGCCCGCCAAGCGATCGCAGTACGCCGCCTCGCTTGCGATGGCGTCCTCAAAGTCTGAGTCGCCCGCTACCGCAAAAGCCAGCAGCACCGCAGCGGGGAGGGCGAGGCGCAGCAGCGCCTTCTGAAATACAGCAACACTCATAAGTTGTCTGACCTCAAAAAGTTGTAATTAAGTGCGGCAGAATGGACAAATTGGGGCCGGTGTTTCAGGGGCAGCCCGCGCACATTTATCCTATTTCACGTCCAGAATATTTAACTGGCACACACTGACGCTGCCGCTCGCCTGCGGGAGATCCCCCATCGAAAGCTACTCCGCAAACGCCAGCACAAGCTGGTGCTGACGGTTCAAAAGGTCTGTCAAGTCTTTTGATTTCATCTCCTTAAAAACCTCGCCCGTGTCGAGGTCTGAGACACTCAACATGAACTCGGTTGTATCATCGCTAAATTCTCGTATCGGTGTAACCTTAATCACCACGCCCGGTGCCTCTAATTTTACATCGCATACGTTGTCGAAAGCTGCCTCAAGGGGCCTGACATTTTCTTGCATTTACTCCTATCCTGTTTTCATTTCCCATTCGCCGTGGAAGAAAGTACCAGAAGAAGGTGGTTTCGACAACATAGAGTGGTCAATTATTTTCGCAGCAGCATTTTCTATCAAAACGGCACCTCATCGTCCCAGTTTGCCGGGTCGAGCGGATCAAGCTCTTCAGCCGGGTCAATCATCACGTTGCTATCGATATTGTGGTGGGCGTTGAAGGCCTCTAACGCCAACGCAGGCACGACAAACTGTACAAACCGCACCTGCCGATGGCCTACCCGGGAGCGTTTCTCGCCAGCGATCAGGCCATCGATCTCGTGCAAGTGTTTCCAGAACTGAGACTCCTTGCGTGCGTTCTCAAAGCGCCCCTTTACGCTTGATACATAGCACTGATAGATCGCGTTCTTCGGCTCAAACTTCGCAAACTCCATTACCTCACCGTTGGTGCGCTGCTCCCTAAACTCGCCCGAGCCGATACAGTCCATAACCCACTGATCAACCGTGTCTAGTGACAGCAGCTTCTGCTCATCCAGCGCCGCAGTGCGCGGAGCCTGACGCACATCGACGGTGTTAAGGTCGAAGTGCTTGAAAAAATGCAGCAGGCGCTCGGCACCGCCGCGGTCGTACCACCGTCGCAGCGCCCCGAAGTATTTGGCGTCCTGCTGCTTCACGTTTGACACGTCGAAGATGGCGAAGCGGCGCTCGTCCAGAGATGCGGGCACCACCCACTCCTCGTTGGAGCTGAACAGCAGACGGGTGTAGTTGGCGGAGCTGTAGCTGTCCATGCCCTTACGCTCTACCGTTATCCGGCCATTGGTCAGCAGATCCTTTAGCGCACCCTCGGCTGCCTTGTTGCGTGCCCAGTAGGCCTCGTCGCACTGAAGCAGCAGGGTGTCCTCTAGGTGGCGGTTGAACTTGCCGGTGACGTGCTCTGCCTTGGAAACGATACGGTGGTGCGCCTTGCACAGCCCGCCAACCAGCTCGCCGAAGAAAGTCTTGCCCGAACCCTTAGAGCCGCGCAGCACCAGACCCACACCGACCTTGGACTGCGGCTTCTGTATCATCTGCGCCACCCAGCCAAGTATGTAGCGTGCGTGCTCCTCGTTCCCAGAGGCGATCACGTTGGTCACAAAGTCGGTGAACGGCTGCACCTCACCCTGCACGGCCTTAAAGCTCCAGCCCCTCCACAGGTTGTATCGCTGCAACACCTCGGAGTCCGGGGCGAAGCAGATACCTGCCGCGTATGTGCGCCGGTCAGGGTGCTCAAGCCAGAGGTCAACGAGGTTCACCATGCGCGGCTTGTCGCTGCCCGGGTCGAGCACCTTGCGGTTTGCGAACTCTTTCTTCAGGTCTTCAATCTTGTAAAGGATGATCTGCTCGGAGTTCAGCTCCTCCCGCAGAACCCGCGCCGAGCCTTCGACCTGAACAAACGCCCAACGGAGTAACATCGTTGGCAGCTCGTCAGCGACCAGCTCGAAGCTCTCGCACTTTTTTGCCTCAAACTTCAGCGAGGCCATCGTGACCTGCGCCCCTTGGTAGTCACCGAAGGACAGCCAACGCTTGGCGCACTCACCCTCCTGATACTTTGATCCCTCAACAGACCAATCGTCCCAGAGCTGCAAGCCCTCTGGCTCGCCACCAAACTGATGGTGCAGGGCCATGCCGACCCTCACCCAATTGTCGTGGTGATCATCGGGGTCGAGGTCTCGCAAGATCGATGCGATCTCCTCGGCGTCCATGTCGAGAGCAGCCTTCAGGTTCATCAGCGCGTCGGCCTCTTGAGCCTTCTGCTGGCTCCCGGGGCGCACCTCCTCCCAACCCAGATCCCGGGCGACCTCCTCGAAGTAGGCGATGAAAGCCATCGCCAGCTCCTGCGTCAGCTCAGGCAAGTCATCGTAAAAGACATCGGCGAGGGTAGGGCCGCTAACCCACTCGTAGGGTTTGATCGTCTTAGGGTGTATGCCATAGGCAACCCACTGCTGCCCGTGCCCCAGAATCTCGACGGCCTGCGTGACACCGTCGGGTGTCTTAAACTCGCAGGACTTCATCTTCTTAAAACGCTCGACGTTCTGAAACGGGACAACGCACTTAGGGTTCTCGCCGATGCGAATCGCACTAAGACCAACATTGTTTTTCAGCCAATGCAGCAGCTTGTTGTTGACCGCCTTGTCGCGGCAGTCTATATCGACAGCGCAGGTAGTCGAGGCAAGAACGCCGATACCAAACTCCGGCATCTCACTGATCCAGCTCGTTACCAGCTCCGGCGTGCTCTGTATTTTTTGCCAGTCATTACCCGGCGGTCTCTTCTTACCCGGAAGGATTGGAACTATGTCGTACCCACGCTCTACAAGCCGGTGGCCGTGTTGGTCTATCATGGAATCCCCTGATCACTCGAAACGGTGCGCCATATCCTCGGCCCACTCAGAAATGCGGCGGCAGATTTCCACGACCCAGTAGCTGACCTCGTCAACCAGCTCGCCAAGGACTTGGAAAAACCACCAGATGAAAAGAAAGAGCTTGGCTCTCACTTATTACCCAACAGATTTTTTGTGTCGATAAAAAGTGTGGGGCAGAGGTCGGGCCATGTGACCGCGTTGTCGGTACAAAACTCAATCTGAAGCGCCCGGCTGGCGGGCACCTCCCCACGCGCACGCCAAGCGGCCACGTTTTGCTTTTCTAAATCGAGCATAAGGGCGAGCTGCCTGTCAGACCGCAGGCCTAGAATCTCTTTTGCGCGATCGAGCGCGTGGTTAACTTCTTGGATTTTGCTTTTCATTTTTACCTTAAAAAAATTACCGACAAATTTTGTTGCAGAACGGTGTTGTCTGGATAATGATACAACTTATGTTGTTTATCAAATAATAAGATGTTCCAGCAATACGAACTCGATCTGGCCCCGGCCCACGCAATCCTCAGCGCGAGCAGCTCCCACAGGTGGATAGCCTGCCCCGCCAGTGTGCAGGCGCAGTTTGGTTTGCAGGACGAGAGCAGCCCCGCCGCAGCCGAGGGCACGGCGCTGCATGAGCTGGCGGAGACCTGTTTACGCAATGCCCAAGAGCCTCACGAATTTTTAGGCAAGGAAGTCAACGGCCACGTCATTGACCTTGAGCAAGCAAACATGGCTCGGGTTTATGTCGAGCACTGCCGCTCTCTCCCGCAGGCGCACACCTACGTCGAGCGGCGCGTGGATTTTTCAAACTGGGCGGATGAAGGCTTCGGCACCGCGGACTTTCTATCGATCGACGAGGGTGAGGCGTTTGTGGTGGACGCGAAGTTTGGCCGGAGCTTGGTGAACGCCAACAACACCCAGCTCAAGTGCTACGCCCTCGGCGTGTTCGACGCCTTTGGCTTCGACCGCCAGATCGACACGATCAACATGACGATCGTGCAGCCCCGCCTTCGTCACCTAGAAACGCACACCATGCGCTCCCGGGAGCTGCTCGCTTGGGGGCGAGAAGTTTTAGCGCCCGCGGCTAAGGCCGCTCTGGGGGACAAGCCGCCCTTCAACCCGGGCGAGTCGCAGTGCCGGTACTGCCGGGCGTCGGCAACCTGCCGGGCTTTGGCGGAGCACATTTTCGCCAAAATCGGTGAGGAGTTCGCGTGAAGGAGCCAACCGTTTTGAGTGTTGAGGAGATAGCAGATCTGCTGCCGCACCTCGCAACGATTAAAAGCTGGTGCGACGCCGTCGCGGCGCACGCGGAGGCGCTGGCGCAGAGCGGGGTTCCCATTGAGGGATACAAGCTGGTGTCGAGCAGAACAAATAAAAAGTGGGCAGACGATGAGCAGGCAATTCGGGCCATGGCGTCCCTGACCAATGAGCCGGTGATGAGCCGCAAACCTATTTCACCGAGTAAGGCAATCGCCATGCTTGGAGAAAAGTGCGAGGAGGTGAACAGCCTCATCGTGAAACCAGAAGGCCGACCGACTCTGGTGCCGGTCTCCGACAGGAGACCTGCTGTACCAGTGGCGGATGCCTTCACCGTTATAGACTGATAAAGGAAAGATAAATGTCTACGTTTAAGATCGAAAACGCTCGTCTGAGTTTCCCTAGCCTCTGGCAGTCATCTGCTTTTGGTGATTCAACTAACCTCAAATACTCTGCGACCTTTATTGTCGATAAAGAGCAGCAAGCGGAGCTGATTACTGCCATGAAAAAAGCAGGGAAGGAACTCGCTAAGGAAAAGTGGGGGGAAAAGCTGCCGAAGAAACTTTGGTCTGCCCTACAGGACGGCGACGAAAGTGATCGCGCCGAATATGAGACCTCGATGATTGTGAAGGCAAACAACAAAAAGCGGGTGCCAGTGGTGGACAAGGATTTGTCTGCGTTGGTTGAGGAGGACGGGCGTCCGCAGGCCGGGGACTACGTTAACGCCAAGGTGCGTTTTTACGCATACTCAGACGGCACTGCTTTTAACGGCATTCTTTGCAGCCTTGAGGCCGTGCAGTTTGTGCGCGAGGGCGAGCGATTTGGTGGAGGCGGCAACGCGCTGGAAGGCTTCGATGACATTAGCAGCGAGGCAGCCGAGGACGTGTTCGAGGAGGCGGAGGATCTTCTCGCGTGATCGTGAGCCTCGACTTCGAGACATTCTCGGAGTGCGACATCAAGGCCTCGGGTGCGTTTTCTTATGCAGACCACCCCAGCACTGAGGTTCTTTGCCTAGCTTGGGCGGTCAATGATGACCCGCCCGAGCTGTGGACGCCCGGCATGCCCGCGCCAACCGAGCTATTTCATTTGATAGAGCGCGGCGCGGAGGTCTGGGCTTGGAACTCGTTTTTTGAG
>PBSY01000001.1 GCA_002726915.1 Verrucomicrobiales bacterium | reverse complement strand
CCACCGAGGTGTCCATCACACCCATATCGTCGACTAAAAACACCATGATGTTTGGCTGATTTTTTGCCTGTAAAGCGTTGAAAAACACAAAGATGAAGAGAAGTTGAAATTTTTTCATGAAGAGCGCGCTTGGGGGGACTGACTAGTTTTGGGAGGAGTTTCTACAATTTTTTCGCAAAAAATCTAAATTTCTGAAGAAAAAGAACTCCCAGAACATTTTTAGCAACGATGTAGGCGTTGTCGAGAAGACAGCGAGCGGGAAATTCATGGTGAAAGCAAGAAAACGAAAGATCCCAAACAAAGAACAATGGAAAACCGTAAGAACCTCGGAAGCAGGGATGTCTCGTCTCGAAAAATAGGCGAAACTTTACCTAAAGGAAGCTCCTGTTCTCTTTGCTGACATCCCAGAGACTCTCTGCTTTCGATGAGCAGGGAAGACTGAGAAATCGAGTAACGCCTGCATCCACTAACTTACTCTTCGTCATCTATAGACTGGGCCTCTGATACATAAGCATCAAATTGGGAAACCTGCACGAGCAATAACCCCTCATCTCTATTGTGACAATTCTGTGACAGGCTATTTTTTGGGTTTTAAGCAGTATTGTCACATTATAAATTTCCTGGTGATGAAATCGTCATGATTTTATCGAACTTCCCAAGGGCAGAAACACCAAAAATCTAATGTGAAGCTAAAAGAAAACACACCAATATGAATAAAGTAAAACATAAATTGCTTGCCCAGTCATTCCTACTGTCAGCCCTCACGATACCCTCGTTTGGCGGTGATATCGCCGCAGATTTAGGAAATCTTTCCTCCGGCGACCCTACCTCTGACTTTTGTAACGCCTTCGTCAATATGGGCAAGTTGTATAAAGATGATGACAATCCTTGGATTCAAGAATTCAAAGTTCACGGACGGATCAACTTCCAAGCCGCTACCTTTGATGGCAATGATGTCAATGGGCGCAATTTTGAAACCGACTTTGCCGAAGTTCGCCGCATCCGAATCGGAAACAAAATAAAGTTTCTCGACTATTTTAATCTTAAGTTCACCGCAAACATGGGACTCGATAATCGGCCAAAAGGCAGAGACCTCACCTGGGGTTACGAAAACCTCGACGAGTGTTTTGTTGGTATTGATCTTAAGAAAGCCCTCAATTTAAATTCACTCGATAAGCTCCATCTCCTCTATGGAGTTCCAAAATTCGACTTAGGTGGAGAATCTTACGAATCCTCTAAAAAGATCGTTACCGCTGAGCGTTCTGGTGTGTCTAATAAGGTCTACGTCGATGGGATTCGGCCAACTGGTTTTAAATTGAGTGCGATCAAACAGGATTGGGACTTTCTCCTCGGCCTCTACAGTACGGAAGAGAATCCTGAGTTCGATGCCAAATGGGACCAAGGCTTAGCCTATCAAGGAACCCTTGGCTATCAAATGAATGATGAGCACAAGCTAGTTGCAGACTTCCTTTACAACGACTCAGGCGTTGGCCAAGAAAACCAATGGACATACGAGTGGGCTCTTTCATTGCGTTCGGAATACGTGGCTGATCGATGGGGTGTCATGACTGAAGGCTTCGTTGGAGACAATGGCGATGAAGCGAATGGTGTCACTAAGGCGGAACGCCAGGGTCACTTCTGGGCCGCGGTCATCACTCCTTATTATTATATCATCCCAGACCGCTTACAACTCGGGTTTCAATACCAATATTCCGCTTCCACTGGAGATGAAGGCGTGCGCACATCAAGTCGTTACCTACGCCGCAATCATGCCGATCCCACTGTTGATGTGGGTGGAGGACGAGGCAACGAACACCACAGCTACTATCTCGGACTCAACTACCTCCTCTGTGATCACAACGCCAAAATCATGACTGGCATCCAGTATGACGATTTGAATGCCGAAGAAGGTAAGGTCACCGGAACCACTTATTGGTTCGCCTACCGTACCTTCTTCTAGGATTTACCAAGCGATTTCAAAATAAAAAAATGTGGACGACCTTACAGTCGCCCACATTTTTTTATTTCCTAAACCCTAGGAAAAATTAAGACCTTACCTTGATCTTGCCAGAAATAATATAAGGATAAACTCCGCGCAGCCAGAACCCTAGAGCACGGTGAGGCCATAGATCTAGTCGCTCTCAGGCAGGTCGCCACCGTGGCGGATGTCCATCGCCGACTCGGTGTAGATTGTGTCCTGAGCAATGTTCTTGGCGTGGTCACCGATGCGCTCAATGAAGCGGATAATAAACTGCAAGTTGAGGTAGTCCTTGACGTGTTCCGGGTCAGCCTCCATCTGCCTAGTAAGCTTTTTGGCCAGTTTCTTGTGGGCGGCATCGACTTCCTTGTCGCGGCTCTGGATCGCGATCGCTTCGTCGACGTTGCCGTCTGAGTTGAAGCCCGCGATGGCATCGTGCAGCAGCGAGGCGGCGAGGTGGTAGATTGGCTCGACCATAAGCGTCTCCGGGATCTCGGCGTTCTTGTTCACCTTCCGGGCGCGCTTTGCGATGCCGACTGCTTGGTCGGCGACGCGCTCGAGATTGTTCGACACCTTCATCGCGGATATCACCTTGCGCAGGTCGTGGGCGACAGGGTTGTAGAGAGCGATGATCTGCATGCCCTGCTTGTCGATATCTTTTTCGAACTGGTCAATCTCCTCGTCGTCGGCGACCACTTGGTTGCACAGATCTGTGTCGCGGCGCACAAGACCGTGAACAGCCATTTCAAAACAACCCTCGACCTTGTTGCCCATCTCGATGATGTCATCGCTCAACTGGGTAAGTGCGCGCTCAAAATTCCCTAGGATATGGCTAGATTCAGTCATGTTGGATAAAGGTTTTAGCCGTAGCGGCCTTCGATGTACATAGCGGTCTGTTCTTCCTTGGGGTTGAGGAACAGTTCGGCAGTGGACGAGTGTTCGATGATCTTCCCAAGATACATGTAAATGCACTCGTCGCTCGCCCTTTTGGCCTGGCCCATGTTGTGGGTGACCATGACGATCGTGAAACGTTCGCGCAGCTCGTTGATTAGTTCCTCGACGCGCTCGATACCGTCGGCATCAAGTGCCGAGCAGGGTTCGTCCATGAGAATGATGCGCGGTTTGAGCGGCAGCAGGCGGGCGATGCAGAGTTTCTGCTGTTGCTCCAAGGTCAGGGAAGTTGCCTTGTCCTTCAGCTTGTTCTTAGTGGCTTCCCAAAGCTGCACCTCGCGCAGGGCCGACTCGACGACCTCGTCGAGATCCATTCCTCGCTTCAGTTCACCGCGAGGGGTATGGGCTCTGAGACCGAACACAATATTGTCATAGATCGAGATGGGCAGCGGGTTTGGCCGTTGGAATACCATCCCCACGGACTTCCGTAGTTCGGGGAGGCTAACGTCGGCATCATAGATGTTCTTTCCGAGGATCGAAATCTCGCCATTGGTGGTGACATTCCCGTAGCGTTCGTTGATACGGTTGAACGAGCGCAGCAAGGGGGTTTTTCCACAGCCTGATGGCCCGATCAGCGAGGTGATGATACCCGGCTTGATGTCGACACTGACGCCGAACAGTGCCTGGAAATCTCCGTAGAACAGGTCGAGATCACGCGTGCGGATACTCACTTCGCCGGTGGCGGCGAGGGCAGCGGCATTAACGGCGTTGGAATCTGAGATGTTTTGATTGGTCTGCATCGTCGTAAGTTTCTCCTAGCCCATCTCCCCGGCAAGGTACTTTTCAGTGAGGGTTTGCTTGGGGTTGGCGAACATCTCGGCGGTCGGGCCAAGTTCGACGATGTCGGAATCGTTGAGGAACATCATGTCGTCTGAGATGCGCTGCGCCTGCTGGATGAGGTTGGTAACGAGGATGATCGTCATCTTCTCTTTGAGCTGCACCAGCACGTCCTCAATTTTCATCGTGGTGACCGGATCGATAGCGATCGAAAACTCGTCCAAGCAGAGGATCTCGGGCTCGAGGGAGAGNGCGCGGGCGAGGGTGAGACGCTGTTGCTGGCCGCCGGAGAGTTTCGTTCCAAGCGAGTCGAGNCGATCCTTGACCTCGTCCCAAAGGACGGACTGTTTGAGGCAGCGTTCGACCAGCTCGTCCAGTGTATCCTTGTCGTAGATGCCAGCGCGGCGCGGCCCGTAGGCGACGTTCTCGTAGATGGACAGTGGCAGCCCGACCGGCAGAGGGAAGACCATGCCGATGCGACGGCGCAGTGAGTAGACGTTCTTGATCTCGCGCACGTCCTCTAGGGTAATCTCGCCATCATTGTTGGTCTCGCCAATGCGCACGCAACCTTCGACCGAAGCGCTCGGGATAAAATCGATCGTGCGATTGATACATTTCAGCAGAGTGGTCTTTCCCGAGTTAGCCGGTCCAACGATGCCGAAGATGGTATTCTTGCGGACAACAAAATCCAGTCCGTCGAGGGCGATATTATTTCCGTAACGGGCAGTGACGTTGCGGAATTCGATATGTGGTTTCTCCATCATATTACCATTTCTTGCGTGATCGCAGCCAGCCACGCAGGCCGATCGAGACACTGTTGACGGTGAGGATCAGAGCGATGAGGACAGCGGCGCAGCCGAACATCATCTCTTCGGGCATCCCGGAAATCTTCTCTGCAACGATGTGCAGGTGATAAGAGAGTGCCATGAATTTGTCGTCGAGGTCGTAAGGCACCAGCTTGCGGTCGAGAGTGGCAGTGCTGACCGCGACACTAGCCGCAGCGCCGGTGAACAGGATTGGGGCAGTCTCGCCAGCAGCCCGGGAAACTTCGAGGATCACGCCAGTGAGGATACCAGAGACAGAGTTGGGTAGCACGATCGTGCGGATGGTCTGCCACTTGGTTGCTCCCATGTTCCAGCAGGCTTCGCGGAACTGCATCGGAACTGCAGCGAGCGCCTCGCGAGTTGCGGTCACAATGACTGGAATCGTCATGACGGCGATCGTGCAAGCAGCCGCCAGTAGGCTCTTGCCCAAGCCGAGCGTCAGGACGAAGGCGCCGACTCCGAAGAGGGCGTGCACAATCGATGGGACTCCGGCTAGCGAGGTGACCGCCATTCCGATAGCGCGTGTCAACCAGTTGTCGGGGGCGTATTCGTTCAGGTAGATGCCGGCGAGGATGCCAATTGGGGCAACGATCACCAACGAGGTGAGCACCAGATAGAAAGTCCCCATCAGAGGGAGCCAAATGCCGCCGGACTTGCCGAGCGGACCCGGGTCATCAACGATGTAGCTGATCGAGAGTACCGGAGATGCCTTCACGAACAGGTAGATGATGATCGAGATGACGGGGACGATCAGCATCAACGCTGCGGTGAGCATCAACGAGCGTGCGAGTTTCTCTTTGAAGAGCTTGCGCTGCTCGAAGACGCTGGCGGAGAATGGGTGTAGCTCAGAATCCATAGGTCTAACTGTGCTTTTTCTTGATTCCCTTAATTACCAGGTCGGAGATGACGTTGATCACCACGCAAATGAAGAGCAGGACGATGCCGATGACGAACAGCATCATGTAGTGTTCGTCGCCATGAGCAGTATCCTTCATCTCCGACGCGATCGTCGCGGTCATTGCCTTGACACGTTCGAGGAGGATAGCCGGGTTCAGGACATTCCCCGGAATGTTTTCGGTTCCGCCAGAGGCCATCCAAACAGCCATGGTCTCGCCGACGGCACGACCAACGCCGAGCATAGCTGCTGCCAGCAATCCATTTTTGGCAGCAGGGAACAGAACCTTGTAGACAACCTCCCACTTGGATGCCCCGAGGGCAAGGGCGGCTTCCCGGTAGGAGTCGGGCACGGCGCGCAGGGCGTCCTCGCTGATCGAGACGATCAGTGGAATAGCCATGAAAGCAACCATTAGCGAGGCATTCAAAAGGTTTACGCCAACCTCCACATCGAATAACTTCTGGATGATTGGGCCCATGATGACCAGCCCGATAAATCCCCAGATGATCGAGGGAATCGCTGCCAGCAGCTCGATCAGAACCTTGAGTGTCTCCTTCACCTTGCCAGTGGCAAATTCGGAGATATAGACGGCGGCGGCGAATCCGAGCGGCATGGCGATCATCGTGCTCACCACTGTGATGGCAAATGTGCCATACAGGATACCCGCCGCGCCGTAATTCGCTTCATTGCCCTCCGCTGGGTTCGGGATCCAGCGGTTTTCGAAGAAGAACTCACCCCAGTCCACCTTGGTTAGGATCGGGGCAGCCTCCTTGAAAATGAAGAAGAAGATCGCCACGACAAAGAGGATGGAACTCCAGCCGCTGATGTAAATAACCCCGCGGATCAGGGGCTCGGCCCTATCGAGAGCTCGTGAGCTGACTGCCTTGATCGCACTAGTTTTTCCAGCAGCCATAGGGTAGAGTCGCAGTAGGTGGAGGAGTTCGTGATCCGATTAGTTTAATGGGACGAATCCCTGAGCGGAGACGACTTCCTGGCCACCTTCGCCTTTGATCCAAGCGAGATACTTGCCGACGGTGCTATCGGGGTCAGGCTCACCGACGGTGTAGATGTAGAGCGGGCGGGCGATCGGGTATGTCTTGTTCTGGACATTGGCGATCGACGGCTCGATGGCCTCGCCACCTTTTTCGGCACTGACCGAGAGCCAGCCGACCGTGTCGTTTTTGTAGCTCATACCGCTGTATCCGATTCCAGACGGGGTGGTAGAGCAAAATTCGACGACACCCTGAGAACCATTAGCTGCACCGGTGCCAGGCTTGTATTCGAGCCCTTTGCCCTCAGCGTTTTTGCCGAGAATCGCCTTCTGGAAGTAACCGTAGGTCCCCGAGCTATTAGAACGCCCCATGCGCTGGATTTCAGAGTCGGATCCGCCAACTTGGTTCCAGTTGTTGATCGTGCCGCCAGCTGCCCAGATTTCTTTGAGTTCGGGGACCGAGATGGACTTTACCGGGTTGTCCGGGTGCATGAAGACCGCGATGCCATCGAAGCCAACGATGTGCTCGACCGCCTCGGTGCCGTTGTGGGCGGCCTTGATCTTCTCAGCCTCAGATTCTTTGATCTGGCGGCTCGAGTGGGCGATTTCTGCCGTTTTATCAATCAGCGCCTTGAATCCGGTGCTGGAGCCTTCCCCCTCGACAGATAGGGCGACGTTGCTAGCGACGCTTTTATAGGCGTCCTGCCATGCAAGACCGACCTGGAGCATCGTGTCCGAGCCAGCAATAGTGACTTTTTCCCCGCCGTCGTCATCGCGGCCGCAGGAGCTTAAGGCTAGAGCTGTGGCGCCCGCAACCGTTAGGAGAGAAGGAAATGTCGTTTTCATCTGATACTTAAAGGGTTTGTGGTGTTTTGTGGTTTAACCGAACCGCAAGTGATCGCGTCGTTTGAAGCATGTATGACTAGGCTGTTTGGCTATTTAATCAAAGAGCTTCGAGTGACAGTCTCGTTACATTTCGGTTTGAAAGGTCTAGATTGCGCAACAGAAGTGTCCTAAACGTTATTTGTGACAGTTCCGTCACAAAGCCTGCCTGGGATTAACAGCGGTGAAGAAATTGGAGACTTACAGCTTCTTTTCTCTCAGTCTTTAGGAGGCACAATAACCACTTTCATTCCTGCGGATTGGGCCGCACAGACGCCTGCCTCACTATCCTCAAAAACAACGCAAGCTCCTGGATTAACTTTAAGACGCCGTGCGGCTTCGAGATAAATATCTGGTGATGGTTTTCCATTTTTGACCTCATCAGAGCCTAGAACAACATCAAACCAAGAAAGCATGTTTACGCTCTCCAAAGACGATTTTACCATTTTACTCGTCCCTGCACTTGCCACCGCCATTGGGATTTTTCCACGATATCTTTCCGCGTAATTTGCAACCTCGGGGATGGCCTCAAAAGATTTGACCTTTCCTTCTAAGATCTCGTGTTGTCGTTCGCAAACTTTCCGAGCATCCATGCTCAATCCATTTTCAAGGTTTAATAAATTCACGATATCAGCAGCTGGTTTGCCTCCGAGTTCGGAATAACGCTCTTTCGTGAAGAGGCCTATTCCACCTTCTTCCTCTAAAGCCTGCCCCATGGCTTCGTAATGGGCTTCCATCGAGTCAATCAGGGTCCCATCTAAATCAAAGATAAGCCCCTCAAAGCCCTCTGTAGGATATACAATCGCCCGTTGAGTCATGGTTATTTTATAAAGGGATCCGAAAAAGTTGCAACCGCATCTAATCAACTTAAATGCTTCCTAATTCTCAAAGATTAGGACGTTGGTTCAATTTCTACAAAGAATGGCTCAAATCCTCAAGTTAGCGGCCTTGAGGATTAAGGATCGATTTAATTAGATCGCTGGTGCGAAAGGTGATTTTTCCACTCCCAAAGCATTTCAAACACCCAAACAAGAGAACATATGAAAAGACCAACAACATACGCTTTCCTAAGCGCAGCTTTGCTCGGCAGCAGCCAAGGAGCTATTCTAACATTCAATGATGATTTTTCAGGTCCTCTCGATGAAGGATGGCGCCAGCAATCGTTTGAGGGAGGACATCTCGGAATAAGCGATGGCAAATACGGTCTAACAGCCAATCAAGGTGGCGGAAACAATCCCAAGATTAGCCGATCAACTGCTGGCGAACTCGATTCATCTTACGTAAACAGTGTCTCTGTCGTATTCAATGAATTTGGTTTTGGAGGTGACAACACACAGTCTGATTTTAAATGGAAAAGCTTCGGATCCGAAGGCTTCATGGAGGTTGTTCTAAATAGTTTCGGAGACATGCGTTTGTATCATAATGACTCTGATGGTGGTGGTGGTAACATCCAGCCGAACACCCGTATCAGTGTGGCTAATGGTGATCTTCTCACCCTTTCAAATGCCTACAATACAGCGTCGGATACCATCGACTTGACCTATTCTGTTAACGGGGGTGATCCAATATCTTTTTACTCAGGAGGGGGAGTTGATGGGCCAATCGGAGACACGATCACTAACTTCGTGGAAGTGGAAGTCTTCAAGTGGGGAGCTTCTGAGTTCAAGCCCAACATTGGAATTGACGACTGGAGTCTCAAAACTTCGGGAGATGCCGTTCCAGAGCCATCAAGCATAGCGCTCGTCAGTCTTGCCGGACTGTTTCTCCTGCGTCGCCGCAAGTAGAAGGTTAAAAACAAAAATCTCTTACGGGAGGGTATCATCTGTAACTATAAACAGATTGATCCCTCCCGAACTTTTTCCTGCGTCTTGAATAGTTTTCCCCCTTCTATTCTCCACCTCTTCTTGTGCTGCTCACTACTCCTCTGGTCGCAGTCGGGGTTGGCGCTTGTTGTGGTCAATGAAATCCATTTCAACCCGCCAGAGAATCCAATCCGTGAGGAGTTTGTTGAGCTTTATAATGCAGATAAATCGGCTGCTGACATTTCCGGGTGGCGGCTCTCTGGCGCAATTAAATATTCTTTCCCTGAAGGAACGACCATTCCAGCTGGTGGTTTTCTAGTCGTTGCCGAAGACCCTACAACTCTGACTTCTAATTTTGGTATTACCGCAATTGGTCCATATCGCGGCCAGCTAGATTCGGAGGGCGAAACCGTTTATTTACGCGATTTAAACGATCAGATCGCCGACGAAACTGATTACAAGGTCGGTTTCCCGTGGCCGGTGGCAGCAAATGGAGATGGTCCATCAATCGAGCTAATCAATCCTCTTTTGGATAATTCGCTAGGGAGTTCCTGGAGGTCATCCCGT